>NZ_QBJD02000001.1 GCF_003057745.1 Enterobacter sp. RIT418
GTCAAAAGCACGGCCAGCTGGCGGCGGTTGCGCCGCTGCCGTCCGCGCACTTTACGAAGCCAAGCATTGTGATTAAACCTAACGCCAATAGCCGTCCGACGGGTGACACCACCGGCTACCTGGCTAACCCGAAGGAGGTGTGAGATGGGAAGTGGATGGCATGAATGGCCGCTGATGATCTTCACGGTCTTTGGGCAGTGCGTGGCGGGCGGGTTTATTGTTCTCGCGCTGGCGCTGTTAAAGGGTAACCTCACCGCCAGCCAGCAGCAGCGCCTGGTGCTGAGCATGTTTGGCCTGTGGGTGCTGATGGGGATTGGGTTTATCGCCTCTACGCTGCACCTCGGTTCGCCGATGCGTGCGTTTAATTCGCTGAATCGCGTGGGGGCCTCGTCGCTCAGCAACGAGATTGCCAGCGGGGCGATCTTCTTCGCCATCGGCGGCCTCGGCTGGCTGCTGGCTGCGCTGAACAAGCTGCCTTCAGGATTGCGCAGCCTGTGGCTTATTGTCACGATGGTTCTGGGCGTGGTGTTCGTGTGGATGATGGTGCGGGTTTATAACACCATCGACACCGTGCCAACCTGGTACAGCATCTGGACGCCGATGAGCTTCTTCCTGACGATGTTTATCGGCGGACCGCTGCTCGGCTTTCTGCTGCTGCGCGTGGCGGGCGTGGACGGCTGGGCGATGCGTTTGCTTCCGGCGGTATCCCTGCTGGCGCTGGTCGTCAGCGCTATCGTGGCGCTGATGCAGGGTGCGGAACTTGCCACGATCCACAGCTCCATTCAGCAGGCCTCCGCTCTGGTGCCGGATTATGGCTCCCTGATGGCGTGGCGAGTCGTGCTGCTTACCGTTGCGCTGGTGTGCTGGATTGCGCCGCAGCTTAAGGGCTACCAGCCCGCGCTGCCGCTCTTATCGCTGGCGTTTGTGCTGGTATTAGCAGGGGAGCTAATCGGTCGCGGCGTGTTCTATGGTCTGCATATGACGGTCGGCATGGCTATCGCCAGCTAAAGCTGATTTTTTATTATATAAAGCCGGGACTTAATGCCCGGCTTTTCTTTTTTTAATCATGAAATTTTTCGACTGATGTCCAAAAAGCATTTTCACCATAAACAAATAAAAACAATCAGATAATAAATATCGATAGCAACCGCTCCGTTAGCAGGATGAGTTTTTTAAATCGACGAGGCGCATATCGTGCGTAGCGCCTGAAGCGGTGGATTGACTTTGTTTTTGCCGGTGGCATGATGCGCACGAAATCTGAACTTCCTCACGGTTTTTAATCCATGACCACCTATACCCGGCCAGTGCTGCTGTTGCTCTGTGGCCTACTTTTGCTGACGCTGGCGATCGCGGTGTTAAACACGCTCGTCCCGCTGTGGCTTGCCCATGAAAACTTACCGACCTGGCAGGTGGGTATGGTTAGCTCATCCTTTTTTACCGGCAATCTTCTTGGCACATTATTAACCGGCAGCCTGATCAAGCGTTTCGGCTTTAACCGCAGCTATTATTTTGCGTCATTACTTTTCGCCGCGGGATGCGCCGGTTTAGGGCTGATGGTGGGCTTCTGGAGCTGGATGGCCTGGCGCTTTATCGCGGGCGTGGGCTGCGCGATGATCTGGGTCGTGGTCGAAAGCGCCCTGATGTGCAGCGGTACTTCCCGCAACCGGGGTCGCCTGCTGGCGGCCTATATGATGGTCTACTATATTGGCACCGTCCTGGGCCAGCTGATGGTCAGCAAGCTGCCAACCGACCTGATGAGCGTTCTGCCGTGGGTCACGGGCATGGTGCTGGCCGCGATCCTGCCGCTGCTTTTCACGCGGATTGTGAACCAGAACAGCGAGCATCAGGAAGCCACGCACGTCTGGCCCATGCTCAGACTGCGCCAGGCGCGTCTTGGTGTAAACGGCTGTATCATCTCCGGGATCGTACTGGGCTCTCTCTATGGCCTGATGCCACTCTATCTTAACCATCAGGGCGTCAGCGATTCCGGCATCGGCTTCTGGATGGCGGTAATGGTCAGCGCCGGCATTGTCGGCCAATGGCCGATTGGTCGCCTGGCCGATCGCTTTGGTCGCCTGCTGGTGCTGCGCGTGCAGGTCTTTGTGGTGATCATGGGATGCCTGGCAATGCTTAGCAATGCAGCCATGGCTCCCGCGCTGTTTATCCTGGGGGCGGCGGGCTTCACGCTCTATCCGGTTGCGATGGCCTGGGCCTGTGAGAAAGTTGAGCATCACCAGCTGGTGGCGATGAACCAGGCGCTGCTGTTGAGCTACACCATCGGCAGCCTGCTCGGACCCACCTTTACCTCAGTGTTAATGCAGAACTATTCCGACAATCTTCTGTTTATCATGATTGCCAGCGTGTCGTTTATCTATCTCCTGATGCTGCTGCGAAAAGCGGGCGAGCATCCGACGCCTGTGGCACATGCCTGATGAAATAAAAGCCCGTTAATGACGGGCTTTTTTGTCCACATCACATATAAGACTTTTACGCATTGTTTGTTTTACCCGCCAGGCGATAATTCAAATGAGTTCTACCACTAAAAGGCAACAATCATGTCTAAAGGTCGTTTTTCCACTACCGCGCTTGCCGTAGTGTTGTCTTTAACGTTTGCAACGGCTCCGGTCATGGCTAATCCTGGAAACGGGAATGGCGGTGGACACGGAAACGGTGGCGGACAAAATAATGGCGCAAATCATGGTAACGGGAACTCGGGTAACCATGGTAATAAGCAAAATAGCGGTCATGAAAACCCCGGAAAATCAGATAAGAGTTTTAAAAACGGCAAAGACGTCAGTAATGATGTCGATGCTCGCGTTAGCTTCGATCGTGCCCGACACCTCGCACTGAATTACGGCCTAACGGGATATGATTCTCTGCCTCCGGGTATTGCGAAAAACCTCGCACGCGGTAAACCACTTCCTCCGGGTATTGCCAAGAAGGCCGTGCCAGCCTCCATGCTCGGCCAGCTCCCATCCTATCCGGGTTATGAATGGCGCGTAGTGGGTGACGATTTGGTACTTATTGCGCTGAGTACGGCGATTGTGACCACTATTATTAACGGTGTCTTTAAATAGAATAAAAAACGCCCGGTTATTATACCGGGCGTTTTATTAATACATCACCTTGTGACCGTACTGTTCAAGAATACCTTTCACGCGCTCCATGGTCTCTTTCTTCGGCGGCTTAACGCCATCAAGCTTATATTCTTCGCCCATCGCAACCCACTTGTGTTTACCCAGTTCGTGATAGGGCAGGAGTTCAATTTTCTCCACGTTGCCCATATCCCGGGTAAATTCGCCCAGGCGGTGCGCGGAATCATCATCATCTGACCATCCCGGTACGACGACGTAGCGTATCCAGGTTTTGATGCCCTTATCGGCGATGTATTTTGCAAACTCGAGCGTACGGTGGTTAGAGACGCCAACCAGGTTCTGGTGGATCTCATCGTTCATTTGTTTGAGATCGAGCATCACCAGATCGGTGACTTCAAGCAGTTCGTCAATGACCGGATCGTAGCGACGAACAAAACCGTTGGTGTCGAGGCAGGTGTGAATGCCTTCTTTACGGCAGGCGCGGAACCAGTCGCGCACAAACTCTGCCTGAAGAATAGCCTCACCGCCGGATGCGGTTACGCCGCCGCCGGACGCGTTCATGAAGTGGCGGTAGGTCACCACCTCTTTCATTAAATCTTCAACGGTGACTTCTTTGCCGCCGTGGGTATCCCAGGTATCGCGGTTGTGACAGTACAGGCAGCGCATCAGGCAGCCCTGGAAGAAGGTGATGAAGCGAATGCCTGGGCCATCGACGGTGCCACAGGATTCAAAGGAGTGAATACGACCAATAGTTGACATTGCGGTGATATCTCCAGATTCGGCCCGTCCGGGACCTGAGTATGCACAGCTCAATCCGGCTGTGTTAAGTCTGTTTTGGCTGCTATCCAATCATTATAGATAGCGGCCAAAAGAGACTGAGAAGGAGAGGGTGCTAAAAAGGCCCCACTTGCGTGGAGCCTTTATTGTACGCTTTTTAACGCGTGATTTCAGTCAAATCCACTTACATGGACTGAGTGAAAGTACGGGTAATAACGTCCTGCTGCTGTTCTTTAGTCAGGGAGTTAAAACGTACTGCGTAGCCGGATACGCGGATGGTCAGCTGAGGATATTTCTCAGGGTGTTCCATCGCATCAAGCAGCATTTCACGGTTCATGACGTTCACGTTCAGGTGCTGACCACCTTCGATGGACGCTTCGTGGTGGAAGTAACCATCCATCAGACCCGCGAGGTTAGTTTTACGCACTTCGTCGTCTTTACCCAGCGCGTTTGGCACGATGGAGAAGGTATAAGAGATACCATCTTTCGCGTAAGCAAACGGCAGTTTAGCCACGGAGGTCAGAGAGGCAACCGCACCTTTCTGGTCACGACCGTGCATTGGGTTAGCACCTGGTCCGAATGGCGCGCCAGCACGACGACCGTCTGGAGTGTTACCGGTTTTCTTACCATACACAACGTTAGAGGTGATGGTCAGAACAGACTGAGTCGGGATAGCGTTACGGTAGGTAGTGAGTTTCTGAATTTTCTTCATGAAACGTTCTACCAGGTCAACCGCCATGTCATCAACGCGAGAGTCGTTGTTACCAAACTGCGGGTATTCGCCTTCGATTTCGAAGTCCACGGCCAGGCCGTCTTCGTCACGAATTGGTTTAACTTTCGCATACTTGATTGCAGACAGGGAGTCAGCAGCAACGGACAGACCTGCGATACCACACGCCATGGTGCGAACAACGTCACGGTCGTGCAGCGCCATCAGAGAGGCTTCGTAGCTGTACTTGTCGTGCATGTAGTGGATAACGTTCAGCGCAGTCACGTACTGCTTAGCCAGCCAGTCCATGAAGTGGTCCATGCGTTCCATGACTTCGTCATAGTTCAGCACGTCGCCTTTAATTGGCTCAGACTTAGGACCAACCTGCATTTTCAGTTTTTCATCAACGCCGCCGTTGATTGCGTACAGCATGGTTTTCGCCAGGTTTGCACGTGCACCGAAGAACTGCATTTGTTTACCAACGACCATTGGGCTTACGCAGCATGCGATAGCGTAGTCATCGTTGTTGAAGTCCGGACGCATCAGGTCATCGTTCTCATACTGCAGAGAAGAGGTATCGATGGACACTTTAGCCGCGAATTTCTTGAAGTTCAGAGGCAGTTTTTCAGACCACAGAACGGTGATGTTCGGCTCCGGAGAAGGACCCATGGTGTACAGGGTGTTCAGGAAGCGGAAGCTGTTTTTGGTTACCAGAGTACGGCCGTCAACGCCCATACCGCCGATAGATTCAGTTGCCCAGATTGGGTCGCCGGAGAACAGCTCATCGTATTCAGGGGTACGCAGGAAGCGAACCATACGCAGTTTCATGACCAGGTGGTCAATCATTTCCTGAGCGTCTTGCTCGGTGATTTTGCCCGCTTTGATGTCGCGTTCGATGTACGCATCCAGGAAGGTGGACACACGACCGAAGGACATTGCTGCACCGTTCTGAGACTTAACAGCGGCCAGGTAGCCGAAGTAGGTCCACTGGATAGCTTCCTGAGCGTTGGTTGCAGGACCGGAGATATCGCAGCCGTATTTTGCTGCCATTTCTTTGATCTGACCCAGCGCACGGTGCTGTTCAGCAATCTCTTCGCGCAGACGGATAGTCGCTTCCAGGTTTACGCCGTTTTCCAGATCGGACTGCAGGGAAACAAACTGCGCGTATTTGTCTTTCATCAGGAAGTCGATACCGTACAGCGCAACGCGACGGTAGTCACCGATGATACGGCCACGGCCATACGCATCTGGCAGACCTGTCAGCACGCCAGATTTACGGCAGTTCAGGATGTCTTTGGTGTAAACATCGAATACGCCCTGGTTGTGGGTTTTGCGGTATTCGGTGAAGATTTTTTTCAGCATTGGGTCCAGCTCGCGGTTATACGCTTTGCATGAACCTTCAACCATTTTGATACCACCAAACGGAATGATTGCGCGTTTCAGTGGTGCTTCAGTCTGCAGACCAACGATTTTCTCAAGGGCTTTGTTGATGTAGCCAGCATCGTGAGAAGTGATGGTGGAAGCAACGGAGGTGTCAAAATCAACTGGCGCGTGAGTGCGGTTTTCCAGTTTAACGCCTTCCATTACGCTGTCCCACAGCTTGGTGGTCGCTTCAGTTGCGCCAGCCAGGAAGGATTCGTCACCTTCATACGGGGTATAGTTTTTCTGAATGAAGTCACGGACGTTTACTTCATTCTGCCAGTCACCTTTAGTAAAACCTTCCCAGGCTGTGGCTAACTTTTCATTAAGCTCGGACATGTAACACCTACCTTCTTAAGTGGATTTTTTATTTACTGCCTGAGACAACCATTAATGATGATTGTCGCCACGCAGGTAAATGACCCAGTATGTCAACCCAACTAACAGACCCCCACCGATAATGTTCCCGATAGTGACAGGGATCAGGTTATCAGTAATGAAATTCATGATAGTCAGGTGTGAGAAACTTTCCGGGGTTGAACCAACTGCAGTCCAGAACTCCGGGCTCGCAAAGTTGCGAATAACAATCTCCATCGGGATCATAAACATATTCGCGATACTGTGTTCGAAGCCGCTGGCAACAAACATCGCAACCGGCAGAACCATAATCATGGCTTTGTCCATCAGGCTACGACCAGAGTAGCTCATCCAGACCGCCAGGCAGACCATCAGGTTTGCGAGGATGCCGAGAGCAACGGCTTCGATAAATGTATGGTGCATTTTGTGGTCAGCGGTTTGCAGGACGTTAAGCCCCCAGCCACCGTTGGCGGTCATATACTCGCCAGAGAGCCACATCAACAAAACAAAGAGCAGACAGCCAAACAGGTTACCCACATAGACGTTGAACCAGTTGCGCGCCAGTTGGCCCCAGGTAATTCTTCCGCTGGCTTTCGCTACGACGATCAGTACCGTTGAGGTAAAGAGGTCAGCACCGCAGATGACGCAAAGAATCAGACCCAGTGAGAAGCAGATACCACCAATCAGTTTCGCGATGCCGAAAGGCATGTCGGCCGTGCCGGTAGTGGCAGTGATGTAGAAGACAAAAGCAATGGAGATGAACACACCAGCGGTAATCGCCAGGAAAAACGTGGTCATCGGGTGTTTCGTTGCTTTATAGACACCCGCTTCTTCGGCCACTTTGGCCATTGCAGCTGGGAGTAAAAGATCAAAAGGGTTGTCAGCTTTCACACTAACTCTCTCTTTATTAAGTCGGCGACGAGATACTAACAAAGCATTATAGAAGAGAAATTGATATAGATCATATCTCGCCTGGCTTATAGGCCCGCTATGTGTATGGTTTTACAGCAAAAGCGGAGTAAGTTTTTGATTATCCGAATAAAAATAAATTTTAAAAGTTATGAAAAGAGTTGAATTATTTCGTTCAGCCTCCCTTAAAACAGTTAATTAAAATGGAGTATTTACCATAAAAGGTAACACTAAAGCCCGGGTAAGTATTTTTATATTTACCTTGATTTAACTATAATATTACATTCAATTGTCATTGCCGGAAAAATATAAAACGGGGCAATGAAATTGCCCCGTAATATAGCCCAGGCGAGAGAGTTCGCCTACAGTTAGTAATGTTATATGCGCTTATTTTGACCAGTAAGCGGCTTTTGCTTTCTGCAATTTCTCATAGGCTTTTAGCAGCGACTGATGCGCCGGGAAGGCTTTGAGATCGCTATCAACCGCCTGCAGGCCGTAGAACGGCTCTTCACCGCTCAGCGCCGCGCTGGCGGCTTCAACCGCCTCTGCGCCGTACATACGCACAAACGCATTAAGATATTGCAGCGGCTCTCGCTCTTCTTCCTGAGAGAGCAGAAGCAGCGTTTGCAGGCAGCGGTAGTAGTTAGTGCGCTCGGCAGAGAATACGGACTGGTTGAATTCCATCGTCCATTCCGTCCAGGCCAGAGCCTGATCCAGATCGCCGCCCGCCAGCGCCAGCATCGCCTTGAGTTCACCGATACGCAAAGTGTACCAGCCGTTGTCTTTCCCGGTCGCCAGGCCCAGCAGCTCGCGCACGCGAGTAAAGTCATCGTGGCCTTCTTCGTCCAGCTGGGCGATCAGGTTCAGATAATCTTCTTTTTCCCATTCGCTGCCCGGCAGGGCCAGCAGCGTTTCACGAAGGTGCGCGCCCATGCTGTTGTTCGCCAGCCACAGATCTTCCGCCGGATAAATATCGGACATGCCCGGCACGATAATACGGCAGGCGTAAACGCCCAGATGCTCATAGTCAGCAATGTAGACTTCCCGATCTTCCGCGCTGAAGATTGCCATCAGCGTGGCGAACTCTTCTTCCGTGGTGCCCGCAAAGCTCCAGTCGACGAAAGGATAATCTGCGTCCTGTTTGAACATATCCCAGGAGATCAAACCGCTGGAATCGATGAAGTGGGTCTCAAGGTTGGTATGTTCGGCCACTTCTTCGTCATCAAAGGTCGGCGGGGTAAACACGTCAAGATCCTTCAGGCTACGGCCCTGCAGCAGCTCGGTCACGGTACGCTCCAGCGCTACGCCGAAGTCCGGGTGTGCGCCGAAGGAGGCGAAGCAGGTTCCGTTTGCCGGGTTGAACAGTACCACGCAGATAACCGGGTATTTACCGCCCAGAGAACCGTCATACGCAAAGATTGGGAAGCCTTCTGCTTCCAGCTTCGCGATGGATTCCACTACGCCCGGATAGCGCGCCAGCACGTCAGCCGGGATTTCAGGCAGGCTGATGGATTCAGCAATAATGCGGTTTTTAATGTGGCGTTCGAAAACTTCAGACAGGCCCTGAACGCGCGCTTCGTTGCGGGTATTACCGGCAGACATGCCGTTCGATACATACAGGTTGCCGACGATGTTCATCGGGATATACACCGTCTGCTCGTCGGACTGACGGGTAAACGGCAGGGCGCAGACACCGCGATCCTCATTGCCGGACTGAAGATCGATCAGCATGCTGGCGGTGAGCTCGTTCTCCGGATCGTAGAACGCACGCAGGCGAGCGTCGAGAATGCCTTCCGGCAGCGCATCGTCGTCGGTCAGCGGGAACCATTTTTCATTTGGATAGTGGACGAACGGGCCGTTGGCGATGGTTTCGCCCAGCCAGAAATCGGCGAAGAAATAGTTAGTCGAGAGACGCTCAAAATACTCACCCAGCGCGGAGGCCAGCGCGGCTTTTTTAGTGGCGCCTTTGCCGTTGGTAAAGCACAGCGCGCACTCTTTGTCGCGAATATGCACGGACCAGACGTGAGGCACCGGGTTCAGCCAGGAGGCTTCTTCAATATTAAAGCCCAGGTCGGTCAGTTTTTGCTGGAAGCGAGCGATGGAATCTTCCAGGGCGGCGTCTTTGCCGGGGATAAACGTTTGAGTCATGGCGTTCACTTTTATCGTACGTAAAGCGCGCAATGATACGGGTTTTGCGTGACGGGTGCTATCTCCGGCGAAAATAAATGCCTGAGCTATGCTTATAACCAGTAACCTACTGTTAAGGCATAAAAAAATGAAAGCATTCGACCTCCAGCGGATGGCGTTTGATAAGGTCCCCCCTGAGTTTTTAGGCGAAGTGGCGCTACGAAGCTTATATACCTTCGTGCTGGTCTTTCTGTTTCTCAAAATCACCGGACGGCGCGGCGTACGCCAGATGTCGCTCTTCGAAGTGCTCATCATCCTGACGCTAGGCTCGGCGGCAGGGGACGTAGCCTTTTATGACGACGTGCCGATGGTACCCGTCTTCATCGTCTTCGTTTCGCTGGCGCTGCTCTACCGTCTGGTGATGTGGCTAATGTCGAAAAGCGAAAAGCTGGAGGACCTGCTTGAAGGCAAGCCGGTCGTTATCGTTGAGGACGGGCAGCTGGCGTGGGAGAAAGTCAAAAGTGCCAACATGACGGAGTTCGAGTTCTTCATGGAGCTGCGGCTTAACAGCGTAGAACAGCTGGGGCAGGTGCGGCTGGCCATTATGGAAACGAACGGGCAGATCAGCGTGTACTACTATGCCGATGACGAGGTTAAGCCCGGCCTCTGCATCTTGCCCGACATGCTGGTGGAACGCTTTCGTGTTGTGCCAGAAACCGAAATGTATGCCTGCGTAAGATGTAGCCATGTCGTTCCCATGAAGGCCGGCGATCGTCAATTATGTCCTCGCTGCGCAAATCCGGAATGGACGAAGGTAAGCCGGGCCAAACGGCTAACCTGACAGCCTTTTTGTCGGTTTTGTCACGAACCGCTGGCAGATTGTATTGTGTGATGATGGCCACATTTTTCCGGCCATCCGTTTTAGCCATTGCGGCGCGTGTCGCTGGATGATAAAACCGATAGCCACAGTAATAACTTATTGCTTTTAGCGTGGTGAGGGGAAATGGCTCAAGTTTATAATTTCAGTTCAGGCCCGGCAATGTTACCGGCCGACGTGCTTAAACAGGCTCAACAGGAGCTGTGTGACTGGAACGGTCTGGGAACGTCGGTAATGGAAATCAGCCACCGTGGAAAAGAGTTTATCCAGGTGGCGGAAGAGGCAGAAAAGGATTTTCGCGATCTGCTGAACATCCCCTCGAACTACAAAGTATTGTTCTGCCACGGCGGCGGCCGCGGTCAGTTTGCGGGTATCCCGTTAAACCTGCTGGGCGACAAAACCACCGCCGACTACGTTGATGCAGGTTACTGGGCGGCCAGCGCGGTGAAAGAAGCGCACAAATATTGCACGCCAAACGTTATCGACGCCAAAGTGACCGTTGACGGACTGCGCGCCGTGAAGCCGATGAGTGAATGGCAGCTTTCCCGTGACGCGGCGTACCTTCACTATTGCCCGAACGAGACTATCGACGGCATCGCGATTCACGAAGAGCCAAACTTTGGCGAAGATGTGATCGTGACCGCGGATTTCTCTTCCACCATTCTTTCTACGCCGCTGGACGTCAGCCGCTACGGCGCGATCTACGCGGGCGCACAGAAAAATATCGGCCCTGCAGGCCTGACAATCGTTATCGTACGTGAAGATTTGCTGGGCAAAGCGCATACATCATGCCCGTCGATCCTGGATTACTCCGTACTGAACGACAACGACTCGATGTTCAACACCCCGCCGACCTTTGCCTGGTATCTCTCCGGCCTGGTCTTCAAATGGCTGAAGCAAAAGGGCGGCGTGGCGCAGATGGACAAGATCAATCAGCAAAAAGCCGAGCTGCTGTACGGCGTGATTGATAAGAGCGACTTCTACCGCAACGACGTTGCCAAAGCCAACCGCTCACGCATGAACGTGCCGTTCCAGCTGGCGGACAGCAGTCTTGACAAAGTCTTCCTCGAAGAGTCTTTCGCGGCCGGTCTACACGCACTGAAAGGTCACCGCGTGGTGGGCGGCATGCGCGCCTCCATCTATAACGCGATGCCGCTGGAAGGCGTCAAAGCGCTAACCGATTTCATGGTCGACTTCGAACGTCGTCACGGTTAATTTCGCAGTTTTTCACCCCCGCGGCTCCGCTGCGGGGTTTTTATTATGTCGAGTTGAGAGTTAAGTTTCATGGAATCCCTGACGTTACAACCTATCGCGCGCGTAGACGGCACCATTAACCTGCCAGGTTCAAAAAGCGTCTCGAACCGCGCGCTGCTGCTGGCAGCTCTGGCAAACGGCACCACCGTCCTTACCAATCTTCTGGACAGCGATGACGTGCGCCATATGCTCAATGCGCTGAAAGCGTTGGGAGTTCACTATACGCTGTCTGACGATCGTACCCGTTGTGAAGTGACCGGCAACGGCGGCGCGTTGCGTTCGACAGAAGAGCTTGAGCTGTTTCTGGGGAATGCCGGAACGGCTATGCGTCCGCTGGCTGCGGCGCTCTGTCTGGGCAACAGCAACGTTGTGCTGACCGGCGAGCCGCGCATGAAAGAGCGGCCGATCGGCCATCTGGTGGATGCCCTGCGTCAGGGCGGCGCGCAGATTGACTATCTTGAGCAGGAAAATTTTCCGCCGCTGCGCCTGCGCGGCGGCTTCACCGGCGGCTGTGTAGAAGTTGACGGCAGCGTCTCCAGCCAGTTCCTGACCGCGCTGCTGATGACGGCACCGCTGGCACCGCAAGATACCGTAATTACCATCAAGGGGGAGCTGGTCTCTAAGCCGTACATTGATATCACGCTGCACCTGATGAAAACCTTCGGCGTTGAGGTGGATAACCAGTCTTACCAGCGCTTCGTGGTGCGCGGCGCACAGCAGTACCAGTCTCCGGGCAATTATCTCGTTGAAGGTGATGCTTCTTCAGCATCCTACTTCCTCGCGGCAGGCGCGATTAAAGGCGGTACCGTAAAAGTGACCGGTATTGGCCGCAACAGCGTGCAGGGCGATATCCGCTTTGCAGACGTGCTGGAGAAAATGGGCGCGCTGGTGACCTGGGGCGAGGACTTCATCGCCTGTACGCGCGGCGAGCTTAACGCCATTGATATGGATATGAACCATATCCCGGACGCGGCCATGACCATTGCCACGGCGGCGCTGTTTGCCAAAGGCACCACCACGCTGCGCAACATCTACAACTGGCGTGTGAAAGAAACCGACCGCCTGTTCGCGATGGCGACCGAGCTGCGCAAAGTGGGCGCAGAAGTGGAAGAGGGTGAAGACTACATTCGCGTCACGCCGCCGGCAAAGCTGCAGTTTGCCGAAATCGGCACCTATAACGATCACCGCATGGCGATGTGCTTCTCGCTGGTGGCGTTGTCCGACACGCCGGTGACGATCCTCGACCCGAAATGTACGGCAAAAACCTTCCCGGACTACTTCGAACAGCTGGCGCGCATTAGCACGCTGGCCTGATAACGTTTTGCCGCATCGCCCGATGCGGCATTTCCTTACGCTTCCTGACGTTCATCTTCGCACGTTTCTTCTACACTCAGCTTCATTCATTCCGTATTTTGCACGCAAAGGTAACAGTTGCGCACGTTGGCGCGTATAATGCGCGGCGTTCATGTTAACGGTATGCCTTTATTAAGGAGAAAACGATGACGGCAGTTGCCCCGGTAATCACCATTGATGGGCCAAGTGGCGCAGGGAAAGGAACCTTGTGCAAAGCGATGGCAGAAGCATTGCAATGGCATCTGTTAGATTCGGGAGCAATCTATCGCGTGCTGGCTTTGGCAGCGCTACATCACCATGTGGATGTAGCCTCTGAAGAAGCGCTGGTACCGCTGGCTGCGCATCTGGATGTACGTTTTGTCTCAACCGATGGCAACCTTGAAGTGATTCTGGAAGGGGAAGACGTCAGCGGTGAAATCCGTACCCAGGAAGTGGCCAACGCGGCCTCACAGGTGGCTGCTTTCCCACGCGTTCGCGAGGCGCTTTTACGCCGCCAGCGAGCGTTCCGCGAAGCGCCAGGGCTGATCGCCGACGGTCGTGATATGGGAACCGTAGTTTTCCCAGAGGCTCCTGTAAAAATTTTCCTCGACGCCTCTTCGGAAGAACGCGCTCAGCGACGTATGCTTCAGTTGCAGGAAAAGGGGTTTAGTGTTAACTTTGATCGCCTTTTGTCCGAGATAAAAGAGCGCGATGACCGCGATCGTAACCGCGCCGTCGCCCCACTTGTTCCTGCAGAAGATGCATTAGTTCTGGATTCAACCAGTTTAACTATTGAGCAAGTGATTGAAAAAGCGCTACAATATGCGCGCCAAAAACTGGCACTCGCGTAATCGCGACCGATTTAGCAGTACCCCCGCTGCAAAGGATTGACGGCGGGTATGTGAAACAACCCCATCCGGCACGGAGCCAGGTGGACGTTAATATTAACCTGAAGATTAAACATGACTGAATCTTTTGCTCAACTATTTGAAGAATCCTTAAAAACAATCGAAACCCGTCCGGGTTCCATCGTTCGTGGTGTTGTTGTTGCTATCGACAAAGACGTAGTACTGGTTGACGCCGGTCTGAAATCTGAGTCCGCCATTCCGGCAGAGCAGTTCAAAAACGCCCAGGGCGAGCTGGAAATCCAGGTTGGTGACGAAGTTGACGTTGCACTGGACGCAGTAGAAGACGGCTTCGGCGAAACCCTGCTGTCTCGTGAGAAAGCTAAACGTCACGAAGCATGGATCACGCTGGAGAAAGCTTACGAAGAAGCTGAAACTGTGGTCGGTGTTATCAACGGCAAAGTTAAAGGTGGCTTCACTGTTGAGCTGAATGGTATTCGTGCGTTCCTGCCAGGTTCACTGGTAGACGTTCGTCCAGTCCGTGACACCCTGCACCTGGAAGGCAAAGAGCTTGAGTTCAAAGTAATCAAGCTGGACCAGAAGCGTAACAACGTTGTTGTATCCCGTCGTGCCGTTATCGAATCCGAAAACAGCGCAGAACGCGATCAGCTGCTGGAAAACCTGCAGGAAGGCATGGAAGTCAAAGGTATCGTTAAGAACCTCACTGACTACGGCGCATTCGTTGACCTGGGCGGCGTTGATGGCCTGCTGCACATCACCGACATGGCGTGGAAACGCGTTAAGCACCCAAGCGAAATCGTGAACGTGGGCGACGAAATCACTGTTAAAGTGCTGAAGTTCGACCGCGAGCGTACTCGTGTATCCCTCGGCCTGAAACAGCTGGGCGAAGATCCATGGGTAGCTATCGCTAAGCGTTACCCAGAAGGTACTAAACTGACTGGTCGCGTTACCAACCTGACCGACTACGGCTGCTTCGTTGAAATTGAAGAAGGCGTTGAAGGCCTGGTGCACGTTTCCGAAATGGACTGGACCAACAAAAACATCCACCCATCCAAAGTTGTTAACGTTGGTGATGTAGTGGAAGTGATGGTTCTGGATATCGACGAAGAACGTCGTCGTATCTCCCTGGGCCTGAAGCAGTGCAAAAACAACCCATGGCAGCAGTTCGCGGAAACCCACAACAAGGGTGACCGTGTTGAAGGTAAAATCAAGTCTATCACTGACTTCGGTATCTTCATCGGCCTGGACGGCGGCATCGACGGCCTGGTTCACCTGTCTGACATCTCCTGGAACGTTGCAGGCGAAGAAGCAGTTCGTGAATACAAAAAAGGCGACGAAATCGCTGCAGTTGTTCTGCAGGTTGACGCAGAGCGTGAGCGTATCTCCCTGGGCGTTAAGCAGCTCGCAGAAGATCCGTTCAACAACTGGGTTGCACTGAACAAGAAAGGCGCAATCGTAAACGGTAAAGTGACTGCAGTTGACGCGAAAGGCGCAACCGTAGAACTGGCTGACGGCGTTGAAGGTTACCTGCGCGCTTCCGAAGCTTCACGTGACCGCGTTGAAGATGCCACTCTGGTTCTGAGCGTTGGCGACGACGTTGAAGCGAAGTTCACCGGTGTTGACCGTAAGAACCGCGCAATCAGCCTGTCTGTTCGTGCTAAAGACGAAGCTGACGAGAAAGATGCAATCGCAACTGTTAACAAACAGGAAGATGCAAACTTCTCTAACAACGCAATGGCTGAAGCTTTCAAAGCAGCTAAAGGCGAGTAATTCAAGTTCTGGCTTCCTTTGAGCTGTAACGCATTTACAGTGATAAGGGTAAGAAGCGGACTTGACAGATTGCAGGATTCGTCCTGTAATCAATAACAAAGGGCGGCTACGGCCGCCCTTGTTTAATGAGCTATCAAGCTAATTGGTTTGAAAGGAACCGGAGGAATCATGACCAAGTCAGAATTGATTGAAAGACTTGCCAGTCAGCAGCCGCATGTCCCGGCAAAAGCCGTGGAAGATGCTGTAAAAGAGATGCTGGAGCATATGGCCACCACTCTTGCCCAGGGCGAGCGCATTGAAATCCGCGGTTTCGGTAGTTTTTCTTTGCACTATCGTGCTCCACGCACCGGGCGTAACCCGAAGACTGGCGA
Organism: Enterobacter sp. RIT418; assembly: GCF_003057745.1. Lineage (GTDB taxonomy): Bacteria > Pseudomonadota > Gammaproteobacteria > Enterobacterales > Enterobacteriaceae > Enterobacter. The sequence continues at coordinate 15,864 of NZ_QBJD02000001.1, forward strand.
TAAAGTCGAGCTGGAAGGTAAATACGTTCCACACTTTAAGCCGGGTAAAGAGCTGCGCGATCGCGCCAATATTTACGGCAACTGAGTCTCTGACTTGGTTATCAACAGAAAAGCACCTGCGGGTGCTTTTTTTGTGTCCGGCGTTCCGTACTGGAAGCCATCTCGCAGTTGTGATTGTCCGCTGCTGTAAGCGGCTATATTTCTGCCGGCGCTTCTCGTAAAACCGTTCTATTCGCTCTGACATTTCACGGCACAACCCTCACACTTCCCAAAACAGGGAGGTCCAATGAGTATTGCCGCCGTAAGCGTTTGTCTGATTTTGTCCATTATCCCGTTGCTATGGCTGCCGTCTCTGCCTGATATGCCGACGATATGGACCCTTATTGCGCTCGCCTTTGCACTCACATTTTTCCCCTTCCGCAGGCTGCGCTATGTGCAGCTGGGTCTACTTTTTTTCGCCTGGGGAATACTGGCTGCGCAGGAGGTGGTCTGGCCAACGGAGCACCTTACGAAAGGGCCGAAGCATGTTGAGGTGGTCATCACCGAGACCGATGGCGCAACCACGCACAAAGGACGCATTGTCAGCCTTGATCACGCTTCGTGGTACGGTAGAACCGGGATCGTCCTGTACGGCAACTACCTGCCGCAGCCCGCCTGCGCCGGACAGCGTTGGGCAATGACCGTACGCCTGCGGGCCGTTCACGGTCAGCTAAACGATGGCGGCTATGACTCACAGCGCGCGGCGCTGGCGCAGCACCAGCCGCTGACGGGGCGCTTTACGCATGCAGAAGTCATCGATGCGTCCTGTAGCCTGCGTACGCAGTATCTCAGCTCGCTGACTTCAACGCTTTCAACCTACCCGTGGGGGAGCGTCATTCTGGGGTTGGGAATGGGGGAGCGCCTGGCCGTTTCAGCAGACGTAAAAAATCTGATGCGTGAAACCGGAACGCTGCACCTGATGGCGATATCAGGGCTGCATATAGCGCTAGCGGCCTCCATCGTGTGGCTGCTTGCACGGGGGATACAATTTTTGCTTCCCTGTCGATGGATAGACTGGCGGATGCCGCTCATTGCCGGTACCGGTTTTGCCCTCTTTTACGCCTGGCTGACCGGATTACAGCCCCCTGCGCTTCGCACGGCGGTTGGGCTGATCGTGCTTGCGCTTTTAAAGATGAGCGGCAGGCAGTGGTCCCCCTGGCTGGTCTGGTCAGGCTGCGTGGCGGCGATCCTGTTTGTCGATCCGCTGGCGGTCCTCTCTCAAAGCCTGATGCTCTCCGCTTTTGCGGTCGCGGCCCTTATATTCTGGTATCAATGGCTTCCGCTACCGGCCTGGCGTTTACCTCGCGTCGTAAAGCCGATGATAAACCTGCTGCATTTGCAGCTGGGAATGCTATGTCTGCTGCTGCCTTTACAGGTTTCCCTCTTTCATGGCATTAGCCTCTCTTCACTCGTTGCCAATCTTTTCGCGGTCCCGCTGGTAACGTTTATCTCGGTGCCGCTGATTTTGGCCGGCATGCTGCTGCACCTGTTCCCCCTGGCTCACCTTGAGCTGGCCGTTTGGTGGATGGCGGACAAATCGCTGGCCGTGCTGTTCTGGCTTTTACAACAGCTGCCAAACGGCTGGCTGGACGTCGACGGGCGCTGCAGCTCCTGGCCGTTGCGCCCTGGCTGGTTGTAATTGGATGGCGTTTGCGTTCATGGCGTTCCGTTCCCGCCGTTTGTCTGGCGCTGGGCGCCGTGCTCATCTTCCCACTCTGGCGGGACAAAAGGGATGATAGCTGGACGTTGCACATGCTTGATGTAGGGCAGGGGCTGGCGATGGTCATCGAGCGAAACGGGCATGCGATACTTTACGATACGGGGCTTGCGTGGCCGGGCGGTGACAGCGCGCAGCAAATTATTATTCCCTGGCTGCGCTGGCACCACCTAACGCCGGAAGGCGTCATCATTAGCCACGAACATGCCGATCATATCGGAGGGTTATCGTCTCTTCACGCCGCATGGCCTGGGATGTGGATAAAAAGCCCGCTGAAGCGTGCTGGGCATCAGCCATGCTTACGCGGCGAGCGCTGGGAGTGGCAGGGCCTGACCTTTACGGTGCACTGGCCCTCGGCGGATTATCGACAGCAGGGGAACAACCGCTCATGCGTGGTAAAGGTCGACGACGGGCGACAAAGCGTACTACTGACCGGCGATATTGAAGCGCAGGCTGAACGGGCGATGCTAAGCCACCATTGGCAATATCTTACGTCTACACTTATCCAGGTGCCGCACCATGGCAGCAATACCTCTTCTTCGTCGCCGCTGATTCAGCGCGCTGCCGGTAGCCTGGCGCTGGCTTCCGCGGCGCGATATAACGCCTGGCGATTTCCGTCATCACGCGTAGTGAAACGCTATCAAAAAGAGGGCTACGCATGGTTCGATACCCCTCAGAGCGGGCAAATTTCGGTGACGTTTTCGCGACATGGCTGGCTAATGCGGCGCTTACGCGATCAATTTTTACCGCGTTGGTATCATCAGTGGTTTGGCGCGCCCGTCGATAACGGGTAGAATATGCGGCTATTTCAACAAATGCTGGTTTTTTGAATGCATAACGACAAAGATCTCTCCACGTGGCAAACGTTCCGCCGACTCTGGCCGATGATTGCACCTTTTAAAGCAGGCTTGATCGTGGCGGGCGTAGCGTTAATCCTCAACGCAGCCAGCGATACTTTTATGTTATCGCTTCTTAAACCGTTACTGGATGACGGTTTTGGTAAAACGGATCGCTCAGTGCTGCTATGGATGCCTCTGGTGGTTATTGGACTGATGATCCTGCGCGGTATCACCAGCTATATCTCCAGCTACTGCATCTCCTGGGTATCCGGAAAGGTGGTTATGACCATGCGCCGTCGGCTGTTTAGCCACATGATGGGCATGCCGGTTGCGTTCTTTGACAAGCAGTCCACCGGGACGCTGCTGTCGCGCATTACCTATGATTCAGAGCAGGTCGCGTCGTCGTCTTCCAGCGCGCTGATTACCGTGGTGCGTGAAGGCGCCTCGATCATCGGCCTCTTTATCATGATGTTCTACTACAGCTGGCAGCTGTCGATTATCCTCATTGTCCTGGCGCCGATTGTCTCCATTGCGATCCGCGTGGTGTCCAAGCGGTTCCGCAATATCAGTAAGAATATGCAGAACACGATGGGGCAGGTGACGACCAGCGCTGAACAAATGCTGAAAGGGCATAAAGAAGTGCTTATTTTTGGCGGCCAGCAGGTTGAGACCTCGCGCTTTGATAAGGTCAGCAACAAAATGCGCCTGCAGGGCATGAAGATGGTTTCTGCGTCTTCAATCTCCGACCCGATCATCCAGCTGATTGCCTCTCTGGCGCTGGCGTTCGTGCTCTACGCGGCCAGCTTCCCAAGCGTAATGGAAACCCTCACTGCGGGCACCATCACCGTCGTCTTCTCATCGATGATTGCGCTTATGCGTCCGCTGAAATCCCTGACCAACGTCAACGCGCAGTTCCAGCGCGGGATGGCGGCATGCCAGACGCTGTTCAGCATCCTGGACTCCGAGCAGGAAAAAGACGAAGGCCAGCGCGAGATCACCCGTGCGAAAGGGGATCTTGAGTTCCGCAACGTGACCTTTACCTACCCGGGCCGCGAAGCACCGGCGCTGCGCAAGATTGATCTCTCCATTCCTGCGGGGAAAACCGTTGCGCTGGTGGGCCGTTCAGGTTCCGGTAAGTCAACGATTGCCAGCCTGATCACGCGTTTTTACGATATCGACGAAGGCGAAATTCTCTTAGACGGACACGACCTGCGGGAATACACCCTGCAGTCGCTGCGTAACCAGGTCGCGCTGGTCTCTCAGAACGTGCACCTGTTTAACGATACGGTCGCCAACAACATCGCCTACGCGCGTACGGAAGAGTACAGCCGCGAGCAGATCGAGAATGCCGCGCGTATGGCCTACGCGATGGACTTTATCAACAAAATGGATAACGGCCTGGATACGATTATTGGCGAGAACGGCGTGCTGCTCTCCGGCGGCCAGCGCCAGCGTATCGCCATTGCGCGCGCGCTGCTTCGCGATAGCCCAATTCTTATTCTTGATGAAGCCACCTCGGCGCTGGATACCGAATCCGAACGCGCTATTCAGTCCGCCCTGGACGAGCTGCAAAAGAACCGCACGTCGCTGGTGATTGCGCACCGCTTGTCAACTATCGAGCAGGCGGATGAAATCGTTGTGGTTGAAGATGGCGTGATTGTCGAGCGCGGAAGCCACGCGGACCTGCTGGCCCATCGCGGCGTCTACGCTCAGCTTCATAAGATGCAGTTCGGCGAATGATTGCACGCATCTGGGCAGGGGAGTCTCCTCTGTGGCTGCTGCTGTTACCGCTCTCCTGGCTGTACGGCCTGGTGAGCGGCGGCATTCGGCTGCTTTACCGTCTGGGGCTGAAACGCGCCTGGCGCGCGCCGGTGCCCGTGGTGGTAGTGGGCAATCTCACTGCGGGTGGTAACGGTAAAACGCCGGTTGTGATCTGGCTGGTAGAGCAGCTTCAAAAGCGCGGGATCCGCCCTGGCGTGGTGTCGCGTGGTTACGGGGGCAAAGCGGCACGCTATCCGCTGCTGTTGAACCCGCAAACCACCGCTGAGGAAGCCGGAGATGAGCCGGTGCTGATTTATCAGCGCACGGGAGCGCCGGTTGCCGTATCACCAGCGCGCAGCGAGGCCGTACGGGCGCTTCTGGCCGAACACGCCGTGCAAATTATAATTACTGACGATGGCCTACAGCATTACGCGCTGGCGCGGGATAAGGAAATCGTGGTCATTGACGGCGTGCGTCGCTTTGGTAACGGCTGGTGGTTACCCGCCGGCCCGATGCGCGAGCGTGCGTCGCGCCTCAAGACCGTTGATGCGGTAATCGTTAACGGCGGCGTGGCAAAGCCAAGCGAGATCGCCATGCTGCTGCGGCCCGGACGTGCGGTGAATCTGCTCACCGGGGAACGTAGGGAGATCTCACAGCTCCCGTCCCTGGTGGCGATGGCTGGGATAGGCCATCCTCCGCGCTTCTTTACGACGCTTGAGCAATGCGGTGCCCGGCTTGAAAAACGCATCCCGTTGGCCGATCATCAGCTGCTGACGCCGGAACAGGTTAAGGCGTTTACGGTCCCCGGCCAGACGCTAATCATGACCGAAAAAGACGCGGTAAAATGTCGCGCCTTCGCACAACCCCACTGGTGGTATCTGCCGGTTGACGCCGAACTCAGCGGCGAGCAGCCGGAACAATTGCTCAATGAACTGATAGCGCTGGTGCATTAACGGCTTATGCGGTTCTGACGGCGCTTTGACTGACAGGAAAACGCATGTCTTTACCGCAACTCTCTCTTTCGGCAGCGCGTCATTTGCATCTTGCTGCGCAGGGGCTGCTGAAGAAGCCCCGCAGACGCGCAAAGCCCACCGATATTCTCCCGACTATTCAGCGCATGTCGTTGCTGCAAATCGACACCATTAATATTGTGGCCCGCAGCCCGTACCTGGTGCTGTTTAGCCGCTTGGGCGATTATTCGCCGCAGTGGCTGGACAATGCGCTCAGCCGGGGCGAACTCATGGAGTATTGGGCGCACGAAGCCTGCTTTCTCCCGCGCAGTGATTTCGCGCTTGTTCGCCACCGCATGCTCTCCCCGGACAAAATGGGCTGGAAATATCGCCAGGAGTGGATGCAAGAGCACGCCGCTGAAATCGACCAGCTTATCGCGCATATCGAGGAAAACGGCCCCGTACGCTCCGCTGACTTTGAGTATCCGCAAAAAGGGGCCAGCGGCTGGTGGGAATGGAAGCCGCACAAGCGCCATCTCGAGGGATTATTTACCTCAGGCAAGGTCATGGTGGTTGAGCGGCGTAATTTCCAGCGCGTTTACGACCTTACGCATCGCGTTATGCCGCGCTGGGACGATGAGCGCGACCTGCTGACCCAGACGGCGGCAGAAGCCCTCATGCTGGAGAACAGCGCCCGGAGTCTTGGCATTTTTCGCCCACAGTGGCTGGCAGATTACTACCGCCTGCGTCAGCCTGCGCTCGGACCGCTGCTGGATGCGTGGCAGCGCGAGCAAAAGGTAATCCCCGTTGCTGTCGAGACGCTGGGTGAAATGTGGCTGCATGAAGATCTGTTCCCGCTGTTGGCGCAGGCAGAGGCCGGAAAGCTTCAGGCCACCCACAGCGCGGTGCTTTCGCCGTTCGACCCGGTGGTCTGGGACAGAAAGCGCGCCGAACAGCTGTTTGATTTCACCTACCGGCTGGAGTGCTATACCCCTGCGCCAAAGCGTCAGTACGGCTATTTTGTCCTGCCTCTGCTGCACAAAGGGCGCCTTGTGGGGCGTATGGATGCCAAAATGCACCGTAAAACGGGCGTTCTTGAGGTTATCGCCCTATATCTTGAAGAGGGGATAAAAGTGACCGCGACGCTGGAGAAAGGGTTGTTCAGCGCCATTAGCGAATTTGCGCTCTGGCAGGATGCTCGCGAGGTCACGCTGTCGCGCCTGCCGGACGGGCTATTCACCACCTGCCTGAGCGGCTGGGAAACAGGCACTGCCTGAAAAAAGAATGTGGTAAGCTTTAGCTATTACCCATACGGAGGAACTATGGATCACCGTTTACTTGAAATTATTGCCTGCCCGGTGTGCAACGGCAAACTCTACTACAGCCAGGACAAACAGGAGCTGATTTGCAAGCTCGACAGCCTGGCATTCCCGCTGCGCGACGGTATTCCGGTCCTGCTGGAAAACGAAGCCCGCTCCCTGGCCGCAGAAGAGAGCAGACCATGAGTTTTGTCGTCATTATTCCTGCGCGCTATGCGTCTACCCGCCTGCCGGGCAAGCCGCTGGTCGACATTAACGGCAAGCCGATGATCGTGCATGTGCTCGAGCGCGCGCGCGAATCGGGTGCCGATCGCGTTATCGTTGCCACCGATCACCCGGACGTGGCGCGCGCGGTGGAAGCGGCGGGTGGTGAAGTGTGCATGACTCGCGCCGATCACCAGTCCGGTACGGAGCGTCTGGCTGAAGTGGTCGAAAAATGCGGCTTTAGCGACGATACGGTTATTGTTAACGTGCAGGGCGATGAGCCAATGATCCCGGCAGTTATCATTCGTCAGGTGGCGGAGAACCTTTCCCAGCGCCAGGTGGGAATGGCCACGCTCGCGGTGCCCATTCATCACGTTGAAGAAGCCTTTAATCCTAACGCGGTAAAGGTGGTCATGGACGCAGAGGGCTACGCGCTTTACTTCTCCCGCGCCACCATCCCGTGGGATCGGGATCGTTTTGCCGCGTCAAAAGAGACCATTGGCGACACCTTCCTGCGCCATCTGGGAATTTACGGCTATCGAGCGGGCTTTATTCGCCGCTACGTGACCTGGGCCCCCAGCCCGCTCGAACATATCGAAATGCTCGAGCAGCTTCGCGTGCTGTGGTACGGCGAAAAGATCCACGTCGCGGTCGCTCAGGAAGTGCCCGGCACCGGGGTTGATACGCCTGAAGATCTTGAGCGCGTACGCGCCGAAATGCGTTAATGTTGCTGCTATCCCCTCGTTCGGGGGGGATAGCTCCCCTCCAGATTGTTTTCTTTCCCCTATTTGATCGCTTCCGGGTGACATCTGCCCTTAGCACGCTCATTATAAAAGCAGTAGTCTTCATGGGGGTAATCTCATATGGAACAGCTGCGTGCTGAACTCAGCCATCTGCTTGGCGAAAAATTGAGCCGGGTCGAGTGTGTGAATGAAAAAGCGGATACCGCGCTATGGGCGCTGTATGACAGTCAGGGAAATCCAATGCCGCTGCTGGCGAGGAGCTTTACCTCACCGGGCGTGGCAAGGCAGCTCGCCTGGAAAATGTCGCTGCTGGCGCGTGAAGGAACGGTGCGCATGCCAACGGTCTACGGCGTAATGACGCATGAGGAGCATCCCGGCCCGGACGTCCTGCTTATTGAGCGATTGCGCGGCGTGCCCGTAGAGGCGCCGGCGCGAACGCCGGAACGCTGGGAGCAGCTTAAGGACCAGATCGTCGAGGGGCTGCTGGCCTGGCATCGTCAGGACAGCCGCGGGCTGGTGGGGGCCGTCGACAGCACCCAGGAAAACCTGTGGCCGCTCTGGTATCGCCAGCGGGTGGAGGTGCTGTGGGGAACGCTTAACCAGTTCAGCAATACCGGCTTAACGATGCAGGACAAACGCATTTTGTTCCGCACCCGCGAGTGCTTGCCCGCGCTGTTTGAAGGCTTTAACGACAACTGCGTGCTGGTGCATGGCAACTTCACGCTGCGCAGTATGCTAAAGGACTCGCGCAGCGACCAGCTGCTGGCGATGGTAGGGCCGGGCATTATGCTCTGGGCACCGCGCGAATATGAGCTTTTCAGGCTGAGCGAAAGCGGCTTAGCCGAAGATTTGCTGTGGCACTATCTGCAGCGCGCGCCCGTGGCGGAGGCCTTTCTCTGGCGGCGCTGGCTCTATCTGCTGTGGGATGAAGTGGCGCAGCTGGTTAATACCGGGCGGTTCAACCGCGCCAACTTCGATCTGGCGACAAAATCACTCCTGCCGTGGCTCGCCTGACGAGCCTTTGAGCCACTGCCAGAGGCGTCCCAGCGTCTCGTAGCCCACGCGATCGCTGTGCATCAGCCAGGCCGGGGATGGGATCGCCCGTTCCCACGGATTCAGCGGCGCGTCGATCGCCAGCTGATTGGCCGGGGCAGGTAGCGGATGCAATCCCTGATTCTCAAAGAAAATCATGGCTCTTGGCAGGTGCGATGCGGAGGTGACCAGCAGGAAGGGCGCATCGCCGATCGCCTGCTTCACCGCTGCCGCTTCCTCTTCGGTATCCTTCGGGCTGTCCAGTGTGATAATGGCCGAGCGCGGCACGCCAAGCGACTCGGCAACGCGGGCGCCCGCCTCGGCGGTGCTCACCGGATTCGTTTTTGCCGCCGCGCCGGTAAAGATCATTTTCGAGCCCGGATTTGCCAGCCACAGGCGGATGCCCTCGTTCAGGCGCGGGAGGCTGTTGTTGATGAGGTTTGAACTCGGCGCCCAGTTTGGGTCCCAGGTATAGCCCCCGCCCAGCACCACGATGTACTCCACCTTTTGATTTCCCTGCCATGTCGGATAGCTGTTTTCAATGGGGCGTAACAGCCCGTCGGCGACCGGCTGCAGGCTCAGCAGCAGCAGCGCCAGCCAGCCGAAGGTGATGAGCGATTTGCCGCTTTTCTGAAAGCGGCTAAACCAGACCAGTCCAAGGCCGAGCGCAATAAGCAGCAGCAGCAGCGGAAGAGGCAGCATCATGCCTCCGACATATTTTTTTAGGGTAAAAAGCATCCTTTTTGGTTCCTTTTTTAACCATATAGCAGGTGATTAGCCGTGATATTACACCAGACAGGTTCATTCTCCGCGCGGGTATGACAAAATAGCGGTTTTGCAGTTATCGAGTGGAACTCTCCCAATGCGGGATCGCAATTTTGATGACATCGCGGAAAAGTTTTCGCGCAACATTTATGGCACCACCAAAGGGCAGTTGCGCCAGACGATCCTCTGGCAGGATTTGGACACCATCCTGGCGGGTTTTGGCGGCCAAACGTTGCGCGTGCTGGATGCGGGCGGCGGCGAAGGCCAAACGGCCATAAAGATGGCGCAGCGCGGCCATCACGTCACGCTTTGCGATCTTTCTGCTGAGATGGTCGCGCGCGCGACGCGTGCAGCAGAAGAGAAAGGTGTGAGCGACAACATGCATTTTATACAATGCGCCGCTCAGGACATTGCACAGCATTTGGAAACCCAGGTTGATCTGATATTGTTTCATGCGGTGCTGGAGTGGGTGGCCGATCCGCAAAGCGTGCTACAGGCGCTGTGGTCGATGCTGCGCCCCGGCGGCACGCTGTCGCTGATGTTCTACAATGCAAACGGCTTCCTGATGCACAACATGGTTGCGGGTAATTTCGACTATGTGCAGGTCGGGATGCCGAAAAAGAAAAAGCGCACGCTTTCACCGGACTATCCGCGCGATCCTCAACAGGTCTACGGCTGGCTTGAAGCGATCGGCTGGGAGATAACCGGCAAGACGGGCGTGAGGGTGTTTCATGATTATCTGCGTGAAAAACATAAACAGCGTGACTGTTTTGACACCTTAACAGAATTAGAAACGCGGTATTGCCGCCAGGAGCCCTTTATCAGCCTTGGCCGTTATATACATGTCACTGCTCGCAAACCGCAGATGCAAGGATAACCTATGAGTGAATTTTCCCAGACAGTCCCCGAACTGGTTGCCTGGGCCAGGAAAAATGATTTCTCCATCTCGCTGCCGGTCGACAGGCTCTCATTCCTGCTGGCGGTGGCCACGCTGAACGGCGAGCGTCTGGATGGTGAAATGAGCGAGGGTGAACTGGTGGACGCGTTCCGCCACGTCAGTGATGCGTTTGAGCAAACCAGCGAAACCATTAGCGTGCGTGCCAACAACGCAATCAACGATATGGTGCGTCAACGTCTGCTGAACCGCTTTACCAGCGAGCAGGCGGAAGGAAACGCCATTTATCGTCTGACGCCGCTGGGCATCGGCATCACGGATTATTACATTCGCCAGCGCGAATTTTCGACGCTGCGTCTTTCCATGCAGCTCTCGATCGTGGCGGGCGAGCTGAAGCGCGCTGCCGACGCCGCGGACGAAAACGGCGATGAGTTTCACTGGCATCGTAACGTCTATGCGCCGCTCAAATACTCGGTTGCCGAGATTTTTGACAGCATCGATCTGACCCAGCGCCTGATGGACGAACAGCAGCAGCAGGTGAAAGACGATATTGCCCAACTGCTGAACAAAGACTGGCGTGCGGCCATCTCTAGCTGCGAAATGCTGCTGTCAGAAACGTCCGGCACGCTGCGCGAGCTGCAGGATACGCTGGAAGCGGCGGGCGATAAGCTGCAGGCCAACCTGCTGCGTATTCAGGATGCCACGATGGCGCATGACGATCTGCACTTTGTCGATCGCCTTGTCTTCGATCTGCAAAGCAAGCTCGACCGCATTATCAGCTGGGGCCAGCAGTCCATCGACCTGTGGATCGGCTACGACCGGCACGTACACAAGTTTATTCGTACCGCCATCGATATGGACAAAAACCGCGTCTTTGCACAGCGGCTGCGCCAGTCGGTACAAACCTATTTCGATGCGCCGTGGGCGCTCACCTATGCCAACGCCGATCGTCTGCTCGACATGCGTGATGAAGAGATGGCGCTGCGCGACGAAGAGGTGACCGGGGAACTTCCGCCGGATCTGGAATTTGAAGAATTTAACGAAATTCGCGAACAGCTTGCGGCGATGATCGAAGAACAGCTGGCGGTCTACAAAACCAGACAAGTGCCGCTGGATCTGGGCCTCGTGGTGCGCGAGTATCTTGCGCAATATCCGCGTGCGCGCCATTTTGATATCGCCCGCATTGTCGTCGACCAGGCCGTGCGCCTGGGTATTGCACAAGCCGATTTTACCGGGTTGCCGCCGAAGTGGCAGCCAATCAACGATTACGGAGCCAAGGTACAGGCGCATGTCATTGACAAATATTGAACAAGTGATGCCACTTAAGATGGCGCAGGCGCTGGCGAATCCGTTATTTCCGGCGCTGGACAGCCAGCTGCGTGCCGGTCGTCACATTGGCCTTGACGAGCTGGACAACCACGCTTTTTTGATGGACTTCCAGGAGTATCTGGAAGAGTTCTACGCTCGCTATAACGTGGAGCTGATTCGCGCGCCGGAAGGTTTCTTCTATTTGCGCCCGCGCTCCACGACGCTGATCCCGCGCTCGGTTCTGTCCGAGCTGGATATGATGGTGGGCAAAATTCTTTGCTATCTCTATCTCAGTCCCGAGCGTCTGGCGAATGAAGGTATCTTCACCCAGCAGGAACTTTACGATGAGCTGTTGACGCTGGCGGATGAGAGCAAACTGCTCAAGCTGGTGAACAACCGCTCCACGGGGTCGGATCTTGACCGTCAGAAATTACAGGAAAAGGTTCGTTCTTCCCTGAACCGCCTGCGTCGTCTGGGGATGGTCTGGTTTATGGGCCACGACAGCAGCAAGTTCCGCATCACCGAGTCCGTGTTCCGCTTTGGCGCCGACGTGCGTGCGGGCGACGACGCGCGTGAAGCACAGCTGCGCATGATCCGCGACGGGGAAGCGATGCCGGTGGAAAATCACCTGCAGCTCAATGACGAGCATGAAGACAATCAGCCGGATAGCGGGGAGGAAGAGTAATGATTGAACGCGGTAAATTTCGCTCACTAACGCTGATTAACTGGAACGGTTTCTTTGCGCGAACCTTCGATCTTGATGAGCTGGTAACGACGCTGTCCGGCGGTAACGGTGCGGGCAAGTCCACCACCATGGCGGCGTTTGTGACGGCCCTAATCCCCGATCTGACCCTCCTGCACTTCCGCAACACCACCGAAGCGGGGGCCACAAGCGGCTCCCGAGATAAGGGCCTGCACGGCAAGCTGAAGGCCGGCGTCTGCTACTCCGTACTGGACGTGATCAACTCTCGCCACCAGCGCGTGGTGGTCGGCGTACGTCTCCAGCAGGTTGCCGGTCGCGATCGTAAAGTCGATATCAAACCGTTTGCGATCCAGGGGCTGCCAACCTCCGTGCAGCCTACCGCGCTGCTGACGGAAACCCTGAACGAACGCCAGGCGCGCGTGCTGACGCTGCAGGAGCTGAAGGACAAGCTCGAAGCCATCGAGGGCGTTCAGTTTAAGCAGTTCAACTCGATTACCGATTACCACTCCCTGATGTTCGATCTGGGCGTGGTAGCGCGTCGTCTTCGCACGGCGTCCGATCGCAGCAAATACTACCGCCTTATCGAAGCGTCGCTGTATGGCGGTATTTCCAGCGCCATTACCCGCTCGCTGCGTGACTACCTGCTGCCGGAAAACAGCGGCGTGCGCAAGGCCTTCCAGGATATGGAAGCCGCGCTGCGTGAAAACCGCATGACGCTGGAAGCGATCCGCGTCACCCAGTCTGACCGCGATCTGTTCAAGCATCTGATCAACGAAGCCACCAACTACGTGGCGGCGGACTACATGCGTCACGCCAACGAGCGCCGCATTCATCTCGATCAGGCGCTGGAATACCGCCGCGAGCTGTTCACCTCCCGCAAACAGCTGGTGGCCGAGCAGTACAAGCACGTTGAAATGGCGCGCGAGCTGGGCGAACACAACGGTGCCGAAGGGGATCTGGAAGCGGATTATCAGGCGGCCAGCGATCACCTGAACCTGGTGCAAACCGCGCTGCGCCAGCAGGAAAAAATCGAGCGCTATGAGGCGGATCTTGACGAGCTTCAAATTCGTCTCGAAGAGCAGAACGAAGTGGTGGCGGAAGCCGCCGATATGCAGGAAGAGAACGAAGCCCGCGCCGAAGCCGCCGAGCTGGAAGTGGATGAGCTGAAAAGCCAGCTTGCCGATTACCAGCAGGCGCTGGACGTCCAGCAGACGCGTGCGATTCAGTACAACCAGGCGCTGCAGGCGCTGCAGCGGGCAAAAGAGCTTTGCCATCTGCCTGACCTGACGCCGGACAGCGCTGACGAATGGCTTGAGACCTTCCAGGCGAAAGAGCAGGAAGCCACCGAGAAGCTGTTGGCGCTCGATCAGAAAATGAGCGTGGCGCAAACGGCGCACAGCCAGTTTGAGCAGGCTTATCAGCTTGTCGTGGCGATTAACGGCCCCGTCGCGCGAAGCGATGCGTGGAACGTTGCCCGCGAGCTGCTGCGCGATGGCGTGAACCAGCGTCACCTGGCCGAGCAGGTTCAGCCGCTGCGCATGCGCCTGAACGAGCTGGAACAACGCCTGCGCGAGCAGCAGGAAGCCGAGCGTCTGCTGGCTGAGTTCTGCAAGCGTCAGGGCAAAAGCTACGATATCGACGATCTCGAAGCCCTCCATCAGGAGCTGGAAGCGCGCATCGCGGCGCTCTCGGACACCGTGTCCAACGCCAGCGAGCAGCGCATGACGCTGCGCCAGGAGATGGAACAGCTTCAGGCCCGGTCAAAAACCCTGCTGCAGCGCGCGCCGGTGTGGCTCGCGGCGCAAAGCAGCCTGAGCCAGCTCAGCGAGCAGTGCGGCCAGGAGTTTGAATCCAGTCAGGACGTGACCGAATACCTGCAGCAGCTGCTGGAGCGCGAGCGTGAGGCGATTGTTGAACGCGATGAAGTTGGCGCTCGCAAGCGCGACGTTGACGATGAAATTGAGCGCTTAAGCCAGCCGGGCGGCTCCGAAGATGCCCGCCTGAATACCCTGGCAGAGCGCTTCGGCGGCGTGCTGCTCTCGGAAATTTACGACGACGTTGGTCTGGACGACGCGCCGTACTTCTCCGCGCTGTATGGCCCTTCACGTAACGCGATCGTGGTGCCGGATCTGTCGCTGATTTCCGATCAGCTGGCCGGTCTGGAAGATTGCCCGGAAGATCTCTACCTGATCGAAGGGGACCCGCAGTCGTTCGATGACAGCGTCTTCAGCGTGGATGAGCTGGAAAAAGCGGTGGTGGTCAAAATCGCCGATCGCCAGTGGCGTTATTCCCGCTTCCCGGAGCTTCCGCTGTTTGGCCGCGCGGCGCGCGAAAGCCGTATCGAAAGCCTTCACGCCGAGCGCGAAACCCTGTCCGAACGTTTTGCGACCCTGTCGTTTGACGTGCAGAAAACGCAGCGTCTTCACCAGGCCTTCAGCCGCTTCATCGGCAGCCACCTGTCGGTTGCGTTTGAAGCCGACCCGGAAGCGGAAATCCGCAAGCTCAACACCCGCCGCGGCGAGCTGGAGCGCGCGATTGCGAATCATGAAAATGATAACCAGCAAAACCGCGTGCAGTTCGAACAGGCGAAAGAGGGCGTTGCCGCGCTGAACCGCATTCTGCCGCGCCTGAATCTGCTGGCGGATGATACGCTGGCCGATCGCGTGGACGAAATCCAGGAACGTCTGGACGAAGCGCAGGAAGCCGCGCGCTTCGTGCAGCAGCACGGTAACCAGCTGGCGAAGCTGGAGCCGGTTGTCTCCGTTCTGCAAAGCGACCCCGAGCATTATGAGCAACTGAAAGAAGATTACGCCTGGTCACAGCAGGTGCAGCGCGAGGCGCGTCAGCAGGCGTTTGCCCTGACCGAAGTCGTGCAGCGCCGCGCCCACTTTGGCTACTCTGACTCGGCGGAAATGCTGAGCGGCAATAGCGATCTGAATGAGAAACTGCGCCAGCGTCTGGAGCAGGCCGAAGCGGAGCGTACGCGCGCTCGTGAAGCCATGCGTACGCACGCCGCGCAGCTGAGCCAGTACAGCCAGGTCATGGCCTCGCTGAAAAGCTCCTTTGATACCAAGAAGGAGCTGTTAAACGATCTGCATAAAGAGCTGCAGGACATCGGCGTGCGCGCCGACAGCGGGGCGGAAGAGCGGGCGCGTATTCGTCGCGACGAGCTGCACGCTCAGCTCAGCAACAACCGCGCGCGCCGCAACCAGCTGGAAAAAGCGCTCACCTTCTGCGAAGCGGAAATGGACAACCTGACCCGCCGGCTGCGCAAGCTGGAGCGTGACTATCACGAAATGCGCGAGCAGGTCGTTAGCGCGAAAGCGGGCTGGTGCGCTGTGATGCGAATGGTGAAAGACAACGGCGTTGAGCGTCGTCTGCACCGTCGCGAGCTGGCCTATCTTTCCGGCGACGAGCTGCGCTCCATGTCGGATAAGGCGCTGGGTGCGCTGCGCCTGGCGGTGGCGGATAACGAGCACCTGCGCGACGTGCTGCGCATGTCTGAAGATCCAAAACGCCCGGAGCGTAAGATTCAGTTCTTCGTGGCGGTGTATCAGCACCTGCGCGAGCGTATTCGTCAGGACATCATCCGCACCGACGATCCGGTTGAAGCCATTGAGCAGATGGAAATCGAGCTGGGCCGCCTGACGGAAGAGCTGACCTCGCGCGAGCAAAAGCTGGCAATCAGCTCCCGCAGCGTGGCGAACATTATTCGCAAAACCATTCAGCGCGAGCAGAACCGCATCCGTCAGCTGAACCAGGGCCTGCAGAGCGTGTCGTTTGGTCAGGTGAACAGCGTGCGTCTTAACGTGAACGTGCGTGAAGCGCACGCTACGCTGCTGGACGTACTCTCAGAACAGCACGAGCAGCATCAGGATCTGTTCAACAGCAACCGTCTGACCTTCTCTGAAGCGCTGGCGAAGCTGTACCAGCGCCTGAACCCGCAGATCGATATGGGCCAGCGCACGCCGCAAACTATCGGAGAAGAGCTGCTGGATTACCGTAACTACCTGGAGATGGAAGTTGAGGTTAACCGTGGCTCTGACGGCTGGCTGCGCGCGGAATCCGGCGCGCTCTCTACGGGTGAGGCTATCGGTACGGGGATGTCGATTCTGGTGATGGTGGTGCAGAGCTGGGAAGACGAATCTCGCCGCCTGCGCGGAAAAGATATTTCTCCGTGCCGTCTGCTGTTCCTTGATGAAGCGGCGCGTCTGGATGCTCGCTCCATTGCTACGCTGTTTGAGCTTTGCGATCGTCTCGACATGCAGCTCATCATCGCGGCGCCGGAAAACATCAGTCCGGAAAAAGGCACGACGTACAAGCTGGTGCGTAAGGTGTTCCAGAATACCGAGCACGTGCACGTTGTCGGTCTGCGGGGCTTTGCGCCGCAGCCGCCGGAATCCTTGCCGGGTACGGCCGACGCGTCTTAACGCGGTTCATGACATCAAGCGGCGCATCAGCGCCGCTTTTTTTTCACTTATCCTATACACCCGGCTGCGTTATCTTTAAACTTCTTTACATAAGGTAAGGCAACAGCGTTTAAGCCTTTCTATAATGAAGAAAAGCCCCAGAATGATGGGCATGTCGTAAAAACAGGGGGCAAGGGATGTTGCTAAAGAAAAATCGTGGTCATCAGCTGTCCGCGCTGAGTTTATGCCTGACGGTGATGTTTGCTCCACTGTTAAGTGCACGGGCCGACGAGCCTGAAATGGTACCGACGGACAGCTCCGCAACCGTGGGCGCGCAGCCGACATCGCTGTCGCAGCCGCTGGAGCAATCTCCGGCGACGGCCATCATGGCCGGCATCAGGCCGCTGCCTGAAGGTATTGATACGGAATCACTTCGCCAGCAGCTCATGACAGGGCTGCCTTCCGGCTACACGCCTGCGTACATCAATCAGCTAACGCTCTTGTATGCGGCGCGCGACATGAAGCCCATGTGGGAAAATCGCGATGCGGTCAGGGCGTTTCAACAGCAGCTGGCAGAAGTGGCGATTGCGGGCTTCCAGCCGCAATTTACCACCTGGGTTGAGCTATTGACCGATTCGGCTGTGACCGGCCAGGCGCGCGACGTCGTGCTGTCCGACGCCATGATGGGTTATCTGCAGTTCGTTGCGGGCATCCCGGTCAACGGCGGTCGCTGGCTCTATAGCGATAAGCCCTACAAGCTTGCCACGCCGGCGCTGTCGGTAATTAATCAGTGGCAGCTTTCGCTCGATAACGGCGAGCTGCCGCGCTTTATTGCGAGCCTGGCACCCGCACACCCTCAATATGCCACTATGCATCAGTCCCTGCTGGACCTGGTGGCGGATTCTCGTCCGTGGCCGCAGCTGCGCGCTACCGCCACCCTGCGTCCGGGGCAGTGGAGCAGCGATGTGCCTGCATTGCGTGAAATCCTCGCGCGCTCCGGCGTTCTGAACGGGGGGCCCAAAATTGCGCTTCCCGGCGACGAGCCAGAAAGCGCGGTGGTTAGCCCTTCGGCGCCGGTGAAGGAACGAAAAGGCGCCGTGAGTAATAAACCGGCGGTATACGATCGCGAGCTGGTGGCTGCGGTCAAGCAGTTCCAGGCCCTGCAGGGGCTGGGCGCTGACGGCGTCATCGGTCAGTCCACCCGCGACTGGCTCAACGTTTCGCCTGCTCAGCGGGCCGGCGTGCTGGCGCTGAACATCCAGCGTCTGCGGCTGCTGCCCGGCACCTTGTCGACCGGCATTATGGTAAATATCCCGGCATACTCGCTGGTTTACTATCAGAACGGGAGCGAAGTCCTGGCCTCACGCGTGATTGTCGGTCGTCCCGATCGCAAAACGCCGATGATGAGCAGCGCATTGAATAACGTGGTGGTCAACCCGCCGTGGAACGTGCCGCCGACGCTGGCGCGTAAGGATATTCTGCCTAAGCTGTGGAGTGACCCGGGATACCTTGAACGGCATAACTACACGGTGATGCGCGGCTGGAACAGCAAAGAGGCCATCGATCCTTACATGGTGGACTGGTCGACGATCACCGCATCTAACCTGCCGTTCCGCTTCCAGCAGGCACCCGGCGCGCACAACTCGCTTGGGCGTTACAAATTCAATATGCCGAGCTCGGACGCTATTTATCTGCACGATACGCCAAACCACAATCTGTTCCAGAAGGACACTCGCGCGCTCAGCTCAGGCTGCGTTCGCGTGAATAAGGCCTCAGAGCTGGCGAATATGCTGTTACAGGATGCAGGCTGGAACGACGCGCGGATTTCCGATGCGCTTAAGGAAGGAAATACGCGCTACGTGAATATTCGCCAAAATATTCCTGTTAATCTTTATTACCTGACGGCCTTCGTCGGAGAAGATGGTCGTACCCAATATCGTACAGATATTTACAATTATGATCTCACCGCGCGATCTGGCGCACAAATTTTGCCAAAAGCGGAACAATTAATCAGGTAAATGAAGTAGTTCGGGGAAAACGATTGTCGTAAGTTATGGTAAGCATTAGGCGATCTGGCTGTAAGCCGCATGTTTACTGGGGTTGGGCACCTTGACTTACAGGTTTAAGCCAGTTATGGTGCCCATCGTGCGCTATGCATACTTACGATAACTTTTGACCTGTAGACCTGATTATCATGGACAAATTTGACGCTAATCGCCGCAAACTGCTGGCGTTAGGTGGTGCTGCGCTGGGCGCTGCTGCCATCCTGCCGACGCCAGCATTTGCCACCCTCTCGACACCTCGACCGCGCATATTAACGCTAAATAACCTGCATACAGGTGAAACGCTTAAAGCGGAGTTTTTCGATGGCAGAGGCTATATTCAGGATGAATTAGCTCGACTTAACCATTTTTTCCGTGATTTCCGCGCGAATAAAGTTAAAGCCATCGACCCTGGACTTTTCGATCAGCTGTTCCGCCTACAGGGCATGCTTGGAACCCGCAGGCCCGTGCAGCTTATTTCCGGCTATCGCTCTCTTGATACCAATAACGAGCTGCGCGCCCATAGCCGTGGCGTAGCGAAAAAAAGCTACCACACGAAAGGGCAGGCGATGGACTTTCATATTGAGGGCGTTTCGTTAGCCAATATTCGCAAAGCTGCGTTATCTATGCGCGCAGGTGGTGTAGGATATTACCCCAGCAGCAACTTTGTGCATATTGATACCGGGCCGGTTCGGCACTGGTAATAACGAAACACAGGAGCAGTATGAACTATCGTATTATTCCGGTTACCGCGTTCTCCCAGAACTGTTCATTAATCTGGTGCGAGCAAACCAAACTGGCCGCGCTTGTCGATCCCGGCGGTGACGCTGAGAAAATCAAGCAGGAAGTCGCAGCAAGCGGCGTGACGCTGATGCAGATTTTGCTCACCCATGGTCATCTTGATCATGTGGGCGCTGCGGCTGAACTGGCTCAACATTACGGTATCCCCGTGATTGGCCCGGAAAAAGAAGATGAGTTCTGGCTGCAGGGACTGCCTGCCCAAAGCCGTATGTTTGGCCTGGATGAGTGCCAGCCGCTGACGCCCGATCGCTGGCTGAACGAAGGCGATCGCATAAGCGTAGGGAATGTGGCTTTACAGGTGCTGCATTGTCCTGGGCATACGCCGGGCCATATCGTTTTCTTTGATGACCAGTCGCGTCTGCTGATTTCCGGCGATGTGATTTTCAAAGGCGGCGTAGGGCGCAGCGATTTTCCGCGTGGCGATCACGGTCAGCTGATTCAGTCGATTAAGCAGAAGCTGTTGCCGCTTGGCGATGACGTAACGTTTATTCCGGGTCACGGACCGCTATCAACGCTCGGATACGAGCGGCTGCATAATCCGTTCCTTCAGGATGAAATGCCAGTCTGGTAACCGAATAAAAAAAGCCTGCGCTAAGCAGGCTTTTTTATGGGCGCTGAATGATTACAGCACGGCGACGATGGCTTCGCACAGCGGCGCCATATTATCTGGCGTCATGCCCGCCACGTTCACGCGGCCAGAGGCGACGGCGTAAACGCCAAACTCCTCACGCAGGCGCATAACCTGCTCTTTGGTCAGGCCGCTGAAGGAGAACATGCCGTTCTGCTTGATGATAAAGCTAAAGTCTCGGTCGGCGCCTTTCTCGGCCAGCGTGCTCACAAACAGCAGGCGCATGCGCTGGATGCGCTGGCGCATGTCGTTCAGCTCTTGTTCCCAGATAGCGCGCAGGGCGTCGTTGCTCAAAATGGTCGCCACCACGGACGCACCGTGTGCCGGTGGGTTGGAGTAGTTGGCGCGGATCGCGGATTTCATCTGGCTGAACGCGCGGTCAACGGTTTGCTCATCGGCGGCAACCAGCGTGCAGGCGCCCACGCGCTCGTTGTACAGGCCAAAGTTCTTGGAGTAGGAGCTCGCGACAATCAGCTCCTGGTGAACGGCAGCGAACGCGCGTAAGCCTTCCGCATCTTCTTCCAGACCGCGGGCAAAGCCCTGGTAGGCGAAGTCGAACAGCGGCAGCCAGCCTTTTTCGACGGACAGCTTCGCCAGATGCTCCCACTGCTCCAGCGTCGGATCGATACCCGTTGGGTTATGGCAGCAGCCGTGGAACAGCACTACGTCACCCGCCTGCGCGTCGTTCAGGCTTGCCAGCAGGCCGTCAAAGTCCAGGGAGTGGTTTGCCGCGTCGTAATAGGCGTACTCGCGCACTTCCAGACCCGCAGAGTTAAAGACGCTCTTGTGGTTAGGCCAGCTTGGGTTGCTTACCCAGACGCGCTTAACGGAGGTGTTTTTCGCCAGGAAATCCGCCGCCACGCGCAGCGCGCCGGTACCGCCTGGGGTTTGCGCAGTGCGAGCACGTTTGTCGCTCACAATGGTGCTGCCTTTACCGAACAGCAGCTCCTGCGTGCAGCGACCGAATTCCGGAATACCATCAATACCGAGGTAGTTCTTGGTGGTTTCGTTTTCCAGCAGATACTGCTCTGCTTTTTTAACGCTGGTCAGAACCGGTGTTTTGCCGGTTTCATCTTTATACACACCAATACCCAGGTTGATTTTGCCAGGGCGGTCGTCGGCACGAAACAGATCGGCCAGGCCCAGAATAGGGTCGGCAGGAGCGGCGGTAATGTTCTCAAACATGACGAAGTTCCATTGTGATGACAGAAGTGAAATCCGCTATCAGGTTAACGGGAGATTTACAAAATGCCAACCGTTTGCGATGAAAAGCGTGCGGCTTTTCAAAAGTCGCTATTATTTTCTGACAGCCATAAAAAAAACAGGGCCGAAGCCCTGTCTCTTATGCATATAACAGCGTGGTGTACTGATTAGAACTGGTAAACAATACCCAGAGCCACGATGTCGTCGCTGCTCATGCCCAGCTTGTTGTCGCTTTTCAGCTGGTTGATCATGTAGTCAACGTAGGTGGACATGTTTTTGTTGAAGTAGTAGGTTGCGCCAACATCGATGTAGTTGATGTAATCTTCGTCACCAATACCCTCTACGTCTTTCGCTTTAGATTTGTAGTAAGCGATGGACGGACGCAGGCCGAAGTCGAACTGGTACTGTGCAACAACGGAGAAGTCCTGAGTTTTGTTAGCGAAGCCGCGGCTGCTCAGACGTGCTGCGTTGCGCATTTCACCGTACAGCGCTGCCAGGTAGATGTTGTTCGCGTCATATTTCAGACCGGTTGCCCACTGCTCAGCTTTGTCGCCTTTACCCCATGCCAGGTTCTGCTGTGCGTTGGTACGGTCAGCAGCGCCATAAGCACCCAGTACGGAGAAGCCGTCAAACTCGTAGCTCATAGACGTTGCCCAACCGTCGCCGTTAGAGCGAACAGCGTCGTCACGTTCGTTTTTGCCCAGGTACTGAACGCCGAAGTTCAGACCATCAACCAGGCCGAAGAAGTTGTTGTTGCGGTAAGTTGCCAGGCCACCGGTACGGCCAGCGAAGAAGTCATCGCTCGCGCCAGTGTCGCCACCGAACTCAGGCAGCATATCGGTAATACCGATTACGTCGTACACCAGGCCGTAGTTACGACCGTAGTCGAAGGAGCCTGCGTCACCAAATTTCAGACCAGCATAGGCCAGACGGGTTTTGTTACCGGTCTGCGCGTCGCTGCCTTCAGAGTTGTTACCCTGGAAGTTATATTCCCACTGGCCGTAACCGGTCAGCTGGTCGTTGATCTGAGTTTCACCTTTGAAGCCCAGACGCGCGTAGGTTTTGTCGCCATCGTTGCCGGAATCATCAGAGAAGTAGTGCAGACCAACGGCTTTACCGTACAGGTCCAGTTTGTTGCCGTCTTTGTTATAGATTTCTGCAGCGTTAGCTGCACCGGCTACCAGCAGGGCAGGGATCACCGCTGCCAGAATATTGCGCTTCATCATTATTTATTACCCTCATTGGTTTTTTTATGACACTCGCCACTGCCGCCAATAAATTCTGTCAATAAATATTTCCGGAACTATTGATGAGAGTTTGGTGTCTTTATGTGTCTGACAGGCATCTTTCCATTCACCGAACCGTTTCGCTAGCCTGAAAATGCTACAAACATCAAGATTGAGTAACAAAAAGAAATAATGTGTAAGAAAATATGTAAAACAGGGAACTTTGTGAACCACCTCAAATTTCGGGACTGAATGGTTAATAAATCTGCACCCCTATATGTATCTATATGAATTTCTTATATTTAATTTAGATAAAAGCGCTTCCTCTAAACAAACCTTCAACGAGTCGTTTTTTCTTATACGCTAAATAAGACTTCTGGATGGCTGTGAAATTGATTGAAAATTGTGCTAATGCTTCAGATTTGTATTAGGCGCAATGATGGTGTGGTTTCTTTTTTGTTGACAGATATTTCGCGGAAATAAAACGTAACAGGCAGTGGTTTTTGCGGGGTTGATGTTTAATGAAGCTGACTTATCGCTGACGGAAACTGACAGTGCAGAATAAAATAATGGCCAGCATAGCTGGCCATTGAGATTGATGCTGATTAGAAGCTGGCGTTACGCGGGGTACGCGGGAACGGAATGACGTCGCGCACGTTCTGAACGCCGGTCACGTAGGCAATCAGACGCTCGAAGCCGAGGCCAAAACCGGAGTGCGGTACGGTGCCGTAGCGGCGCAGATCGCGATACCAGCTGTAGTCCGCCGGGTTGAGCCCCATCTCTTCCATACGTGCATCCAGTACGTCCAGACGCTCTTCACGCTGGGAACCCCCGATGATTTCACCGATGCCCGGCGCCAGAACGTCCATTGCGGCAACGGTTTTACCGTCTTCGTTAAGGCGCATGTAGAAGGCCTTAATGTCTTTCGGGTAGTTTTTCACAACAACCGGCGCTTTGAAGTGCTTCTCGGCCAGGTAGCGTTCGTGTTCGGAAGAGAGGTCCACGCCCCAGTAAACCGGGTTCTCGAACTTCTCACCGCATTTTTCGAGGATTGCCACCGCGTCGGTGTAATCCACCTGGGCGAAGTCAGCGGACACGAAGCGCTCAAGGCGGGCAATCGCGTCGTTGTCCACGCGCTCGGCGAAGAATTTCATGTCGTCAGCGCGCTCTTCAAGCACCGCTTTGAACACGTATTTCAGCATGGCTTCAGCCAGCGCGGCAGCGTCGTCCAGATCGGCAAAGGCCACTTCCGGCTCCAGCATCCAGAACTCCGCCAGGTGGCGGCTGGTGTTGGAGTTTTCCGCACGGAAAGTTGGGCCAAAGGTGTAGATCTTAGACAGCGCGCAGGCGTAGGTTTCGCCGTTGAGCTGGCCGGACACCGTCAGGAAGGCCTCTTTACCAAAGAAGTCTTTGTCAAAGTCTACTTTGCCTTCCGGCGTGCGCGGCAGGTTTTCCATATCCAGCGTGGAAACGCGGAACATTTCACCGGCACCCTCGGTATCGGACGCGGTAATCAGCGGGGTAGAGACCCAGAAATAACCCTGCTCGTTAAAGAAGCGATGCAGCGCCTGCGCCAGCGTATGGCGTACGCGAGCTACGGCACCAATCAGGTTGGTGCGCGGACGCAGATGCGCCACTTCGCGCAGATACTCAATGCTGTGGCGTTTTGCCGCCATTGGGTAGGTATCCGGATCTTCAACCCAGCCGGTCACTTCGATGGCAGAAGCCTGAATTTCGAAACTCTGGCCCTGGCCCGGTGAGGCGACAACAACACCGGTCACGATAACGGAGCAGCCTGTTGTCAGGTGCAGCACGTCATCATTGTAATTGGGCAGAGAATTATTAATGACGGCCTGTACAGGATCAAAGCAGGAACCGTCATAGACGGCGAGGAAGGAGATGCCAGCTTTAGAATCTCGGCGAGTACGCACCCATCCGCGCACGGTGACTTCCTGGTCAACGGCGACACGGCCCTGGAGTACGTCGGCTACAGGCACAACGCTCATAATATTCTCTCTGTTAATAGTCGGAAAAAATAAACACTTGTCCACCCTTATGGGGGGATATCTATGTTACCTGCCATCCGCCATCAGACAAGTAAATTTCGCAGCCAAAAGAGAAGAATTAAGAAAAAATAAGGGGAGGGGGAGCCATTAAGGCTCCCCCAGGCGCTTAGCTGGCCTTTTTAATCTGCGGGAGATCGAACGCTTTGCGCAAGGCGCGAACGAAGGCTTTATCATGGCAGATGGTTTTTCCCGGGCTGTCGGAGAGCTTTGCTACCGGCTTACCGTTACATTCCACCAGCTTAATAACGATATTCAGAGGTTTTACCTGAGGAATATCGCACGTTAAGCGGGTGCCAATACCAAAGCTCAGGTTCACTCGGGAAGAGAAATGACGGTACAGGTCGACGGCCTTCGCCAGATCGAGATTGTCGGAGAAGACCAGCACCTTGCTCATGGGATCAATGCCGAGCTTTTCATAGTGAGCGATGGCTTTCTCGCCCCACTCAACGGGATCGCCGGAATCATGGCGCAGGCCCTGATAGCGTTCGGCAAACTCAGGACCAAAGTCGCGCAGGAACGCGTCCATAGTAATGCAGTCGGTCAGCGCGATACCGAGGCGATCTGGATATTCTTCAAGCCACGCGGCCAGGGCGGCGCGCTGGCTGTTCGCAAGGTCGGGGCTGATCTGCTGATGCGCCTGGAACCACTCGTGCGCCTGGGTGCCCATCGGCGTTAAGTCCAGTCGACGCGCCAGGTCGTAGTTGCTGGTGCCGACAAACCACGGTTCCTGCTGCAGGCGCTCAACGATGGCCTGCTGTACCTCGCGTGAGAATCGACGGCGGGTACCAAAGTCCATCAGGCGGAAGCGTGACATATCCAGCCCGTCGGTCAGCGCAGTAAACTCAACCAGCTTTTTCTCCAGCGAGTCCAGCGCCTGCTCAACGCCCATTTCCGGCGAGCGGTAGCGGTGGGCCAGCTCGCTGATGACGGCCAGCAGCGGCACCTCCCACATGATCACTTCGCGCCACGGCCCTTCAAGACGGATGTTGAGCTTGCCGTTATCGTTAGAGATGGTGACCTGCTCAGGCTTATAGCGGAAGTCGCGCAGCCAGTTGAGGTAGTCTTCTTTAAAGAACGGCAGGCCGGAAAGCCATTGATACTCATCGTCCTGCAGCGCCAGATGCTGCATGGCATCGACCTGTTCGCGAATGGAATCCGCATAGATACCCAGCAAGTCGTCGCCCCGGCAGCGAAACTCCGCCGCAACATGGACATCATGATAGTGGTGAAACACGGCTTGCTGCATATGCAGTTTATACGCGTCGGTATCCAGCAACGTATGCAGAACAGGGGAAGCGAATTGAGTCATAGGTGCGCAGTAGCATCCTCTCACGGGAGCGTTTAGTACAATAAACAACGCTGAAGTATACCGTGTTTATCAATTTATTGAACCCCGATCACACCATAAGGTGTCTTTAGGGTCGAGCGCATTTCGTGCCCCGTGTTATAAAAATGTAGCGAAAAAGGGCGTTGTCACTGAAAAGATGAACATTCTGCGTAGCGCGTTTTCCGCAACAGGAATAGACTGGATTCGATATTCGACAAACGATGCATAAGGTTTTCTATGACACAACAGCCACAAGCCAAATACCGCCACGACTACCGTGCGCCGGATTACCTGATTAGCGATATCGATCTGACTTTTGACCTGGATGCCACTAAAACCGTTGTTACGGCGGTAAGCCAGGTCATGCGCCAGAGCGCGACGGCTGTGCCGCTGCGCCTGGATGGCGAAGACCTGACGCTGGTTTCCCTGCATATTAATGATGTAGCCTGGACAGACTATAAAGAAGAAGGCAACCAGCTGGTCATCGATAATCTGCCGGAACGCTTTACGCTGCGCATCGTCAATGAAATTAGCCCTGCTGCTAACACCGCGCTGGAAGGGCTTTACCAGTCGGGCGTGGCGCTGTGTACCCAGTGTGAAGCCGAAGGCTTCCGCCATATCACCTGGTATCTTGACCGCCCGGACGTGCTGGCGCGTTTTACCACCAAAATTATCGCCGATAAAACGCTGTATCCCTTCCTGCTTTCCAACGGGAACCGCGTAGGCGAAGGCGAACTGGAAAACGGGCGTCACTGGGTGCAGTGGCGGGACCCGTTCCCGAAACCGTGCTACCTGTTTGCGCTGGTGGCGGGGGACTTCGACGTCCTGCGCGACACTTTCAAAACCCGTTCAGGCCGCGAGGTGGCGCTGGAGCTGTTTGTTGACCGCGGCAACCTCGACCGCGCGCCGTGGGCGATGACCTCCCTGATCAATTCCATGAAGTGGGACGAGGAGCGCTTCGGCCTCGAATACGATCTCGACATCTATATGATCGTCGCCGTCGACTTCTTCAACATGGGCGCGATGGAGAACAAGGGCCTTAACGTCTTTAACTCCAAATACGTCCTCGCCCGCACCGATACCGCCACCGATAAAGATTATCTCGATATTGAGCGCGTTATCGGCCACGAGTATTTCCACAACTGGACCGGTAACCGCGTGACCTGCCGCGACTGGTTCCAGCTGAGCCTGAAAGAGGGCCTGACCGTCTTCCGCGACCAGGAGTTCAGCTCCGATTTGGGTTCGCGCGCGGTCAACCGTATCAATAACGTGCGCACCATGCGCGGCCTGCAGTTTGCGGAAGACGCCAGCCCGATGGCGCACCCGATTCGCCCGGATAAAGTTATCGAGATGAACAACTTCTACACCCTGACGGTGTACGAGAAGGGCGCTGAGATCATTCGCATGATCCACACCCTGCTGGGCGAAGAAAACTTCCAGAAGGGCATGCAGCTTTACTTCGAGCGTCATGACGGCAGCGCGGCTACCTGCGATGATTTCGTTCAGGCAATGGAAGATGCCTCGAATGTCGACCTGTCCCACTTCCGCCGCTGGTACAGCCAGGCCGGCACGCCGATTGTGACCGTTAAAGACGACTACAACCCGGAGACCGAGCAGTACACGTTGACCATCAGCCAGCGCACGCCGCCGACGGCCGAGCAGGAAGAGAAGCATCCTTTACATATTCCGTTCAGCATTGAGCTGTACGATAACGAAGGCAAAGTCATCCCGCTGCAGAAGGGCGGCCATCCGGTCCATCACGTGCTCAACGTGACCCAGGCCGAGCAGACCTTTATCTTCGATAACGTCTACTTCCAGCCGGTCCCGGCGCTGCTTTGCGAATTCTCCGCGCCGGTGAAGCTGGAGTACAAGTGGAGCGACCAGCAGCTGACCTTCCTGATGCGCCACGCGCGCAACGACTTCTCCCGCTGGGATGCGGCGCAAAGCCTGCTGGCAACCTACATCAAGCTGAACGTTAACCGATACCAGCAGGGTCAGCCGCTGACTCTGCCGGTGCATGTCGCCGACGCGTTCCGCGCGATCCTGCTGGATGAGCACATTGACCCGGCGCTGGCGGCTGAAATCCTGACGCTGCCGTCCGCGACGGAAATCGCCGAGCTGTTCGACATTATCGACCCGATCGCGATTGTTGCCGTGCGTGAAGCGCTGACCCGCACGCTGGCGACCGAGCTGGCGGACGAGTTCCTCGCAATTTACAACGCCAACCGGCTGGACGCGTATCGCGTTGAGCATGCGGATATCGGCAAGCGTTCTCTGCGCAATACCTGCCTGCGCTATCTGGCGTTTGGCGAGGTCGAGCTCGCAGACGCGCTGGTGAGCAAGCAGTATCACGATGCGGACAACATGACCGACGCGCTGGCGGCCCTGGCGGCAAGCGTCGCCGCCGAACTGCCGTGCCGCGATGCGCTGATGCAGGAATACGATGACAAGTGGCATCAGGATGGTCTGGTGATGGACAAGTGGTTCATCCTGCAGGCCACCAGCCCGGCGGCCGACGCGCTTAGCAACGTGCGCAGCCTGCTGAAGCATCGCTCGTTCACCATGAGCAACCCGAACCGCGTGCGCTCGCTGATCGGCGCGTTTGCCAGCAGCAATCCGGCCGCGTTCCACGCGGAAGACGGCAGCGGCTATCAGTTTATGGTGGAAATGCTGACCGAGCTGAACAGCCGTAACCCGCAGGTGGCGTCGCGCCTGATTGAGCCGCTGATCCGCCTGAAGCGCTACGATGCGAAGCGTCAGGCGAAGATGCGCGCCGCGCTTGAGCAGCTAAAAGGGCTGGAAAACCTGTCCGGCGATTTGTACGAGAAGATCGCTAAAGCCTTAGCGTGATGTAAAAAAGCCCGGTGGGCAGCTAAAAGCAAAACGGCAACCTCGGTTGCCGTTTTTAGTGTTTTCTCCCTCTCCCTGCGGGAGAGGGCCGGGGTGAGGGCATCAGGCATTAGCCTTCGCCCGCCTTAGCTCCGTTTCCCCGCGCTTCATCACCCGCTCAAGAACCTGCGCCTCCAGCTCCGCCAGCCTGGCCGAGCCCACGCGGCGTGGACGCGGAATATCCACCGTCAGATCCAGCCCAATTCGTCCTTCTTCTATGAGCAGCACGCGGTCGGCCATCGCGACGGCTTCGCTGACGTCGTGCGTGACCAGAATGACCGTAAAGCCGTGGGTCTGCCATAGCGAAACGATTAGCTCCTGCATTTCAATGCGCGTCAGGGCATCCAGCGCGCCGAGCGGTTCATCGAGCAGCAGCAGGCCGGGGCGATGGATCAGCGCCCTTGCCAGCGCCACGCGCTGCTTTTGACCGCCGGATAGCGCGGCTGGCCACTCTGCCGCACGGTTTTCCAGCCCGACGGCGGCCAGCGCATGACGCGCGCTATCGCGCCAGCTTCCCTTTAGCCCCAGGCCGACGTTATCAATGACCGATTTCCACGGCAGCAGGCGCGCGTCCTGAAACATCATCCGCGTATCGTCCTGAATGTTCGCCAGGGGCGTCGTGCCTGCGAGAATTTCACCGCCGTTCGGCGCTTCCAGCCCGGCCAAAAGCCGCAGCAGCGTGCTTTTTCCGCCGCCGCTGCGGCCCACCACGGCCACGAACTGTCCGGCGGGAATGTGAAGATCCAGCGCGTTAAGAATTGTGTTATCGCCGTAGCGCTTGGTTACGCCGTTAAGCAGCAGCGGCGTACCCTGGTTCAGTCGAGCCGTATTCATGCTTTTGCCTCCTGAGCGGTATAGGCCGGGTTCCAGCGCAGCCAGGTGCGCTCCAGCCACTGGGCGCTGACGTCGGCAAGCTTGCCGAGCAGGGCGTAGAGAATGATGGCAACCACCACCACGTCCGTTTGCAGGAACTCGCGGGCGTTCATTGCCAGATAGCCGATGCCGGAGTTAGCCGAAATAGTTTCAGCAACGATCAGCGTCAGCCACATCAGGCCCAGCGCAAAGCGCACGCCGACCATAATGGAGGGCAGGGCGCCCGGCAGGATCACGTGGATAAACAGCGCGAAGCCGGAGAGCCCGTAGCTGCGCGCCATCTCCACCAGCCCGCGATCGATGCTGCGAATGCCGTGCCAGGTATTGATGTAAATCGGGAACAGCGTCCCCAGCGCCACGAGGAAGATCCTGGCGCTCTCATCAATGCCGAACCACAGGATAACCAGTGGGATCAGCGCCAGATGCGGCACGTTGCGCAGCATCTGAACGGACGTGTCCAGCAGGCGCTCTCCCCAGCGCGACAGGCCGCTAATCAGCCCCAGCGCCAGGCCGATGCTGCCGCCAATCGAAAAGCCAATCGCCGCGCGCCAGGAGCTGATCGCCAGGTGCTGCCACAGCTCGCCGCTCACGCTCAGCGACCAGAAGGCTTCGACAACGCCCTCGGGTGAGGGCAGTATGCGGCTGGAGAGCCAGCCGACCGAGGACGCCAGCTGCCAGAAGGCGACAATGCCGACGGGGAGAAACCAGGGGGCGGCGCGCAGCAGCCATTTTTGTGCGGTGGCAGACATGGTTGTCTCCTTAGCTTTGCGCCGCTTTTCGCGGGATAAACTCGTTTGCAATTGCTTCGCCCTGAAGCTGAAGGCGCTGCGGCTGCGGTATCTCCGGGATGGCGACATCCAGATGCGGAAATAACAGCTCGCCTACCCTGTAGGCCTCTTCAAGATGCGGATAGCCGGAGAGAATAAAGCTGTCGATGCCCAGCTCCGCGTACTCGTTGATACGCGCCGCCACGGTTGGGCCATCGCCCACCAGCGCCGTTCCCGCGCCGCCGCGCACCAGGCCAACGCCCGCCCACAGGTTGGGGCCGATCTCCAGATCCTCGCGCTTGCCGTTGTGCAGCGACGCCATCCGGTGCTGCCCCACGGAGTCGGTTTTGGCAAACGCCGCCTGGGCCTTGGCTATGGTGGCATCATCGAGATGTGAAATCAGCCGGTCCGCAGCCTGCCAGGCCTCTTGAGTGGTTTCGCGCACGATGACGTGCAGGCGAATGCCGAAGCGGACCCTGCGGCCACGCGCTGCCGCTTTGGCACGGACCTGTTCAATTTTCTCCTTCACCAGATGCGGCGGCTCGCCCCACGTTAGGTAGAGATCGACCTGTTCGGCCGCCAGATCCTGCGCCACGTCCGACGAACCGCCGAAATAGAGCGGCGGACGCGGCTGCTGCACCGGCGGGAAGTAGAGCTTCGCATCGCGAACGTGGACGTGTTTGCCCTCGAACGTCACCGTCTCGCCCTCAAGCAGGCGGCGCCAGACGCGGGTAAACTCGGCGGACGCCTCATAGCGTTCGGTATGATCGAGGTACACGCCGTCGCCCGCCAGCTCCTGCGGATCGCTGCCGGTCACCAGGTTAAACAGCGCGCGTCCGTTGGACAGCCGATCCAGCGTGGCGGCCTGGCGCGCGGCCACCGTCGGGGAAACGACGCTTGGGCGCAGCGCGACGAGAAACTTCAGCCGCTGGGTGACCGGGATCATCGAGGCTGCGACCAGCCAGGCGTCCTCGCAGGAGCGTCCGGTCGGGATCAGCACGCCGGTAAAGCCGATGCGGTCCGCCGCCTGCGCAATTTGCTGCAGGTAGCCATGGTCAACGGGACGAGACCCTTCTTCGGTACCCAGATAGTGGCCGTCACCGTGGGTAGGTAAAAACCAGAAAAGATTCAGACTCATGATTTGGTTCCTTCTTTGCCGGCAGGCTGCCAGATGCGTTCGCGAATATTGACCTGTTTTGGCACCAGGCGGTTTTGATAAAAGAGATCTGCGGTTTGCTGCTGAAGCGCGGCGACGCGCGCGTCCACGGGAGTAATCCGGGTGGGCGGCCGATGATTGAGGTAGCTCGCAATTACCGGTTCAGGCAAGCCCATGGTTTTGGCCAGCAGGGCGATGCTCGCCTGTCGCTGGGTTTGCGTCAGCGCATCGGCCTCGGTAAAGGTATCCAGCACGCCCTGAATAAAGGTGCCGTTCTTTTCCGCATACGGACGTGCGGCGAGATAGAACGAACCGGTCTGCTTCAGCGTGGTGCCGTCTTTGAGCACGCGCACGCCGCCCTGCAGCAGCGCGGCGGAGTAGTACGGGTCCCAAATGGCCCAGGCATCCACGTTCTTTTGCTGGAACGCGGCGCGGGCGTCGGCGGGCGTCAGGTAAACGGGCTGAATGTCGGTAAACTTCAGCCCGGCCTCCTGCAGCGCGCGCAGCAGCAGGTTGTGCGAGCTGGAACCTTTCTGGAACGCGACCTTATGGCCCTTAAGGTCGGCGACGCGCTTAATGTCGCTGTTCTCTGGAACCAGGATCACTTCCGCTTTGGGCTTGGCGGGCTCAACGCCAACGTAAACCAGATCCGCGCCCGCGGCCTGCGCAAAGATCGGCGGAATATCGCCCGTGCTGCCAAGATCGATACTGCCGACATTGAGCGCTTCAAGCATTTGCGGCCCGGCCGGGAACTCTATCCAGGAGAATTTCGTTTCAGGAAAACGCTTTTCCAGAAGCTGGTGATTTTTTGCCAGCACCATGCTGACGCTGCCTTTCTGATAGCCGATGCGCAGGCTGTCGGGCGCCGCGTCGGCCGCATTCGCCAGAGACGACATCGCCAGCAGGCCTGCGAGTCCGATTCGGGTTAACGTTTTAAACATGGGCCACTCCTTGCAGCTGCTTGAACGCAGGCACCGTGGCATCGCGACGGTGGAGGGCCTGCCAGAACGTTTCCAGCGCGCTATCGAGGCGGGTTTGCAGGTTCGGCGTGAAGTGCGGCCTGTGCTGATAATCGATAACCTGCGAATCGTCAGCAAAGACGCCGTGCAGGATCTCCTGCGCTTTAAGCGCGCTGAGCACCGGCTTGAGGGCGTAGTCCACCGCCAGAAGATGGGCGATGGTGCCTCCGGTTGCCAGAGGCAGGACAACTTTGCCGTCCAGCGCGCGTTCGGGCAGCAGGTCAAGCAGGGTTTTCAGCGCGCCAGAAAACGAGGCTTTATACACCGGCGTCGCGACGATTAGGCCATCCGCACCGTTCAGCTGTTCGATGAACGTCTTCAGCGCCGGACTGTCAAAACGGGCGTACAGCAGATCCTCAGGCTCGAAGTTGTGCAGGTTCCAGTGACACACTTCCACGTTTAGCGCATTGAGCTTTTCGCGGGCATATTCCAGTAGCGAACTGGAACGAGAGGGGAATCGGGGACTTCCGGCCAGGGTGATAACGCGCATGCAGGCTCCTTATAACTAATTGTTTGCTTTTATCTAACATTGATAACAATTTTCAGGAGTGTGACATCGCGGGCGTTCTCCGCTAAATGATTTATCCGCACAATAAATGCCATAAACCGCATAAGAAATGCGCTGAAAGGTAAACGTTTGCGTTTTAACCCGCTTTTTTTGCCACAGGTCAATTCCCTTTCCGCGCCGGATCGCTGATAATCCCCTCCCGGTTTGCACACCGGGAATCCAGGAGAGTTCATGTACTACCCCTTCGTTCGTAAAGCCCTTTTCCAGCTCGATCCAGAGCGCGCCCATGAATTAACATTTCAGCAATTACGCCGCATTACCGGAACGCCGCTGGCGGCGCTGGTGCGTCAAAACGTGCCGGAGAAACCGGCGCAGTGCATGGGTCTGACCTTTAAAAATCCGCTGGGCCTCGCGGCTGGCCTTGATAAGAACGGTGAATGTATTGATGCGCTGGGCGCGATGGGGTTTGGCTCTATCGAGATCGGGACGGTGACGCCGCGCCCTCAGCCTGGCAACGACAAGCCGCGCCTGTTCCGGCTGGTCGAGGCCGAAGGGCTGATCAACCGCATGGGCTTCAATAACCTCGGCGTCGATCGCCTGGTCGAGAACGTAAAAAAATCCCATTACGATGGCGTATTAGGCATCAATATTGGCAAGAATAAAGACACGCCAGTTGAGCAGGGTAAAGATGACTATCTGATTTGTATGGAAAAAGTCTATGCCTACGCCGGTTATATTGCGATAAATATTTCATCGCCGAATACCCCGGGCCTACGCTCATTACAATATGGCGAAGCGCTGGACGATCTTCTGAGCGGTATTAAAAATAAGCAAAATGAACTTCAGGCGATCCACCATAAATATGTTCCGGTGGCGGTTAAGATCGCCCCGGATCTTTCCGTTGAAGAATTGATCCAGGTGGCCGACAGTTTAGTTCGCCATAATATTGATGGCGTTATTGCCACCAATACGACGCTCGATCGCTCCCTCGTGCAGGGAATGAAACACTGTGACGAAGCGGGTGGTTTAAGCGGTCGTCCGGTGCAATTAAAAAGTACCGAAATTATTCGTGCCCTGTCGGCCGAATTAAACGGTCGTCTCCCGATTATCGGCGTTGGGGGAATCGACTCCGTCATCGCCGCGCGCGAGAAGATGGCGGCGGGGGCATCGCTGGTCCAAATTTATTCCGGCTTTATTTTTAAAGGCCCGCCGCTGATTAAAGAAATCGTTACGCATATCTAATCTTTTCTCTGAATCAGACAACCAGGGCTTTATTTCCGGCCCTGGTTGTTTTATATTCCGTCACTGTTGCTTATTTAGACATTATAGTCTTTTATTAATGTGGTAATAAACGAAGCGGCAATCAGGACATTTTTAGAACAGGACGTTCCGGGGACGGGAGAGAAACATGCGTATTAAACCTGACGATAACTGGCGCTGGTATTTTTGCGACGAGCACGATCGAATGATGCTCGATTTAGCCAATGGCATGCTGTTTCGTTCTCGTTTTCCACGCCGCATGTTGACCCCCGATGCTTTCTCACCTTCGGGATTCTGCGTTGAGGATGCCGCTCTTTATTTCTCCTTTGAAGAGAAATGCCGTGACCTCGTCCTTTCAAAAGAACAGCGCGCCGAGCTGGTGTTAAATGCCCTGGTCGCCATCCGTTTCCTCAAGCCACAGATGCCAAAAAGCTGGCACTTTCTCGCGCACGGCGTGAACTGGTCACCGACAACGGGGGATGCAGCAAGCGTGAATTTAAGCGATACCGCGGAAGAGGTGAACCTGCTGGTGGTTGAGCCCGGTGAAAACGCGGCGCTTTGCCTGCTGGCCCAGCCCGGCGTGACGTTCGCCGGGCGAATGATGCAGCTTGGCGATGCGATTAAAGTGATGAACGACAGGCTGAAGCCTCAGCTTCGCGTTGATGCATTCAGCCTCGAGCAGGCGGTTTAAGCTTCCAGCTGTACCGACGTGACGGGAACGCAGCTGCAGCACAGGATCGTACCGTCTTCCCCAATCGCCGATTTTTTCAGCCCGGTGACTTCGCCTTCAATCAGTTTAATTCGACAGCATCCGCAGATCCCCGCGCGGCAGGAATAGGGAACGCGTATTCCCGCTTGTTCAAGCTGCTCAAGCAGCACCTGCTGGTTGTTCCCCTTGATGACTTTGCCTTCCCAGTGAATGTCCACGCTCGACGCTGGCGCCGTTTCGAGATCGACGAACTCCTCTTCCTGACCGGATCCGTACGCTCTGGCAGGGCCGCGGGCGAGGATCTCGACGTCATCGCCCACGCGGATCACGCCGCTTGAGCGGGGGATAAGGTTTTGGCCGAAATCCACGTCGCCGTTATCCTGCGCGGTGCGGAAGGACTGCAGGGTTTTTAGCGGCTCGCCGGAAGGGTGCTTTTGGCCTTTCTCAGGGCTCACGGTGGTGAAAATGCAGCGGCTGCACGGCTTCACCACGTCAAAAATCACGCTGCCGATTCGAATGACTTTCCAGGTGTCCTCATCCCAGGCGTCTGCGCCCGTCACCACCAGGTTAGGACGGAACTGCTCCATCTTCACGCTGGCCTTGCAGCGGTTTTGCAGATCGCGCAGGGACGCTTCGCTGGTGAGCAGGAACGGGAAGCCGTCAGCGAAGGAGAGCGGAACGGCATCATGTCGCTTAACGCGGCGCGTTAGCTCGGGGCCGACCCAGCGCAGCTGAACGTCGCGGGCAAAAAAGCCGCTCAGCCAGCGGTTAACGTCGTCAGGGGCGATGCGCGCGGTAAAATGATTGCCCCACACTTCCGTTGGCGCATCCACGGGCGCAAAATCGCTGAAGCGCACGACCGCGCTGGAGCCGTCCGGTGCGGTCAGGTGCAGCCCATCATGCAGCGGGGAAGGGGTAAAGCGAACCATTTGCGGGAACTGTCTTGCTGTGATAAACGTGCCGTCAGGCTCGGTGACCATAAAAATACGATCGAAGGCAAATCCGCTCATGTCGGCAAGCGCGTGAGAAACGCCAATGCCGCGCATGGATTTCACCGGATGGATAAAAAGCCTGGATAACGTCGCCACTGCACACTCCCACAAATGAAAATAAGCCTTCAACTTTATGACATACACGCCATATTAGCTATAATGCGCGACAATTTTCTAAGAGTAAAAGTGACGATATGAATTCTCTGTTTGCCAGTACGGCCCGTGGGCTGGAAGAGCTGTTAAAAACTGAACTGGAAGCCCTGGGCGCGCAAGCCTGCCAGGTGGTTCAGGGTGGTGTCCATTTCGAGGGCGACACGCGGCTTATTTACCAGAGCCTGATGTGGAGCCGCCTGGCGTCGCGCATCATGCTTCCGATGAAGGAGTGCAAGGTCTACAGCGATCTTGACCTCTACACCGGCGTACAGATGATCGACTGGACAGAGATCTTCACGCCGGGCGGCACCTTCGCCGTGCATTTCAACGGCGTGAACGATGAAATCCGCAACAGCCAGTACGGCGCGCTGCGCGTCAAAGACGCCATCGTTGACTGCTTTACCCGTAAAAATAAAGAGCGCCCGAACGTTGACCGCGAAAATCCCGATCTGCGCATCAACGTCTGGCTGAACGGCGACACTGCCAGCATTTCTCTGGATCTGAGCGGCCACGGTCTGCACCTGCGCGGCTACCGCGATCGCACGGGCATCGCGCCGATTAAAGAGCCTCTGGCCGCAGCCATTGTGATGCGCTCAGGCTGGCAGCCAGGAACGCCGCTGCTGGACCCGATGTGCGGTTCCGGTACGCTGCTGATTGAAGCGGCCATGCTGGCGACCGATCGCGCGCCGGGGCTGCACCGCGGCCACTGGGGCTTTAGCGGCTGGGCGCAGCACGACGAGGCTATCTGGCAGGAGGTGAAAGCCGAAGCGCAGGCCCGCGCGCGCAAAGGTCTGGCGGAGTACACGTCCCGTTTCTACGGCTCCGACAGCGACCCGCGCGTGATTGAGCGCGCCCGCAGCAACGCCCGCCGTGCCGGTATCGGCGAACTAATCACCTTCGAGGTGAAAGACGTCGCGAATTTAACCAATCCGCTGCCAAAAGGCCCGTACGGCACCGTGGTCAGCAACCCGCCGTACGGCGAGCGTCTGGACAGCGAACCTGCGCTGATTGCGCTGCACAGCCTGCTGGGCCGCAATATGAAGGACCACTTCGGCGGCTGGAACCTCTCCCTGTTCAGCGCGTCGCCAGAGCTGCTGAGCTGCCTACAGCTGCGCGCCGACCGTCAGTTTAAGGCGAAAAACGGTCCTCTGGACTGCGTGCAGAAAAACTACCATCTGGCCGAGAAAGCGGCGGACAGTAAGCCGTCCGGCGTAGCGGAAGACTACGCCAACCGTCTGCGCAAAAATTTGAAGAAATTCGAAAAATGGGCGAAGCAGGAAGGCATTGAATGCTATCGCCTGTACGATGCCGATCTGCCGGAATATAACGTTGCGGTTGACCGCTACGGCGACTGGGTGGTGGTGCAAGAGTACGCGCCGCCGAAAACGGTTGATGCACAAAAGGCCCGCCAGCGCATGCTGGACGTGATCGCTGCAACCATCGGCGTGCTCGGCATTGCGCCGAACAGGCTGGTGCTGAAAACCCGCGAGCGCCAGAAAGGGAAAAATCAGTATCAGAAGATGGGCGAGAAGGGCGATTTCATCGAAGTGGGTGAATACAACGCGCGCCTGTGGGTCAACCTGACCGACTACCTTGATACCGGCCTTTTCCTCGACCACCGCATTGCCCGCCGCATGCTGGGACAGATGAGCAAGGGCAAAGACTTCCTGAACCTGTTCTCCTACACCGGCAGCGCCAGCGTTCATGCAGGCCTGGGCGGCGCGCGCAGCACCACCACGGTGGATATGTCCCGCACCTATCTGGAGTGGGCCGAGCGTAACCTGCGTCTGAACGGCTTAACCGGACGCCAGCATCGCCTGATGCAGGCCGACGTGCTGGGCTGGCTTCGCGAAACCGACGAGCAGTTCGACCTGATCTTCATCGATCCGCCGACGTTCTCCAACTCCAAGCGCATGGAGGATAGCTTTGACGTTCAACGCGATCACCTGCGCCTGATGACCGACCTCAAGCGCCTTCTGCGCAAGGGCGGCACGATTATGTTCTCGAACAACAAACGCGGATTCCGCATGGATCACGACGGCCTGGCGGCTCTGGGGCTGAAAGCACAAGAAATCAGCCAAAAAACGCTGTCTCAGGACTTCGCCCGTAACCGTCAGATCCACAACTGCTGGTTAATCACCGCGGTCTGAAAGGAAAAATAAATGTCATTAATTAGTATGCACGGCGCGTGGCTCTCCTTCAGCGACTCGCCGCTTCTCGATAACGCAGAGCTGCACATCGAAGATAACGAGCGCGTTTGTCTGGTAGGCCGTAACGGCGCGGGCAAATCCACGCTGATGAAAATCCTCAACCGCGAGCAGGGGCTGGACGACGGCCGCATTGTCTACGAACAGGATTTGATCGTCTCCCGCCTGCAGCAGGACCCGCCGCGTAACGTGACGGGAAGCGTCTACGATTTTGTGGCTGAGGGCATCTCCGAGCAGGCTGAATACCTGAAGCGCTACCACGAAATTTCGCATCTGGTGATGACCGACCCGAGCGACAAAAACCTGAACGAGATGGCGCGCCTGCAGGAGCTGCTGGACCACCACGGCCTGTGGCAGCTGGAAAGCCGTATCACCGAGGTGCTGGATCAGCTTGGCCTGGAAGCGGATATGGAGCTGTCGGCGCTGTCCGGCGGCTGGCTGCGTAAAGCGGCGCTGGGCCGTGCGCTGGTCAGCGGGCCGAAGGTGCTGCTGCTGGACGAGCCAACGAACCATCTCGATATCGAAGCGATTGACTGGCTGGAAGGGTTCCTGAAAACCTTTAGCGGCACCATTATCTTTATCTCCCATGACCGTTCGTTTATTCGCAATATGGCAACCCGCATTGTCGATCTCGATCGCGGCAAGCTGGTGACCTATCCGGGCGATTACGACACCTACCTGCTGGAGAAAGAAGAAAACCTGCGTGTGGAAGAGCTGCAAAACGCCGAGTTCGACCGCAAGCTGGCGCAGGAAGAGGTGTGGATCCGCCAGGGCATCAAAGCCCGCCGTACCCGCAACGAGGGGCGCGTTCGCGCCCTGAAGGCGATGCGTCGCGAGCGCAGCGAGCGCCGCGAAGTGATGGGCAGCGCCAAAATGCAGGTTGAAGAAGCCTCCCGCTCAGGAAAAATCGTCTTTGAGATGGAAAACGTCAACTATCAGGTTGATGGCAAAGTGCTGGTGAATGATTTCTCTGCGCAGGTTCAGCGTGGAGACAAAATCGCGCTGATTGGCCCGAACGGCTGCGGCAAAACCACGCTGCTCAAGCTGATGCTCGGCCAGCTGCAGGCCGACAGCGGCCGCATTCACTGCGGCACCAAGCTGGAAGTCGCTTACTTCGACCAGCACCGTGCGGAGCTGGACCCGGACAGAACGGTGATGGACAACCTGGCCGAAGGTAAGCAGGAAGTGATGGTGAACGGTAAGCCGCGTCACGTTCTGGGCTATCTCCAGGACTTCCTGTTCCATCCTAAGCGGGCGATGACGCCGGTGCGCGCGCTGTCCGGTGGGGAACGAAACCGTCTCCTGCTCGCGCGCCTGTTCCTGAAGCCAAGCAACCTGCTGATCCTCGATGAACCGACGAACGATTTGGATGTCGAAACGCTGGAGCTGCTTGAAGAGCTAATTGACGGCTATCAGGGCACCGTGATGCTGGTGAGCCACGATCGTCAGTTTGTGGATAACACCGTGACGGAATGCTGGATCTTCGAAGGCGCAGGGCGCATTGGCCGCTACGTTGGCGGCTATCACGACGCGCGCGGCCAGCAGACGCAGCATCTGGCGCAAAAACAGGCGAAATCCAAAGCTGCGCCGGAACCTGCTGTTACAAAAGCAGAAACTGTTAAAAAAACCTCGGCTAAAATGAGCTATAACCTGCAGCGCGAGCTGGAAGGGTTACCGCAACGGCTGGAAGAGCTGGAGGCCGCGCTTGAAGCGCTGCAGGCTCAGGTCGCGGACGCTTCATTCTTTACGCAATCGCACGACTATACTCAGAAAGTATTGGCTGATCTGTCCGCGGCTGAAAAAGCCCTGGAAGAGGCTTTTGAGCGCTGGGAGTATCTTGAGTCACTGAAAAACGGCGCATAACCAGGGATAAACTATGTGTGACCAGCAC
Organism: Enterobacter sp. RIT418; assembly: GCF_003057745.1. GTDB lineage: Bacteria > Pseudomonadota > Gammaproteobacteria > Enterobacterales > Enterobacteriaceae > Enterobacter. Next base: position 56,265 of record NZ_QBJD02000001.1, read on the forward strand.
CATGCCGACAGGCATATATTATGCTCGCAATGCGATATGCTCGTGGCGTTGCCAGAGCTTGGTCACGGACATAAGGCCTTGTGCCCGCGCTGTGGTACAACGCTGACAACCGAGTGGGATGCGCCGAGGCAGCGTCCCACTGCCTACGCTATCGTCGCCCTGTTCATGCTGGTGCTCTCTAATCTCTTCCCCTTCATTTATATGAAGGTGGGGGGGATGACCAGCCAGGTTAAGCTGCTTGAAATTCCGGGCGTGATGTTCTCGGAAGATTACGCCAGCCTCGGTACATTTTTCCTCCTGTTTGTCCAAATCGTTCCCGCGTTTTGCCTGATCGTCATTCTGCTGCTCGTTAACCGGGTGAGAATGCCGGATGCCCTTAAAATCAGGCTCGCGCGATTCCTTTTCCAGCTTAAGAGCTGGGGAATGGCGGAGATCTTCCTGGCCGGAATACTGGTTAGCTTCGTCAAGCTGATGGCCTATGGCGATGTGGGCATTGGCAGCAGCTTTATTCCGTGGTGTTTGTACTGCATATTGCAGCTTCGCGCGTTTCAGTGCGTTGACAGGCGCTGGGCCTGGGACGACATCGCGCCTGCGCCGCATCTTAACCGTACGGTTAAAGTGGGCGTGACGGGCATTCGTCAGGGGCTGCGCTCCTGCTCGTGCTGTACGGCGATACTGCCTGCGGATACCGAAGTGTGTCCGCGCTGTGAGACAAAAGGCCACGTGCGGCGCAAAAACAGCCTGCAGTGGACCATGGCGCTGCTGGTGACCTCCATCATGCTCTATTTGCCCGCCAATATTCTGCCCATCATGATCACCGATCTGCTGGGCGACAAAATGCCCTCAACGATCCTGGCCGGGGTAATTTTGCTGTGGGGCGAGGGGTCATATCCCGTTGCTGGCGTGATTTTCATTGCCAGCATCATGGTGCCGACCCTGAAGATGATTGCGATTGCCTGGCTCTGCTGGGACGCCAAAGGACACGGCAAGCGCGACAGCGAGCGCATGCATCTTATCTACGAAGTTGTCGAATTTGTCGGACGCTGGTCCATGATTGACGTGTTTGTCATTGCCGTTCTCTCTGCGCTGGTGCGCATGGGGGGACTGATGAGTATTTATCCCGCAATGGGTGCATTAATGTTTGCGTTGGTCGTCATTATGACCATGTTTGCGGCCATGACCTTCGACCCTCGTCTATCGTGGGATCGTGAGCCAGAGTCAAGCCATGAGGAAGAGTAAGAGCATGGAAAATAAGAGTGGAGAGGCGAAAGTGCAGAAGGTCAAAAACTGGTCGCCGGTGTGGATTTTTCCCATCGTGACCGCGCTGATCGGTGCCTGGATCCTGTTTTATCACTACAGCCATCAGGGGCCTGAAGTGACGCTTATCACCACCAACGCAGAAGGTATTGAGGGGGGCAAAACCACCATCAAAAGCCGCAGCGTCGATGTGGGCGTCGTGGAAAGCGCAACCCTGACCGATGACTTAACGCACGTTGAGATCAAGGCTCGCCTGCACGCCGGCATGGAAAAGCTGCTGCACGGCGATTCCGTCTTCTGGGTGGTGAAACCGCAGGTCGGGCGTGAAGGGATCAGCGGCTTGGGCACGCTGCTTTCCGGTGCCTATATTGAGCTGCAGCCGGGGAGTAAAGGTGCTCAGCCAGCCGACTATCAGCTGCTGGACGCTCCGCCTCTGGCACCCCCTGACGCAAAAGGCATCCGCGTGATCCTCGACAGCAAGAAGGCGGGGCAGCTTTCGCCCGGCGATCCCGTGCTGTTTAGGGGCTATCGCGTCGGCTCGGTCGAAACCAGCACGTTTGATCCGCAAAAGCGCGCCATCAGCTATCAGCTGTTTATTAACGCGCCAAACGATCGCCTGGTCACCAGCAACGTTCGCTTCTGGAAAGACAGCGGGATCGCGGTCGATCTAACATCTGCCGGCATGCGCGTGGAAATGGGCTCCCTGACCACGCTATTCGGCGGCGGCGTAAGCTTTGACGTGCCGGAAGGGATTGATCTTGGGCAACCTGTTGCGGAGAAAACGGCATTCAGGCTCTTTGACGATCAGAAAAGCATTCAGGATGCGCTATACACCGATCACATCGACTACCTGATGTTCTTTAAGGATTCCGTTCGCGGCCTGCAGCCTGGCGCACCGGTTGAGTTCCGCGGTATTCGTCTGGGTACGGTAGGACAGGTGCCGTTCTTTGTCCCTGGGCTCCAGCAGGTGCTGGATGATGATTATCGCATTCCGGTGCTGATTCGCATCGAGCCCGAGCGTTTGATCAATCAGATTGGCGTTACTCAGGATATTGGCGCGCATATTAATGACCTGCTGAACCGGGGCCTGCGCGGCTCGCTCAAAACCGGTAACCTGGTGACCGGCGCGCTGTACGTGGATATGGATTTCTATCCGAAAGCACCGCCGATTACCGGCATGCGCGACTTCGGCGGTTACACCATTATCCCAACGGTCAGCAGCGGCCTGGCGCAGATCCAGCAGCGGCTGATGGAGACGCTGGATAAGATTAACAATCTGCCGCTGAATCCGATGATTGAAGCCGCAACCAGCTCCCTGAGCGAGAGCCAGGCCACGATGCGTCGTCTGCAAACCACGCTGGATAACATCAACAAGGTGACCTCCAGCCAGTCCATGCAGCAGCTGCCGCAGGATATGCAGAAAACGCTGCGCGAACTCAACCGCAGCATGCAGGGCTTCCAGCCGGGCTCCGCGGCGTACAACAAGATGGTGGCGGATATGCAGCGCCTCGATCAGGTACTGCGTGAGCTACAGCCGGTGCTCAAAACGCTCAACGAGAAGAGCAATGCGCTGGTGTTCGAAGCGAAAGATAAAAAAGATCCTGAGCCGAAGAGGGCGAAACAATGAAAAAATGGCTAGCAATTGCGGGAGCACTGGTGCTTACGGCCTGTAGCTCAGGAAGCGAGACGAAAAGCTACTATCAGCTGCCGGTGTCCGCACAGGCTGGAATGCAGAGCAGTGCGGCCCAAGGGAACCGGCTGCTGTGGGTTGAGCAGGTCTCCGTGCCGGATTACCTCGCCGGAAACGGCGTGGTATATCAAACCAGCGACGTAAAATACGTGATTGCCAATAACAACCTGTGGGCCAGCCCGCTGGATCAGCAGCTGCGGAATACGCTGGTGGCTAACCTTGGCAGCCAGCTTCCGGGCTGGGTGGTGGCCTCGCAGCCTCTTGGCAGTGACCAGGACACGCTGAACGTGACGGTGACAGGATTCCACGGCCGCTATGACGGGGCGGTGGTGGTGAGCGGGGAGTGGCTGCTGAATCATCAGGGGCAGCTGATTAAGCGCCCTTTCCATCTTGAGCTAAAGCAGCAGCAGGACGGTTATGATGAGATGGTGAAAGTTCTGGCGCAGGGCTGGGCACAGGAGTCGGCCAGCATTGCGAGAGAGATTTCCCGGTTGCCATAAGTAAAATTCATCGACAAAAGCCGCTATCGGACCCTCGCTGATAGCGGCTTTTTTTTCGGTGTACCTTCAGAACGTTACTTGTGCTGTATCACATTTTTTGTACAAATGAACTTTTGCATAGCTCACATATATGACACCCGTATGAATTTTGAGCGTTGACGCTGCCGCTTATCCAGGGTATTCGTTATCTGTGGTTGCACACTTTGCAATCACTGTTTTCTTTCCACCAGACAAAAGAATGAGGGAAACGAGGCATGAAGAGACAGAAACGAGATCGCCTGGAAAGGGCTCATCAACGTGGTTATCAGGCTGGCATCGCCGGACGTTCTAAAGAAATGTGTCCCTATCAGACTTTGAACCAAAGGTCTCAATGGTTAGGGGGCTGGCGAGAAGCCATCGGAGACAGGGCAGTACTTGCTTGATAGCGTCTCTTTAAAAAAGAAACCTCCGCACTGCGGAGGTTTCGCCTTTCTGGACCTGGATAGCGCCTGAATCAGAACGCTGAGGTATCCTGGAACAAGCCCACTTTCAGATCGCTTGCTGAGTAAATCAGGCGGCCGTCAACCAGCACTTCACCATCGGCCAGGCCCATGATCAGACGACGGTTAACGATACGCTTAAAGTGAATACGGTAGGTCACTTTTTTCGCGGTTGGCAGAACCTGTCCGGTGAACTTCACTTCGCCCACGCCCAGCGCGCGGCCTTTGCCTTCGCCGCCGAGCCAGCCCAGATAAAAGCCAACCAGCTGCCACATGGCATCAAGGCCCAGGCAGCCAGGCATTACCGGATCGCCAATAAAGTGGCAACCAAAGAACCACAGGTCCGGGTTGATATCGAGTTCCGCTTCAACGTAGCCCTTATCAAAGTTGCCGCCGGTTTCGGTCATTTTCACGACACGGTCCATCATCAGCATGCTTGGGGCCGGTAACTGTGGGCCGTTCGCGCCAAACAGTTCACCGCGACCAGAGGCAAGAAGATCTTCTTTTGTATAGGATTCGCGTTTATCTACCATGTTCTCAGTAAGCCTTATTTTAGTGAAGCACGCAGGATAGCTAACACGTGTACGCTGAACAAGTCCGATCAGTTCGGACTAAACCAGCCCAGCCAGCGTAACGGCCATGGATAACGGTGTCGGGCATCCGGTTGTGTCGCCTGCGCAATGCGCTCCTGAATGGTTTGCAGAAGCGTAGTTTGACCTTCTCCATCCCAGACCAGGTTCGTCAGTAAGGGTAGTGCATCCTCAATACCTTCGATGGCCCAGATCGTAAATTGCTGCTGTTCTACCGCGTCAAGAACCGCCTGGCTCAGGCTTAAATGTCGGGCATTAGGGGCGGGAATAATTACGCCCTGCTTGCCGTTTAACCCGCGCTGTTGGCAGATGGCGAAAAATCCTTCAATTTTCTCGTTCAGGCCGCCTACCGGCTGGGCGCGACCAAACTGATCGACCGATCCGGTGATTGCGAGGTTCTGATTAATCGGTACTTCAGCGAGGGCGCTTATCAACGCGCACAGCTCGGCCATTGAGGCGCTATCACCGTCGACTTCGCTGTAGGATTGTTCAAAAGTCAGCGACGCCGAGAAGGGAATTTGCTGCTCAAGCTGGAGCTCAGACATCAGAAATGCCTGCATGATCATCATGCCTTTGGCGTGAATGTTTCCACCCAGCTCGGCTTTGCGTTCGATATCGGTAAATTCACCATCGCCCACGTGGACGACGCAGCTGATGCGCGAAGGCTCACCGAAGGCGCGAGGATGTCCTGGAAACTCAATCACCGAAAGGGCGTTAATCTGCCCGATGCGTTCGCCTTCCGTTTCAACAAGGATCTGCTCCAGCAGAATTTCGTCCTGCATCCGATCGGCAAGATAACCCTCTCGCCATTCGCGCTGGGCAAGCATTTGAGCAAACTGTTCACCCGTAAACGTCCCCTGACCGCTGATAACGCCCACTTCGCGAAGCTGTTTACCGATCCAGAGCGGGCAGAGCGGGAGCGTTTCCCGATCGCCGGTGTAACGAACGGCTTCGCGGATCAAGCCCTGCCACGCGTCTGCTGACGGGGCAGGGAGCGCGAAGCGTTTTGCAACGTCGAGAACCCATTGACGCCATAACGCCATATCATCAGCGTCAGCGATCTGAATATTATCTTCATATTCGCTATAAACGGCCTGCTCGGCCAGCTCGGGTTCCATCTCCTGGAAATCAGCCAGCGACTCGCGATCCCCCGTGAGGACCACGGTCAGAGACAGAGGCATAGAAGGAATGGAGACCGGCAGCGGGCGAGACTCATCGTAACCCACCCAGTCGAAGCGCTGCTGGCTTACAATCGTTTTCAGGCGCATCCACAGCAGCGGCTGAGCAAGCAAGGTACGCAGGGCGATAATTAACACCCCGCCGTTCGCGCGGTGTACCAGGCCCGGCTGTAGCGACAGCTCGCCGTTGAACTGGCGCAGACAGCCAAACAGCTGCTCGGCTTCAACCCAGCTAGCCGAGATGATTTCACCTTTTGCCGCAAAACGCGCGTCCGCCTGCTGTGCCGGTTCAAAAGTGATGCTGCGTCCCGCAATATGATATTGACCACCAAAGACCGTTTCCGCCTCCGGCTTTAGCTGGCGCATGGCATCGCTAAGAAGCGTCAAATACTCGGCTTCTTCCGGGGCCTTGAGCAGCATGAAGGGAGATGTCGCCCACGGGCTTATCATCTGCTCCAGCGCGTAATGCAAACGCGGTTGTGTGTCGCTAAGTATAAATTCGTTTTCTTCTGCGAGCTCTGGTTGTGTAAAAAGCGCCTGATAGCTTTCGGTATCCGGAACCAGATCGCGCCATGCAAGTTTCGTAATGGTCAAAGTTGATGTTTTTTAGTCAGATGTAAAAACGTGGAGTATACCGTAAGCGGAGGTCTCTTCCCAAGCAGGATTGGTTTTTCGCGGAGGGAATATCCTGGAATGCTTCACAGGGTATGATTTCTTTTCAGCAGATTGCAAAAAAACTGATATTCTGAACAGAGTTACGTGGTAACACTGAGAACGCAATGAAATATCAACAACTGGAAAACCTCGAAAGCGGCTGGAAATGGAAATATCTGGTCAAAAAGCACCGCGAGGGAGAGCTGATTACCTGCTATATCGAAGCCAGTGCTGCGCAAGAAGCCGTGGATATTTTGCTGACCCTCGAAAATGAACCGGTACAGGTCAATAGTTGGATTGCGAAACATATCAATCCCGCGCTGTTGAACCGCATGAAGCAGACTATCCGCGCGCGTCGTAAGCGGCATTTTAACGCCGAGCATCAGCACACCCGCAAAAAATCCATCGACCTGGAGTTCATGGTCTGGCAGCGGCTGGCCGGGCTGGCGCAAAGGCGCGGAAAGACGCTATCGGAAACGGTGGTGCAGCTGATAGAAGATGCGGAGCATAAAGAGAAGTATGCGAGCCAGATGTCGACGTTGAAAAACGATCTGCAGGCCTTGCTGGGTAAAAAGTAACTTTTTTCGTTTTCTACAGGCAATAAAAAACCCCGCAGCGCGGGGTTTTTTTTAAGACGATAACTTATGCCGCTGGCTGAGTTACAACGTCTTTAACGCCTTTAACTTCGATCTCAACGCGACGATCTGGAGCCAGGCAGTCGATCAGTGCAGCGCGAGCTTTCACGTTGTCACAGGTGTTGCCAGTAACTGGGTTAGATTCGCCCATACCGCGTGGGGAGATCTTGTTAGCTGGGATACCTTTAGAGATCAGGTAATCAACAACAGACTGAGCACGTTTCTCAGACAGTTTCTGGTTGTAAGCGTCAGAACCGATACGGTCTGTGAAGCCCAGAACCACAACGTTGCCGTCTTTAGGATCCAGGTTGCTCAGCTGGGTGTACAGCTGATCCAGTGCCTGCTGACCTTCTGGTTTCAGGGTCGCTTTGTTGAAGTTGAACAGAACGTCAGACTTCAGAGTGAAGTGCTTGGTCTGTACTTCTGGAGCTGGAGCCGGAGCTGGCGCTACGATTGGAGCAGCATCTTCCTGCTGACCGAAACGGTAGGAAACACCTACGCTCAGCATGCCGTTGTCTGGACGAACACCAACGGTGTTGCCGTCGCCGATGTTGTTAACCCACTGGTATTCCAGACGGGTAGCGATGTCACGGGTCATAGCCCACTCAACGCCACCAGCGAATACTGGGGAAACACCGGTATCGTGGTTGTCACCAGACTGGTTGTTGCTGGAATCTGCACGCCATACCATGCCGCCCAGACGGGTGTACACGTCCAGATCGTCAGTTACTGGGTAACCCAGTTTAGCGGTCAGCTGAACGCCCTGAGCTTTGAAAGCGCCATTAAAGTTGTCGCCTTTGTATGGCATACGACCTAACCAGTCGTAACCCATTTCAAAGCCAACATACGGGTTAACCTGATAGCCACCGAACGCACCTGCACCCAGCTGACTTTCGTGGGTTGGGCCGTCGTTGTTCAGGCTGCTGTTGTACCAGCCTGTGTCATGGAACTGAGACCAGCCCAGTTTACCACCTGCGTACCAGGTATTATCTTTCGGAGCGGCCTGCGCTACGGTAGCGAAGCCAGCCAGTGCCACTGCAATCGCGATAGCTGTCTTTTTCATTTTTTGCGCCTCGTTATCATCCAAAATTTGCCATGAAAATCTCAATAGAGGAATCACGGTTAAATCCTTCACCGGGGGGCGTGGTCAAATATAAGTCTACCGATATCTTCGGCTTAGGCCGAGCACCCCTGGCGATGTAAAGTCTACAACGTAGCTGAAAACTTACAAGTGTGAACTCCGTCAGGCATATGAAAAAAATTTTTCCGTATACCTATTATTTAACATTTTCTGAACGAATTTTAGCCAGTAAAATTAACGAGAACCGCACCAGACAAGCCTTGCCGTCATTTTTTCTTTTTGAACTAATTCCACATCGTGGGGTCAAAAAAAATTCCAGGAAAAATCTTAATTTTGCTCAATGATAGAGATTTGAGTGAATTTTTAACCCGGAAAGTTGTCCTTTGCGGTAAGAATCAGGGTGAACGGGACGCATGATAAACCCGATAGCATCTCCTTCTTCGGCCGCTTCCGTTAGGCGGCAATGTTCCTCTTCCGTCAGTTCATCAGGCAGCCAGCCAATCACCACGCTGTAATTTCCGGTGCGTAATGCACGGATCATCGACTCAACCGTATCGCACGGAGAGAGCTGATTAATCTGCATAACCTTTGCCAGCGGTAGGCCCGCAGACTGAACCCATTGGCGGCTCAGCTTTTGCTGCGGCGTCAGCCAGAGCTGCCAGCGTGACTGCTGACCCAGCTGCTGCAAAAGTGGCAGCAAAAGCAGCTGTGTTAACAAGGGCTGGTCTTCACGATAAACCACTTCACTGATTAGCCCTGTCGAAACGCGCCCGACGGATTTCTGCGTGACGCTGCCAGCGGTAGAGGAGAGAGATGTTAAGCGATTCGCATAGCCTGAAGTGTACATATTCATTCCAGCCCTGTAGTTACTGTATGGATATACAGTAACCCCTGTATGGCTAAAGATCAACTTCAATTTCTGAAAGCGACTCGCAAATTTCGTTGATTCTTGACCCGCCTGAAAAAATCATCTTGCTCACGGACGATAAGTTGCCTATTTTCCTGCTAACGGATCCGCTAGTAAGAAATGTTGTTGTTAATTTATGATTTTTAAGGGAATTATCATGAAAAAGATATCTTATGAACGGATTTATAAATCCCAGGAATACCTCTCTCCGTTGGGTGAGATTCATCATCGGGCCCTCTTCGGCGGATACACGCTGGCCGTTGATGATGCGGTTTTCGCCATGGTGTCTGACGGTGAACTCTATCTTAGAGCCTGCGAGCAGAGCGCAACCTACTGTGTGAAACACGCCTCTTCGTTTTTGACGCTGGTGAAACGTGGCAGACCCGTGTTGCTTAATTACTATCGCGTAGACGACGGCCTGTGGCAGGACAAAGAAAAGCTGCTTCAGCTCTCTTCGTTTGCGCTTGATGCGGCCAGAAACGAACGCAATCTGCGGCGTCAGCGCAACCGGCTGAAAGATCTTCCCAACCTGACGTTCCAGATTGAGGTATTGCTTTATGAAGCGGGGATCAGGGATGAAGAAACGCTGCGGGCGCTGGGTGCGAAAGAGAGCTGGCTCAAGATTAGGCAGATTAATAAGGCGCTGGGCATCAAGGTGCTGTTCGCGCTTGAGGGGGCTATCGAAGGCTTACATGAAGCGGCGCTCCCGGCTGACACTCGCCGGGAGCTAACGGAGTGGGTCAACGCGCTGCCAGAGCCGCGCGAGCATCATTCCGCCAGGTAGCCACAAGCTGCTGCAGGCGGCAAATTTCCGGCAGCAACGCGATCAGCAGGCCAATCTGCTGAAGCACAAGCGGCGCTTTGCTGTCGGTACCCGGATCGAGATGCGCAATGCGCTGAGAGAGTTCATCAAGAGATTGCTTGACGCGAGGTTCGTCGGCAGGCCGATGGTGCAGGGCATCATCGACATAACACACCGCGTCATCCAGCAGGCCGAGAATGGCGGGATTGGTCAGCTTTTCGCGGTGCGCGCCCAGGGTCGAAATGTAGCTGGTGAACGTGTGGTTCAAGCAAAGCAGCCTGAACGCCGTTTCGCGAATTTCTGCCGTGGCGCGGGGTTCCGTTGACATGTTGGAGACCACGGAAGCCAGCTCTGCGTCAGTGTTGTGCGCATCGCGGCGGGCGATACGGTAGGCCAGGCGGTTATCGCGGCCCTGGTGATACTGTTCAAGTATCGCATCCAGGTACCGGCAGTTTGCGTTCATTGCCCTGTCCAGCACGCGGGGCAAATTGCGAAAACGCCAGTCCGGCCAGATAAAGCTGACCGCGGCCCAGGCGATAGCGCAGCCAATTAAGGTATCAAACACGCGCGGCAGGGCGACTTCAAACCCCTCTCCGAGCAAATTAAAGCACAGCAGCACCAGCAGGGTGATGAACATGGTGGCATGCGCATACTGCACGTTGCGAAAAGCAAAGAACAGCACCCCCGTTATGACGATGAGGATGAGCTGACCCTCGATAGACGGCACGAAATAGAGCACCGGTAGCCCAATGGCGACGCCCACCAGCGTGCCGATGATTCGTAACGCGAGGCGGTGACGAGTTGCGTTGTAGTTAGGCTGGCAGACAAACAGGCTGGTCAGCAGGATCCAGTAGCCGTGGTGTAAACCGGTTATCTGGATAAAGGCATAGCCCACACACAGGACCAGCGACATTCGCACCGCATGGCGAAAGAGCGCGGACTCTGGCGTGAAATTCCGGCTCAGGCGCAGCCACATATCGCTAAAGCCATGCATGCTGTCGTCAGCGAGCTGGTTCTCGGCATCAGAGCCCGGCATCGCCAGCGCCTGCTCGGACTCGATGGTCGCCAGCTGGGCGTCGATCGCGCGCAGGTTATTGAGCAAGAACCCCAGGGCGTTGATATGTTCAGGCGACGTGCCGCTGGCCTTAACGCGATCGAGCGCTGCGTCAAGATGGCTGAATGCGCGCTCAAAGCGCGGATCGTGCTGGTACGGCGTGCGCAGCAGAATAGAGCGCGAAAGCTGCTGGCAGGCCTGAGACTGCATCGACAGCAGCCTCTGGAAGCGGAACATCACGTCGCTGTAGCGAAACTTCTCGCGCAGCGCCGCATACTGTACGTGCGAGGAGCTGGCGCGTTCGTGAATATCCTGAGCCACGAAGTAGTAATGCAGCGTTCGGCGGGTTCCACGCTGGCCGCGATCGCCCCGCAGTCGGGTCAGCAGCGAGGCTTTTGTCTGGTTGAGGGTCGCTACCAGCTGGCCGTTTGCCAGCGCCAAATCGTAAAGGGGCGCCTGGCTATCGTCTTCGATATCCGGGTCGAACAGGCGAGACTTCAGCTCAAGATAGTGCGCCAGCTGCTCGTAGCTGCGCGCGAGGTTATCCTGCAGCGCGCGAACCGGAAAGATGAGATGCCCGGTTAAGGTCAGCAGGTTATACCAGATGGCCCCCAGCAACAGCAGCACGGGTTGTTGATACCATTGGTCGTACAGCGAAACGCCCAGCATGGTGTAGATGGCAATCAGCAGTGCGCCAAAGGCGATAGTGGCATAGCGCTGTCCAAGGCCGCCGAGCAGGATAAACCCGCTGGTGGAAAGCGTCAGACCGAGCGCGAATAGCCAGGGCCATGGGAACAGCAGTTCAACGGAGGCCGATGCAATAAAGAAGGAGATCAGCGTAATAACAAGATTACGCAGGCGGCCGGTCAGGCGGTCATCAAGATCCGCCAGCGCGCCGGCAACCACGCCAAGCGTGAGCGGAATGGTGAGCTTTACGTCGTTAAGCCACCATGGCAAGGCCGTCGTTCCGCAAAGTGCGATAAAAATTCTGGCGTTATAGAGCCAGTTGCTGTTCCAGGTATAGCGGCGAAGCAGTGGGCTTAGCATCAGCGCGGCCACTCCTTTTTACTGAAAACGACGACGCGCATTTGCTTCTCGTGCGGCCTGCGCGACTTCAACCGATACCACTCTGCGCCCGACCGGCCACAGGGCAATCGCGGCAATCTTAAAGTTAGCAATGCCGACAGGAATGCCAATGATTGTGATGCACTGCGCGATCCCGGTGACGATATGCATCAGGCATAACCACCAGCCGAAGAAAATCAGCCACAGGATATTCAGCAGCGTCCCGCCGGTATTCATTAGCGCGTTTTGCCTCTCCGGATTCAGCTCATCCACGTGAACCGCTTCGTTACCGTAGGGGAACAGCGACAGCCTGGTGATTTCCCAGCATGAGCGCGTCAGTGGCAGCGTAAAAATCAGCACGATGCTGACCAGCGTGGCAAAAAGCCATGAAAGGGTGGTGGCAAAACCGCCAAGGACAAAATTCAGGACATTCAAAACGGTACGCATAAACCCTCAGTTCCTTTCGATATGATTAACGCCGGGGGATTGTAACGGTTTTTAGGCTGGAGCACCTTAAAACTGGCAGTTAAACTGTCAGGTAATTTATCTCATCGTGGATTTGGCGGGACATGGAACTTAAAGCAACTTCAATGGGCAAACGCCTGGCGCAGCATCCTTACGACAAGGTCGTCCTTCTCAATGCCGGGGTGAGGGTCTCTGGAGAACGCCACGAGTATCTTATTCCGTTTAATCAGCTGCTCGCGATCCACTGCAAGCGCGGGCTGGTATGGGGCGAGCTGGAGTTCGTGCTGCCGGACGATAAGGTGGTTCGGCTCCACGGCACGGAGTGGTCGGAAACTCAGCATTTCTATCACCATCTTAATGCACTCTGGCAGCGGTGGAGCCACGACATGAGCGTGATTGCGGCACAGGTGCTTGAGCAGGTGCTGGACGATATTGCCCAACGCGACGAGCAGCAAAAATGGCTCACCCGCCAGCAAACCGCGGAATTACAGCAAAAGATTTCGCAGGCCATCGCCGCGCTGCCGTTTCCCGCATCGCGTCTTGATGAATTTGAAAACTGCCGCGAGGCGTGGCGCAGGTGTCAGGCTTGGCTCGGCGACATAGATAAGAGCCGGATGGCGCATAATCAGGCATGGACCGATGCCATGCTGGTCCGGTACGCCGATTTCTTCCGCAATATTGAATCTTCGCCGCTTAATCCCGCTCAGGCGCGTGCGGTAGTCAACGGCGAGCGGTCGCTGCTGGTGCTGGCAGGGGCCGGAAGCGGCAAGACCTCGGTGCTGGTGGCGCGCGCGGGCTGGCTTCTGACGACGGGGGAGGCGGCCGCGGATCAGATTCTGCTGCTGGCGTTTGGCCGTAAAGCGGCGCAGGAAATGGATGAGCGCATCCAGCAGCGCCTGCACACCCAGGATATTTCGGCCCGCACCTTCCATTCCCTGGCGCTGCATATTATTCAGCAGGGCAGTAAAAAAGTCCCTGTCGTCAGCAGGCTGGAAAACGACGCCAAGGCGCGCCAGGCGCTGTTTATCAAGGCGTGGCGACAGCAGTGCAGCGAGAAAAAGGCGCAGGCAAAAGGGTGGCGGCAGTGGCTGGAAGAGGAGCTTGGCTGGGAGATGCCGGAAGGCTGCTTCTGGCAGGATGAAAAACTGGCGCGCCGCCTGGGTTCGCGCCTTGACCGCTGGGTGAGCCTGATGCGCATGCACGGTGGCACGCAGGCTGAAATGATTGAAAGCGCGCCGGAAGCGATCCGCGACCTCTTTTCAAAGCGGGTCAAGCTCATGGCGCCTATGCTTAAGGCGTGGAAGACGGCGCTGAAAGAGGAAAACGCCGTTGATTTTTCCGGCCTCATCCATCAGGCGATTATCATTCTGGAAAAAGGCCGCTTCGTTAGCCCGTGGAAGCATATTCTCATTGATGAGTTTCAGGATATCTCCCCTCAGCGCGCCGCGCTGCTTGCCGCGCTGCGCGCGCAAAATAAGCACACCTCGCTCTTTGCCGTTGGCGATGACTGGCAGGCCATTTACCGCTTCAGCGGTGCGCAGCTCTCGCTGACCACCGCGTTCCACCACTATTTTGGCGAGGGCGATCGCAGCGACCTCGACACCACCTACCGCTTTAATTCGCGAATCGGTGAAATTGCTAACCGCTTTATCCAGCAGAACCCGCACCAGCTTGCGAAGCCGCTGAACAGCCTGACGCCGGGAGATAAAAAGGCGGTGACGCTGCTTGCGGAGGATAAGCTCGAATCGCTGCTGGACAAGCTGAGCGGCTATGCCAAACCGGATGAGCGTATTTTGGTGCTGGCGCGCTACCATCACCTGAAACCTGCGGCGCTGGAAAAAGCGGCCACCCGCTGGCCGACGCTCCAGCTGGACTTTATGACCATTCACGCCAGCAAAGGCCAGCAGGCAGATTATGTCATCGTGATGGGATTAAAGGAGGGCAGCGACGGCTTCCCGGCCCCCGCGCGGGAATCGGTCATGGAAGAAGCGCTGCTCCCGGTTCCGGAAGATTTCCCGGATGCCGAAGAGCGTCGCCTGCTGTACGTGGCGATTACGCGCGCGCGCCATCGCGTCTGGCTGCTGTTCAACAACGATGCGCCATCGTCGTTTGTTGATATTCTAAAGGGGCTGGACGTGCCGGTGGCGAGAAAGCCTTAACGGAGTTGCCGGGCGGCGGCTGCGCCTGACCCGGCCTATAAAATGCGTAGGCTCGCGCAAGCGTCGCGCCACCGGGCAAAAAAACTACTTCAGCCTTTCGGCAAGATAGCGCGGATAGTCGGGGATCAGGATCTCAACCGGCGAGCCGAACTGCGGCGATTCAATGATGAAATCCGCCGTCGACAGGTTCGTGGCGACGGGAATATTCCACACCGTTGCCAGGCGCAGCAGCGCCTTTACGTCCGGGTCATGAGGCACCGCGTTCAGCGGGTCCCAGAAGAAAATCAGCACATCAATCTTGCCTTCCGAAATCTGCGCGCCAACCTGCTGATCGCCGCCCATTGGGCCGCTCAGCATGGCATTCACCTCAAGACCCGTTTCGCGATGGATCAGGTTGCCGGTAGTACCGGTTGCGGAAAGCGTATGCTGTTCCAGCAGCGCCTGATGGCGGCGAACCCAGTTGAGCAGCATCTGCTTACAGTGGTCGTGCGCGACCAGAGCAATGTGTTTGCGTTCGGGGAGGGTGCGTGTTGTCAGTTCCATAAATATATCCGTCAGTTTATCTGCCTACACGATGACGGGAAGCGCCTGACGCTGCAAGAGAAACGATGAAAAAATGTGGCTTAAGACGAGGGTTGCTGCTTTGCCCACTGCATAAAGCGGGCGCGCGTGTCCGGGTCGGCCTGCTGGAACCAGAATTTTAGCCGCTGCTCGGTGA
Source organism: Enterobacter sp. RIT418 (assembly GCF_003057745.1). Taxonomy (GTDB): domain Bacteria; phylum Pseudomonadota; class Gammaproteobacteria; order Enterobacterales; family Enterobacteriaceae; genus Enterobacter. The sequence continues at coordinate 71,499 of NZ_QBJD02000001.1, forward strand.
GCGTCTGGGACTGGGGAGGAATAACGTCCAGCTCCGACACGCCGGATAACAGGGTGCTGTCGTCGGCCATCAGGGGGGCGAACTGGGGCAGGGAGGCGCGCCTGTTGGCTTTGTTATAGATTTCCGTGTCGGCTTCATAATCGGTGCCCTTGGGGGTTTGCGTCAGTGCCAGAATGTCGAGCTTAACGGGAATAGGCGTTGCATCGCCGTCAAGCAGCTCAACGCGCGGCGCGGCGTCGAATGCCATTGACTCTTTCTCCGTTTCAATGCGCGGAAGATGAAAGTTAACCTGGCTGACGCGCTGCGTGTCGAAGCTCATGACCAGCGGGGGAGAGATATACGTCCGCAGCTCGTGGTTCGTCAGGCGAATGGTCTTCTCAATGCGAAAAACCACCTGATGTGGCCCGTTATCCAGTTCGATGCTGTCAGCCCCGCGCAGCAGCGAGCTCGAGACTTTTTTCCCATCCAGCACCAGCAGATCGATATCGGTAGAGAGCCTCAGCGTCGTAGCAAAGACGCAAACCGGCATAATTAACGCAATCACCGCAGAGGCAAGGCCGGTTTTCATAGGGCGCTCCTGTTGAAAGGACGTGTGTCGTCATAATGTGTCTATATTTTTCGCGGTTCACGTTTACTAACATATAGACATAAAACCTCGTTTTGCCCTCATGCGTCCGTATGGGATAGATGGTTGTACCGCGTGCTATGACGTACACTTTGAAAAAAGCCAGGAGGAAGAGCATGAAAGAGAACGATATTGCCGGGATTCTGACGTCCACACGCACCATTGCGCTGGTCGGGGCAAGCGACAAACCCGATCGCCCAAGCTATCGGGTCATGAAGTATTTGCTCGATCAGGGCTATCACGTGATTCCCGTGTCGCCAAAGGTGGCGGGCAAAACGCTGCTGGGCCAGCAGGGTTACGCCACGCTGGCTGACGTGCCGGAAAAAATTGATATGGTCGATGTATTCCGCAACTCGGAGGCCGCCTGGGGCGTGGCGCAGGAGGCGATCGCCATTGGCGCGAAAACGCTGTGGATGCAGCTTGGGGTGATTAACGAGCAGGCCGCGGTGCTGGCGCGCGACGCGGGGCTGACGGTCGTGATGGACCGCTGTCCGGCGATAGAAATCCCCCGGTTGGGGCTGGCAAAGTAACAAAAAAAAGCCCGTTAATCGGGCTTTTTTTACACCGTTAGTTCCTCAGGCGGGGAGCCTGTAGCTGTTTACGGATCGTTTGTGCGAGTTCGTCCATGGTGGGTTGCTCCGGATGTTCTTCCTGCAGCTCACCGCTCAGCTGTGCTTCAGCAAGATAGGTGTGCACCGGCTGCCCGTCGTCGCCTTCCATGACCACGTGATACCAGGGCGCGGCGCGAAGCTCTGCGTCAACCGCCAGCTCGTCGGCTGACGGTTCATCGAGGGAATACTCCGGGTCGATATCCACGACCACACCCAAATACCCAAGCAAGGTGTGGCGGACCTGCTGGCCGATACCGAATTTGCTGGCAATCATAGTCACCTCCCGGGAAACATTGCTTACGCTCTATGTGCGGGCAATATTTCTCTTTTCAAGTTACATGACGCGACAGGCAAACCCTTTCAGATACAGCCCTTCCGGGTAGGTAGCGATCACAGGATGGTCTGCTGCCTGACGGAACTGCTCTATAAATTGTACATCACGACCCGCATCTATTGCGGCATCGGCGATGATTTTCTGAAATAAATCGGTGGTCATCAGCCCGGAGCAGGAGAAGGTCAGCAGCACGCCGCCCGGGTTCAGCAGCTGGATCGCCAGCATGTTGATGTCTTTGTAGCCGCGGCAGGCGCCCATCAGCTGGCTTTTGTTCTCGACGAACTTCGGCGGGTCCATCACGATGACGTCAAATTTTTCACCCTGGTCGCGATATTTGCGCAGCAGCTTGAACACGTCGTCGCGCACGAATTCGGCCTTGCTCAGGTCCAGCCTGTTCAGCTCGACGTTCTGTTTCGCCACGTCCAGCGCTTCCTGAGACGTATCAACGCTCACCACCTGCGCGCAGCCGCCCATCAGGGCAGAGACCGCAAAACCGCCGGTGTAGGAGAAGCAGTTCAGCACGCGCTTGTCGGCCACGTACTGGCGCGTCGCCAGACGGCTGTCGCGCTGATCGAGGTAATAGCCGGTTTTATGCCCGCCCTGAATATCCACCAGCAGCTTCATGCCGTGCTCTTCAATAGGCAGCAGGGCAGGCGGCAGTTCGCCGGTGACCGGGCCCTGCGTCAGCTCCAGCCCCTCCTTTTTACGTACCGCCACGTCGCTGCGGTCGTAAATGGCGCACTGCGGGAAAACGGACTGCAGGGCGCTAATCAGCGCGGCGCGCTGGTATTCGGCACCGGCGCTCAGCAGCTGCAGCACCAGGAAATCGCCAAAGCGGTCAATCGTCACGCCCGGCATGCCGTCTGATTCACCGGCAATCAGGCGATAGCTGTCCAGCCCGTCGCGCTTTGCCAGCCACTCGCGCCACTGCTGCGCCTGCTGCAGGCGGCGCACGAAGAAATCGATATCGATGGTTTCATCTTTATCGAACGTCCAGACGCGGGCGCGGATCTGGGACGCGGGCGAATAAGCGCCGCGGGCTAACCATTTCCCCTGATGGTCAACGATATCGATGGTTTCACCGAGGCTGGCTTTGCCTTCCATGCGGGCAACCGCGCCGGAGAAGACCCAGGGATGGCGGCGCAACAATGACTTCTCGCGCCCTTTGGCTAACACTAAACGTACGCTCATAATTTGCTATTCTGTCGATTCAAGAAAATGGCCGCCATTTTCCCGAGTTCAGTGGGGAAATGCAACGCGCCTGACGGATAAGGAGAGAGATGATGTCAAAAGTCTGCACAATGGCCTGGGTTCACGGCCTGGTTCAGGGCGTCGGGTTTCGCTACAGCACCCAGCGCGAAGCCGTTCAGCTTGGCCTCACGGGATACGCGCGCAACATGGACGACGGCAGCGTAGAGGTGCTGGCCTGCGGCGACGCGGAGCAGGTGGACAAGCTGATGGCGTGGCTAAAAGCGGGCGGGCCGCGCAGCGCGCGGGTTGATAAGGTCCTGACCGAACCGCACCAACCCGGCAGAGAATACGTGAACTTTGGTATTCGCTATTAAATGCACTTCACCGGCTTTGGCAGGCCGGCAATTTTGGTCGCCTGCTTGGCCGGGCCTTTCGGGAACAGGCGGTACAGGTAGCGGCTATTGCCTTTCTCTTCACCGAACGTATTCGCCATCGCCTTCACCAGCATACGGATTGCGGGCGAAGTGTTAAATTCGAGATAAAACGCGCGCACGAAGCGCACCACTTCCCAGTGTTCCGGGGTAAGGGCGATGGCCTCTTTTTCGGCAATCACCTCTGCCAGCGCTTCGCTCCACTGGCCGCTGTCTTTAAGATAGCCATCGTTATCGGTTTCGATCTCTTTACCTTCAAAGCTCAACATAATCATTCACACGTTAGTCAAAAACCTGCGAAGTGTAGCAAAAGAGCCGCCGTGGAATAAACAGTCCCCTACAGCAGCAGCTGGAGCAGGTTGTTGGCATTGAGCTTTTTTAGCGCGTTGCACTTGTGGGTGGAAACTTGCTTCTCCGCCATATTGGTCAGGATCGCGATATGGCGCACGGGTATGCCGCCAATCAGCAGGTCAAGCACGTTGAACTCGGTTCCCGTCAGGCAGCTGTCCAGGCTGCGCGTGCGCCGGGGCTCTTTGGCCAGCACGTACGGCGCGTCCGCAACGGCAACTCTGTCGTCGATGATGTAAATCGTAAGCCTCTGAAAGCGCTTGCGCAGGTGTGTCGCCAGCGCCCAGCCCTTTTCATTGCATATCAAATAGAGCGAACCCTGCCAGCGCGCGGCTTCAAGCCGGAAAAGAATATTGATCAGCGACTGATGGGCGGCCGTAATGGAGAAACGACAGCGGATCGCCAGCGTGTTGCGCGCCAGCAGCGCAGGATGCCAGCGAATGCCCTGGCTCTCCACCAGGGCCTGTGGGTGACGGCGCAGCAGGGAAAAGCGCAGGCCTTCGGCATAAAATCGGTTGTTATCAAGAATGGCGTAGCTCACGGTTCCCTCGTCATAGCGTGCTGGGGGTGTAGATCACGCGCAGCGTGCCGGTGTAGTCTCCGGCGTTTTTGCTGCTGGCGGCAAAGGCCGGCGTCGTCAGCGTGATGGGCGCCGGAATGCACAGCACGGTTTCGCGGCCACCGGGCAGGATGACCTGACGCAGATAATCAGGGTTATTGGTGCCTTGCCAGACGATCGCTTTGCCGTTCGTAACGCTCTCCTTCGCGCCGGTTATCGGGTTAGTCACCGACACGCGGTAGTCGAGGCGATCCCGCTCCTGTGTTGGGCTTCCTCCGCGGCGGCGAATGGAAAACGCGCCGTCCGCGCGTCCGGCCGCGGCCGCGCCGTCGTCCTCGAAGCGGATAAACGCGCGCGGGCTGGTGGCGTTATTGCCGTCGTACAGGCACATGTCGAGCGTGTTTTCGCCCTGAATCTCGCTGCCGCCGGGGCGGCCCGGGAAGTTGGTCAGGTTCAGGTTGACGATCGGCGTCGAGTGGGGAAACGCGGGCAGATAGATCTGCTGATTGCCTGAATCCACCACCTCGATGCGAATCGAGGCCTGCCAGCTGGCGATGGTCATATAGCCCGGGCAGCCCACGTTAAGATCACCGAAGTTTCCCCCGCAGGTGGCGCTTCCCCACTCGCGCAGGTTTTGCTTCAGCGTGGCGGTCCAGATGCCGGCCTGGTTAAGCTTGTTCAACTCGCTTTTCACGATGTAGTAATCAAAATAGGGTTCGCTGTTCCACGCCGCAATATCCTCCGAGCCGCCGGTCACGTAGCTGGCGAAGACGAAGGTTCTGCCGTTGATGAACATATGCTTTTCGCCATAGACCTTAACGTCCACCGTTTTTTTGGACACCGCGTGGGTGAAGCGCAGATTGATGGCATAGGGTGAGGCCGGGTTGGCCGTAAACCATACCGGCGCCGTCATGCAGGCCCCGAAGGTCGGGTCGGTGCGCGACGGGCAGGTGAGGGTATTTCGCCCCCACTTCTGCGGATTGCTGGCGATAAAGCCGCCCGACTCGTGCAGCCAGATGTCCAGGCGTGCGGGGGAGGCCAGGCGATCGAAGCTTACCCCGACGCTGGTGTTTCTGCCCCCCGCGCTGGCCGCCAGCGCCTGGCCGGCTCCTGCGCTTAACAGCAGTAAAACAAAGAGAAATTTTTTCACATCATGTTCCTGTCGTTATTTTTTAGCGTTCATCGCGGTTGGGCTGGCCAGCGGCGCGCGTCCGGCAAGCATCAGCTGCGCCTGCTGCTGCACCGTGTCCGGCAGCGCCGAGAACGTCAGCTCCTGGCAGGTCACCGCCCCCACGTAGCGCACCACGTCGCGCATGCTTTTTACCTGCAGCGCGCATTCGTAGAACTGCTGCTGTTTGACCAGGTAGAGGGCGTGGAGCAGGGCGTCGCTTTGCGCGCTAAAGCCGCCGTTGCCGAGATCGCTCCAGCCGTTAACGTTGAGCGGCACGCCACCGACGAACGGGGTGTGCTGGCCGTCGGTCAGCTGGCCGAGCCAGGTGTAGCGGGTCGTGGTTTGCACGTCGCGGCGCAGCATTTTTCCCGGCACCATAAAGACGGTCCGGCTGCCCGACCCCTGGGTGATCTCGCTGCCGGCTCCACGGGAAACGTCCAGCGATTCGTTCACCGTCAGGGTCGTCTGCTGGTAGCCCGGCAGGGCGAAAAGCGCCCGCGCGTTGGCCGGGACGTCCGCGCTTCCGCCGTTGTCCAGCGACACGGCAACGCGCGAATCCGGCGTCTCTTCCGGCGTGAGAACGTCCACCGCAATCGCGGAAGCAGGTCGGCCGTCGCTCCAGCGGCCAAACCACAGGCCGGAGCGCGAGAGGGCAAGCGTGGAGCTGTAGCTGCCGCTGCTGCTCAGCGTGTGCTTGCTGTCCTGACGATCCCAGGCGTCGCTGACCGTCAGGCTGGCGTTGCCGTATCGGCCCCCCTGGCGCGTATAGGCTGACGCGTTAACCGAGTCGCTGTTGATGCCCGAGGCGTTAAGGCCGTATTCGTTCTCGCCGCGCGCATCGGTATACCAGTTGTGCGACGCGCTGTAGCTCATCTGGTCCTTTTGACGCTGCTGGTGCTGCCAGGTCGCGCCCAGCGAGGTATAGCTTGACGCATCGCCCTGGCGGCTGTGCGCCATCGAGACGCTTACGCTGAGATAGGCCCCCTTGTCGCGGCCGTCGCGCGAGTGGTCGTTACGCATAAACAGGCTGACGCTGCTGTTGACGTTCAGCCCGCGGGTGCTAAAGCTGTTGCTCAACCCACCCTGCCACGCCTGCGAGCGCGAGCGGGTCATATAGACGTTGTCCCAGGGGAGCCCCTGGTCGTGGCGGTCATCGCCATCCGGAAGCTCGCGGCGGGAGACGTAGCGCCCTTCGTTGCGGTTGTCCGAGTAGCCCAGGCTTGCATACCAGCTGCCGACGGGGACGGAAAACATCACCGACAGCGAGCGGTAGCAGCCGTTGATGGCGTCAAAGCCGGTGCTGAGCGAGTCGCAGCTATCCGCGGACAGCGCGTTGCGGTAAACGCTCAGCGAAAAGCCGTCGCTGTAGCTCACCTGCTGGATGTTGCCGCGCTCGCCTTTGCTGCCGTACAGGTAGCTGAAGCGGGTGCTCAGGACGCCGTCAACAGGGCCCGCGTTGAACCCGCGGCTCCAGTCGAGCGCATTTTCCACAAACTGATGGTGTTTCGTGGTCGTCCCGCCGCTGGTCAGCGCCAGCGTCGGGGTTATGGGCAGGCGAACACCCGCCTGCGCCACGGCGGAGCGGGACGCACTGGGATCGTCGTTATCCGTTTCGCCCGCCTGCATAAACCACTCCACGCGGTCAAACGGAGTGATGCCGGTGCGGGTAAACGGTATCTGCTCGGTGCGCGTTAGGCGGTTGTTTTCATAGATGGAGAGCGTGACCGTGTAGCTGCCGTCCGGGAAGGCGCGGGTGTCCAGCGTTTGCGCCCCGGCGTTCAGGTAGAAGCTGGCCAGCAGCTGGCTGCCGCGCCGCGCGTCAATGCGCGCATCGTGGGAAAGCAGCACGGTAATCGGCGTGCCCTTTGACTGCTGGACCGGATTGATCCACGCGCGGGTCGAGCCCGCGCGCAGGCCGCGAATTTTGCCCAGCGGAAGCTGGCTAAGGTTGATGTTGCCGCCCGCGTTGCTGAACAGATCGCGGGTATCCATTTCGCCCGCCTGAAGGTAGTACTGGCGCAGAATATCCTGGCGAAACCACGCGTTGTTGATCGTGACATCCTGCTGCTGCCGGTGCCGCGAGCGCTGTCCCTGCCAGGTCCAGTCCAGGTTGAGATAGCCGTCCTGCGTAACGGCCAGCGCGCCGTTGCCCTGCACGGTGGCCGACTGGTAATCCTCGTCGGCGACGAAGTTGATGTTCTGCTGGTGGATCAGGGCGTTTTCCGCGTCGCTCGTCGGCTGATACCACTGGCTCTCCTCGGAGGGCTTAGGCAAGAAGGCTTTATCAAAAAACAGGTTAATGCGCGCGTTGTTTTCATCGTAAATAATCGCCGCGCTGCGGGTGTCGATGTAGTCACATCCGCTGGCGGAGCCGTTGCTGCTGCACGCCAGGTTTCCGTTACGCGCGAGCGGCGCGGACAAGGTCGCGCTGAGGGAGGCGATCAGTTTCGGATCGTCATTAAACCGGCGCTTAACGGCGGCGATCAGCGCGTCGGGCGCGACAAACGTGACCGTTTCAAGATTGATATCGGTTTCAAACAGGCCGAGCGAATCGCCGTAGAGGCTGACTTCGGTCCACAGGCGCTGCGTTTTCGCCAGATCTTCAAAGCCCAAAGGAACAGCCATATCGGCATGAACGAGTGGAGCGGAAGCGGGTAACAAAACGGCAAAGAGGAGAGTATTTCTGTGAAAAGCCATGAACGAGCCTCGACGTCATCCTGACATCAGAGGGTGGGCACCCTCTGATGTATTTCCTTTTACGAGCTGTGGGGTTACGCACCGCCTTCCGCAGTGGTCGCCTGGGTCAGCATCAGGCTTACGACGCCGCTGTACTGGCCGGTTTTGACGATGCCTTTCGTGGTCTGAGAAATGGTCAGCGGCAGCACGGCAGAACCGTTTTCAATGCTGCCCGGGAACAGCTCGGTGCCGGTAAATTCAGCGTCGGTGGTGTTCAGGGTTTTGTCGCCCAGCTTTACGGTCATCGGGATCGTTTCATCCCCATCGGCGTTGGTCAGTTTTGCCGCGCTGACAAGGCGCACCTTGACGTTGCTGGTCGCGGAGTTAGACCACACCTTGGTGTTAAGGCGATAGCTCTCCAGGCCGCGGCCCGGCAGGTACTGCATATCAATGCTGGCCGGCAGCGGGGTGTTGTCCGCCTGCGTCATGTCGAGCTGTGAATCGACGCTGGCATTTACCGTGATGTCTTTCTGGATAGCCATCGCGCTGAACGCCGTGGACATCGCGGCAACGATCATCAGAGGTTTAATATACTTTTTCATTGATATCTCCATATTTACAGACGAGCTCCATTAGCCCTTTTAAACAAACCACGAGGGGTTCTACAGTGACGTCGCGTTATTGCACGACGGGTAAATCTGCTTCCTCAGCCGTTTTATTTATCCAGTTGAAGTAGCGGAATTTGTATTTCTGGCCCTTGACCTTCGCGAGCGTTTTTAATTGACGCTCCGTATCGGGGTAAATCGTCGCGTCCTCCTTAATCCACCTGCAATTATCCGCCGCGTCGCACACGCCTATCTCCTTAAGCGGCACGCGCACGGTGCCGTCATTTTTCAGCGTTCCCCGCGCGGGGTTGATGCCCAGCGAGACCACCACCTTTTCCGGCGCGAGGTGTACCAGCGCGCCCCAGATGACGTTTACGCCGAGTTTGGCGCTGGCCGCAGGGCCGCCCGAGGGCGAGGGGATAATGCTTTCCGGCTGTTTGACGCCTTCAAAATAGACGCGCCACGTGCTCTCTTTCGCAGGCGCGGTCAGCGACACCAGGCGAACAACCCGTAACGCGCCTGCGGCAAGGGCAAATTTCTCCGGCGTGACGACAATGCCTCCTTCTTTCCATGCGGCCACGTCGATCTCTTTCTCCTGCGGCGTACCCGGATTAAGAATTTTCTTTTGCCTCACCCGAATGAACTGAATATCATCACTTTTAGATGCCACTTTTATCTGCGCTGCACCGGAACTTTCCACATTCAGTTCCATGGGATAAACGCTCATATTGGCCATTGTCATTTCGGAGAAAAATGACAATGAAATTGCGGCTGCGTAAAACGTGTTGGTCATATTCATTAATTTGTTCTGCTTCAAGATTGCCTGCCTGCTTTTGGTTCATTCACGGCGGTTGTCCACCCGTGTCCGTCCGCTGTCATCGTGCTTCAGGGCAGGGAAACTTTAACCAGAACAGCATGTTGTGAATGCTTGTATCGCTTAACTTGCTATGTATAGGTTTTTATTCTGCTTTGTCTGGTTTATAGTTGTTTGGTTAAAATAAAATGCCGTGACGGAGAGCGTTCAGGAAGAACCTTCTGATGCGAAAACAGGCGAGTCAATGCGCTATTTTCGCCGCCTGCCGTTCTTTATGAATACAGCGCAGGTGCACGGCATAACCTGAGAATAAAATATGTTTTTTATATGCAATAATTCGCTGTTATTTGATCCTGAAGCACACGTAATTAGTCCTGTGAGTCAACCTGAATCGGCAATTACCCTTTCGGCTCCCGCCGTGCGTCTTTTACAGGAATTTATTCGTAATAAGGGCAAAGACCTCAGCCGGGAGGAATTAATTACCCGCGTCTGGGAGGCGTTTGGCTTCACGCCGTCGGGGAATAATCTGAACAAAGCCGTGAGTGAATTACGCAAAGGCTTTCAGTCGCTCGGCGAGCACAACGACGTTATCGTGACCGTGCCGCGCTACGGATTCCGCTTTGAGGCGGACGTCAGCTGCCAGCCAAAAAAGCGCTTTTTGCCTGCCGACCCCGTTCCTGAGCCGAACGCCAGCGTGAAGAAACCGCCGATCGGGCGCTGGCCTGTCTGGGGGAAGAAGCGCGCGGCGCTGGCGGTAATCGCCGCGGTGGCGATGGGGCTTGTTATATACGCCTTCAGCCCCCGGGCGTTGACCGTACCCGCGATGCTCAAGCCGGTGAAGGAGAAAATTGGCCAGTGCAGCATCTGGCTTATCAACGATCACGGTCGACCGCTGGTGCTGTCAAAAATGGAACCGCTGCTGGAGGCGAACAACGTTGCGTGCCATCGCGAGGCGTACAACATCTACTATTTCAGCGCGCGCTTCACGATTGCCGCCGCGGACGAAGTGTTCATCGGCGCCTGTCCGGTAAGCCCAATCAGCTTTTGTAAAACCATTCGTTATAAGAGCGGGGCGGAGCAATGAAAATAACGCTGTTATCCGCGCTGGGCTGTGCGCTGGTGGGGGGAGCCGTGGGGCTCGCCATTTGCACAATTCTTACTCACAGAGGGGATGCGCTGGCCTGCAGCACGGAGTTCAATTTTATTCGCAATCAGGGAAGGGCAAGCGAGGTGAAGGTGAACGCGATCGCGCAGTTTTATTTCCACAAGGATGGGACGGGGCTGACGACGTATAAAGGCGCCGCGTCGGCGGAAGGGCGCAATATGATCATCGACAGAGACGTGGATTTTAGCTGGCACCGTCGAGACGATGACAACGTTATTGTTCTCACCTATACCAAAACCTGGCGGCGGCATAATGATAATACGCCCGATACGCAGTGGGGCAGTTTTGCTCGCCCGACGGCACGTTATTATCTGACGCTGTCTGAACTTTCGCCTTCGGTCTGGCTGATTCAGGACCGGCTCTATCCCACCTATGTTTGCCGGGGAGAGTAAGGCATAAAAAAAGGAGAATGCCTGAGGCATTCTCCTTTTCTGTTAGATATCAGTCGGCTTAATCGCGGCTGGCGAAGCCCAGGATGCTGAGCAGGCTGACGAAGATGTTGTACAGCGACACGTACAGGCTCACGGTGGCGCGGATGTAGTTGGTCTCACCGCCGTGAATGATGTTGCTGGTTTCATACAGGATCGCGCCGGATGAAATCAGGATGAACACCGCGCTGATCGCCAGGTGCAGCGCAGGCAGCTGCAGGAAGATGTTCGCCACCATGCCGATCAGCACCACCACGATACCCGCCATGAGCATCCCGCCGAGGAAGGACATATCCTTGCGGGTGGTCAGCACGTAGGCCGAGCAGCAGAAGAAGACCAGCGCGGTACCGCCCAGCGCCATGCCGATGACGTCACCCATTCCGGCAGACAGATAGGCGTTCAGGATCGGCCCCAGAATGTAGCCCAGGAAGCCGGTAAAGGCGAAGGCGGACAGAATGCCCACCGGTTTATCGGCGGTTTTGTAGGTCAGGAACATCAGGCCGTACATGCCCACCAGCGTCAGGATCAGCCCCGGAGACGGCAGCATCAGCACGGTGCTGGCCGTTGCGGTGATCGCCGAAAACGCCAGCGTCAGGCTGAGCATGAAATAGGTATTGCGCAGCACCTTGTGGGTGCTGAGTAGCGACGTGCGGTCGCGTGAAGAAGTAATTATACGGTCCATGAGTCACTCTCTTATGACAGATGTAATTGACGGCAAGCATAGGAAACGCAGCGCCAGACTCAAAATGGTTTTACCCATCTTTACTCAGTGCGTTAGGCCATTAGCTGGCTATTTATTCTGCAAAAATCCCTTTTCGTAGAAGGAATGGCGATTTAGCGATTTTATTCAGATCAAGCTCTTATAGGTTACTGAAAATTATTGCGTTATTACAGCCCCGGCGCTAAGAGTTATTTCCGGATCGTCATAAAACAGACAACAAGGCGAAGGAAATGAAACCACAAACACGCAATATCTTTACACTCTCTGTGTTAACCGCCGCGGTGCTTGGCGCGAGCGCCCCGGCGTGGGCGGCTAACGTCCCGTCAGGAACCGCGCTGGCAGAGAAGCAGGAGCTGGTTCGAAACAACGGTAATGAACCCGCGTCGCTTGATCCGCATAAAGTTGAAAGCGATGTTGAATTCAATATTATCAGTGATTTATTCGATGGGCTGGTCAGCGTCTCGCCGAAAGGTGAGATCCAGCCGCGCCTCGCGGAGAAATGGGAAAACAAAGACAACACCGTCTGGACGTTCCACCTGCGCCCGGGCATTACCTGGAGCGACGGCACGGCCATCACCGCGCAGGACGTGGTGTGGAGCTGGCAGCGGCTGGTCGATCCCAAAACGGCGTCCCCCTACGCCAGCTATCCAGGCAGCATGCGCATCGCCAACGCCGCTGAGATTGCCGAGGGCAAAGCGTCCCCCGAGTCGCTGGGCGTGAAGGCCATTGACGACGCGACTCTCGAAGTGACGCTCACCCAGCCGAACGCGGCCTTCCTGGCGATGCTGGCGCACCCGTCGCTGGTGCCGATAGATAAGGTGCTGGTCGGGCGCTACGGCGAGAAGTGGACCAAGCCCGAGCATATTGTCACCAGCGGGGCGTACAAGCTCTCTCAGTGGGTCGTCAACGAGCGCATCATTGCCGAGCGCAACCCGCGCTACTGGGATAATGCGCATACCGTGATCAACAAGGTGACCTATCTGCCAATTACCTCAGAAGCCGCGGACGTTAACCGCTATAAGGCGGGTGAGATTGATATCGTCTACACGGTGCCGATTAACCAGTTTGCGCTGCTGAAAAAAACGCTGGGCAGCGAGCTGGACGTGTCGCCGCAGCTTGCAACCTATTACTACGAATTTAATACTGCCCGTCCGCCGTTCAACGATGCCCGCGTGCGTCTGGCGCTGAACCTGGCGCTGGATAAGGACATTATTGCCGAGAAGGTGCTGGGGCAGGGGCAGCGCCCGGCGTGGCTTATCAGCCAGCCGGACATCGGCGGCGTGACGCTAAAAAACCCTGATTACGCCAGCTGGCCGATGGACAAGCGCATTGCCGAGGCGAAAAAGCTGCTGGCCGAGGCCGGATTTAATGCCGATCACCCCCTCAGCTTTAACCTGCTCTACAACACCTCCGAGTCGCACCAGCGCATCGCCATCGCCGCCAGCTCGATGTGGAAGAAAAATCTCGGCGTAGAGGCGAAGCTGCAGAACCAGGAGTGGAAAACCATGCTGGACACCATGCACACCCACAACTTTGACGCGGTGCGCTACGCGTGGATCGCAGACTACGACGATGCCTCAACCTTCCTGAATAACTTCCGCACCGGCGATAGCCAGAACACTACCCAGTACAGCAATCCCGCGTTTGACCAGGCGATGAGCGACGCGGCGAAGGCGAAAACGGCGCAGGCGCGCGGGACGTATTATCAAAAAGCGGAAGATTTACTGAGCCGCGACGTGCCGGCCATTCCGGTCTACCACTATGTGCGCACGCACCTGGTCAAACCGTGGGTGGGCGGGTTTACGCCGGATAAGCTTGGGTATTACTACACCAAAGATATGTACATCAAAAAGCACTGATCGATTTAAAGCTATTTTGTGCTGATAAAGTGGTCAATATGTTGTTGATTCAACCGATTAAACGGTTTTTGACTATTTTTCAGGCGAACGAATGCGCTGGCACTTTACAGCTTCCGGTGAGGTGTTTATAGTTCGCCTCACTTAGGAAGCGTGGCCGAGCGGTTGAAGGCACCGGTCTTGAAAACCGGCGACCCGAAAGGGTTCTAGAGTTCGAATCTCTACGCTTCCGCCAAATTCGAAAGCCCTGCGATAGCAATATCGCAGGGCTTTTTGCTTTTATGCGCTCATAAAATGGCCGCCCGCAAGATTAGAAAAATTCCTGCTTTACAAGGCGCTAATAGACGTTTATAGTGCGCCTCACTTTGGAAGCGTGGCCGAGCGGTTGAAGGCACCGGTCTTGAAAACCGGCGACCCGAAAGGGTTCTAGAGTTCGAATCTCTACGCTTCCGCCAAATTTAAACCCCAGCTGATTACGTCAGCTGGGGTTTTTCTTTTATCCGCTATCAATGTGTTTTCCTTTCTTTAGGCGAGTAGCGAATCCAGGTCTTTGGATAAAAGACTGGCGGCCTTATGTTGAAAGCCTTGTCCGATTGCGGCAAACAAAAAAAGCCTGCTCCGCAGAGGAGCAGGAAAATCACAAACACCAGTTTTACTTCACTCAGTTGGGATGTAACTTCAGGTAAGTTACCTTCTAAGTATGGCCTTAATGCCGCGTTTTTCCACCAGGTCAACTCATTGATAAGTCACCATAAATGAAGGTATTTATGCGCATTGCGTCTCTAAAACGAATCGCCAACAGCCCCTGCGATGTCGCTACCGCAGGGGCTGTTTTTACGGGTTACGCGTCGCGCATCGCCTGCTGAAGAATCGCCAGCGCCTGGGTGAACTGCGCGTCCGGGATGGTCAACGGATAGAGGAAGCGGATCACGTTGCCGTATTGCCCGCAGGTTAGCAGCAGAAGCCCCTGTTCAAGCGCCTTCTGCTGGATTTTCTGCGCAATCGCGGCAGACGGCTCGCGGGTGGTCGGGTCGAAAAACTCGGCGGCGATCATTGAACCGACGCCGCGCACCGCGGCAAGAGACGGGCAACCGCTTTTGATCTCCTCCAGCGTGGCCTTCAGCCGGTCGCCCAGCCGCTGCGCGCGCTCGCACAGCCCCTCGTTGTCGATAATATTCAGCACCGCGTGCGCGGCGGCGACGGCGAGCGGGTTCCCGGCATAGGTTCCGCCCAGGCCGCCGGGCGCGGGCGCGTCCATAATGTCGGCTTTGCCCACCACGCCGGAGAGCGGCATGCCGCCCGCCAGGCTTTTCGCCATGGTCATGAGATCGGGCCCGTCGGCGTAGTGGTCCATCGCAAACAGCCTGCCGGTGCGGGCAAAGCCGCTCTGGACTTCGTCGGCAATCATCACGATGCCGTGCTCGTCGCAGATGCGGCGAACGGCGGCGACCAGCTCCTTCGGCGCAACGTTAAAGCCGCCTTCGCCCTGAACCGGCTCGAAGATAATTGCCGCTACCTGCTTCGCCTCAATGTCGGCTTTGAACAGGCGCTCAATCGCCGTTAAGGCATCCTGCGTGGTGATACCGTGCAGCTCTGACGGGTACGGCACGTGGTAAACCGAGCCGGGGAAAGGACCGAAGCCGATCTTGTAGGGCGCGACTTTGCCGGTCAGCGCCATGGTCATATAGGTTCGGCCGTGAAACCCGCCGCCGAACGCAATCACGCCGGGGCGACCGGTGTGGGCGCGGGCGATTTTAACCGCGTTTTCGACCGCTTCGGCACCGGTTGTGAAGAAGGCGGTTTTGGCCGGGCCTTTTATCGGCGCCAGCTCGTTAAGCTTCTCCGCCAGCGAGACGTAGCTCTCGTAAGGCACGATCTGATACGCCGTGTGGGTAAACTGCTGAAGCTGTTTCTCCACGGCGGCAACCATATCCGGATGGCGATGGCCGGTATTCAGCACGGCGATCCCGGCGGCAAAGTCGATATACTCATTGCCTTCCACGTCGGTTAACGTAGCGTTCTGCGCCGACTCGGCAAAGAACTGGCACATCACGCCCACGCCGCGCGGGGTGGCAGAAAGACGACGCTGGTGAAATTCGTTGTTGCTCATGTTTAGCACCCTTTTAAAAGAAAAAATTACACGCCAAGACGATCGCGCAGGCTGTAGTACGCCGCGCCCATCGCGGTGAACGGGATGCGCAGGCTGCGTCCGCCCGGGAACGGGTAGTGCGGCAGATTCGCGAAGGCGTCGAAGCGCTCCGCGTCGCCGCGCAGCAGCTCCGATATCAGTCGGCCCGCCAGGTGGGTACAGGTCACGCCGTGGCCGCTGTAGCCCTGCATGTAGTAGATGTTTTTATCGAGGCGGCCAAACTGCGGCATGCGCGACAGCGTCAGCAGGAAGTTGCCGGTCCAGCGGTAGTCGATTTTTACGCCCTGCAGCTGCGGGAAGGTTTTCAGCAGCTTCGGCATGACCAGGCGCTCCACGTCGTCCGGATCGCGCGCGCCGTACACCACGCCGCCGCCGTACAGCAGGCGGTTGTCGGCGGTCAGGCGGTAGTAGTCCAGCAGGTAGTTACAGTCTTCCACGCAGTAGTTGTTCGGAATAAGCGAGCGGGCAAGATCCTCAGAAAGCGGCGCGGTAGTGACCACCTGCGTGCCGCAGGGCATGCTGCGCTTCGCCAGCTCGGGCTCGACCTTGTCGCCCAGGTAGGCGTTTCCGGCGACGATCACGTAGCGCGCGGTAACCTGGCCCTGCGCCGTACTCACTACCGCCGGGCTGGTGTGCGCGATGCGGGTCACCGGAGATTGCTCGTATACGCGGCCGCCGTTGAGGCGAATCGCGTCCGCCTCGCCGATGGCTAAATTCAGCGGATGAATATGTCCGCCGCTGTGGTCGAGCAGCGCGCCGGTATAGCGATCGCTGTCGACTTCACGGCGGATCGCGCTGGCGTCCAGCAGCTCCAGCTGGGTATTGCCGTAGCGCTCCCAGTTTTCCTTTTGCTCTTCCAGCGTCTCCATCTGCTTGCCGTTGAGCGCCACGAACAGGCCGCCGGGGCGATAATCACACGCGATCTGGTAGCGTTGGATCCGCTCGCGGATAATGTCGCCGCCCTCAAACATCATGCTGCCGAGCATTCTGGCGGCGTCCGGGCCGTAGGTTTTCTCAATAACGTCGATATCGCGGCTGTAGGAGTTAACCAGCTGCCCGCCGTTGCGCCCGCTGGCGCCATAGCCGATGCGCGCGCCTTCCAGCAGCACGACGTCGTAGCCCAGTTCGGCAAGGTGCAGGGCGGAGGAGAGGCCGGTATATCCGCCGCCGACCACGCACACGTCGCAGCTGATGGATTCGCTCAGCGTTGGGAACGGTTCATATTTATTGGCGCTGGCGGCGTAATAGCTGGTGGTATGTTCAGTCATGATTAGGGCTCCAGGGCAATCCAGATGGTTTTCAGTTCGGTGAATTTTTCCAGCGCGTGCAGGGACTTATCCCGTCCGTTGCCGCTCTGCTTGTAGCCGCCAAACGGCACGGTCATATCCCCGTCGTTGTAGTTATTCACGAAGACCGAGCCGGCCTTCAGGCGGCGGCTCATGCGGTGCGCGCGGGAAAGATCGCGGGTCCACACGGCGGCGCCCAGCCCGTACTGGCTGTTGTTGGCCAGGCGCAGCGCCTCTTCCTCGGTTTTAAAGCGGGTAACGACCAGCACCGGGCCGAAGATCTCCTCGGTGCAGACGGCGGAGGCCGGATCGGCGTCCACGATAATCGTCGGGCCCACGGCGGCGGGCCACGGATTTTTGCGCCCGTCCAGCAGCAGCGTGCCGGTGTTCATCCCCTCGCGGATAAAGGTGTGCACCGTATCAGCGTGGCCGTTATCAATAAGCATGCCCATGGCGGTGTCGGGATCGAGCGGGTTGCCCGGCTGCCATTTAAGCGCCTGGGCCTTCAGGCGGGTAAGAAATTCGTCCGCGATGCTCTCTTCCAGCAGCAGGCGCGTGCCCGCGATGCAGACCTGCCCCTGGTTGTAGAAAATGCCCGCCGCGGTGCCGCTGACGGCGGCGTCCAGATCCGGGCAGTCGGCGAAAACGACGTTGGCGCTTTTGCCGCCGGCTTCAAGCCACACGCGCTTCATGTTGCTGTCGCCCGCATCCTTCATCAGCTGCTTGCCGGTGCGCGTCGAGCCGGTGAAGGTCATGACGTCCACGTCCGGATGCAGCGAAAGCGCCTGGCCCGCCTCGTGACCCAGGCCGGTGATGACGTTGAGCACGCCGTCCGGCAGCCCGGCTTCTTTCGCCAGTGCGGCGAGCCGGATGGCGGTCAGCGGGGATTTCTCAGAGGGTTTTAACACCACGCTATTGCCCGCAGCCAGCGCCGGGCCGAGCTTCCAGCAGGCCAGCAGCAGGGGGAAGTTCCAGGGCACAATCGCCGCTACCACGCCGATCGGCTCGCGAACGATCATCGCCAGCGCGCTGCTGTCGGTGGGCGCCACTTCGCCATACGCTTTATCCACCGCTTCGGCGTACCAGCGAACGGCGCGCGCCGCGCCGGGCACGTCGTCGCGCAGGCTGTGGCGGATCGGCTTGCCGGTATCCAGCGTTTCCAGCAGCGCCAGCTCTTCAGCGTGCTTTTCCATCAGGTCAGCCAGCGTATTAAGTACCGCCTTGCGACGGGCCGGAGAGGCCTGCGACCAGTCGCCGCGCTCGAAAACGCCGCGCGCAGCCTCTACCGCACGATCGACATCCGCTTTCTTACCGCGCGAGACCTGGGCAAGCGCCTGCTGCGCGCCAGGGTCGATCGTCTCGAACGTCGTATTATCGACGGCATGGCAATATTCGCCGTTAATAAAGAGGCGCGTCTCGATGTGGATATTTTTTGCTTTATCCTGCCAGTAGGTCAGGTTCTGAAAATTCATATTCTCTCCTTCCTGTCGCAATCAGATAAATAAGCGCGGTAGCCGCTTACAGGCAGCAAAAGGGCGCGGGGCGTCCCAGGCGATGTCCTGTGAAATACCGTTAATAACGTTTTAGTCGAGGCCCCGACGAGATTTATGCCGTCGGGGCGGGTCTGGCATTAGAATGTGGTAGGCGTATGGGCACTGATAATTCGGCAAATCCCTGCCGACGTGTTGCTGAAGCTGTGCGGGATCCCGGTATTAATGGCATAGCTTTGCCCCGCGACGAGGTGATAATGCTGGCCGTTAATGGTCAACACGATCTCCCCCTCCAGTATGGTGCCGATCTCCTCACCCTGATGTTTGATTCTTTCTCCGGTTGTGGTTCCAGGCTGGTAAGTTTCAAAAATCATCGCCAGCGTACGGTTCGGATTTCCGTTATGAACCAGCTTCATCGAAACGCCCTGACTGCCCATTTCGATAAGATCGTCCTGATTAATAACCACCTGCGGTTCATCAGGCTTTTCGGGTTCAGAAAAGAATTCCGAGAGCGACAGCCCATAAACTTTCAGCAGCTTTTGCAGCGTACTGATGGCAGGACTGACTTTGTCCTGCTCTATGGTGCTGATGGCACTGTGTGTCAATCCAGACAGTTCGGCGGCACGACGCTGTGAGAGACCCAGCCGTTGGCGGATCTCTGACAGACGTTTCCCTGGCGCCAGTCCGTCATCGCTCATAGTTGCATTTCCTTAACTGTAGTGGTCAAAGCCGCTGTTTCTCAGCAATGTAGCTCTGACAGGCGGTGATAAAACCCTCAAACAACATACGCGACAGGGCATATTCGCTGCTGTACCATTCGGGGTGCCACTGGACGCCGAGCGCAAAAGGATGACCGGTCACACTGACCGCCTCAACCAGCCCATCCGTTGAGCGTGCCTCCACGCGCAGCCGCGACCCAAGCGTTTTTGAGCCTTGCCCGTGCAGCGAGTTTACCCAAAACGTGTTGCAGCCCGGTATCAACTGAGAAAGTAATCCTCCTTCCTGAACCTGAACTTCATGTGAGGGTGCGTACTGCATCTCAACCGGAAGCTCAGGATCTTCGCGGTGCTCAAGAAGCTCTGGCTCCTCGAAGAGACGACGATACAGAGTCCCGCCGGTGGCGACAACCAGTTCCTGTAGCCCTCGGCAGATGGCGAAAATGGGGATGCGCCTTTGAAGCGCGGCGTCGATCAGCGCCATGCTCAGAAGATCACGCCCGGGATCGGCGTAAGGCTCATCGCCGTTTTCACCATAAAGGTGCGGCTGCACGTTGCTGGGGCTGCCCGGGAGGTAAATGCCGTCCAGCCTGGGGAGAAGGGTATCAAGCAGTTCCGGCTCGGCCAGCGCGTGCGGCAGGGCAATCGGCAGGCCGCCCGCGTGGATAATCGCATTCAGGTACTTTTCTTGCAGGGTCTGGGTCTCAAGACCCTTAAGCCTGTTTCTACACATCACGACGCCAATAACTGGCTTGTACATTATATTTTCCATGATCGCCCTCACAAAGTGGACTAAATTTAGGCCGGTTTTGCCGTTTAAACGGCCATTTCGTTCAATATTTTCTCAATCTAGCAGTGAGATCTGCCCTTTGCAAACTTAATTTAACATTTGACAAACAATTTGTTTGCATACAGATTCGATAGTATGGACATTATATTTGACAGTCGACGTCCGCGAACGCAAACCCAAAACGGTGGTAAATCATGGAAACCAATATCGTAGAAGTTGAGAACTTTGTTCAGCAGTCGGAAGAGAGGCGGGGAAGCGCATTTAGCCAGGAGGTGAAGCGCTATCTCGAGCGGTACCCGAATACGCAGTTTATCGACGTTTTGCTTACCGATCTTAACGGCTGCTTCCGCGGGAAGCGGATCCCGGTGGCGGGTTTAGCCAAGCTGGAGAAGGGCTGCTATTTCCCGGCCTCGGTGTTTGCGATGGATATTCTCGGCAACGTCGTAGAAGAAGCAGGCCTGGGGCAAGAGCTGGGCGAGCCGGACTGCACCTGCGTGCCGGTGCTGGGCACGCTGACGCCTTCCGCCGCTGATCCGGAGTATATTGGTCAGGTCCAGCTGACGATGATGGATGAAGATGGCGCTCCCTTTGACGTTGAGCCACGGAACGTACTGAACCGCCTCTGGCAGCAGCTGCGCCAGCGCGGGCTGTTCCCGGTGGTAGCGGTAGAGCTGGAGTTCTATTTACTTGACCGTCAGCGCGATGCCGAAGGCTACCTGCAGCCGCCCTGCGCGCCGGGCACCGACGTGCGTAACACCCAGAGCCAGGTCTACTCCGTGGATAACCTCAACCATTTTGCCGACGTGCTGAACGACATCGACGAGCTGGCGCAGCTTCAGCTGATCCCCGCCGACGGCGCGGTGGCGGAAGCCTCGCCCGGCCAGTTTGAGATCAACCTTCACCACACCGAAAACGTGCTCGACGCCTGCGATGACGCGCTGGCGTTAAAACGCCTCGTGCGTCTGATGGCGGAAAAACATAAGATGCACGCCACCTTTATGGCTAAACCCTATGAAGAGCATGCGGGAAGCGGGATGCATATCCACATCAGCATGCAAAACGCCAAGGGGGAGAACGTGCTGGCGGATAAGGACGGCGAGGATTCCGCGCTGCTCAAGCGCGCGCTGGCGGGGATGATCGATCTGATGCCCGCCTCAATGGCGCTGCTGGCCCCGAACGTCAACTCGTACCGCCGCTTCCAGCCGGGCATGTACGTGCCGACGCAGGCGTCGTGGGGGCATAACAACCGCACGGTGGCCCTGCGCATTCCGTGCGGCGACCGCCATAACCACCGCGTGGAGTATCGCGTGGCGGGCGCGGACGCCAACCCGTATCTGGTGATGGCGGCGATTTTTGCCGGTATTTTGCACGGCCTGGACAACGATTTACCGCTTCAGGAAGAGGTGGAAGGCAACGGGCTTGAGCAGGACGGCCTGCCGTTCCCGATTCGCCAGAGCGACGCGCTGTGGGAGTTTATGCAAAACGACGACCTGCGCGAGCGGCTGGGCGAGCGTTTTTGCCACATTTACCACGCCTGTAAAAACGATGAATTACTGCAGTTTGAGCGTCTTATCACAGAAACCGAAATTGAGTGGATGTTGAAAAACGCCTGATGACGGCCCCCGCAAGGGGCCCGCTTTATCCCTCTAATCAGTAGCATCATACGGCCTGCGCGGAGCCTGGCCGAAAACTTGCTGGAAACCCAGCCATTTCCCGGGTGTCGCGTTATGGAGCGCAGGCGGCAACGGGGCTTCAGTTAACGACACTGTGTGTGACGAGGAAATGAAATGATGCAGATGTTTAAATATCCGCAAGGAGAGGGGGGCCTGTGCGCCCGCCGTCATGAATGCGAGCCGGTTCTGGCCCGCAGCACTTCTCACCTTCACGTTTTGGCTTCACCTCCCTTGCTCTACAGGGTTGTCAAAAGGCTTCTGCCCCGACAGCTCGCGGTAAGCACGGGAGGGCTGGCCTATGGCGACTAACACCTCTCTCAACGTTCCGGCCGCCGCGGAAAAACCCCGGCTGCGTAAATCGCTCAAGCTCTGGCAGGTGGTGATGATGGGCCTGGCCTATCTCACGCCGATGACGGTGTTTGACACCTTTGGGATCGTCTCCGGCATCAGCAACGGTCACGTGCCGGCCTCCTATCTGCTGGCGCTGGCGGGCGTGCTGTTCACCGCCATTAGCTACGGCAAGCTGGTGCGCCAGTTCCCGGAGGCGGGGTCGGCCTATACCTACGCGCAAAAATCGATTGGCCCCCACGTGGGCTTTATGGTCGGCTGGTCGTCGCTGCTGGACTATCTCTTTTTACCGATGATTAACGTCCTGCTGGCGAAAATCTACCTCGCGGCGATGTTCCCGGACGTGCCGCAGTGGATTTGGGTAGTCACCTTCGTGACCATCCTGACGCTGGCGAACCTCAAGAGCGTGAGCCTGGTGGCGAACTTTAATACCCTGTTCGTGCTGGTGCAGGTGTCGATCATGGTGGTGTTCGTGGTGCTGGTGGTGCAGGGGCTGCACAAGGGCGAGGGGGTGGGCACCGTCTGGTCGCTTCAGCCGTTTATCAGCCAGAACGCGCACTTAATTCCGATTATCACCGGGGCGACCATCGTCTGCTTCTCGTTCCTCGGCTTTGACGCGGTGACCACGCTCTCCGAGGAGACGCCGAACGCCGGGAAGGTTATCCCGAAAGCGATTTTCCTGACCGCGCTGTACGGGGGGCTGATCTTCATCATTGCGTCGTTCTTTATGCAGCTGTTCTTCCCGGACATCAGCCGCTTTAAGGACCCGGACGCGGCGCTGCCGGAAATAGCGCTGTACGTCGGCGGCAAGCTGTTCCAGTCCATTTTCCTCTGCACCACCTTTGTGAATACGCTGGCGTCCGGGCTGGCCTCGCACGCCAGCGTGTCGCGCCTGCTGTACGTGATGGGGCGCGATAACGTCTTCCCGGAGCGGGTGTTTGGCTACGTTCATCCGAAGTGGCGCACCCCCGCGCTGAACGTGATCATGGTTGGCGTGGTTGCGCTGTCGGCGCTGTTCTTCGACCTGGTAACCGCGACGGCGCTGATCAACTTCGGCGCGCTGGTGGCCTTTACCTTTGTGAACCTGTCGGTCTTTAACCACTTCTGGCGCCGCAAGGGCTATAACAAAACGTGGAAAGACCGCTTTCACTACCTGCTGCTGCCGATGATCGGTGCGGTGACGGTCGGCGTGCTGTGGATCAACCTGGAGGCCACCTCGCTGACGCTGGGCCTGGTGTGGGCTTCTCTCGGTGTGCTTTACCTCACGTACCTGACCCGCCGCTTCCGCAGGCCGCCGCCGCAGTTTGCCGCGGGCAAAACGGAGCAGGCCTGGGAATCCTAGCCGGCAACGACGCGAGCCTCCCGCGCTTAGAGAGGCTCGCGTCAGTCTTATGACAGGCCGAGCGTGTACTGGGCAATCTTGAAGTAGATGATCAGCCCGGTACCGTCGATAAGGGTAGCGATAAACGGCGCGGATACCACCGCCGGGTCGATGCCGCAGCGCTTGAGCACCATCGGAATGATCGACGACACAATCGCGCTCCACAGGGTGATACAGATCAGCGTCAGGCTGACGATAAGCGTGATCTCCAGCCCAATCCCCATCATCCAGGCGCGGAAACAGCCCGCCAGGCCCAGCGTCACCGCAATCATAAACGAGGTGGTCATCTCCTTTTGCAGCACGCGGCCCACGTCCTTTAGCCCCACCTCGCCCAGCGCCATGGCGCGCACCAGCGTGGAGGTGATCTGCGTGCCGCTGTTCCCCCCGGTGCCGATCAGCAGCGGGATAAAGAACGCCAGCGCGATGGCGGACTCCAGCGCCTCTTCAAAGTGCTGAATGACGGAGCTGGTGTAGGCTTCCGCGACAAACAGCAGCAGCAGCCAGACGGAGCGCTTTTTCCACAGGCTGACCGGGCTGGTTTCCAGATAGGGCTTTTCCAGCGGCAGCGTTGCCCCCTGCAGCTGGGCATCTTCCGTTACGTCATCTTCCAGCAGGTGGGCGATTTCGCGCTCGGTCAGGCAGCCGACCAGCTTGCCGTGCGTAACCACCGGCACCACGTCCGCCTCGCCGTGGGCCAGCAGCCTGGCCACGTCGGCGCGCTTATCTTCCGGTTTCACCTGAATAAAATGGGAAATCATCAGCGCCTTAACGGGCTGTACCGCATCCGTTTCCTGCAGCAGTTTGCGCACGGCAATCATGCCCGCCAGACGGCCACTGTCCTCGATGAAAATATGCGAAGGAATATCGTCGCTTTTTAATTTCTCAAAAAACTGCTCGCGCGCCAGCGCCACGCAAAGTGAAATATCAATAACGATGAAATCGGTATTCATATATTGCGCGATCGCGCTGTCGATGAATGCCGGATTCTGATTGTGAATAGCGAAAGACATAGTGAATTCCCTTTGAATAATAAAATCTCTCAGGGGCGAGCAAGACAGGGCATATCGTAGAGGAGATCCCCACGTCCTGGGTTCAGCACTGTACACCGTATCCTTAAATGAGGAAGTTATACTGACAAAGCCTTGATTCGACAGTGCCTGTTTTACCCTGTGCCGGTTCTCTCGAACCCACCAGAGCGATAACGTGTATTTGTACAGGAGCCTCGCCATAACGAGATCGTTGTAAACGAGGGGAATAATACGCATTTTTTTTCCGGGTGCCGCGGAATCTAAATAATGTTTAAGGAACGTTTAAGAGAATATATTTTATGCGTTTATTGACCAACGGTTTAATAATGCCTCTGGAAATCCGCTGGTTATTCCGCTATTCGTTATCCGGCACGCGCTGGCGAATTGCCTCGGGATAACCCAGGGCAAAAGAGGCGTGCAGATAACGTCTCATGCGGCACGCCTCAGGCCCGGCGTGGAAACAGCCTGTCGAATGCGATACAGTCCGTTCAGGGTTATAGTTTACTCTCAAACTCTGATTTTGAGATGACGAGGAGCCAGCGTAATGCCCCTATACGACGCCGGGCCGAAGCCGGATTTGACCATCGGCTTTCTGCTGATGCCCCAGTTCACCCTTGCTTCCGTCGCCGGGCTGGTGGAGTCTTTGCGCTTTGCGGCGGACGAATCTTTCTCCAGCCGCCAGATATTTTGCCGCTGGGAGTGGATGACCTGCGATAACCAGCCGGTCACGGCCAGCTGCGGCCTGCCGGTTTCCCCGACGGCGACGCTCGATTTCAGCAAGGAGTGGGACTACGTTGTGGTGGCGGGCGGGCTGCTCGAAGAGACGCGCCATCCGCCGCGCTGGCTGCTGCAGGCGCTGCGCGACCTGCACGCGAGAAATATCCCGATTATCACCCTGTGCAGCGGCGCCTTTGTGGCCGGTAACGCCGGGCTGCTGGACGGGCGTCACTGCGCGATCCACTTCACCACCCGCGACGAGTTTCGGATGCGTTTTCCGAAGGCGATCCCGGTCATCGATAAAACCTACATTAAAGACGGCGGGATAATCTCCTGTCCCGGCGGCACGGCGATCGATCTTGCCGCCGACCTGATCCGCCAGCACTGCGGGCTGGTTCGCTCCCAGAAGGTGCTAAAATATCTGCTGGTGGACGATGCCCCCCAGCCCGCCAGAAGGACGAAGCAAAAAGTCCCGCTCAACGCCCCGGACGTGTATGAAAACGAGCTGGTAAGCAGGGTGATTGGCTTTATGAAGCACCACCTCGATTCACCGATCCCGCTGAGCGAGGTGGCGGAATTTGCGGGCGTCACCTTCCGCCAGCTGAACCTGATCTTTACCCAGTGTACCGGCCATTCCGCGGCCGTGTACTGGCGCACCCTGCGTCTTGAACAGGCGCGCAAGCTGATGGCTGACTCAAGCAACAGCATCACGGCCATCGCCGCCGCCACCGGCTTTTCGGACGCCTCGCATCTGATTGCGTGGTTTCGCAAGCAGTACGGCGAAACGCCCAGCTCGTTTCGCAAGCGGCGCAGGGAGGTCGAGAAGCTGGTGAGGGAATAAGGCCAGGCGCGGCGCGGCCTGGCATAACGCGTTAGAAGCTCTGCCGTTTCGGCATCGCCGCCTGCATAGACACCCTGTCGCGCGGAGGTGTCTCCTCAAGCGATGCGGCCTCTTCCAGGCTGCGGGCCGTGGTCTCCGGCGCGAGGAACCACGACACCACCAGGCCAAAGAAGGTGATGGCCGCCGCAATATACATCGTCGGGCCGATGCCCAGGCTTTGCAGCGATACCGGCACCAGCCAGGTCCCCACGGCTGCGCCAATGCGCGACAGCGAGGTGCCAACGCCGACCGCGCCCGCGCGGATCTCGGTGGGAAAAATCTCGTTAGGGTAGACCAGCTGTAGCACCTGCGCGCCGCCGATGAACAGGGCGTACAGGCCAAACATCAGCAGGATCAGCGCAGAGGGGCCGTCGCGCAGCAGCCCTAACAGCAGCAGCGCCAGGCCTGACCACAGGAAGCTGTGCAGCAGCAGCCTGCGGCGGCCGAGAACGTTGACCAGGCGAGTGGCGATAACGCAGCCGACGACAAACAGCAGCGTAATGGCAACCGAGCCGTAGGATGCCCAGCCGCCGGTCAGGTGCAGCGCGTCCAGCACCTTCGGCGCAAAGGCATACACGGCGAAAACCGGGATGACGGAGCAGGTCCAGAAGACGGTGACGAACGCCATCCGCTTGCCGTAGCCGGAATGCAGCAGGCTGGCAAAGGAGAGGTTTTTGCTCTCGGCCTGCACGGGCAGGTTATCCAGACCAAAGCCGGGGCCGTAGACGCGGCGAATTATCGCTTCGGCCTCCGCGTGGCGGCCTTTGCTCATCAGCCAGCGCGGCGATTCCGGGGTACCCAGACGCACCAGAAACAGCAGGACGCCAATAACGGCGGTGCTGGCCAGCGTCAGACGCCAGGCGTCAGGCCCGCCAAACCGGAGGATCGCTTCGCCCGTCAGATAGGCGGTGGCCGCCCCCGCGAACCACAGAATGGTCAGGGTGGCGAGGCAGGGCCCGCGGTTTTTCTTCGGCAGAAACTCCACCAGGAAGGCGGTTGCCACCGGGTATTCAATTCCCACGGCCACGCCGTTCATAAAGCGCAGGGCAAAGAGCATTTCGCCGCTCTGCACCCAGTACTGCGCCACGGAGCAGACCACGAACAGCGTAGGGCCCACGAAATAGAGCACGCGGCGGCCGAGGCGGTCGGTCAGCGCGCCGCCGATAAAGCCGCCGAAGAAAATGCCGATCAGCGCCGAGGCGGCGATCAGCCCCTCCCAGAAGGCGCTCAGGCCCAGCGCGGGAGAGACTTTCATCATCGCGATGCCGATGATGCTCAGCACGTAGCCATCAACAAAGGAGCCGCCGCCCGAGCGCACGGTCAAAAGCCGGTGGAAGCGGTTAAGGGGGACATCTTCTACAGAAATAGTTTTTGACATGGTAACTCCTGTCTTTCCCCGACGTCGTTGAATTAACGGCTGTAACAGTCCTTAAAAGCGATGGAGGCTTATTACAGGCGCACGCAGACGGTGCCGTTAATCAAACGATTACGGTATAAATGTAGGTCAGGTAAAATAAATAACGGGTTATGAATAAAAACGCTTTTCTGTTATTGAGGGACTTTCATTATTAATACTCCTCCGGTGCAGGATGGTCGGATAAGATGTTTTTTTATTATTAATGTCTTACTTGCCTTCATGAGTAACGGGTAATTTCTTTGCGGCCACGCTGCGGGTAGACCACCAGCACATCAGCGACCCCAGGCTCACCATGGCGGTGCCCTGCCAGAAGGAGAGCGTCAGGTGTGAGTTCAGCATAAACGCGGCGAGCACCGCCGAGATAATCGGAATAAAATACGAGGCGGCGGCCAGCACCGTCACGTTGCCGTGGAGAATACCGACGTTCCAGGCGGCGTAACCAAAGCCCATCGCGATGGCGGCCAGCAGCAGGCTTATCCAGGCGTGCCAGGAGAGCACAAATTCCGGCTGCGGCGACGTCAGATATTTAATCCATAAGGTCAGGGCGGTTAAAATAAAGAATAAGGTGATCCCGTTGCTGCCCTTGGCGATTATTTTGGTGACCACGCAGTATATGGCCCAAATAATGGCGCCGGTAAAGGCCAAACCATAGCTGAGCGGGTTTTCCATCACGTTGCGGCTCATTTCGCTGAAGGAGAATCCCTGTTCACCGCCCAATACCCGGCATATTCCGGCTATCGCCAGGATCACGCCCGGAATAATCAGCGGGCTAGTCTTTTGCCGGTTGACGATCACCGCCAGCAGAATAGTCATGCTCGGCCAGAGATAGTTCACCATGCCGACCTCAATCGCCTGACGGCCCGAATGGGTAAAGCCCAGCGACAGGGACAGGCAAAGTTCATAGCAAACAAAAAGCAGGCTGCCGAGGATCAGGTAGCTCGGCGGAAACTGCCGCAGCTTCGGAAAGCCAACGGTGAACAACAGCAGCACCGCGCTGCAGCTGTAAATCAGCGCCGCGCCGCCCACCGGCCCGAAGCCTTCGCTCACGCTTTTGATCAGCCCAACGATCGCGCTCCACAGCAGGATGGCGATCAGCCCGATGAGCGTGGCTTTATTCTGCGGCATACCCTGTACCTCTGTTTACATTTCAATCACAACCGGATCGGCTGACTGTTAAAATCTGGTTAAATATATTTCTTAAAACTATGCCGCCGTCGGGACGCTGTAAATACGTCTCAGGAGCCCATCATTCCGGAATGTGATCGCTATCTGAAATCATGTATAAAATTACTACGAAAAAAATCAATCAATAACTTATTGATATTAAATATTTTTAATGATTGCTAATGTAGAAATCTACTATTAAAGCGTATTAACTTTGTATTTTTAATGTATACAAAAAATATTCATTCGTTGACCTCCTTCACGCCAGTGTGCAAATTTTTAACAAACGCAGCTGACGTGCTGCCGTACCGACCCTGTGGTCGCGCATTTATCTGGAGGTTAACGTGTTCACATTTGAAGGTATCTACACCCCGGCAATTACCCCTTACGCGGCCGATGGCAGCATTGATTTCGCGCGCTTCGCCGAGGTGCTGGAGAGCCTGATTGAGGCCCGCGTGCACGGCATCATCATCGGCGGCTCGACGGGCGAGTACTATGCCCAAAGCGCGCAGGAGCGCAAGGCGCTGGCCGAGCGCGCGCGCCAGGTCATTGGCAACCGCCTGCCGCTGATTGTCGGCACCGGGGCCATACGCACCGAGGACGCGGTGGATTACGCGAAGCACGCCCGCGAAATCAAGGCCGATGCGATTCTGGTCACTTCGCCGCCGTACGCGCTGCCGACCGAGCTGGAAAACGCCCACCACGCGCTGACGGTCGATAAAGCCGCCCAGCTGCCGATCATGCTCTACAACTACCCGGGCCGCATGGGGATCACCATGGGCGAAACCTACTTCCGCGAGGTGAGCCGCTCACCAAACGTTGTCGCCATCAAAGAAAGCTCCGGAGATTTCAACAACCTGCACCTGCTGGCCTGCACCTTCCCGAACATTGCGCTCTCCTGCGGCTGGGACGATCAGGCGCTGGAGTTCTTCGCCTGGGGCGCGCAAAGCTGGGTCTGCGCCGGATCGAACTTTATTCCACGCGAACACGTGGCGCTGTATGAAGCCTGCGTGGTGGAAAAAGACTTCGACAAAGGCCGCAAAATCATGGCGGCCATGATGCCGCTGATGAACTTCCTCGACGGCGGCAAGTTTGTGCAGTCCATCCGATACGGCTGCGAGCTTAACGGCCTGGCGTCCGGCCAGGTTCGCGCTCCGCTGCAGGATCTCGATGAACAGGAAAAAGCGCAGCTGAAGGCGGTGATTGCCGACGTTAAACGCAACGTGGCGGCGGCAGCGTCGGCGTAAGGAGGAAAAATGAAACAGCTTCAGACGCTCGGGGACGTGACGCGCCTTGCGAACGATCTTCAGATCCCGAACAGGGCCTTTATCAACGGCGCTTTTACCGCGGCTCGTTCAGGTGAAACCCTGATGACCCATAACCCGGCGACCGGTGAGCCCATCACCGCTATCGCCGCCTGCGATGAGCGCGACGTGAACGCGGCGGTCAGCGCGGCGCGTGATGCGTTCGAGGCCGGCAGCTGGCGCAGTCTGGCTCCCGGCGAGCGCAAGGCGGTCTTGCTCAGGCTGGCGGCGCTGATGGAGCAGGAGCGTGAGCCGCTGGCGGCGCTGGAAAGCCTCGACAGCGGCAAGCCGTTCAGCGAGTGCCTGGCGGTGGACGTGCCGGAAACCATTCACGTTCTGAAGTGGCACGCGGAGGCCATCGACAAGCTGTATGACCATACCGCGCCAACGGGCAGCGCGCTGGCGCTGGTGGTTCGTGAGCCGATTGGCGTGGTGGGCTGCGTTCTGCCGTGGAACTTCCCGCTGCTGATGCTCGCCTGGAAGATTGGTCCGGCGCTGGCGGCGGGCTGTTCCGTGGTGGTGAAACCGGCAGAGCAGACCTCGCTGACGTCGCTGCGCGTGGCGGAACTGGCGCATGAAGCGGGCGTTCCGGCGGGCGTGCTGAACATCGTCACCGGAACAGGAAAGGCGGTCGGTGAACCGATTGGCCTGCATCCCGACATCGACATGGTCAGCTTCACCGGGTCGACCGCGACCGGGCGCCGCTTTCTGCACTACGCCGCGGAATCTAACCTGAAAAAGATCGTACTGGAGTGCGGAGGCAAAAACCCGGCGCTGGTGTTTAACGATGCCGACGATATCGCCGCGGTTGCCGGGCATGTGCTTAACGGCGCGTTCTGGAACATGGGCGAAAACTGCTCCGCCACGTCGCGCCTGCTGGTGCAGGAAGAGGTGAAAGAGGCGCTGCTGGCGGAGATGGCCAAGCAGATCGGCGGCTGGACGATGGGCAATCCGCTCGATCCGAATAACCGTCTGGGGACGATGGTCTCGCCGGAACACTTCAGCAAGGTGAGCGACTATCTCGATATTGCGCGCCAGGAAGGGCTGCGCGTGCTGCACGGCGGCGGCACGGAGCTCGGGGCTTACGTTCAGCCGACGGTGATCGACGGCGTGACGCCGGAAAGCGCGCTCTTCCGCGAGGAGATCTTCGGCCCGGTTCTGTGCGTGACGACCTTTAAAACCGAAGCCGAAGCGGTCGCGCTGGCCAACGACACGCCTTACGGACTGGCGGCGTCGGTCTACACCGGCAGGCTCAACCGCGCCGTTCGCGTTTCCCGCGCCATCCGCGCCGGGACGGTGACCGTGAACTGCTTCGGGGAAGGCGACGCCACGACGCCGTTTGGCGGCTACAAGCAGTCCGGCTTTGGCGGGCGCGATAAATCCGCCTTCGCGCTCGATCAGTACACCGAGCTGAAAACAATCTGGATTGACGTTCCTGACGAGGATGCCTGAGAGAATTTGCCGTCGCGCGCCTTTATCTGTAGGTTAATCAGCATTACAGGCAGTTTCTGGAGGCGATAATGAGAACGGGCAAAGCCGCGCTGTATGAAGATCTCAAGCGGCTTATCTTGACGATGGAATTGGATCCCGATGCGCTGCTGGATGAAGCCAGCCTGACGGCGCAGTACGGTCTGTCGCGCACTCCGGTGCGCGAAGTGTTTCAGCGCCTCGCGGGGGAAGGGTACCTCGAGATTGTCGAAAAGCGGGGCGTCAGGGTGATCCCCATGAGCCACGCCACGCTGCGCAACTTTTTTCTCGTGGCCCCGATGATCTATGCTGCGGTGGGGCGTCTTGCGGTGCAGCACTACAAGCCTGCGCAGCTAAAGGCGCTTAAAGAGACGCAAAAGCGCTTTCGCAAAGC
This sequence comes from Enterobacter sp. RIT418, assembly GCF_003057745.1. Taxonomy (GTDB): domain Bacteria; phylum Pseudomonadota; class Gammaproteobacteria; order Enterobacterales; family Enterobacteriaceae; genus Enterobacter. Next base: position 103,238 of record NZ_QBJD02000001.1, read on the forward strand.
GGTGCAGAACCATGACGCCGAAGCGCTGGCGCTGGAGAATAACCGCTTTCACGAGATCATGGGCGAGATGGCGGCGAACCCCTATCTGCAGCCGAGCCTTGGCCGCCTGCTGATTGACCATTGCCGGATCGGCCATACCTTTTTCCGCCCGCAGAATGAGGACATGGAGCGGCGGCTACAGCTGTCCGCCGACCATCACGATGCGTTTATCGCCGCGCTGGACGCGCGCGACGAGCAGAAGGTGGTGGACCTGGTATTTGAACACTGGGAATTGTCCCGGGAGAACATGGAGATCTTCATCGCGCCGCAGGGGCTTAAGGCCGATGAGCGCGTTTAGCCAACTGATTACGATCGCCTGACGTTTCGCCCGCGGCGTTCGCCGGCGGGCGTTTTACACCGCATGACCACTCTTTGCTCGCCGCTCGCCGGGGGCTTTCTCACGTCTTTATTAACCTGGATTTAACTATTTTTATACTTGTTGTATACATGAGATATACATCACGTATTCGTTTTCCGGGTCTGGCTACCATGATTTCAGCAACGCTTAGTCGTCGTAAGCGAAAAGAAAAAATGACAGCGTACCGGAGTAAATCACGTGCAAAAGATCACCTCACTGCCTGCCGATGACGCCCTGCCAGGGTGGTATCACACCAGTCCATCGCGCATCCCTCGTCCTGCCCATGTAGGGCAAAAGCACGCCCGCTGGGCAATCGTTGGAGCCGGATTAACCGGGCTTGCCGCCGCCCGCCAGATGGCGCTGAATTTCCCTGATGATGAAATTGTCCTGATTGAGGCGCAGGAGGTGGGCTTTGGCCCGTCCGGGCGCAACGCGGGCTTTGCCATCGACGTCCCGCACGACATTGGGGCGAAGGACTACATCGGCGATGTCAAAACGGCAAACCTGATCCTCCGGCTCAACACGCTGGGGCAAAACTATCTGCGCGAGGTTGTTCAGGAGCACGGCATTGCCTGCCAGATGTCCGAGTCCGGGAAATACCAGGCGGCGGTAGGGGAGCAGGGGATCGCGATTCTGGAAGCCTACCGCAGGGGGCTGGAGAAGATCGGCCGGGAAACGCAGATGATTGCGGGTAAGGATCTTCCCGACCACATCGGCACCTCGTACTACAAGCAGGCGCTCTATATTCCCGGCACGATGCTGTTGCAACCGTCGGCGCTGGTAAAGGGGCTGGCAAACAGCCTGCCCGCGAACGTCACGCTCTACGAGTACACGCCCATTACCTCGATTAACTACGGCGATAAAGTGACGCTGTTGCACGATAAAGGCAGCATCACGGCGGATACGCTGATCCTGGCGAACAATGCCTTTGCGTCGCACTTTGGCTTTCTGCGCGGGCGGCTGCTGCCGACCTTCCTGTACGGCAGCCTGACGCGGCCGCTCACCGCAGACGAGCAGTCTCAGCTGGGCGGCAAGCCGGTCTGGGGCGTGATCCCGGCGCATCCGTTTGGCAGCACCGTGCGCCGGACGGTGGACAACCGCATCCTGGTGCGCAACAGCTTCAGCTTCCATCCGGATGGCCGCCCGCGCGAGCACCACCTGAAGCGGTTTATCGCCAACCACCGTAAATCCTTTGAGCGCCGCTTCCCGACGCTACACCAGGTGGATTTCGAATACTCCTGGAGCGGCGCGATTTGCCTGTCGGAGAATCACGAGGGCTTCTTCGGCCAGCTTGCGCCGAACGTTTATGGCGCGCTGTGCTGCAACGGCCTGGGGATCACCCGCGGCACGGCAACCGGCAAGCTGCTGGCGGATATGATTGCCGGCGAGCGCAATGAGCTGATTGATTTTCTCGCCGCCTCGCCGGGGCCGAATAAGACCCCGCCGGAGCCGTTCCTCTCCGTGGGCGTCAATTCGGTGCTGAAGTGGGGGCAGTACCGGGCGGGGCTGGAGGTGTAAGCGGTTTAGACGCCATTCAGGCGCGTTCGTTTCTAATAGCAGGACCGACGAAACAACGAACCGGAGCGGCGCATGGCGTGGCTGGACAATCTGCTTAATCATTTTGCGCTCTATCCGACGCACCTCTTCGCGCTGCTCTTTTTAACGGCGCTGTGTAAGTCGACGGTGCTGGTCTCTTCCGTTCTCCCGCCCGCTTCGGTGATGCTCATCGCGGGGGTTACCGCCGGCCTTTCCAGCCTGCATCCGGGGCTGGCGTGGCTGGCGGTGGTGCTGGGGGCAACGGCCGGCTCGGTGCTGAATTACCACATCGGCCAGCGGATGGGGAACACGCGAACCATTGCGCGGCTCACCGCAAAACATGCCGCTGCATTTTTGCGGGTGCAAAACCAGCTGCAGAAAAACGGCGTGCTGGTGCTGTTCACCGCGCGCTTTCTGGCGGTACTGCGCTATATCGTGCCGCTGGCGGCGGGAATGCTGAGGCTTAGCGCGGTAAAGGTCTATGTCATCAGCCTGATTTCCGCCTGCGTATGGGCCGCGCTGTATGTCGGAGCCGTAACGGGGATTAGCGCTTTCTGAGGCGCGCCAGCAGCGGGCATGTCGGCGACGGAGTTGATCGGGGTTTCTCCGCCGCCCCCTTTCAGGCGTACTGGATATTCATCATTCCCTGCGACGTTCGTGAGATGGTCGCATCGACCTGCCAGGTGGACTGTATCAGTTCCGGCGTAAGCACGGCGGCAGGCTCACCGGACGCCGCCACGCGGCCTTCATGCAGCACGACCAGATGCTGGCAATATTTTGCAGCCAGATTCAGATCGTGCAAGGCCATAATCACGGTCAACGGCAGCGCGGAAATAAGGCGCATCAGCTCCAGCTGGAACTGGATATCCAGATGGTTAATCGGCTCATCCAGCAGCAGAATGTCCGGCTGCTGGGCGAGCGCCCGGGCGATCTGACAGCGCTGACGCTCGCCGCCCGACAGACGCTGCCAGGCTCTGTGGGCCAAATCGCCAAGCCTCATCATCGAAAGCGCCTGTTGAACCGCATCCTCATCAGCCTGCCGCCACGGCGTGAAGGCATTGCGATGCGGCGTGCGGCCGAGGCGAATAATATCCATTACGCTCATCTCCCCCTCTGCCTCCGCGTGCTGCGGCACGAAAGCAAGCGTGCGGGAACGCTGGCGCGGGCTCAGGTGGCCCGTCGGCGTGCCGCCCATTTTCACGCCCGCATACGCGCAGGGCTGGACGCCAGCCATCGCGCGGATCAGCGTGGATTTTCCGGAGCCGTTGGGACCGAGTAGCCCTACCGTGTGCGATCGCTGCACGGCAAAGCTGATATCAGATAGCACCCGGCGGGCCTGGAGCGTCACATTCAGCTTATCAATCACCACGTGCATTATCATTTCTCCCGGTTGCGGTACAAAATCATGGCAAAAACAGGCGCGCCCACCAGCGCCGTGACGACGCCAATCGGCAATACCTGATGGCTAATCAGGGTGCGTGAGATCAGGTCTGCGAGGATCATAAAATGGCATCCGGCAAGAAACGCGACGGGGATCGTGAGCAGATGGCGATGTCCGGCGATCATGCGGGTGACGTGCGGAATGACCAGCCCGACAAAGCCCACGGCGCCGATGGCGCTGACGATGACCGCCGTCATTAGTGCGGTAGTCAGCAGCAAAATCACGCGGACCTGCATCACGCGCGTTCCAAGCGTCGCGGAGACGTCCGTGCCGACGTTAAAGGTGTCCAGCGAGCGGCCGTAGCAAATCACAATCAGCAGCCCGAGGACGACGACAGCGAAGCACAGCAGCGCGTCGGGCCAGCGTACGCCGCTCAGGCTGCCCAGCAGCCAGAACATCACCCCGCGCGACTGCTCGGCGTTGGCCGCCGTGCTGACAATGTACGACGTTAGCGCGTTAAACAGCTGCGTGCCGGCGATACCGGCCAGAATAATGCGCGCCGTATTGCCGCGCATTCCGCCCGATAGCGCGACGATCAGCATAAACGCGGTACAGGCTCCGATAAACGCCCCGGCTCCGATCGTGATTGCGCCGCTGCCGATACCCAGCAGCATCACGCTGACGGCGCCGGTCGAGGCTCCGGCAGAGATGCCCAGCAGGTAAGGATCGGCCAGCGGATTACGCAACAGCGACTGCAAAACCAGCCCGCATAGCGCCAGCCCGCCACCGCAGCTGGCGGCCATCAGCGCGCGGCTCATGCGGTACTGCCAGACGATCCCGGCCTCGACCGCAGGCAGGTTGAAGTGTGTTAGGCCCAGACCATTAGTCATTGCGCGAAAGGCGGTGGCGAAACCTATCGGTATATCGCCGGTTGCCGCGGCAAGGGCCATCATGACCGGCAGGCTCAGGATCCCGCAGAAAATGAGAAGGCCGGTACGCCAGTAATAAACGGATTGGTCGGTCATCTTTAAGGCGCGAACGCGTTAATCTGCTGGCTAATCAGCTCGACGGCTTCTACGTTACGCATTGAGGGATTCAGCGACATGGCCGGAACCACCACGATATGCCCTTGCCTGACCGCAGGCATTTCGCGCGTCACGGGATCGGTTTCGAGGAAACGTTTTTTCGTCGCAACGTCGTCGGCGGGGTAAAGCCGTCTTTCCATACTCGCGATAACAATAATATCAGGCTGAGACTTCACGATATGTTCCCAGGTCACCGCAGGCCACTCTTCATCAGAATCGATGATGTTGTTCAGGCCGAGCGTCTTATTGATCCAGCCCGGTGCGCCTTTACTGCCTGCTATCCACGGATCGCCCTTCAGGCGGCTGCTTGAAAACCAGTAAACCACCTTAAGCGGCGCTTTTGGCTGGACGGGAACGTGCTGCTGCGCGGCGCTAATGCGGTCAGACAGCTTCTGCTTAAGCGCCTCGCCGCGCGCGGGCACGTCAAACACGCGCGCCAGCGCCGTGATTTCATCAAAGATGATATCGATGGAGTAAGGTTTTGAGCGCGCGCCGTCGCCGTTGGAGGCCGCCGTGACGCTTTTGGCCGTGCAGTCGGCGGGCGAGATCCAGGTTCTGATGCCCAGCTGCTCAAACTGCTGACGCGTGGCGACCTCTCCCTGCGGGCCAACGTGCCAGCTGTACTGAGCAAGAACAAGCTCAGGACGCTGGGCCGCAACGGCTTCGAATCCGGGGGCATTCTCCGCCAGCCGCTTCAGCTTTGCCCCCTGGGCTTTCAAGTCATCCGGCAAGGGGCCAAACCAGACCGCGGTGCCCGCAATCTTATCCTGCAGATCCAGCGCCAGAAGCAGCTCCGTTTCGTGCTGACCAATTGTCACCACGCGTGAAGGGGCGTGGGTAAAGGTTTCTTTCACGCCGCAGTTTTCAATCGTTAGCGGATAGCCGTCGGCAACGGCGTTAGCCAGGGGAAGCGACAGCAGTAAAGACAGCAATAATGGGAGGGTCGGTTTCATCATTTCACTCATTGTAATGTTATACCATAACAATATTGCATTTGCCTGTTCGCTGTCAACGCGTCGCGCGCCTCGCCTGTAGCCATCTTCAGTTTGAACGGACGTATTGATAACTTTGAGAAATCCTTCCCGGAAAATTGTTATTAATCTGTCACACTCAGGGGATTATTAAACCGAGTAAGGATCTAGGGATGAGAAAAGCACTACTCGCTGTTGCAGTGGCAGGTACCCTTTCAATGTCTTTCGGCGCCCAGGCGCAGGACGCGCCGGACGGGTATCAGCTTGAACAGGTATTAATCATGAGCCGCCACAACCTGCGCGCGCCGCTCGCCAATAACGGCAGCGTGCTGGAGCAGTCCACGCCGAAGCAGTGGCCGGAATGGGACGTGCCGGGCGGCCAGCTCACCACCAAGGGCGGCGTGCTTGAGGTCTACATGGGCCACTACATGCGCGAGTGGCTGGCAGAGCAGGGGATGGTGACCACGGGCGAATGTCCACCGGCCAATGCCGTCTATGCCTACGCCAACAGCCTGCAGCGTACCGTTGCCACCGCGCAGTTCTTTATCACCGGGGCCTTCCCGGGGTGCGACGTTCCTGTTCATCATCAGGAAAAAATGGGCACCATGGACCCGAACTTCAATCCGGTCATCACCGATAACTCCCCAGCGTTCCGCGAAAAAGCGCTGAAGGCGATGGAGGCGGAGCGCCAGAAAATGCAGCTTGATGAAAGCTACAGGCTGCTGGAGCAGATGACCAACTACGCGCAATCCCCGTCCTGCAAAGAGAAAAAAGCCTGCTCCCTGACCGACGCCAAAGATACCTTTAGCGCCGAATATGAAAAAGAGCCGGGCGTCTCCGGGCCGCTTAAGGTGGGGAACTCGCTGGTGGATGCCTTCACGCTGCAGTATTACGAAGGCTTCCCGATGGACCAGGTGGCGTGGGGAGAGATCAACACCGACCAGCAGTGGCGCGTGCTGTCGAAGCTGAAAAACGGCTACCAGGATTCGCTCTTTACCTCTACGGAAGTGGCGCAGAACGTCGCGAAGCCGCTGGTGAAGTACATCGATAACGCGCTGGTGGCGGACCAGGCAAAGGCGGCAAAAATCACGCTGCTGGTGGGGCATGATTCCAACATCGCGTCCCTGCTGACCGCGCTGGACTTCAAGCCGTATCAGCTGCATGACCAGCAGGAGCGCACGCCGATTGGCGGCAAAATTGTCTTCCAGCGCTGGCACGATAAGGGCGCCAATCGCGACCTGATGAAGATTGAATACGTTTACCAAAGCTCGGAGCAGCTGCGCAACGCCAGCGTGCTTTCCCTCAAATCCCCGGCGCAGCGCGTCACGCTTGAGCTGAAGGGATGCCCGATCGATGCGGACGGCTTCTGCCCGATTGATAAGTTTAATACCGTGATGAACGACGCGGCGAAATAGCAGGATAACCCCCCCGCCATCGCGGGGGGATTCGATCAGACGTTTTTACGTTCGATGGTTTGCTCGCCCCAGAAGAGCGAATCTTTGTCCGTTTTCTCAAAGGCGCGAACCAGCACGTCGTCGCTGCCTTCTTCCCAGATTTGCTCCGCCAGCTTTTCGTCATAGTTCGCGACTTCAAAGATGGCTTCGGCAATTTCCGGAGAGGTGTTGCGTAAACTGGCCCATTCGCCCACGCGATGAGCCTTAGATTCTTGAGTTGGCATGCATATCCTCCTGTTGGGGTTAGCCGTGCAGTTTTTTGGCAAGACCCGCGACGTATTCACCCTGATAGCGGGCGATAGCCAGTTCTTCATTACTTGGCTGGCGCGAGCCATCGCCACCGGCAATGGTGGTTGCGCCGTAAGGCGTCCCGCCGCGCACCTGAGAAACGTCAAACAGCTCCTGCGCGCCGTAGCCAATCGGCACTATCACCATCCCATGGTGAGCAAGGGTAGTCCAGGTTGAGGTGATGGTCTGCTCCTGGCCGCCGCCGGTGCCGGTAGAACTAAATACGCTGGCGAGCTTGCCGTAGAGGGCGCCGGATGCCCACAGCCCGCCCGTCTGATCGAGGAAGGTGCGCATCTGGCCCGACATATTGCCGAAGCGGGTAGGGGTACCGAAGATAATGGCATCGTAGTCGGCCAGCTCCTGCGGGGTTGCCTGCGGCGCGTTTTGCGTTTTACCGCCGGCTTTTAGGAACGCCTCGGCATTCATGGTTTCCGGTACGCGTTTCACCACAACCTCGACGCCGTCTACCTTGTTTGCACCTTCAGCGACCGCGTGAGCCATGGTTTCGATGTGTCCATACATGGAATAATAGAGCACCAGAACTTTTGCCATTTTGCATCACTCCTCGTTTGTGTTTTCTGACAGCGATTCGCTGCGTTCCTTTAAAGATATGACATCACAGCCAGACTGCAAAAATGAACGGCATTTCTTTGATTTATAACAAATTATAAACAATTGGGCTTTGTAGCAAATTGAAACAACTTTAAGGGAGGGAATTTTGGAAAGTATAAGAAAGAGTTATGAATCGCCGCCGCATCGTCTCACACAAAAGGCTGAGATCATGTTGCAGAATATTACCTATCGCTTGCCGGATAGCCTCACTCCACTAAGCTTAGTTTCACGCGGCGCAGATAAAGGCTCTGTCCTTGCGCCGCCAGGTGAAAGAATCCTCTTTTACTGAATGCAGTATGATGTCTAATGTTTCACACTCTGGAGGTTCGAGATGGCAAACCATCGTGGTGGTTCAGGTAATTTCGCAGAAGACCGTGAAAGAGCATCAGAAGCAGGCCGTAAAGGTGGCCAGTCGAGCGGGGGGAATTTCAAAAATGACCCTCAGCGCGCGTCAGAAGCTGGCAAAAAAGGGGGTAAAAACAGCCATGGCAGCAGCAAATAGCTGAGGCCGGGTTGTTTAAAACGATTTTAACCTGAAGGTTGAAGTCATCCCTGCCGCCGGATAAGTCCGGCGGTTTTTTTATTTGTGCAACATTGAACTGTAACCAAAGGCATCGCACACTACGCCATTAGTCCTTATTTCTGGTGTCCCATGTTGTCGTCTCGCTTCACCTTTTCCGTAAAACCTCAGGAAGCCATCCTCATTCTGATCACCATGTTCTGGGGCGGAACCTTCCTTGCCGTCCAGTACGCGGTCACGATGAGCGACCCGTTCTTTTTTGTCGGGCTGCGCTTTGCTACCGCGGCGATTGCCGTGGCGCTGATCTCACTTAAAACCCTGCGCGGGTTAACCCTTAAAGAGCTTCAGGCCGGCGTGGTTATTGGGATTGCCATCGCCATGGGCTACAGCCTGCAAACCTGGGGGCTACAGACCATCTCCAGCAGTAAATCTGCCTTTATCACCGCCATGTATGTCCCGCTGGTGCCGCTCCTGCAGTGGCTGTGCCTGGGCAGAATGCCGGGGCTAATGTCCTGCATCGGCATCGTGCTGGCGTTTATCGGCCTGATTCTGCTGGCCGGGCCGGGCGATAACCTGCTGGCGATGGGGCCGGGCGAGATGATTACCCTCGTGGGCGCGGTGGCCATCGCCGCGGAAATTATCCTGATCGGCGCCTGGGCGGGGAAGGTTGACGTCAAGCGGGTCACCGTCGTCCAGCTGGCGACCGCCTCGCTGGTGGCGTTCGCCGCGATGGTCCCGGCAGGGGAGTCAGTTCCGCCGATGTCCACCGGGCTGGTGGTGGTCGCACTGGGCTTGGGAATTTTTAGCGCCATTATTCAGGTGACGATGAACTGGGCGCAGCGCAGCGTCTCCCCGACGCGTGCGACGGTCATCTACACCGGAGAACCCGTGTGGGCGGGCATTTTTGGCCGTCTCGCCGGGGAGCGCCTGCCGCTGCTGGCCCTGCTGGGCGCGGCGTTTATCGTGGCGGGCGTGCTGGTGAGCGAGCTGAAGCTCAGAAAGAAGAAGCGGGACGTGGCCAACCTGACGGCAGAGTGAGGTTGTTATTGATAAAGTCGTCCGGGCGCCTTACATTATGTACGGATAAATGCCGTACATAATGAGGTAAACCATGCCGGCACTGAAAAAACAGCGTATCGATCTCCGCCTGACCGACGAAGATAAAAATATGATTGAAGAAGCCGCCGCAATGACGAACCAAACCGTCACCCAGTTTATGGTGAACAGCGCGTCGGAACGGGCGGCGCAGGTCATTGAACAGCATCGCCGTTTGATTCTCAACGACGCTTCTTGGAATGCGGTAATGGAGGCTATCAGCAACCCGCCAGAGCCAAATGAAAGGCTAAAACGCGCCGCCAGGCATCTTCTAAACGGGGAGTAAGGCGTGGCCGATTTAACGATAGAACTGTTTTCAGAGGGAAAAGATTACGGTTTTGCCGGTTTTGACTGCGGTGAACCTTCGCTCAACGCGTTTCTCACCGAGCATCTGGAGCGCCAGCATGCGAATCGTATCTTAAGAGGCTACCTCCTCCTCGAGCGGGGCGATTGTCCCAGAGTGCTCGGATATTACACCCTGTCCGGCAGTTGCTTTGAAAAAGCGCTTCTGCCGTCGAAGACCCAGCAGCGCAAAGTTCCCTATTTTAACGTGCCCAGCGTCACGCTGGGGCGGCTCGCGATTCATCGGGAGCTGCAGGGGGAAGCGTGGGGAACCCTGCTGGTCACACACGCAATGAAGACCGTCTACCGGGCCTCTCAGGCCGTCGGCGTGCATGGCCTGTTTGTCGATGCGCTTAGCGAAGGGGCCAAAACCTTTTACATGAAGCTCGGGTTTGTTCCGCTGACGGGCGAAAACAGCCGTTCGCTTTTTTATCCCACCAAATCCATTGAGCGCCTGTTTAGCGACGCGCTTTGAATGAAAAGATGTCCATGCCAAAACGGAGAGCGGGAATGACGCAAAGCGAAGTGAAAATACAGGGAAAACGCTCTAAGGCCGTTAGCGCGAAAAAGCAGGCCATTCTCGGCGCGGCGCTGGAAACCTTCTCGCAGTTTGGCATCCACGGCACGCGGCTCGAACAGGTCGCGGAGTGCGCCGGGGTGTCGAAAACTAACCTGCTTTATTATTACCCCTCCAAAGAGGCGCTCTACGTCGCCGTGATGCAGCAGATCCTCGATATCTGGCTCGCGCCGCTGAAGGCCTTCCGCGCAGAGCTGGCCCCGCTGGTGGCGATTAAAGAGTACATTCGCCTGAAGCTGGAGGTGTCGCGCGATTATCCGCAGGCATCACGGTTGTTTTGCCTTGAGATGCTGCAGGGCGCGCCGCTGCTGCAGGCGGAACTAACCGGGGATTTAAAACAGCTGGTGGACGATAAGTCGGCCATTATTGCCGGGTGGGTCGCCAGCGGCCAGCTGGCCCAGGTCGAACCGCACCACCTGATCTTTATGATCTGGGCCGCAACCCAGCACTACGCTGACTTTGCGGCCCAGGTAGAGGCGGTGACCGGAAAAACGCTTCAGGACGAAGCATTTTTCCACAGCACGCTCGAAAACGTGCAGCGGATGATTATCGAAGGGATCCGCGTGCGCGAGTTCCCCTCACCCTAACCCTCTCCCCAAAGGGGAGAGGGGATTGTTCTGTGCGGTCTTTTCTCGCTCGCCCCTATGGGAAAGGGGACTGTTTTGTGCGGTCTTTTCTCGCTCGCCCCTATGGGAGAGGGGACTGTTCTGCGCGGTTTTTCTCCCTCGCCCCTATGGGGAGAGGGCCGGGGTGAGGGGACAGCTTAGGTCGCCCTCTTCACACTGCATCAGCGAGGCGAGAAACGCTTCGCGCTCGACGGTTTTTTCCGCCAGGCACTGGTTCATAATCATTGGCTGAACGCTTCCCCCTTCCGTACCCGAACCGATAAACGCGCAGTCCGCATCCCGCAGGGTAATCCACGCCTGCTGCGCTTTTTTCAGCAGATCGCGCTGGGGGGCTGCCGCACGCGCAATGGCGGCCTGATACGTCTGGTTGAGCTTTTTATCGGCAGCCTGATATTGCTGCGCGCTACAGGTGTTCAGTTCAAGCTGGGTGGTGGCTTTGTCACACTCGTTGGCCAGCGCGCTGGCGCTCAGCAGCATTGCGGTACCGGCGATAATAAATCGTTTCATACACTCCCCAATAAAATAAGGCTCCGTTTCCGGAGCCTTATTAGCACAGCGTTAGCCGATTGTCATCAGGCTGGCGTTCCCGCCCGCCGCCGCGGTGTTGACGCTGAGGGAGCGCTCGACGTACAGGCGCTCCAGCAGCAGGTTGGTCTCGCCGCGGGCGAAGCCCTGCACCGACACGATCGCGCCGCTGCGGGCCGCAACCTGTTCGCACAGCTCGCGAAGCTGGTCGGAGTCCCCGTGGTAGATCACGGCTTCAAACGGCTGGGCAAGCAGCACGTCCGGTTTCGCAAAGTGAATGCGGGCAGAGACGGCTTTCGGCAGCTGTTTTGCCAGGTCGCGATGCAGCGCGTCTTCCTGCCACAGCACTTCGCACCCGGTCGCCATTGCCGCGGCCAGCTGAACCAGCGCGTCCTGCTCGTTATCCGCCACGCACAATACGCGCTCGCGCGGCATCAGCGTCCAGGTGTTACGCTCGCCGGTAGGCCCCGGCAGCAGGCGCTGCGTGCCGGCCTGCGCCAGCTCGCCGTACTGCCGCGCCGCGTCGCGCAGTTCAGGGCGGTTCTCCGCCCAGCCGATCAGCGCTTCAAGCGGCTGCGTCAGCACGGCTTTCACCTGGGCGTCCACCGGGTATTCCGCGTCCTGGCGCGCCAGCGTCACGCCCAGCGCATTTTCCGGACGGTTAGCCAGCAGGCGGTACAGGTACAGCGGACCGCCCGCTTTCGGACCGGTGCCGGACAGGCCTTCGCCGCCGAACGGCTGCACGCCGACGACCGCGCCGACCATGTTGCGGTTCACGTACAGGTTGCCGACCTTGGCGCTGCCGGTCACCTGGGCGATGGTTTCGTCGATGCGGGTATGCACGCCGAGCGTCAGGCCATAGCCGGAAGCGTTAATCTGATCGATCAGCTCGCTGAGGTTGTTACGGTTGTAGCGCACCACGTGGAGCACCGGGCCGAAGACCTCCTTTTTCAGCTCGTCGAAGCTCGCCAGCTCAATCAGCGTCGGCGGCACGAAGGTGCCGGTCTGCCACTCGCGGGCGTCTTCGCTATTCTGGCGCACCGCCTGGTAGACCGGACGGCCCTTGGCGCGCATCGCCTGAATGTGGTTGTCGATATTGGCTTTGGCTTCCGCGTCGATCACCGGCCCGATGTCGGTGGTGAGGCGGCCCGGGTTGCCCATCCGGCATTCGCCCATCGCGCCGCGCAGCATTTTCAGCGTGTGGTCGGCCACGTCGTCCTGCAGGCAGAGCACGCGCAGCGCGGAGCAGCGCTGGCCCGCGCTGTCGAACGCCGAGGCCAGCACGTCCACCACCACCTGCTCGGTGAGCGCGGAGGAGTCGACGATCATCGCGTTCATGCCGCCGGTTTCCGCGATGAGCGGGGTAGGACGACCCTGCGCATCCAGACGGGTAGCAATGTTGCGCTGCAGCAGAGAGGCAACTTCGGTCGAGCCGGTAAACATTACGCCGCGTACGCGGTTATCGGAGGTCAGCTTCGCGCCGACCGTTTCACCGCGTCCCGGCAGCAGCTGGACAACGCCCGCAGGCACGCCGGCTTCAAGAAGAATGTTGATCCCCTGGGCGGCGATCAGCGGCGTTTGTTCAGCCGGTTTCGCCAGCACGCTGTTGCCTGCGGCAAGGGCGGCGGCAATCTGGCCGGAGAAGATCGCCAGCGGGAAGTTCCACGGGCTGATACACACCACCGGGCCCAGCGGACGGTGGGTTTCGTTGTCGAAATCATCGCGCACCTGTCCCGCGTAGTAGTGCAGGAAATCCACCGCTTCGCGCACTTCGGCGATGGCGTTGCTGAAGGTTTTACCCGCTTCGCGCACCAGAATGCCGATAAGCTGCTGCATCTGATCTTCCATCAGCACCGCGGCGCGCTCCAGAATGGCGGCGCGCTCCTGCGGCGGGGTGGCGAACCAGATAGGCGCGTTGTTCACCGCGCTGTCCAGCGCCTGGTCCACTTCCGCTTCGGTGGCTTCACGCACGTAGCCGACGATGTCCTTTGGCTCCGCCGGGTTGATCACCGGCTGCATGTCGCCGTCGGCGGCGGGCTGCTCAAGGATCGGTTTCGCCTGCCATTTCTGCAGTGCGCTGTTGAGCAGGGCAGAGGAGAGAGAGGCCAGGCGATGCTCGTTGGACAGGTCGAGGCCCGCCGAGTTGACGCGGCCTTCACCGTATAGCTCGCGCGGCAGGGCAATCTTCGGATGCGGCAGGCCGATCTGGCCTTCCTGCGCCGCCATTTTCTCGACGGCCTGCACCGGGTCGGCCACCAGCTCGTCGAGCGGCAGGGTGGTATCGGCGATGCGGTTAACGAAAGAGGTGTTCGCGCCGTTTTCCAGCAGGCGGCGCACCAGGTACGCCAGCAGCGTTTCGTGGGTGCCCACCGGCGCATAGATACGGCACGGGCGGTTCAGCTTGCCGTCCGCGATTTTCCCCGTGACCTGCTCGTACAGCGGTTCGCCCATGCCGTGCAGGCACTGGAACTCGTACTGGCCCGGATAGTAGTTCTGCCCCGCCAGGGTGTAGATCGCCGCCAGGGTATGGGCGTTGTGGGTGGCGAACTGCGGATAAATCAGGTTCGGCACGCCGAGCAGCTTTTTCGCACAGGCGAGGTAAGAGACGTCGGTGTAGACCTTGCGGGTATAGACCGGATAGCCCTCCAGCCCTTCCATCTGGGCGCGCTTGATCTCGCTGTCCCAGTAGGCGCCCTTCACCAGGCGGATCATCAGGCGACGGCGGCTGCGGCTTGCCAGATCAATCAGGTAATCAATGACGAACGGACAGCGCTTCTGGTAGGCCTGGATGACGAAGCCAATCCCGTTCCAGCCCGCCAGCTCCGGCTCGAAGCACAGCTTTTCCAGCAGATCGAGGGAAATTTCCAGGCGGTCGGCCTCTTCGGCATCGATGTTAATGCCGATGTCGTACTGGCGCGCCAGCAGGGTCAGGGACTTCAGGCGCGGGTACAGTTCTTCCATCACGCGGTCGTACTGCGCGCGGCTGTAGCGCGGGTGCAGGGCGGAAAGCTTGATGGAGATGCCCGGACCTTCATAAATGCCGCGCCCGTTGGAGGCTTTACCGATGGCGTGGATCGCCTGCTGGTAAGAGACCATATACGCCTGCGCGTCGGCGGCGGTCAGCGCCGCTTCGCCCAGCATGTCATAGGAGTAGCGGAAGCCTTTGTCTTCCAGCTTGCGCGCGTTTGCCAGCGCTTCGGCAATGGTTTCGCCGGTCACGAACTGCTCGCCCATCAGGCGCATCGCCATGTCCACGCCTTTGCGGATCAGCGGCTCGCCGCTTTTGCCGATGATGCGGTTCAGGGAGCGGGAGAGGTTGGCCTCGTTGTGGGTGGAGACCAGCTTGCCGGTAAACAGCAGGCCCCAGGTGGCGGCGTTAACGAACAGCGACGGGCTGCGGCCAATGTGGGAATGCCAGTTGCCGTTGCTGATCTTGTCGCGGATCAGCGCGTCGCGGGTGGCTTTGTCAGGAATGCGCAGCAGCGCTTCCGCGAGGCACATCAGCGCCACGCCCTCCTGCGAGGAGAGGGAGAACTCCTGCAGCAGGCCCTGCACCATTCCGGCGCGGCCGCTGGCGGTTTTCTGGTTACGCAGCCTGTCGGCCAGCTGATAGGCGAGGTCGTGCGCCTTCGACGCGATGGCGTCCGGCAGGCGAGCCTGCTCCAGCAGCATTGGCACCGCGTCGGTTTCGGCACGGCGGTAGGCCCCGGTGATGGCAGCGCGGCTGACGGACTGCGGCAGGATCTGCTCGGCAAATTCAAGGAACGGCTGGTGGCTCTCTTCAACGATTGCGGCAGCGTCTTCGCTCTCATTCGCCGCGCCCGCCAGCAGGGCAGGCAGCTCGGGCAGGCTGTCTTCGCTTTCCAGCCTTTCCAGATAGTTAAAAATCGCCTGCTTGATTAACCAGTGCGGTGTGCGGTCAATGCGGGTCGCTGCGGTTTTAATCCGTTCGCGGGTAGCGTCATCCAGCTTAACCCCCATGGTGGTCATCCCCATGCCAAAACTCCTGTTGTTCTGTAATCGCGTTTTGTAGATGGCATGAAATATCCACCATGTTGCAACTTTGTGCAACCGTGTTAAATGTGACCTGGTTTGCAACCCAGAAAATGAAAGAGTTGTTAACGAATGGTTAGCTGTAAAAAAGCGCTGGCATCTGCATGGGAAGCCTCTTTTTATGCGGGAGTTAACACTTTTAAAAGGTGCAACCCTTAAAAGCGTGAGCGAGTGCAACCTATAGGAAACTCGTATCAAAGCGGGGATGAATTTGATGTAAATGCAGTGTTAAATCGTTTGTCAGCGGGATGCGCATACGGCAGGATAGCGCGCCCAACGGAAACACATACACACATCACTACGTTCCGGTGATGACATAACAAGGCAGCCCGGACGGCTGTCGCTCGATATTTTGGAGAATTTGAATGGCTATTAGCACACCGATGCTGGTGACATTTCTCGTTTATATTTTTGGCATGATCCTGATAGGGTTTTTGGCATGGCGTTCAACAAAGAACTTTGACGACTACATCCTCGGCGGCCGCAGTTTGGGCCCGATGGTGACCGCGCTGTCTGCGGGCGCATCCGATATGAGCGGCTGGCTGCTGATGGGGCTGCCGGGCGCAATTTTCATCTCCGGTATCTCTGAAAGCTGGATTGCAATCGGCCTGACCGTCGGGGCGTGGATCAACTGGAAGCTGGTGGCAGGCCGCCTGCGCGTGCATACCGAGGCCAACAACAACGCCCTGACGCTGCCGGATTACTTCACCGGACGGTTTGAAGATAACAGCCGCATATTGCGTATTATCTCCGCGGTGGTGATCCTGCTGTTCTTCACCATCTACTGTGCTTCCGGCATCGTGGCGGGCGCGCGCCTGTTCGAGAGCACCTTCGGCATGAGCTATGAAACCGCGCTGTGGGCGGGTGCCGCGGCGACCATCCTCTATACCTTCGTGGGCGGATTCCTGGCGGTAAGCTGGACCGACACCGTGCAGGCGAGCCTGATGATCTTCGCCCTGATCCTGACGCCGGTGATTGTAATTTTCACCGTCGGCGGCTTCGGCGAATCGCTGGAAGTGATCAAGCAGAAGAGCATTGAAAACGTCGACATGCTGAAAGGGCTGAACTTCGTGGCCATCGTGTCGCTGATGGGCTGGGGGCTGGGCTACTTCGGCCAGCCGCACATCCTGGCGCGCTTCATGGCGGCGGATTCTCACCACACCATCGTTCACGCGCGCCGCATCAGCATGACGTGGATGATCCTCTGCCTGGCAGGCGCGTGCGCCGTCGGCTTCTTCGGCATCGCCTACTTCAACAACAACCCGGCACAGGCGGGCGCGGTGAACCAGAACGCCGAGCGCGTGTTCATCGAGCTGGCGCAGATCCTGTTCAACCCGTGGATTGCCGGTATCCTGCTCTCCGCCATTCTGGCGGCGGTAATGTCTACGCTGAGCTGCCAGCTGCTGGTGTGCTCCAGTGCCATCACCGAAGACTTGTACAAAGCGTTCCTGCGCAAAGGCGCGAGCCAGAAAGAGCTGGTGTGGGTCGGGCGCTTTATGGTGCTGGTGGTGGCGTTAATTGCCATTGCGCTGGCGGCCAACCCTAATAACCGCGTTCTGGGCCTGGTGAGCTACGCGTGGGCAGGTTTCGGGGCGGCATTTGGCCCGGTAGTCCTGTTCTCCGTTCTGTGGTCACGTATGACACGCAACGGCGCGCTGGCGGGGATGATCATCGGCGCGGTCACCGTTATCGTCTGGAAGCAGTTCGCGTGGCTGGGCCTGTACGAAATCATCCCGGGCTTTATCTTCGGCAGCATCGGCATCGTGGTGTTCAGCCTGCTGGGCAAAGCACCGTCTGCCGCGATGCAGAAACGCTTTGCGGAAGCGGACGCGCACTACCACTCCGCGCCGCCGTCTAAGCTCCAGGCTGAGTAATTTCCCCCCTCACCCTAACCCTCTCCCCGGTGGGGAGAGGGAATAAACCTCTCTTGCTAAATTCTGCAATTTACGTTGATATCGCTGCACTTATAACAATGAGGATAGCGAACAATGACCATCAAAACAGGGCTTATGGCGGCGGCATTATTCTTGCTCGCAGGCTGCAACGCACCATCGCAGCACGCGGCAATGGAGACCTGCAAAGCGGATAACCAGATGCAGCAGACCACGCTCTATTTCGGCCTCAACCGTCCGGCGGGGGCGCAGATTACCCCCAGCGAGTGGCAGCAGTTTGTTGACCAGGACGTGACCCCGCGCTTTCGCGATGGCCTGACGGTGTTTGAGGCGCGCGGGCAGTGGCTGGGCAACGACGGGAAGGTGGCGCGCGAGCCGAGCAGGGCGCTGATGCTGATCCACGGTAAAGATGCGCAGAGCGAGAAGAACATTGAAGCGCTGCGCGGGATCTATAAATCACGCTTTGCGCAGGAATCGGTGATGCGGGTCGATCAGCCGGTGTGCGTGCAGTTTTAAAATAAAACGGCGGGAAAACCCGCCGTCATTATTTTGTAAGCCGGGTAAACGACGCGCCACCCGGCATGGCGTTACAGCACCAGCCCCGCAAAGCTCGCCGATAGCAGGCTTACCAGCGTGGCCCCGTACACCAGGCGCAGGCCAAAGCGCGACACCACGTTGCCCTGCTGCTCATTCAGACCCTTAATGGCCCCCGCGACGATGCCAATCGAGGCGAAGTTAGCGAACGACACCAGGAAGATGGAGAGGATCCCCAGCCCGCGCGGCGTCATCTGATGGGCGATTTTTTGCAGCTCTATCATCGCCACAAATTCATTCGCCACCAGCTTGGTCGCCATAATACTTCCCGCGTGCAGGGCGTCGCTCAGCGGAATACCAATCAGCCACGCCAGAGGATAAAAGACGTAGCCGAGGATCTGCTGGAAGCTCATGCCGAATACGCTTGAGAAAAGGGCGTTGACGGCGCTAATCAGGGCAATAAAGCCAATCAGCATCGCCAGAATAATCATCGCGACCTTAAAACCGGCCAGAATATATTCGCCGAGCATCTCAAAGAAGCTCTGGGATTCGTGCAGTTTTTCGAGCTTAATCTCCGGCTCCGCTTCCGGACGTACCGGGTTGATCACCGAAAGGATAATAAAGGTGCTGAACATGTTCAGAATTAGCGCCGCGACCACAAATTTGGCGTCCAGCATGGTCATATAGGCCCCGACAATCGACAGCGAAACGGTCGACATTGCCGTGGCGGCCATGGTGAACAGGCGACGCGAGGAGAGATCGCCCAATACCCCTTTGTATGCAATGAAGTTTTCAGACTGGCCGAGGATCAGCGAGCTCACCGCGTTAAAGGATTCCAGCTTGCCCATGCCGTTAAGCTTTGACAGCAGCGTGCCGATGACGCGAATAAATATTGGCAAAATTCGCCAGTGCTGGAGAATACCGATCAGCGCAGAGATGAAAATAATTGGGCAAAGCACGCCGAGGAAAATAAACGCCAGCCCTTTTTCGCCCATTCCGCCGAAGACGAAATTAGTGCCTTCGCCGGCGAATTTAAGCAGCGATTCAAAAAATCCCGACACGTATTTAATAACGAACAGACCGCTTTCCGCATGCAGGAAAAAGAAGGCGAGGGCCATTTCAATAACGATAAGCTGCAAAATATAACGAATGCGGATCTTGCGGCGGTCAAAGCTCACCAGCCAGGCCAGCGCCAGAATAATCACCAGGGCCAGCAGAAAATGGAGGATGTGATACATAATCAGTTTTCGGTTAGTTTTCGAGGCGCTTATTTAGCCACAGCGACAGTTAACCGTAAACGGGCATTTACGTTATAACTTATAAACATAAAAGTAATACCGGAAACCATTATCAGGCGAAGGGTTTACATCTCGTCATTAAAACTCAACACATTTCGCTTGTTTTTCTTCTCGCCGTAATGATAATCACTATCACAAGAATTTACCTTTCTTTGCATCACTTGACCGCGATAAACATTTAAGGTGTCCGCATGTTTGTTCCATTTCTCATTATGTTACGTGAAGGCCTAGAAGCGGCCCTGATTGTGAGCCTTATCGCCAGCTACCTGAAGCGAACCCAGCGCGGGCGCTGGATTGGCGTGATGTGGATTGGGGTTTTCCTCGCGGCCGCGCTCTGTCTTGGGCTTGGCATTCTCATCAATGAAACCACGGGCGAGTTCCCGCAGAAAGAGCAGGAGCTATTTGAGGGGATCGTGGCGGTGATTGCGGTCTTTATCCTCACCTGGATGGTGTTCTGGATGCGCAAAGTCTCCCGCAACGTCAAGGTTCAGCTGGAGCAGGCGGTGGATACGGCGCTGCAAAAGGGCAACAACCACGGCTGGGCGCTGATCGCGATGGTCTTTTTCGCCGTCGCGCGTGAAGGGCTGGAGTCGGTCTTCTTCCTGCTGGCCGCCTTCCAGCAGGACGTGGGCATCTGGCCGCCGCTCGGGGCGATGCTCGGGCTGGCGACCGCGGTTGTGCTCGGCTTCCTGCTCTACTGGGGCGGCATTCGTCTTAACCTCGGTGCCTTCTTCAAATGGACCAGCCTCTTCATTCTGCTGGTTGCGGCAGGGCTGGCGGCGGGCGCCGTTCGCGCGTTCCACGAGGCCGGGCTGTGGAATCACTTCCAGGACGTGGCGTTCGACCTCAGCACTATCCTGTCAACGCATTCGCTGACCGGCACGCTGCTGGAAGGGATCTTTGGCTATCAGGAGACGCCGAGCGTCAGCGAAGTCGCGATGTACTTTATCTATCTGGTGCCGGCGCTGGTGCTGTTCGCGATGCCGCCGCGTACCGGCTCCCAGGCGACGCGCGTCGCCCCGTAATTCGTTATTTAGTGACAACATACTTTTAAAGGGAAGAGTCATGGCAATTCAGTTCCGTCGTAGTGCGTTATGCGCAGGTATTGCCGCGCTGTTCGCTTCTGCCTTCGCCGCCCAGGCAGCAGATATCCCGCAGGTAAAAATTACCGTCAATGATAAGCAGTGTGAGCCGATGACCGTGACGGTCAACAGCGGTAAAACCCAGTTTATTATTCAGAACCACAGCCAGAAAGCGCTGGAGTGGGAGATCCTCAAAGGCGTGATGGTGGTGGAAGAGCGCGAAAACATCGCCCCCGGCTTTAGCCAGAAGATGACCGCCAGCCTGCAGCCGGGCGAGTACGACATGACCTGCGGCCTGCTGACCAACCCGAAAGGCAAGCTGATCGTGAAGGGCGAAGCTACCGCTGATGCGGCCAAAGGCAATGCGCTGATGAGCCTCGGCGATGCCATTACCGCCTATAAAGCCTACGTCACCAAAGAGACGGCGGATCTGGTGGCGAGCACCAAGGCCTTTACCGACGCGGTGAAAGCGGGCGATATCGAAAAAGCGAAATCCCTCTACGCGCCAACGCGCCAGCACTACGAGCGTATCGAGCCGATTGCCGAGCTCTTCTCCGATCTGGACGGCAGCATTGACGCCCGCGAAGATGACTACGAGCAGAAGGCCGCCGATCCGAAATTCACCGGCTTCCACCGTCTGGAAAAAGCGCTGTTTGGCGATAGCTCTACCAAAGGGATGGAGAAATACGCGGAGCAGCTGAACGGCGACGTGCTGGAGCTGCAAAAGCGCATTAGCGAGCTGGCCTTCCCGCCGTCAAAAGTGGTGGGCGGCGCGGCCGGGCTGATTGAAGAAGTGGCCGCGAGCAAAATCAGCGGCGAAGAAGATCGCTACAGCCACACCGACCTCTGGGACTTCCAGGCCAACGTCGACGGCGCGCAGAAAATTGTTAACCTGCTGCGCCCGCAGCTGCAAAAAGAGAACGGTGACCTACTGGCGAAAGTGGATGCCAACTTCAAAAAGGTCGACGCGATTCTGGCGAAGTACCGCACCAAAGACGGTTTCGAAACCTATGACAAGCTGACCGATGCCGACCGTAACGCGCTGAAAGGCCCGATTACCACGCTGGCGGAAGATCTGGCGCAGCTGCGCGGCGTTCTGGGTCTGGACTAAGCACGATGAAAAAGCACGACGAGTACGACGTGGCTGAACCTTCACGACGTCGGTTGTTAAAAGGGGTGGGGGCGCTGAGCGGCGCGCTCGCCCTGGCGGGAGGCTGTCCGGTGGCGCATGCGGCGAAACCGCAAAGCGCGCCCGGCACGCTGTCGCCCAATGCCCGCATGGAGACGCAGCCTTTCTACGGTGAGCACCAGTCGGGCATTCTCACGCCGCAGCAGGCTTCCATGATGCTGGTGGCGTTTGATTCGCTGGCGAGCGATAAGGCGGATCTTGAGCGTCTGTTCCGCCTGCTGACGGCGCGCATTGCGTTTCTGACCGCCGGCGGCCCGGCACCGGAAACGCCGAACCCGCGCCTGCCGCCGATGGACTCCGGTATTCTTGGGCCGTTTATCGCCCCTGACAACCTGACCATTACCGTGTCGGTCGGCGAGTCGCTGTTTGACGCGCGCTACGGCCTGGCGAATCAGAAGCCGAAGGCGCTGCAGAAAATGACGCGCTTCCCGAATGACTCCCTCGACGCGGCGCTGTGCCATGGCGATCTGCTGCTGCAGATTTGCGCCAACACGCAGGACACGGTGATCCACGCCCTGCGCGACATCATCAAGCACACGCCGGATCTGCTGAGCGTGCGCTGGAAGCGGGAGGGGTTCATCTCCGATCACGCGGCGCGCAGCAAAGGCAAAGAGACGCCGGTAAACCTGCTGGGCTTTAAGGACGGTACCGCCAACCCGGACAGCAGCGATGCCGCTCTGATGAAGAACGTGGTGTGGGTCACTGCCGACCAGGGCGAGCCTGCGTGGGCGGCTGGCGGCAGCTACCAGGCGGTGCGTATTATCCAGTTCCATGTGGAGTTCTGGGACCGCACGCCGCTGAAAGAGCAGCAGACCATTTTTGGCCGCGACAAGCAGAGCGGGGCGCCGCTCGGGATGAAGAATGAGCATGACGTGCCGGACTACGCCAGCGATCCAAACGGCGACGTTATCGCGCTGGACAGCCATATTCGCCTTGCCAACCCGCGCACCAAAGAGACGCAGTCCAGCCTGATGATGCGCCGCGGCTACAGCTACTCACTGGGCGTGACTAACTCCGGCCAGCTCGATATGGGGCTGCTGTTTGTCTGCTATCAGCATGACCTTGAAAAAGGTTTCCTGACCGTGCAGAAGCGCTTAAACGGTGAAGCGCTGGAAGAGTACGTCAAGCCCATCGGTGGCGGCTATTTCTTTGCCCTGCCGGGCGTGCGCGATCGCAACGCGTATCTCGCTCAGGGGCTCATAGAAGCCTGATAGTTGTCCCTGCGACAGTTCGCAGGGACATTATTTTTTTCTATGACTAACGCACTGTTATATTACTGTAATATTTGTATATGAGACTGAATCCGCTGCAGGCGCAGTCTTAAAAGTTGCTCTCAGGTAAAATAAATGTTGCATTTGTGATAATTGGTGATGTACTTACTATAAGACAGCGGTAGTTCCCGGCAGTGATGCTGTATCACTATGGAGATCGCGAATGGTTGCGTCCTGTACTGGACAAGGTAAACATAACAACCGCAACACCCGGCGCGGAGGCTCAGACTCCGGCAGCGATTTCTTCACTCCCACATTCTCCTCATCTCTTCAAAAACGCATTCTACCGACGTGCAAAACAGTGCGCGTAGCTGTGTTGTATCGTCATCCGGAAAGGCAAGCAATGGCTTACAAGGAAGCCAACCCTCAGATGTTCGTGCGCATAATCGTGCCGATGCCGGCGCGTGTGATGAATACCAACAACTCAAGGTGCTATCCATGGGAAGACAAAAAGCAGTGATCAAAGCTCGTCGCGAAGCAAAACGCGTGCTGAGACGGGATTCACGCAGCCATAAACAGCGTGAAGAAGAATCGGTCACCTCGCTTGTGCAGATGAGTGGCGTTGAATCAATTGGCATGGCGCGGGATAGCCGTGATGCTTCTCCAATTGTGGCCCGCAATGAGGCTCAGGCGCACTACCTGAATGCTATCGAGAGTAAACAGCTTATCTTTGCAACCGGTGAAGCCGGATGCGGGAAAACCTGGATCAGCGCGGCCAAAGCGGCGGAAGCGCTGATTCATAAGGACGTGGAGCGCATTATTGTTACCCGTCCGGTACTGCAAGCGGATGAAGATCTCGGCTTCTTGCCCGGCGATATCTCGGAGAAGTTTGCCCCGTACTTCCGGCCCGTCTATGACGTGCTGGTGAAGCGGCTGGGCGCATCCTTTATGCAGTACTGCCTGCGGCCGGAGATTGGTAAGGTGGAAATCGCGCCGTTCGCCTATATGCGCGGACGTACATTTGAAAATGCGGTCGTCATTCTTGACGAGGCTCAGAACGTGACCGCTGCGCAGATGAAGATGTTTTTAACGCGCCTCGGGGAGAACGTGACGGTCATCGTCAATGGCGATATTACCCAGTGTGACCTGCCTTCCGGCGTGAAATCCGGGCTGAGCGACGCTATGTCGCGTTTCGAAGAAGATGAAATGATCGGGGTGGTGCGCTTTACCAAAGAGGACTGCGTGCGTTCGGCACTGTGCCAGCGCACGCTGCAAGCGTACTACTGAATTAGCCGTTGTGTTCAAGGCCCGGGCAACCGGGCTTTGTTTTTTGTGCGGGGTTTGATGTCGGGTGGCGCTGCGCTTGCCCGACCTGCGGGGCCGGTGCGGTTTTCCCAGAGGGTTAGAGGTGAGATGTAACGTTTTCCCTCTCCCTTGGGGAGAGGGTTAGGGTGAGGGGCCCAGACCGCACAAGGGTAAAGTGCAATATGCGAAAAAAAAGCCCGCATTTTCATGCGAGCTCTTCTTTAAATATGGCGGTGAGGGGGGGATTCGAACCCCCGATACGTTGCCGTATACACACTTTCCAGGCGTGCTCCTTCAGCCACTCGGACACCTCACCATATTGTTTGCTGCCTGACCGCTTGGGGGGGCAACGGGGCGCTACTATAGGGAGTTGCGCTAAAGCGGTCAAGCAGATTTTCTGGTTTAGTGCCCGTTCGGTTAAGCAATAGTCAGCTCCACGGTTTTTACACCGCGGAGCGGGGGATTAACGCTGGGAATCGAGCGCTTCGCTGTTCTTAACCACTTCCTGCGCCTTGCTGTAGCTTTCGATCAGCAACTGGTAGGCAGGGAAGATATGGGTGTACACCTCAGCCCATTCTGCCGCATCCGCACGATTCCAGGTGCGCTGGATCTCGGAGGCAACCGCCGCCGTATCCATCGGCACAACGCCCGCCTGGACTACCCGCGCCAGCGTAATTTCCTGCGCCATCTTGCTGTAGGTGCCGGAAGCATCGATAACCGCGAAGACCTTATAGCCGTCCGCCACCGCGCTGATGGACGGAAACGCCATGCATACGCTGGTGATGGTGCCCGCGATAATCAGCGTTTTACGTCCTGTCGCTTTAACCGCCGCAACAAACTCCGGGTTATCCCAGGCGTTGATCTCGCCCTTGCGCGCCACGTACTGCGCATGCGGCGCGTTGGCGTGGATCTCCGGAATAAGCGGTCCGTTGGGGCCCTGCGGCACGGACGCTGTGGTAATCACCGGAATTTCGGCAAGCGTAGCGATTTTTGCCAGCGCCGCCGCACGGGCGCGCAGCTCCGGCATCGGCATGTCGCCGACGGTCTGGAACAGACCGCTCTGGTGATCGATAAGCAGCATCACCGCGTCATTCACGTCAATCACGGGACGTGCGCCGTTGAAGTTAGCAGGGGTAGACATGGTTCTCTCCTTTATTTATCAGATCTGGCCGAAGCGGCCGGAGTTGAAATCGCGAATGGCTTCGGCGATTTCGGTTTTACTGTTCATCACAAACGGGCCGTAACCTACAATCGGCTCGTTTAGCGGCTCGCCCGCCATCAGCAGCACTTTGGCGTCGCTGCTGGCTTCCAGATGCAGCCTGTCGCCGTCCTGGCTCAGAACGACCAGCTGCGCTTCACCTGCCTGTGCGGTGCCGTTTACCGTCACGCTGCCTTCGAGCACCACCAGCGCAGTGCTCCAGCCGTCAGGCTGTTCAAGCGTGATATGGCTTCCCTGACGCAGCGCAATGTCCCAGACGTTCAGCGGTGAAAAGGTATGCGCCGGGCCAGCGGCGTCGCCATAGCGCCCCGCAATCACCCTCAGCGAGCCGCTGTTGTCAGGCAGCGCTACTACCGGGATTTGGCTTTTGGTGATGCTCTGATAGCCCGGCGCCGCCATCTTGTCTTTGGCCGGCAGGTTGACCCACAGCTGGATCATTTTTAGCTCGCCGCCTTTTTGCGAAAACGCGCTGGAGTGGAACTCCTCGTGCAAAATGCCCGCGCCCGCCGTCATCCACTGCACGTCGCCCGGGCCGATGACGCCGCCCCTGCCGGTAGAATCGCGATGTTCAACCTCACCGGAATAGACGATGGTGACCGTTTCAAAGCCGCGGTGCGGATGCTCGCCCACGCCGCGCTTGACGCCATCCGCCGGAAAGGTATGCGGGCCCGCGTAGTCCAGCAGCAGGAACGGGCTGAGCGGTTCGCCGTGGGTTTGATAAGAAAACATCGAACGAACCGGGAAACCATCGCCAACCCAGTGTGGACGGGGCGCGGTATAAACACCTGTCACGTTTTTCATGATGAGCTCCTGATGTTTTGTTGATGTAATTAGCTTATATTCAGCATTAATGTTCCGGTAGAGTGTGAAAATGACATTCACTGTTCCAAAAATAGAACGATGAGGGGCTATGCAGGATCTCAATGATTTTGTTTGGTTTGTGAAGGTGGTGGATCACGGCGGATTTGCGGCGGCCGGTCGGGCGTTGGATCAGCCTAAGTCGAAGCTCAGCCGCCGCATCGCCCAGCTTGAGGAGCGCCTGGGCGTGCGGCTAATCCAGCGCACAACCCGGCAGTTTACGGTGACGGAGGTGGGGCACACGTTCTATCAGCACTGCAAAGCGATGCTGGTTGAAGCGGAGGCCGCTGAAGAGGCCGTTGCGGCACTTCAGGCCGAGCCGCGCGGTATCGTGCGGATCACCTGTCCGGTAACGCTGCTGCACGTGCACGTGGGGCCGATGCTGGCGCGGTTTATGGTGCGCTATCCGGGAATTAACCTTCAGCTTGAGGCCACCAACCGGCGCGTGGATCTGGTTGGAGAGGGGGTCGACGTGGCGATCCGCGTGCGCCCGCGTCCGTTTGACGATAGCGATCTGGTATTAAGGGTGCTCGCTGACAGGGGACACTGCCTGGTGGCCGGACCGACGATGATTGAACGAATGGGCAAGCCTTCCGCGCCTTCTGAGCTGAGCGAGTGGCCAGGCCTCAGCATGGGGGCGAGTAAGCAGGTGCATAAGTGGGACTTATGCGGTCCGGAAGGGGCAAAAGCGGAGATACACTATACGCCGCGCTTTATTACATCCGACATGCTCGCCCTGCGGGAAGCCGCTGCAGCAGGCGTGGGCGTGGTGCAGCTGCCGATACTGATGGTTAAAGATCAGCTTGCATCGGGTGAGCTCGTTCGGGTGCTTGAACAGTGGGAGCCACGGCGGGAGGTGATTCATGCGGTATATCCGTCGCGTCGCGGGCTGCTGCCGTCCGTCAGAACGCTGGTGGATTTTCTCACCGAAGAGTATGCGCGGATGGTGGAGGAATAAGGGGACAACGGATCTCAACCGCATTTTTTGCAACCCCGAAGCCTGGCACCTTAATTTTGGCTTAAGCTATTTCTCAAATAATAACGCCTCTTTTTAAAGGGGATATTTAATGAAGAAATTACTGATTTCACTGGTGATGATGGCGGCATGCGCCGGAACGGCGATGGCGCAGCCTGTTACGGTCGATGTTCCCAGCGGCTACAAGGTCGTGGTTGTTCCTTCTTCAGAAACGGTCACGGGCGCAATTTCTACTGCCGTACCTCAAGCCGCGTATGTCGCACCTGCCGCGGCTCCGGCGCCGGTTTATCATCCACGCGCCCGGCATATTGCCAGCGTTGCCGAGGGAATGGTGATTGAACATCAGCATGATGATCATCACTAGGTCGAACACCTTTTTGATGTCAGGTGGCGCTACGCCACCTGGCATAAAGAGCGCAGGGAGTATCAGGTTCTCATCCCCCGCAGACGTGCGACATGCGAAAAAAAAAGCCCGCATTTTCATGCGAGCTCTTCTTTAAATATGGCGGTGAGGGGGGGATTGACTCGCTGCGCTCACCCTACGGGCAGCCTGTTCGCGTTGCTCTCAGTCTGTCCAACGGGCTGACGCCCGTTGTCGAACCCCGGTCGGGGCTTCTCATCCCCCCTTTTCGGAGAACATAAACGAAAAAAGCCCGTACTTTCGTACGAGCTCTTATCTTAAATATGGCGGTGAGGGGGGGATTCGAACCCCCGATACGTTGCCGTATACACACTTTCCAGGCGTGCTCCTTCAGCCACTCGGACACCTCACCATATTGTCATCCCATTGTTGCTGGGACGGGCGCTAATGTAAGGAAAAGCCGAAGCGCCGTCAACTCACTTTTTCAGTAAATCAGCGCATTTAGACAAACTTCAAACAACCTGATTCCTAAATGTGCTGAAAGCGCTTTTTTTATCAGCAACCGGTTCGCCCATAATTTTGATATGCTGGCAATCCAGTTGAAAATGAAAACAAAACAGCGCAATAAAAGGCAGGAATGACTATGGATATTCTCTTCTATCACCCCACTTTTGATACGTCTTACTGGATTAAGGCGCTTTCAGCTGCGCTACCTGGCGCTCGCGTGCGCGAATGGAAGCAGGGCGACAATGAACATGCCGACTATGCGCTGGTCTGGCATCCTCCCGTCGAGATGCTGCAGGGCCGAAAGCTGAAGGCCGTTTTTGCCCTCGGGGCAGGCGTGGACTCTATCCTCAGCAAGCTGAAGGTGCACCCCGAAATGCTGCCCGAAAATATCCCCCTGTTCCGCCTGGAAGATACCGGCATGGGCGAGCAAATGCAGGAGTATGCCGTAAGCCAGGTGTTGCACTGGTTCCGACGCTTTGACGATTATCAGGCGCTTAAGCTGCAGTCCCGCTGGGAGCCGCTGCCGGATTATCAGCGTGAAGATTTTACGATTGGCATCCTCGGCGCGGGCGTGCTGGGATCGAAAGTGGCGCAGGCGCTTGCTCCGTGGGGGTTCCCGCTGCGCTGCTGGAGCCGCAGCCGTAAAGATTATCCCGGCGTAGAAAGCTTTGCGGGAGCGGATGAACTCCCGGCGTTCCTCAAAGGCACCCGCGTGTTAATTAATTTGCTGCCCAATACGGCGGAGACGGTGGGGATTATTAACGCTCAGCTTCTTAACCAGCTTGCTGACCAAAGCTACGTCATGAACCTTGCGCGCGGCGTACATCTGGTTGAGGAGGATTTACTGCAGGCGCTGGACGCTGGCAGGCTTAAGGGCGCCATGCTGGACGTATACGGCAAAGAGCCGCTGCCTGCCGACAGCCCGCTCTGGACGCACCCGCGCGTGGCGATGACGCCACACGTGGCGGCCGTGACGCGCCCGGCAGAAGCCGTGGCGTTTATCTCACGCACCATCCGCGGGATAGAGAAGGGCGATGCGGTGACCGGGCAGGTCGACAGACAGCGCGGCTACTGAGAGAAACCCGGCGTTTGCCGGGTTTTTGCTAATATTCGCCGCTGATTACTGCTATCCTTTGAAAAAAATCACGAGGAGAGGAAGATGTATCCCGTTGACCTGCATATGCACACCGTCGCCAGCACCCACGCGTACAGCACCCTTCATGACTACATCGCGCAGGCTAAACGCAAGGGCATTACGCTCTTTGCCATAACCGATCACGGTCCCGACATGGCGGATGCGCCGCACTACTGGCATTTTGTGAATATGCGCGTCTGGCCGCGTCTCGTTGACGGCGTCGGTATTCTGCGCGGCATTGAGGCGAACATCAAAAACACCGACGGTGAAATTGACTGTACCGGCCCGATGCTGACCTCGCTCGATCTGATTATCGCCGGTTTCCACGAGCCCGTGTTTGCCCCGCAGGATCGGGAAACGAACACGAAGGCGATGATCGCGACCATCGCCAGCGGCAATGTTCACATCATTAGCCATCCTGGAAACCCGAAATTCCCCATCGATATCCAGGCGGTTGCCGAAGCGGCAGCCAAACATCGCGTGGCGCTTGAAATTAACAACTCCTCCTTTACCCACTCGCGCATCGGCAGCGAGGCGAACTGCCGCGCGGTGGCGGCTGCCGTTCGCGACGCCGGCGGTATGGTGGCGCTGGGCTCGGATTCGCACACCGCCTTCACGCTGGGCGATTTTGGCGAATGCCGAAA
This sequence comes from Enterobacter sp. RIT418, assembly GCF_003057745.1. Taxonomy (GTDB): domain Bacteria; phylum Pseudomonadota; class Gammaproteobacteria; order Enterobacterales; family Enterobacteriaceae; genus Enterobacter. The sequence continues at coordinate 132,911 of NZ_QBJD02000001.1, forward strand.
GGTGCTGGACGACGTGGGGTTCCCGGAGGAGAAGATTTTAAACGTCACGCCGCGCCGGATGCTCGATTTTCTTGAATCACGCGGCATGACGCCGATTGATGAATTTGCCGACCTTTAATTGTGTAATGGAATAATAAAATGAATGAGTTTTCCATCCTCTGCCGCGTGCTGGGTACGCTTTACTATCGTCAGCCGCAGGACCCGCTGCTGGTTCCGCTCTTTACCCTGATCCGCGAAGGGAAGCTGGCGCAGAACTGGCCGCTGGAGCAGGATGATTTGCTGGAAAGGCTGAAAAAGAGCTGTGATATGCAGCAGATTTCAACGGATTACAACGCCTTGTTCGTGGGCGAAGAGTGTCGCGTATCGCCATACCGCTCCGCCTGGCAGGAAGGCACCACGGAAGCTGAAGTGCGCGCATTTCTCTCCGAACGCGGAATGCCGCTGACGGATGCTCCGGCCGATCATATCGGCACGCTGCTGCTGGCGGCTTCCTGGATTGAAGACAACTCGGGAGACGATGAAAATGCAGCTATCGAAACCCTGTTCGAAGAGTACCTGCTGCCGTGGTGCGGGACTTTCCTCGGCAAAGTGGAAGCCCATGCGACCTCGCCATTCTGGAGAACGCTGGCCCCCCTGACGCGCGATGCGATAGCGGCCATGTGGGACGAGCTGGAAGAAGAGAACGAAGAGTGATTTAAGTCTCAAAATTCCTGCAACGATACATTTCATCGTTCATAAAGTGTGCTTCACCTCTCATTTCTATGGCGCGCTTCTGCTAAGATGCGCGCCATGAACATACTACTTTGCATTGCACTCACGACGGGCATTCTCTCCGGGCTTTGGGGATGGGTGGCTGTCTCGCTGGGATTATTAAGCTGGGCCGGTTTTCTCGGCTGCACGGCCTACTTCGCCTGTCCTCAGGGCGGCATCAGGGGTTTCTTTATTTCAGGCTGCACGCTGATGAGCGGGGTGATCTGGGCGCTGGTGATTATGAAAGGCAGCGCGCTGGCTCCGCATCTTGAGATCCTGGGATACGCGATGACCGGCGTGGTTGCCTTTTTAATGTGTATTCAGGCAAAACACCTTCTGCTCTCATTCGTGCCGGGAACCTTTATCGGGGCGTGCGCCACCTTTGCGGGGCAGGGCGACTGGAAGCTGGTTGTCCCTTCGCTGGCGCTGGGGCTGGTATTTGGCTATGCCATGAAGAACAGCGGACTCTGGCTGGCCGCACGCCGTGAGAAAGCGGGAACCACCACAACGGTGAGTGAATAAAAAAAGGCGAGAATATTCTCGCCTTTTTTCTGCGCGCGTTCCGTCAGGACTCCGGCGGCACCGACATTTCGCGGTACTTCACCAGCACGTCATTCTTCACGTCACTCTTATTCTGCAGATCCCAGAGCCCGCGATCGATACCGTCGTTAATCAGGAAAATAACCCCCGTTTCGATGGCGGACATCAGGCACAGCATCACCGGTTCGTTAGAGGTATACCCGATTTCACCCTCCAGCAGGCGCTGGTAGTCGATGAAGCGGAACACGCCCGCCTGCACCTCGTAAGAGAGGATGGTTTTGCTGGTATTCACCGAGGACAAAATTTCACCCGTGCTGACGTTGACCACCCGCAGGTTCACAGCAATCTGATCGAGCTGATACTGCGTATCCGCGCCGATACCGAAGTAGCGGGCACCCGCACCACCGGACTTCACGTTGCTTTCGTAGCCGATGATAGAACCTTCCACCATAATATTGGCCGCGGTGAGGGACTGGAGCGGCGTGCGGTTATTCACCCCAACCGTACCATTCTCCTGAGCGGCGCGAATGATTTTTCGCTCGTTCAGCAGGTTTTGCAGGCCCTGGCGTTCCAGAGGGATAAACCAGCGCGAATCCTTCAGCGCGGTGACCAGCATTGCGGTGGCGCTTTGCGGTACGGCGGTCGAGAAGTTGCTTGCCGGGTAGGGTTTAAACTGTCCCGTCTCGTCCTGGATGTTATATACCGAGACGAATATCTTCCCGGTGGGTATCGGCAGATGGGTTAAATCACGGTAGCTTTGTGCCCGAGGCATTAACGTTGGCTTAGCGGCTTCTTTGGGAGGAGCGGTTAAACAACCGCTCAATAAGCACACTGCAACAAGAATCAATAAGCGCTGCATGATGATTGTCCTTATTTCGACGTCGACTAGAAGTCAGTTGAGTTAGACTGCAGTCCCGAAACCTGGATGGTTGATGTCTTCCCGGTTTTTCGGTCCGTCACGTTTAACTGAAGCTGCCCATCTTTGTTGGCGATATCGACGATAAAGTCGTTAGTCACCATGCGGCCGGGTTTACCCGTATTGATGTTGGTTAATAAGCCACCTAATATTTGCGACTGAATGGCCTGAGTAAAATTATCCAGCGCTGACGGCGTTTCGATGCCGAAATTGTCGTCATAGCTGGGGTCTTTATAGGAATTTTGTGCCTGAGCTTCGTTAAGCATGAATGCCCCGTTATTTGGGTTGCCGCCAAAATTCGGGTTGCGGAACTGGAACGTCATATTCCCGGCCCAGCTTAGCGGCGCAATGAGCATTAACGAAATCACCGTGTGTGCGAGACGCATTACAGCCTCCAAAATTGGTATCGTTGCTAGAACTCATCTTTTGCTAAATCACCCGTGCTCAGGAGCGCTTTATCGAGCTGCAGGCGGTTAATAGCCTCTTCTGTTTTTGCCAGCGCAAAAGCGACGTTCTTGTCGAAGTCTCTTTTGGTTGGAAAGAGAAAGGTCTGGTAAATAACATCCTGATTGGCTGTTATCGTTATCCAGCTTCCCCATCGTGCGCTGGGCCGTTCGTTGATTGTTAAATTTCCAGGGTATTCACTTTCCCAGTTATCGCTGAATGCGCGGTAAAAATCGTGCCCGATAGATGAGACGGTATGGTCAGTTAACAATCCGGGAACCTCAACTTCCACCGCCTGGAGGTGCCCGGCAGCAAGCAGAAAGCCCGCTGCGGTAATCCAACTCAACGTGCGTTTCATACCGTTAACGCCTGAGGTTGTCGTTTGCCCATGAGACCGCCTGAGTTCGGTTTTTAACCGCTATTTTCTTGAAAAGGTTATAAAGGTGCGTTTTAACCGTGTTTTCGCTGATAAATAACGAACGGGCAATCTCAATATTCGAAGCTCCAATCCGCAGCTTGTTCAGGATCTCCTTTTCGCGGTGCGTAAGCAGCGCGGATTCCGAACTGTTATAACGATAATTTCCTGAGTGGGTGATGAGATAGCTGGCAAGCTTTTGCGAGAAATAGCATTCTCCTCGCAAAATGCCCTGCAGCCCCTCAACAACGCGGTTTTCTTCTTCAGTAACGTAAAAAACACCATTGATATGCGGCCAGCTTTCAATATCTCTGTAAGGATATTCATCAGGTGTATTCAATAATAACAGTCTGATATTATTGTTTTTCCTGCTTAAGTTATCTTGCCAGTAATGGATGAGCTTTTTATCCGCTTCCATCATGTCAAGCAGAACGATACTTCCAGGCACAATATCGTCACAAGATCGTTGAATATTATGCAGTTTCCCATTAACGGAAAGCGATTGTTTTAAATGCTGCAATAATGCTGTTGCTTGTAAAGATGGCTTGGTGATCAACAGTAATGTATGACCATGTAAACTATGGACTTCATTAAACATGATGAAACCCCACTTTATTTATGGCACCTGGCAGCTATCCCTTCGTAAATAAGAAAGGACACCAGAAGTACTGACAGATATGAGACTGCTGTGTGTAGAATCAAACCATGCCCCATGGGGGACAGGTAATTTAAAGAAATAACGTACTGCTGTTTTCAATCTAGCTATTACGAACTTTAAAGCAAGTGTTAATGATGTAACAGAATGTAAAATTCAATATTAAATTGTTAATATCAGGTCGTTATTAAAATTATAATTAATGAAAAAGTTGTACAGGTAAATAGCCTTGCACACATTTTAAAAATCATACAAATTATAGTAATTTATTGATAAATATGATTTTGATTTAATTAATTTCTAAGGCGCTAAGGTATGAGTGAACGGTAAAAACTGAGCGCCACGCCGATTGTATTTACATCTTAAGAAAACGCGCCTTGTGTCACGCGAGTTGCAGAATGCGGCACTTCAGACTGTTGGGCGCACGCCTCACTATGCCGCACGGAGTGGTTTTGAAGATGATCCAGTACATCTCATTGTTTTAGGCGAACTTAACCTGCGCTGCTTTCAGCGAATTTTTCTTAAATTAATGCTTTGGGGTGAAAACAATAATAAAAATAGGTCTCGTGGGTGAGATATTTAAATTGTTTCGGTAGACATACTCTTCACCGTAACGCAGCGTTAACAAAAAACGAATCGCGATAACTTAACTCGAACCATTATGATGAATAACCAGGTCCAGGTGACAACATGAAAAACAGAACGTTATTTATGATGTTTACATTACTGGGAGCGCCTGGCGTAGTAACCGCAACGGGTTCAGATTTAGCGAATTCTGAATATAACTTTGCGGTTAATGAACTAAGTCAGTCTTCATATAATCAGGCGGCTATTATTGGGCAGCGAGGTACGGGTAATAATGCCAACGTGCGCCAGGAGGGTTCTAAATTACTGTCCGTTGTTTCACAGGATGGTGTTAGCAACAGAGCGAGAGTTGATCAATCAGGGACTTATAATCTTGCTTATATCGATCAGTCTGGTTACGGCAATGATGCGAGTATTAAACAAGAGGCTTTTGGTAATACGGCAATGATTATCCAAAAAGGGTCGGGTAATAGAGCAAATATTACGCAGTACGGTACGCAAAAAACAGCAGTTGTAGTACAGAGACAGTCGCAAATGGCGGTTCGCGTTATTCAGCGCTGACGCAGTGTGACGGCTTAAATCAATCCGATGGGGGTTTACCATGAAACTTTTCAAAGTAGCAGCAATTGCAGCAATCGTAGTTTCTGGCAGTGCTTTCGCTGGTGCGGTACCACAATTTGGTGGTGGCGGCGGTGGCTGGGGCGGCGGTAATAACGGCCCTGAGTCAACCCTGAGCATTTACCAGTACGGTGGCGGTAACTCAGCTGTTGCCTTGCAAACCGATGCTAAAAAATCTGATCTGACCATTACCCAGCACGGCGGCGGTAACGGCGCAGACGTCGGACAAGGCTCTGATGAAAGCAGCATCGATCTGCTCCAGAAAGGCTTTGGTAATAGCGCAACCATCGATCAGTGGAACAGCAAAGACTCGATCATCAATGTTAAACAGTTCGGCGGCGGCAACGGCGCGGCGGTCGATCAGACGGCGTCCGGATCAACGGTTACCGTGCACCAGGTTGGTTTCGGCAACAACGCGACGGCGCATCAGTACTAGTTCAGATTTTGTCTTACGGAAAACAGGGCGCATGCCCTGTTTTTTTTCGGGAGGCCATCATGCAAACCCTCATACTCCTTGCCGCACTGTCCAGCCAAATCACCTTCAAAACCTCACGGGACGGTGCAATGACAACCGTCATTCCTCAGGTGACGTTAACGCAGCCCTGCCAGTGTCAGGTGCAGATGCGCTTTGTGCGGAAAGGGCAGGGGGGCGAAAGTACCTCCGTGCAGCGAAATAATTTAAGTATCCCCGCCAATCGGCCGATAGATCTCTCACGACTCAGCGTCAATATTGAACCCACGGATTCGGTGACACTTATTGTTACCGTTTCTGACGGGCAGTCGCTGAATTTAACACAGCAATGGCCGCCCTCCGAGTGATGGTCATATAAATATACATAAAATCAATATGTTGAAAGGGATGGCGGTCTTCGGAAGTTGTTACTATGCTCAAACTAGCGGCACATAAAACCGCGCTGGATCAGAGTGACGTATAGGCTTCACACAGGAAGGCTTCCCCCCTCAAGGATGAATGACTCATTGAGGAGATTATTATGGCTACGTCCTTTTCACGATTCCTTTCAGGCTTTACCTTACTCTGTTCCCTGTCGTTAACGCCTGCCATGGCTGCCTCCGAGGCGCAGGGCGGCGTTATCCATTTTCGCGGAATGATCGTCGAAGATCCGTGTGTCATTACCTCTCAGCACCAGCAATTTGATTTAACCTGTCCTCACAACGGACGTATGCAAACGCAGACGATCAACTATCGCGATGTGCTGAACGGCCATCAGTCACCCTCCAGCGCGGTGGAGGTCAGTATGAAATATCTCGACCAGCAGAAAAAATTAGCTGTCGTTCTCGTGAATTATCGCTAAGGTTCGTACCTTCGCCCGTGGCGGGGGACGTTTCAAATCCTTTTTCAATGAAATCCCTCTGCTATACACTGATCTATCAGGTGGGTAGTAGGGGGAGATATGAAACCTAAAATAGACATTGTCCGCGGCGACATCACCACGTTCGCGGGTGACGTGATTGTGAACGCAGCCAACCCTTCGCTGATGGGCGGGGGCGGCGTTGACGGCGCCATTCATCGTGCGGCCGGCCCACAGCTACTCGAAGCGTGTAAAACAGTGCGTCAGCAGCAGGGCGAATGCGCGCCCGGCCACGCGGTGATCACGATTGCCGGCGATCTTCCGGCAAAAGCGGTCATTCATACCGTCGGGCCCGTATGGCACGGCGGGGAGCGCGATGAAGCGCGAACGCTGGAAGATGCTTACCGCAACTGCCTGCGCCTTGCTGCCGATAACGGCTATAAATCGATGGCGTTTCCGGCTATTAGCACCGGCGTGTATGGCTATCCCAAAGCGGCGGCAGCGGCCATCGCGGTAGATACCGTTTACCGCTATCTTTCCCTAAAGCCGATGCCGGAAGAGGTGACCTTCGTTTGCTTCGATGAAGAAACGGCGCAGCTCTATCAGCAGCGCCTGCGGGAGCGAGAGACGGAGTTTGATGTTTGATTTTAAAAAAGGCGCCCGCAGGCGCCTTTTTTTAACTCGCTTTTACCTGCGGTTTCCCTGAGAAGAGGAAACGCAGCAAAGGAATTCTGAGATGGATTTCGTATAGCACCAGCGCCAGCCCAATGACGAACACCAGCCCGGTAAAGAACCCCAGCGTGTTGGACGCAATATGCGGCGTGATGTAAGCCCCAAAAAACAGCGTCAGGGGATGGTGTACGAGGTAGATAAACAGCGACGCATTGACGAAGTAGGTCACGCGTGCGGACTTGAAGTTCAGCAGACGGTGGCCCAGCGCGAACACCACGTTGACCATCCACAGGCCAAGCAGCATCGTTATCACGCTCTCGGTTTCATACATCCAGGCATCGCCGCTGCCGTATTTCTGATTAAGCAGATAGGCCGCAAACGCGACGGCTGCACCCACGGCACAGCCGCGTGAAGGAGTGGTAAAGAGCGATTTAAGCTGCGGATAGACAAACGCCAGCGCGCCGATCGTGAAGAAAGGGATATAGAACAGGGTTTGCATGACCACAAAGTTGAACAGCCCGTCGCTCAGTATCGGCGGATAGACGACAAACAAGGTTCGTCTGATTGCCGCGTAAACGATGCCGAATACCAAAAACAACAGCGACAGTTTGCCTAACGTGACAGTGGCGAAGAAACTGTTGGAGCTCTCGCTCAGGTGGCGGCGCAGGCGGCTGAATATCACCAGGCTCACCGTCGTCAGCACGACCAGCACCAGCAGGAACCACAGGTGAGAGATCAGCTCCCAGGCCAGCGTATTGTATTTTTCATAAAGCGACAGGTTCGGCCAGTTTTCCGCTTTTCCTTTTACATACTGCAGCATGATGAACTGGGGCAGCGTCAGCAGCGGGATCGCCGTCAGCATTGGAATGCCGACGCGCTCGACGCGCACCTTCCACCACTTCTTCATGGGATAGCGCAAAAACAGCATGTAGGAAAAGTAGCCGGAAATGACAAAAAACACCTGCATGCGGAAGGCGTGGATAAAGTCATTAAACAGCGTGAGCCACCAGGAGGGCATCGCGCTATTCACGTGCCAGGTGTGGCTGGAATAAATCAGTGAAATATGAAAGGGGATCCCCAGCAGCATTAGCCATGCGCGGATCGAATCAAGAAAATATTCACGTTGTACAGGGGTTGTGGTCATATAACTTTGCGCATTCTCAGACTTTTCGTCTTATCCCTAAGACTCATAATGGTTACATTCGGAGCCAACCCTACACCAAGACCGACACCCTGTCTCCAGGATAAGCACGCAAAGTGAAAAGCGGGTTCTTTCATTTGCTTAATCCCTGAGCCAGCGAGATGAACAAAGCAGTGATAATGTTGTCGGATTGCCTGAGTTTCCATTAAAATGGATCGGATCGATATAAGCACACAAAGGGGGAAGTGCTTACTTATTATGAAACATAAACCACAAATGATGAAAATGCGTTGGTTGGGTGCTGCAGTGTTGTTATCCCTGTATGCCTCATCAGCTTGGTCCTTCAGTATCGATGACGTCGCAAAACAGGCGAAGTCGATGGCAGGTAAGAGCTACGAAGCGCCAAAAAGTAACTTGCCCTCCGTTTTCCGCGACATGAAATATGCGGATTATCAGCAGATCCAGTTTAATCACGACAAAGCTTACTGGAACAATATTAAGACCCCGTTCAAACTTGAGTTTTACCATCAAGGGATGTACTTCGATACCCCGGTCGCTATCAATGAAGTGACGGCCACCGCGGTGCGTAAAATTAAGTACAACCCGGACTATTTCAACTTTGGCGATGTCCAGCACGACAAAGACACGGTTAAAGACCTCGGCTTCGCAGGCTTTAAGGTGCTTTACCCTATCAACAGCAAAGATAAAAACGACGAAATCGTCAGCATGCTCGGTGCCAGCTACTTCCGCGTGATCGGCGCGGGGCAGGTGTACGGGCTTTCTGCGCGTGGTCTCGCCATTGATACCGCGCTGCCATCAGGTGAAGAGTTCCCTCGTTTCCGCGAGTTCTGGATTGAGCGTCCAAAACCAACGGATAAACGTCTGACCATTTACGCACTGCTGGACTCCCCGCGTGCGACGGGCGCCTATCGCTTCGTCGTGATGCCTGGCCGCGACACGGTGGTAGACGTGCAGTCTAAGGTTTACCTGCGCGATAAGGTGGGCAAACTGGGCGTTGCGCCGTTGACCAGTATGTTCCTGTTCGGGCCGAACCAGCCTTCTCCGGCAACCAACTTCCGCCCGGAACTGCATGATTCTAACGGTCTCTCCATTCATGCCGGCAACGGTGAGTGGATCTGGCGTCCGCTGAATAACCCGAAACATTTGGCCGTCAGCAGCTACGCGATGGAAAACCCGCAGGGCTTCGGCCTGCTGCAGCGCGGCCGCCAGTTCTCACGCTTTGAGGATCTGGACGATCGTTACGATCTGCGCCCTGGCGCGTGGGTTACGCCAAAAGGTGACTGGGGCAAAGGCAAGGTAGAGCTGGTTGAGATCCCAACCAACGATGAAACGAACGACAACATCGTTGCCTACTGGACGCCGGACCAGCTTCCGGAAGCCGGTAAAGAGATGAACTTTAAGTACACCATCACCTTCACCCGTGACGAAGACAAGCTGCATGCCCCGGACAATGCGTATGTGATGCAAACGCGCCGTTCCACCGGTGATGTGAAGCAATCTAATCTTATTCGCCAGCCGGATGGGACGATTGCGTTCGTGGTGGACTTCACCGGCCAGGATATGAAAAAACTGGCTCCGGATACCGCCGTCGCTGCGCAGGCCAGCATTGGTGACAATGGTGAAATTGTTGAAAACAGCGTGCGTTACAATCCAGTAACCAAAGGGTGGCGTTTAACCCTGCGCGTGAAAGTGAAAGATCCGAAACAGACCACAGAGATGCGCGCTGCGCTGGTCAGTAACGATCAGCCGCTGAGTGAAACCTGGAGCTATCAGCTACCTGCCAATGAATAATACATCTGAATATATTGATGCCCTGCCGCTGACGGATATTGAAAAAGCGGCGCTGCCTAAGAGCGATATCCGCGCGGTGCATACCGCGCTGGATGGTGAACATCATCAGTTTACTCGCGATGATGATACGCCGCTCGGGTCAGTGAAGCGTCGTCTGGAGCGTACGTGGCCAGACTCGCTGGGCGAGGGGCAACTGATTAAGGACGATGAAGGGCGTGACCAGCTCCAGGCGATGCCGAAAGCGACGCGTTCTTCCATGTTCCCCGACCCGTGGCGCACCAACCCGGTGGGTCGTTTCTGGGATCGCCTGCGCGGGCGTGACGTTACGCCGCGCTATCTGTCGCGGCTGACGAAAGAAGAGCAAGCCTCTGAACAGAAATGGCGTACCGTGGGCACGATTCGCCGCTACACGCTGCTGCTGCTCACGCTGGCGCAGACGGTGGTGGCGACGTGGTACATGAAGACCATTTTACCGTATCAGGGCTGGGCGCTGATCAATCCTGCCGATATGGTCGGCCAGGATATCTGGGTCTCCTTCATGCAGCTGCTGCCGTATATTCTGCAAAGCGGCATCCTTCTGCTGTTTGCCGTCCTTTTCTGCTGGGTTTCCGCCGGTTTCTGGACCGCGCTGATGGGCTTCCTGCAGCTGCTGATGGGGCGTGACAAATACAGCATTTCAGCGTCGACGGTCGGAGATGAACCTCTGAATCCTGAGCACCGCACCGCGCTGATTATGCCTATCTGTAACGAAGACGTTGACCGCGTGTTTGCGGGGCTGCGCGCAACCTGGGAGTCCGTTAAGGCGACCGGTAACGCGGAGCATTTCGATGTCTATATCCTGAGCGACAGCTACAACCCGGATATCTGCGTGGCCGAACAAAAGGCCTGGATGGAGCTGATTGCAGAAGTGCAGGGCGAAGGGCAGATTTTCTACCGCCGTCGTCGCCGTCGCGTGAAGCGTAAAAGCGGTAACATTGATGACTTCTGCCGTCGCTGGGGTAACCAGTACAGCTACATGGTAGTGCTGGACGCTGACTCGGTGATGAGCGGCGAGTGCTTATCTGGCCTCGTGCGCCTGATGGAAGCCAACCCGAACGCCGGTATTATCCAGTCTTCGCCAAAAGCATCCGGTATGGACACGCTCTACGCGCGCTGCCAGCAGTTCGCGACGCGCGTCTACGGGCCGCTGTTTACCGCAGGTCTGCACTTCTGGCAGCTGGGTGAATCCCACTACTGGGGCCACAACGCCATTATCCGCGTAAAACCGTTTATTGAGCACTGTGCGCTCGCGCCGCTGCCGGGTGAAGGCTCTTTTGCCGGGTCTATTCTGTCGCATGACTTCGTGGAAGCTGCGCTGATGCGTCGCGCAGGGTGGGGCGTCTGGATTGCCTACGACCTGCCTGGCTCTTATGAAGAGCTGCCGCCGAACCTGCTCGACGAGCTCAAGCGCGACCGCCGCTGGTGTCACGGTAACCTGATGAACTTCCGCCTGTTCCTGGTGAAAGGGATGCACCCGGTGCACCGCGCGGTGTTCCTGACGGGCGTGATGTCCTATCTCTCCGCGCCGCTGTGGTTTATGTTCCTCGCGCTTTCTACGGCGCTACAGGTTGTGCACGCCCTCACGGAACCGCAATACTTCCTGCAGCCGCGCCAGCTGTTCCCGGTGTGGCCGCAGTGGCGTCCCGAGCTGGCGATTGCGCTATTTGCCTCAACCATGGTGCTGCTGTTCCTGCCGAAGCTGCTCAGCATCATCCTGATCTGGTGCAAAGGCTCGAAAGAGTACGGCGGGTTCTGCCGCGTCACGCTCTCGCTGCTGCTTGAAGTGCTCTTCTCGGTGCTGCTGGCTCCGGTGCGCATGCTGTTCCACACCGTGTTTGTGGTCAGCGCATTCCTGGGCTGGGAAGTGGTCTGGAACTCGCCGCAGCGTGACGATGACTCCACGCCGTGGAGTGAAGCCTTCATGCGTCACGGCTCTCAGCTGCTGCTGGGTCTGGTATGGGCCGCCGGTATGGCGTGGCTGGATCTGCGCTTCCTGTTCTGGCTGGCGCCGATCGTCTTCTCCCTGATCCTGTCGCCGTTTGTGTCCGTTATCTCAAGCCGCTCAACGGTTGGGCTGCGCACCAAGCGCTGGAAGCTGTTCCTGATCCCGGAAGAGTATTCTCCGCCGAAGGTGCTTGTGGATACCGACACGTATCTTGAGATGAACCGCAGCCGCTCGCTGGATGATGGCTTTATGCACGCCGTGTTTAACCCGTCATTCAACGCGCTGGCAACGGCCATGGCTACGGCGCGTCACCGCGCGAGCCAGGTGCTGGAGATCGCCCGCGATCGCCACGTTGAGCAGGCGCTGAACGAAACGCCGGAGAAGCTGAACCGCGACCGCCGTCTGGTCCTGCTGAGCGATCCGGTAACAATGGCGCGCCTTCACTACCGCGTATGGTCCGCGCCGGAGAAATACTCTTCGTGGGTGAATTACTACAAAGACGTGAAGCTTAATCCGCTCGCACTGAAGGCGAAGTAAGCTGTTAAATAGGGCGAGTAAGCAAAGCGCCATCCGCCAAATAAAATACCGGCTGTGAAGCCGGTATTTTTTTAGAGGTACGAAATGAGAATAATCATCGTTGTCCTGATGGCCTGCCTGCTCAGCGGCTGCGGCAGCATCATTAGCCGGACCATCCCCGGGCAAGGCCACGGCAATCAATACTACCCGGGCGTGAAATGGGACGTTCGCGATTCAAAATGGCGCTATTTAACGGTGCTCGATCTGCCGTTTTCGCTGATATTCGACACGCTATTGCTGCCCATTGACGCCAGCCATGGTCCTTACGAGTAATAACACTTAACGCTCGTCCCACTCATCCGCAGCGGTTTGACCTTCTTCAGTATCCAGCGGCGGTTCGAGCTGAAACTCACCCTCATCCCATTCGTGGAGAGTATTTTCTTCAAGCCACTCCTGGCGCAATTCAATTTCATCATAATCGCCGTCAAATACGGCCTGCGCACCTTCACCGCTCTGTATCGGCAGGCATTCTCCGTCCTCGCCTTCGTCAGCGAAAAATTCGGCCTGCCACATAATATCGCCGTCCTGCAGAACGTATTTTTGAATATTGAGCTGCTGCACGTTGGCGTCTTCTTCCTCTACGCCAGGATTATCGGCAAGGAACTCCTCACGAGCGGCATCAATTGCTTCTTCCAGCGTGGCGTACATGGTCATTGGTGTCTCCCTGTTTTTCCAGAAGGTATTCAGGGAAAGAATAGCTGATTATCCGGTTTTGCAAGTATGAATGCGAAAATAAGCCGTCAGGCGTTTGTCCTGTTTGGCGCAGACCTGGAGACCCGGGTTAAGGTTAGCCAGGAGTACAAGGCGTTGAACAGCACCACCCCGGCCGTCACGATGAAGACGGTGCGGAAACCGAAGCTGGCGGATACGCTAGCCCCCAGCAGCGGGCCGGTGACGTTGCCGATATCGCGGAAGGATTGGTTATAGCTGAAAATTCGCCCGGCAATTTGATTGGTGGAGTTGTACACCAGCAGGGTCTGCACCGCGGGGAGCAGCGCGCCGTCGGCCGCCCCCAGCAGAAAGCGCAGCACGCCAAGCTGCCACGGCGTTTGCACCATCGACATGGGGATCAGCAGCATAACGGAGATCGCCAGCGCGCAGATTAAGATCTTTTCAGGGCCAATGCGATCGCCCAGCTTCCCAAGGCGCGGCGCGCTCAACAGCGCCGCTACGCCCGGAACGGAGGCAATCATCCCGCTGATGAAGGCGATATTGCTGACGTTGCCCGCCAAATCGCGGACGTAAAGCGTGAGGATCGGCGCGATTGAACCGGTCGCGACCTGGATAATGAGCGTGGTCACGAACAGGCTTAACACCAGTTTTGGGTTTTTCAGCGACGCCAGCACCTCCCGCGCATGCAGCATCTCTTTTTTGGCAACGGGCGTGAAATTCTCGCGGATGCACAGCAGGGTGACGATGAAGCACAGAAACAGCACGCTGGCGGTAATGAAAAAGACCGGACGCAGGCCGTAGCTGTCAGCCAGCAGTCCCCCCGCCAGCGGGCCCAGCAGCGCGCCGCTCACCGCCCCCGTGGAAAGCGTACCCAGCGCCCAGCCGCTTTTATGGCGGGGGATCTGGGTGGCGATAAGCGCGTTGGCGTTAGGGATAAAGCCGCCGAGCAGGCCCAGCAGCGCGCGCAGAATCAGAAACTGCCAGACGTTCTGCGCCAGCCCCATCAGCACCATGATAATCGACATGCCCAGCGCCGAGCGCAGCAGCATGATTTTACGTCCTTTGCGGTCGGCCAGGCTTCCCCAGAAGGGTGACGCGATGGCGGAGAAAAGGAAGGTGATGCTGAAGACCAGGCCGGACCACATGTTCAGCTCGCTGTGGCCCGTTACGCCAAGCTGCTCAACGTATAGCGGCAGGAAGGGCATCACCAGGCTAAACGCCGCGCCGGTGAGAAAACAGCCGAGCCAGGCAACGGTGAGATTGCGTTTCCAGTTTATGGGGGCATCTGAGGGTGACATAACTATCCGCATAAGAGGTGCAGAGCACCATGATGAGAGAAGTAATAAGCCTGCTAATTATGCGCCTGGGTTATGAATGCCGCAATCATGGGGAGCTTTTAAAGCTAAAACAGCGTGCGGCCTGCGCGGCCGCACGGGGGATCAGTAGCGAGAAGGGACGCCCTCAGGGCGGGTTTTGAAGCGGCGGTGCAACCACATATACTGTTCAGGAGCGAGCATAATGCATTGTTCCACAATGCCGTTCATCCACCGGGCGGTGGTTTCAGCATCGTCCAGCGGCGGCGACATCTCCGGCTCCAGCATAATCAGCTGATAGCCGGAACCGTCCGGCTTGCGGCGCGGAACGAAGGGAACGATGGCCGCTTTGGACATGCGCGCGAGCATCCACGTTCCGGAGGTGGTCGCAGCGTCTTCGACGGCGAAAAACGGCACAAACACGCTGGCCTGCGGGCCGTAATCGTGGTCAGGGGCATACCAGACCACCTCACCCGCTTTCAGGGCGCGGATCATGCCCTTCAGATCCTTTCGGTCGATCATGCTTTTATTCGAGCGCATGCGGCCGTTGGTCTGCACCAGGTCGATAACCGGGTTGTCGTTAGGACGGTAAACGCCAATACCGGGAGCCTGCATGCCGAACATGCGGGCGCCAATTTCAAGCGTCAGAAAATGCACGCCGATCAGCAGAACGCCGGTTTGGTTCGCCTGGAGGGTATGCACGGGCGCCATGCCCGTGCCGGCGACTTCCGTCCAGCGCGCCATGCGCTTATCGGTCCAGAACCAGGCCATTCCCGTCTCCATCAGCCCCATGCCAACGGACTCAAAATTCTTTACCACCGTGTCGTGGCGCTCCGCTGCGCTCATCTGCGGGAAGCAAAGCTCAAGGTTGCGATACGCAATGCGCGCGCGGCGTTTCATGAACGGCCGGGCAATACGACCCAAAGCTTTACCCAGGCGAAAAATGACGGGATAGGGGAGTTGTACAATAAGCCATAATAAGCCAATGCCAATCCAGGTCATCCAGTAGCGAGGGTGCAAAAGGGCGGCAGTAAATTTGGGTAACTGGGTCATGTCTTTCCTGTGTTCTAACGTCCTGATTAGCTATTGTCTCATTTTTTGGGGCATAGCCAAAATGTCTGTCCTCGAAAGGTGTGCAAATGCCGCAAATGTTAATCCTGATTAATCAGGCTGATGAAATGTAGCGTAAATTGTGTGGATGTAAATTGTTATTGTTTGCTATATGATGCCGACCGTTTTTCCTTTCTCACCAACGATTGCAGGACTTGTACACCATGCCAGTGTTACACAACCGCGTATCGAATGAGATGCTAAAGGCGCGCATGTTGGCGGAAACCGAGCCGCGCACCACCATCTCATTCTATAAGTATTTCACCATCAATGACCCCCAGGCCACCCGCGATGCGCTTTACCAGGCCTTCACGACGCTGAACGTGTTTGGCCGCGTCTATCTGGCGCGCGAAGGCATCAATGCGCAGATCAGCGTGCCTGAAAGTAAAGTAGAGGCTTTCCGCGATCTCTTATACGGCTTCGATCCGGCGCTCAGGGATTTGCGCCTGAATATTGCCCTCGATGACGACGGTAAATCCTTCTGGGTGCTGCGCATGAAGGTGCGCGAGCGTATTGTTGCCGACGGTATTGACGATCCGAGCTTCAATGCGGGCGACGTGGGCGAATACCTCAAGGCCGCAGAGGTTAACGCAATGCTCGACGATCCCGATGCGGTATTCATCGATATGCGTAACCACTACGAATACGAGGTGGGGCATTTTGAGAACGCGATGGAAATTCCTGCGGATACCTTCCGCGAGCAGCTTCCGAAAGCGGTCGAGATGATGCAGGAGCACAAAGATAAAAAAATCGTTATGTACTGTACGGGCGGGATCCGCTGCGAAAAAGCCAGCGCATGGATGAAGCACAACGGCTTTAACAAAGTCTGGCACATCGAGGGTGGGATCATAGAGTACGCCCGCCGCGCCCGCGAGCAGGGGCTGCCGGTGCGTTTTATCGGCAAGAACTTTGTCTTTGACGAACGGATGGGCGAGCGTATTTCCAACGACGTTATTGCGCAGTGTCACCAGTGCGGCGCGCCGTGCGACACGCACACCAACTGCAAAAACGACGGCTGTCATCTGCTGTTTATTCAGTGCCCAGCCTGCGCCGAGAAATATCACGGCTGCTGCAGCGAGCTGTGCAGCGAAGAGAGTATTTTGCCGGAAGAAGAGCAGCGTCGCCGTCGCGCCGGGCGTGAAAACGGGAATAAGATCTTTAATAAATCCCGAGGCCGTCTGAATACCAAGCTCGGTATTCCAGACCCCGAGTAAGCGAAGCGCCCGGCTGCTTATCGCTGCCGGGCGTTATTATTATGACTTCTGCTGAACGCCTTCCACGGAAATAATCAGCTCAACGTCCTGCGACGCGGGGCCTAAATCCGTCGTGATGTTGTAATCTTTCAGGTGAATTTTGCCGGAAGCCTCAAAGCCTGCGCGTTTGCCTCCCCACGGATCGTCACCCTGACCGATTAATTTCGCGTCAAGGGTAAGCGGCTTTGTGACGCCGTTCAGCGTCAGATTACCGGTAATATCCAGCTTATCGCCGTCCTTTTTCACCTCGGTAGAGGTAAATGTCGCCTGCGCGAATTTAGCTACGTTCAGGAATTCCGCGCTGCGTAAATGCTTATCGCGCTCGGCGTGGTTGGTATCCACGCTGGTGGTATTGATCGTGACGTTAACCTTATCGGCGGCCGGGTTTTTCTCATCGAAGGTGAATGTACCGTCGAAATCTTTAAATGTGCCGTACAGCCAGCTGTAGCCGAGGTGCTGAATGCGGAAATTGACGAAGGCGTGCTGGCCCTCTTTATCAATTTTATAATCCGCGGCTACGGCAGAACCGGTGGTGAATAACAGCGAACCTAACGCGATGGCCAGCAGGTGTTTTTTCATTTTTACGCTCCAGAGTCAATGGACGAACGGCCAAGCATGCGCTTCAGCGTGTCGTCTTTATCAATAAAATGGTGTTTAAGGGCGGCGAGGCCGTGCAGGACCGAGAGGATCACCACGCTCCAGGCAAGCCAAAGATGGACGACGCCCGCGGTGTCCGCCTGAGCACCCGCATCGGCCAGCGTGGCCGGCACGTCGAAAAGCCCGAAGACGCTAATCGGCTTGCCGTCGGCGGTGGAAATCAAATAGCCGCTGATCAAAAGGGCAAACAGCAGGGCGTACAGGGCAATGTGCGCGCCCGCCGCGCTGAGGCGCGTCAATGTGCTATAGCTTTTTAGCGGCGGAGGCGGTGGGGAAATATGGCGCCAGATAATGCGGATCGCCAGCCCCATCATGAGCAGAATACCGATGCTTTTATGCAGTTCGGGCGCCTGGTGATACCAGCCGTCATAATAGCTCAGCGTCACCATCCACAGGCCAAGCCCAAACATGGCATAAACAGCAATAGCAAATATCCAGTGCAGGCACAGGGATATTATTCCATAGCGGCTGGAAGAGTTACGCAATTGCATGTGGGTTATCGTCCTCAGAAATGTGAACAGTAAAAATGAACGGGATGAAAATATATTGCAACTGAAATAAAAGAATAATGTTATTAAATTAATTTATTTCAGTTATTTTGAATGGGATCGCAATGTCTACTTCAGAAACTTACTGCAATTAGCGGGAGAGGGATATTTGAAAATTAAAATATTACAAAGTAATGTCAATCAGTGTAAATATTAAGGTTTAATAAAAAAGAATATAAATAACGTCGATGATGGCCAGCAGGGACCATAATAAAATATAGAGCATCAGGTGCTCACGAATGTTATTGATGATAAAACCGACAACTTTACGCATGAATTTCACCATTTCAGTGAAGTAACAGGCCCCGCATTTGCGGAGCCCGGTACGTATTATCAGCCAAAACGGGACAGAGAGAACGGGCTGAGATCAAACTCAGATGCTTTGCCCACGGCAAACTGCGCGGCGATTTCGCCCAGCACTGAGGCAAACTTGAATCCGTGACCGCTAAGGCCGGTCACGATCAGCGTATTCTCATGGTCCGGCAGCGTGTCGATGATAAAGTCTTCGTCCGGCGTATTGTCATAGGTGCAGGCCGCGCCGTAGAGAAGCCCGCCCACACCCGGCAGAATGTTGCGCAGGAAAGTAAAGGCCTCTGAACCGTCCTGAGGATAGGCGCCGTACGGCTTACGCTCTTCCGGCGACGTAATGACCTGTCCGCCGTTGTGCTTGCCGATTTTCAGGGCATCTTTTTCCGACGGGAAGCCGTAGAACTGATCGCCGTTCGGCAGTTCGCCGGTAAAGGCCGGGAATTTATTCTGGCTGCTGTAGCGCCCGTCGGACTGGAACCACGAGAAGACCTTGCGCACCGGCTGGAGGGGCAGGTCCGGCAGCAGTTTCGTTATCCACGTTCCCGCGCTAATCAGCAGGCGCGATCCGGAAAACTCTCCTTCAGGCGTGGTCACGGTAACGCCGTCGGCATGATGGGCGATGCCGCTCACGGGGCAATTAAACAGCTGCGCGCAGCCCGCTTTTTCCGCTAACGCCACCCAGGTTTTGATCGCCGTTTCACAGTGCAGTACGCCCGAGTTGGCTTCGAACAGCCCGATGTAATCATCCGGAACGGTGATTTCCGGCCAGCGCTGCATGACGGCTACGGCATCCATTCGCTCAACGTCCAGCGCGAAGGCTTTCGCGCTTTGCTCGACCGTCGAGAGAAATTCGGAGTTTGCCGGGCCAAGGTTGATGACGCCTGTACGTTCAAATATGCGCTCTTCGGTCAGCGTCGCCAGCTCGTCCCACAGCGCCTGCGCGCGGAGCACCAGCGGAACGTAGCGTTCCCCTTCGCCGTAAGCGTGGCGAATGAGGCGCGTATCGCCGTGGTGGCTTCCTTCGGAATGGGGAGGGAGGTGGGCATCGATCATCAGGACCTTAAGACCCGCCCGTGTGGCGTAATAACCGGCCGCGGAGCCTACGGAACCGCTGCCAATAATGATTAAGTCATATTTCATCTGCATCTCTTCCTGTCACGCTTTGTTAGCAGAGTAATTAACATCGGCAGCGTATACAAGGGAGAAATAAATAAGGCACCCTGAGGGTGCCTGTTGAGCGACATGTAGGCATGAACTTAATGCCGTTTATACTCATTTTCCTGGTAGTCGCCAGATTCTATTTTTGCGATACCTGCTTCTAAAATAGAAATAAACTGGCGCGCGACGTCTGTTGTAAGCCACAGCGTCTGTCCAACTTCCGCTTCTTCACGGTTGAGTTGATTCGGGGTCTGGTAGTGCAAACGCAGCATCAGCGCATCGTAGCTGTCTACGGTGCTGATATCCCAGCCAACGAGCGGATGGGTCTGGATGACTTCACTATTCTTTTCCATTATAACCCCCTAATTGCGTGTTAGAAGACAACGGCTTTGAGGTTCAATGCATGTTTTTCTGAAAGCATCTTCAGTATATCAATAAATAAGGGTTATGAAGGCAAAAATAAAGACCCGGCAACACATTTTTCTGCTTTTTAGGAATTTTCAAACAATAAAACACCGTCTTGTTCACGCTTTTTAAAGAAGATGCCGAATTAATTTGAACTTTCGTAGTGCAAAAAAAAGCCGGGGCGACCCGGCAAAAAAAACACAATGAGGGAGCAAGAGTTAATCCGTGATGAACCAGTCGTCGGCGCTTTCCCAGGCCTCCTGAAGAATGTCGCTTATACGATCTTTATCTTCTTTTGCCGCACCGATAACGGAAAGATTATTAGCCGATGCGTAGCGCACCGTCACGGCACCGGCATTTTCTGGAAATGTGTTGTTAATACGACGGGATAATTCACCCGCCAGCGCATCCAGCGCGCCAGCAGGCAGAACGGTTGTTTTGGCAATGGTGACTTCAATACGCATAAATGCCCCCTGTGTAATATACTGTTTATTTATACAGGTAAATTATCGATTTGACAACAAGGGGCACTGTTTTTTAGCGTTTTACCGTCCAGGCGACCGTTTCTCCCGCCAGGAACGGGATGAGCGTGTCGTCGGTCAGCGGAATAGACGCCTCGACCTGGCTCTCTTTACGCTCCAGCTCGACGAAGGTTTCGTTGACCGGCAGGCCGTAGAAGCGCGGGCCGTTGAGGGAGCAAAACGCTTCAAAATGCTGCAGGGCATCCATCTCTTCAAACACCGTGGCATAGCTCGCCAGCGCCGTAGGGGCGTTAAAGCAGCCCGCGCAGCCGCAGCTTGCCTCTTTGCGATGGCGCGCGTGCGGCGCGGAGTCCGTACCCAAAAACGCGCGAGAGAAGCCGCTGGCAACCAGCTCGCGCAGCGCCTGCTGGTGAATGTTGCGCTTCAGAATGGGCAGGCAGTACAGGTGAGGGCGCACGCCGCCGACCAGCATATGGTTGCGGTTAAACATCAGGTGCTGAGGGGTGATGGTGGCGGCGATCAGCTCATTGCCGTCGCGCACGTATTCGGCCGCGTCTTTGGTGGTGATGTGTTCAAAGACCACCTTCAGCGCGGGAAGACGCTGGCGCAGCGGCTCCATCACGGTATCGATAAAGCGGGCTTCGCGGTCGAAGATATCAATTTCCGCGTGCGTCACTTCACCATGCACCAGCAGCGGCATCCCCAGCTTTTGCATTCTTTCCAGCACCGGCATGATGGCATCGATGCTGGTCACGCCGTGGCTGGAGTTGGTGGTGGCATTCGCCGGATAGAGCTTGGCGGCGGTAAATACGCCCTCGTTGAATCCGCGCTCAACTTCGTTTGGGTCGAGCGAATCGGTCAGGTAGCAGGTCATCAGCGGAGTAAAATCGTGCCCGGCGGGAACGGCATCCAGAATACGCTGACGATAGGCGATAGCGGCCTCGACGGTGGTGACTGGCGGGACCAGGTTTGGCATAACAATCGCGCGGCCATAATGTTCGCTGGTATACGGCACGACGGTTTTCAGCATGTCACCATCGCGCAGATGGATATGCCAGTCGTCAGGGCGGCGGATTTTAAGAACCTGGGATTGTGCAGTCATGGAAGCTCCGGCTTGAGTGGAATCAGTCATTAGGATGGCTGTTTTTGCCGGACACAAATCATAAGCGGAAACGTTTTCGTTTGCACTTGTTTCCGTAAAAAAAAGGGCGCTCGTGCGCCCCCTGGGTTAATCGGTGAAGGGAATAATGATTTCTCCCGGCTTCACCTCGATTCCCTTGGCATACTTTTTCGCCAGCGCCTCGCCCTTGCTGTTGTCCTCGCTCAGGACGTAAGCGGGCTGCTGGTTAAAGTAGTTTTGCAGCGACTGGTTGAGATAGGGCATCAGGGTCTGGAGCACCGGCTTCATTTTGTCCGGCGTCACGACGGCGTCAACCACTTCCATCTCCTGCAGATAGATCGCGCCTTTCTCTTTATTGAATACCGGCAGCGCCTTGAGCTTCAGCTTAATGTTTGCTTTCTGATTGCCGAACAGCGAGGTCATATCCAGATTCGCATCGCCGGAAAGGGTGACCTTGTTCGGCTCCTCGCGGCCAATCTGGCTGGTCAGGTTGCTAAGCACGATATGGGCGTCGGCAAGCCCCGGCACGCCGATGTCCTTCGAGAAGTTATTGCGTTTTTCAAGCGCCTGATTAATTTCCTGCTCGCTGACGGTGTACTGCGTAAGCTGGTTACATCCCACCAGCAGGCCGCTAACGACGAGCGCAGCGGCAATGACGATTTTCTTCATGGCGTTCCTCAACATAAAATCGGCGCTTCTGTCCTGTCGCGTCAGTATGTCAGCCTGAATTGGCGGAAACCAGCAGAAAAAACTGATTGTGACGGCGGAAAGGGTTCCCGCCGTAGGGAGAAATCAGGCGCCAGGCTCCAGCATGCCGCTGGCGCTGCGCTTTTGGCTAAACTGCCACCACAGGGCAAAGAGCGTGATAAACCCGACAACGCCCAGCATCATCCACGGCAGCTCCGGCTGGCTTAACGCTTTTCCTGCGTCAAACAGCCAGCCTCCCCCGGCGTAGCCCAGCGCGCCGCCGAAGGCCAGGCCCAGACGGCTAAAGCCCATGTAGCTGCCCCGGGCGCGGGCGTCGGCAAGCGAAGCGCCCAGCGTTTCGCGCGCCGGTTCGGCGATGATAGAGCCAATGTAGAACGTGCAAATCAGGGTAAACAGCTGCTGCAGCGAGCCGACAAGGCCAATCGGCATCATGCTCACTGTCATCAGCAGCAGGCCAGCCATCAGGCGGTGCTCAAGACGAAAGCGCCGCTCGCTCCAGCGGGCGATAGGGTAGAGCAGCGTGAGCGACAGGCACGCCTCTATGGCGTACATCCACTTCACCGCGGCGGGCGTGCCCGCAATGTCGTTGACCATGATCGGCAGCATCAGCATCACCTGTACCGCCAGCATGTAGTAGCCCGTCAGCGTCAGGACATAGGTCACGAAGCGCCTGTCGCTCAGCACGCGCCCAAGGCCTTCACGGACGGGTGTTTTTACCGTCGACAGCTTCCACGCGGGCAAATAGAGCCCGTTAAACAGCGCACACAGAATAAAGAGCACGGCCCCGGTGGCGCAGACCAGACGAAAGTCGTATTGCAGCAGCCAGCTGCCGAGCAGGGCGCCAATCACCGCCCCGGCGCTGTCCTGCATCATCAAAAGGGAGAAAAAGCGGCCGCGATGCTGGGGGCGAATCAGCTTCACCACCAGCGCGGTGCGCGGCGGGTCAAACAGCGTGCCGCCAATGCCTGAAAGGAAGCAGGAGAACCACAGCAGCCAGGGCTCGTGGGCAATCGCCATGGTGGCAAACCCCGCGGCCCGCAGCAGCATGCCGGTGACGATCATCGGCTTGGCGCCAAAGCGATCGGCGATGGCGCCCCCAAATACGCCCAGCCCCTGCTGGACGAGCTGGCGTAGCCCCAGCGCAATGCCAACCACGAGTGCCGCCCAGCCCATCTGATCGACAAAGCGAATCGAGATAAGCGGAAAAACGACAAAAAAGCCGAGCACGACCAGCATGTTATCGACGAGAAGGAAGTATTTACCCAGGTTCCTGGCCTGCGATACGCGGGACATTTCCCCTCCAGGGAAAAGAGACGGTGAGCACGCTAATATTCTGCGGCGTTGCCACGCCTTTTCCCACCCCCGTCGGCGACAATATTTTTTTATCAAAAGAGTGCTTTGATAGAGAGTTCTCATCGAAAAATGTGAAAACAGGTGAAAATGGTATGTCACTGTTTTCACAGAAGGCTCAGGCACAGGTATAGTAAAGATAATGGGTAGAGTCGACGTGACGGGAAGGAGTGGTATCGATGTTTGGCTATCGCAGCAATGTGCCAAAAGTGCGTCTGACGACGGACAGGCTGGTTGTCCGTCTGGTGCACGAGCGTGATGCCTGGCGGCTGGCGGATTATTACGCCGAGAATCGCCAGTTTTTGAAGCCCTGGGAACCCGTTCGGGATGAAAGCCACTGCTACCCCTCCGGCTGGCAGGCGCGCCTCAGCATGATCGCCGAATTTCATAAGCAGGGCAGCGCCTTCTATTTTGCGCTGCTGGATCCTGACGAAAAAGAGATCCTCGGCATCGCCAATTTTTCTAACGTGGTGCGCGGGTCCTTTCACGCCTGTTATCTGGGCTATTCCATCGGCCAGAAGTGGCAAGGGCAGGGGCTGATGTTCGAGGCGCTGACGGCGGCGATTCGCTATATGCAGCGTACCCAGCATATCCACCGCATCATGGCGAATTACATGCCGCACAATAAGCGCAGCGGGGATCTGCTGGCGCGTCTGGGTTTTGAAAAAGAGGGTTACGCCAAAGACTATCTGCTGATTGATGGGGAATGGCGCGACCACGTGCTGACGGCATTAACCACTCGGGAATGGAGCGCAGGTCGCTAAGGAGAAAAGATGAAATATCAGTTAAGCGGGACAGAAGCCCGCGTGATTGGCTGCCTGCTGGAAAAGCAGATCACCACGCCGGAGCAGTATCCGCTCTCCGTCAACGCCGTGACGATGGCCTGTAACCAGAAGACCAACCGCGATCCGGTCATGAACCTGAGCGAGCACGACGTGCAGGACATTCTGGACGCGCTGGTAAAGCGCCATTACCTTCGCACCGTCAGCGGGTTCGGTAACCGCGTGACGAAATATGAGCAGCGCTTCTGCAACTCGGAATTTGGCGACCTGAAGCTGAGCCCCGCCGAAGTGGCGATTGTCGCCACGCTGCTGCTGCGCGGCGCGCAGACTCCGGGCGAACTTCGCTCCCGCGCGTCCCGCATGCACGAGTTTCGTGACGTGCAGGAAGTGGAGGCGACGCTGGAAGGGCTGGCCTCCCGCGAGGATGGCCCCTACGTGCTGCGCCTTGCGCGCGAGCCCGGCAAGCGCGAAAGCCGCTACCGCCATCTGTTCAACGACGAAACGGATGCTTCAGAGATCGCGTTTATTGCCGATAGTAAAGAGAGTGACGCTAGCCTGGCGGCGCGCGTAGACGCGCTGGAAAACGAAGTCGCCGGTCTGAAGCAGCGTCTGGACGCGTTGCTGGCACATTTGGGAGATTAACGGTGGCAAAATTACGGGTAGGTGTAGTCGGACTAGGCGGCATTGCGCAAAAGGCCTGGCTTCCGGTGTTAGGCGCGGCGGCGGACTGGACGCTGCAGGGCGCATGGTCGCCCACGCGCGAGAAGGCGGAGCGGATCTGCGAAACCTGGCGAATGCCGTATGCGAACTCGCTGCAGGATCTGGCCCGCGACTGCGACGCGGTGTTCGTGCATACCTCTACGCCGACGCACTTTCAGGTGGTGAGCGAGCTATTGAACGCGGGCGTTCACGTCTGCGTCGACAAGCCGCTGGCGGAGAGCGTGCAGGACGCCGAACGCCTGATCGAGCTGGCGGCACGTAAGAATTTGACGCTGATGGTCGGCTTTAACCGCAGGTTTGCGCCGCTCTACCAGCAGCTGAAGGCGCAGTCAGGGCGTTTTGCATCCCTGCGCATGGATAAGCACCGTACCGACAGCGTTGGGCCGAACGACCTGCGCTTCACCCTGCTGGACGACTACCTTCACGTGGTGGACACGGCGCTGTGGCTTGCAGGAGGCAGCGCGCCGCTCAAGAGCGGCACGCTGCTGACGAATGATGAAGGGCAAATGGTCTACGCCGAGCACCATTTTGCGGCCGACCACGTGCAGATTACCACCAGCATGCACCGCCGCGCCGGCAGCCAGCGGGAATCCGTTCAGGCGGTGACGGACGGCGCGCTGTATGACGTCACCGACATGCGCGAATGGCGGGAGGAGAAGGGCGGCGGCGTCGTAGCGCTTCCGGTTCCCGGCTGGCAGAGCACGCTGGAGCAGCGCGGCTTCGCGGGCTGCGCTCGCCACTTTATCACCTGCGTGCAGAATCAGACGGTTCCGGAAACCTCCGGAGAGCAGGCGATTGCGGCCCAGCGCGTCGTGGAAAAGCTCTGGCGCGACGCCATGAGTGAATAACCCGCTGTAACATCTGCGGATAGTAATTCGTTAAAATCCGGGTAGACTAAGCGCTTCTTCAACGCCTGCACTGCAGGCGTTTTGCCGTGTGGTTGTGGAAATTCACGTTAATGAACTTATTAAAATCGCTGGCTGCCGTCAGCTCGATGACCATGTTCTCTCGCGTGCTTGGCTTTGCGCGAGACGCGATTGTGGCAAGGATTTTTGGTGCCGGAATGGCAACGGATGCCTTTTTCGTGGCGTTCAAGCTGCCGAATCTGCTGCGCCGTATTTTTGCCGAAGGGGCATTCTCGCAGGCGTTTGTGCCGATCCTCGCGGAGTACAAAAGCAAGCAGGGCGAAGAGGCAACCCGCGTGTTTGTCTCCTACGTATCGGGGCTGCTGACGCTGGCGCTGGCGGTAGTGACCGTGCTGGGGATGCTGGCCGCACCGTGGGTGATCATGGTCACCGCGCCGGGCTTCGCCGACACCGCGGATAAATTCGCGCTGACCTCGCAGCTTCTGCGCATTACGTTCCCCTATATTCTGCTGATTTCCCTGGCCTCGCTGGTGGGGGCGATCCTCAATACCTGGAACCGCTTTTCCGTACCGGCCTTTGCGCCAACGCTGCTGAACGTCAGTATGATCGGCTTTGCGCTGTTCGCCGCGCCGCACTTCAACCCGCCGATTCTGGCGCTGGCCTGGGCCGTCACCGTCGGCGGCGTGCTGCAGCTTGCCTATCAGCTCCCCCACCTGAAAAAGATTGGCATGCTGGTGCTGCCGCGCATTAGCTTCCGCGATGCCGGGGCGATGCGGGTCATCAGGCAGATGGGCCCGGCGATTCTGGGCGTCTCCGTCAGCCAGATTTCACTGATCATCAACACCATCTTCGCCTCTTTCCTCGTCTCCGGTTCGGTCTCGTGGATGTACTACGCCGACCGCCTGATGGAGTTTCCGTCCGGCGTGCTGGGCGTGGCGCTGGGCACCATTCTGCTGCCGTCGCTGTCGAAAAGCTTCGCCAGCGGCAACCACGACGAGTACTGTCGCCTGATGGACTGGGGGCTGCGCCTCTGCTTCCTGCTGGCGCTGCCGAGCGCGGTGGCGCTGGGGATTCTGGCGAAGCCGCTGACCGTATCGCTGTTCCAGTACGGTAAATTTACCGCGTTCGATGCCGCGATGACCCAGCGCGCGCTGGTGGCCTATTCCGTCGGGCTGATGGGGCTGATCGTCGTGAAGGTGCTGGCGCCGGGCTTCTACTCCCGTCAGGACATCAAAACGCCGGTCAAAATTGCCATCGTCACGCTGGTAATGACGCAGCTGATGAACCTGGCGTTTATCGGCCCGCTCAGGCACGCCGGCCTGTCGCTGTCGATTGGTCTGGGGGCCTGCCTCAACGCTTCGCTGCTTTACTGGCAGCTGCGCAAGCAGGATATCTTTACGCCGCAGCCGGGCTGGACGCGTTTCCTGGTGCGTTTAGTGATTGCCGTGGTAGTGATGTCGGCGGCGCTCGTTGGCATGCTGTACGTAATGCCGGACTGGTCCATCGGCACGATGCCTTACCGCCTCGTGCGTCTGTTTGCCGTAGTGGTGGTGGGCGTTGTGGCGTACTTTGCGACCCTGGCGATACTGGGGTTCAAAGTGAAAGAGTTTGCCCGCCGAACGGCGTAAACAGAAAAGGGGAGCTCCCTAAGGGGGCTCCCCGCTGCATGACCTGCCGCGTAGGCGTCAAATCGAAATCTTTTTTCCACCGTTCAGCCGCGACGGCGATGTTTGACCATCCGCACCGTACAGGCCGGGCTCTTTATGGGGCTTTAACACCTCCAGAGCCTGCTGATTACGCTCGATCTGTCCCTCCAGCAGCCAGCCGTTGTGCTGGTTGAGATGGCGAAGATGCTGGGTTTTTTCCGTAATCGTTTGCCAGCGCTCAACGATCTCATCGTTGGCGCTGCGCGTCGAATCTTGCTCCGCGCGCCGCTGCTGTTCCAGATAGTCCAGCGTCGCCAGCAGCGAGCTTTTATCTTCCGTGATGCGCTGCAGCGCGCTGCCGTTGATCTGACCGGAGGAGAGATGCTGCTGCTCTGCGTCCATTACCGTTTTCAGGTCGTTCAGGACAACCGTCATCTGATCCAGTATTTCTGACAGTCGACTCATACGGTTAGTTACTCTGTAAGAAACTCTGTGCTTCCTGAATCAGCGCATCAGCAATTTTGCTGGTATCCATCTTCAGTTCGCCGTTGCGGATCGCGGTTTTCAGCGTTTCAACACGTTCCATGTTGATATCGCTGCCGCCTGGCTGCATCAGTTTTGACTGCGCATCGCTCAGGGTGACGCTGGTGCTGTTGGCCGTCGACGTTTTTTCCAGACGCGTCTTCTGCGGCGTCGCGTCGCTTGTTTCGCGAGGTTGTACAGTGCTAACCGGCTTCAGGGCTGATGTACGATCAATGCTCATAGGGTTGTCCTCATCGAGGGTTCGCGGCGATGGCGCCTGCTCTCATCATTCGTTGAATATTTATCGGCAGTCGCCGCGAAATCTTTAAAAAGATTATAGGTTAATCAGAATATTCCCATCGGTATCGACGGTGCCGCTCACCACCTGGCCGGAAGACATCCTGACGCGGGCGTTTTGCGCCACGGCAGCATTGTTTAGCGCCTTGCCTTCACTGTTGATGCTAAAGCCGTCGCCGTTGGCCACCACCATCACGCGCTGCCCGGCTTTCACCCGCCACGCCTGACGCAGCATAAAGAGCTGAATCGGCTGGCCCGGCGCCACGTCGCGCAGGGTCACGGCTTCCTGTGCCTGGCTGATGTCCAGCATCGTTTTTGGCGGAAGCTGATCCAGACGGCCACGCTTGAGCGTTACGCTGCTGGCCTGCAGCACGCTGCCGCGCGCGATCGGCTGGGCGGCAACAACATAATTCCCCGTCGCCTGAACGGCAACCTGTAAATAGCGCTTCTCGCCGGGACAGCGCGCCAGCACGTTCACATTGCCCCACAGGCGGGCGCTGCCGGTCACGCTAAAGGACGGCGCTTCGCAGGAGGGAAGCAGGTTGGGCGGCGTGCGCACGTTAATCACGACTTCATCGCTAAAGCCTGCCAGCTGCTGCGTAAAAAACGCGGTCAGCTGGCTACTAAGATCGTCAGCCTGCACAAGGGGGCTTAAAAGCATCAAGGCCGCCGCCAGGCCTCGTTTTAACGTCCGCATCGCAAGTTCCACCGTTTCCTGAGTTGAGCAAATTCTACCTGCAGTGGTTTTGCATCAACGCAACAAATAGCGACGCATTTTGCCCTTATTCCTTCGATAGGGGGGATGCCTTGAGATTTAAGCTGTGAACTGAAATTTTGCCATCAGCGGAGGAGACATGCTCGATAAACTCGACGCCGCGCTACGTTTTCAGCAGGAAGCGCTCAACTTGCGCGCCCAGCGGCAGGAGATTTTAGCCGCGAATATCGCGAACGCGGACACCCCCGGGTTTCAGGCGCGCGATATTGATTTTTCCAGTGAGCTTAAAAAAGTGATGGAGCGCGGGCGCGCTGAAGGGACGGGCGTAGCGCTTGCGCTGACCTCTTCTCGCCATATTCCCGCTCAGGCGATGACCACACCGGCGGCGGATTTACTGTACCGCATTCCCGACCAGCCCTCTCTCGACGGTAACACCGTGGACATGGACCGGGAGCGCACGCAGTTCGCCGATAACAGCCTCAAGTACCAGATGGGCCTGACCGTTCTCGGCGGGCAAATCAAAGGCATGATGAACGTCCTGCAGGGGGGCAACTGATAAATGGCCTTGCTGAATATTTTTGATATCGCCGGTTCGGCGCTCACGGCGCAGTCGAAACGCCTGAACGTGGCGGCCAGTAACCTGGCGAACGCCGACAGCGTCACCGGGCCGGACGGCCAGCCGTACCGCGCGAAGCAGGTGGTCTTTCAGGTTGATGCTGCGCCGGGCGCGGCAACGGGCGGCGTAAAAGTCGCTGACGTGGTGGAAAGCCAGGCCCCCGACAGGCTGGTGTACGAGCCCGGCAATCCTCTTGCTGACGCCAACGGCTACGTGAAAATGCCAAACGTGGACGTCGTGGGGGAAATGGTGAACTCCATGTCCGCCTCGCGCAGCTACCAGGCCAACGTCGAAGTGCTCAATACCGTGAAGAGCATGATGCTCAAAACGCTCACTCTCGGCCAGTAAAGGAGACAAGCATGTCCATCGCCGTAAATCTTAATGACCCCACAAACTCGGGCGTCAGTGGCGCGAGCAGCGCTTCCGGCAGCAAATCCCTCACCGGAAGCAGCGCCAACGATCTGCAGAGCAGCTTTCTGACGCTGCTGGTTGCGCAGCTCAAAAACCAGGACCCGACCAACCCGATGCAGAACAACGAACTGACCACGCAGCTTGCGCAGATCAGTACCGTCAGCGGCATCGAGAAGCTCAATACCACGCTCGGCTCCGTCTCGGGCCAGATCGACAACAGCCAGTCCCTGCAGGCCGCAAACCTGATTGGGCACGGCGTGATGATCCCGGGCACCACCATTCTGGCGGGCAGCAGCACCACGGACGGTACGACCACCACCACCACCACGCCGTTTGGCGTTGAGCTGCAGCAGCCGGCGGACAAGGTGACGGCGACCATCACCGATGCCAACGGCACGGTGGTGCGCACGATCGAGATCGGCGCGCTGAAGGCGGGCGTTCATACCTTCACCTGGGATGGCAGCCTGACGGACGGCACCACGGCGCCGAATGGTTCCTACAAGGTGGCGATCAACGCCAGCAATGGTGCCACCCAGCTGGTGGCGCAGCCGCTGCAGTTCGCGCTGGTGCAGGGCGTCATTAAGGGCAGCGACGGCAACAAACTGGATTTGGGTACTTCCGGTACCACCACGCTCGACGAAGTTCGGCAGATTATCTAAGCCTTAACACTTATCAGGAGTAAGTCATGGCCTTTTCTCAAGCGGTCAGCGGCCTGAATGCTGCGGCCACCAACCTGGACGTCATTGGCAACAACATCGCCAACTCCGCGACCTACGGTTTCAAATCCGGTACGGCGTCTTTCGCAGACATGTTTGCCGGTTCCAAAGTGGGCCTGGGCGTTAAAGTCGCCGGGATCACCCAGGACTTCACCGACGGTACCACCACCAACACCGGCCGCGGCCTGGACGTGGCGATCAGCCAGAACGGTTTCTTCCGCATGGTGGATTCGAACGGCTCCGTGTTCTACAGCCGTAACGGCCAGTTCAAGCTGGATGAAAACCGCACGCTGGTGAACATGCAGGGCATGCAGCTGACCGGCTATCCGGTTGCCGGTACGCCGCCAACGGTGCAGACCGGCGCAAACCCGCAGGCGATCACCATCCCGAACACCCTGATGGCGGCGAAATCCACCACCACGGCGACGCAGCAGATCAACCTGAACTCCACGGACGCCGCGCAGACCGATCCGTTTGATGCGGCCAACCCGGACACCTACAACAAAAAAGGGACCGTGACCGTCTTCGACAGCCAGGGTAACGCCCACAACATGTACGTCTACTACGTTAAAACGGCGGACAACAAGTGGGATCTCTACACCCAGGACGGCAGCGTAGCGGGTTCCGCCGCCAGGAAAGCGGCGCAGATGAGCTTCGACAACAACGGCAACCTGGCGGGCGTTTACAACTACAATGCCGCGGGCGTGCTGAGCACAACGCCTAACGCCACCCCGGCTATCGATATCACCACCGGTTCCATCAGCGGCGCGACGCCTGCGCAGTTCTCCCTGAGCTTCCAGAACTCCATGCAGCAGAACACCGGCGCGAACAACATTGTTGCCACCAACCAGAACGGCTTCAAGCCGGGCGACCTGGTGAGCTACCAGATCAACGACGACGGTACCGTGGTTGGTAACTACTCCAACGAGCAGACCCAGGTGCTGGGGCAGATCGTGCTGGCGAACTTTGCCAACAACGAAGGCCTGCAGTCCGAAGGCGATAACGTCTGGTCTGCGACCCAGTCTTCCGGCGTGGCGCTGCTGGGCACCGCGGGCACCGGTAACTTCGGCAAGCTGACCAACGGCGCGCTGGAAGCCTCCAACGTGGATCTGAGCAAAGAGCTGGTCAACATGATCGTCGCGCAGCGTAACTACCAGTCCAACGCGCAGACCATCAAAACCCAGGACCAGATCCTCAACACGCTGGTTAACCTGCGTTAACAGGCTGACGGGATAGCGCTATGGATCACGCAATATACACGGCGATGGGCGCGGCAAGCCAGACGCTCAATCAGCAGGCCGTTACCGCCAGCAACCTGGCAAACGCCTCTACCCCCGGCTTTCGCGCGCAGCTCAATGCGCTGCGCGCGGTGCCGGTTGAAGGGCTTTCGCTTCCGACGCGTACGCTGGTAACGGCCTCTACGCCGGGCGCAGACATGACGCCGGGCCAGATGGATTACACCTCGCGCCCGCTGGACGTGGCGCTTCAGCAGGACGGCTGGCTGGCGGTGCAGACCGCGGACGGCAGCGAAGGCTACACCCGCAACGGTAACATCCAGGTCAGCGCGACCGGGCAATTGACCATTCAGGGGCACCCGGTGATGGGTGAAGCGGGGCCGCTCACCGTGCCGGAAGGCTCAGAGCTGACCATCGCGGCGGACGGGACAATCTCGGCGCTGAACCCCGGCGATCCGGCGAATACCGTCGCCCCGGTTGGTCGGCTCAAGCTGGTGAAGGCGGAAGGTCGGGACGTGCTGCGCGGTGATGACGGCATGTTCCGTCTGACCCCTGCGGCGCAGGCCGCGCGAGGTCCGATCCTTCAGGCCGATCCGACCATCCGCGTGATGTCCGGCGTGCTGGAAGGCAGCAACGTCAAGCCGGTCGCGGCCATGAGCGACATGATCGCCAGCGCCCGCCGTTTCGAAATGCAGATGAAGGTGATTAGCGGCGTGGACGAAAACGAAAGCAAAGCCAACCAACTTCTGGCTATGGGTTAACAGGACTACTTATGATCAGCTCTTTATGGATCGCGAAAACCGGCCTGGACGCGCAGCAAACCAACATGGACGTGATTGCCAACAACCTGGCAAACGTCAGCACCAACGGGTTTAAGCGTCAGCGTGCGGTATTCGAAGATTTGCTTTATCAAACCATTCGCCAGCCGGGCGCTCAGTCTTCCGAGCAAACCACGCTGCCGTCTGGCCTACAGATTGGTACCGGCGTGCGCCCGGTGGCGACCGAGCGTCTGCACAGCCAGGGCAACCTGTCTCAGACCAACAACAGCAAGGACGTGGCGATCAAGGGGCAGGGCTTCTTCCAGGTGCAGCTGCCTGACGGCACCTCTGCCTACACCCGCGACGGCTCCTTCCAGGTGGATCAAAACGGCCAGCTGGTGACGGCGGGCGGTTTCCAGGTGCAGCCTGCCATCACCATCCCGGCGAACGCCCTGACCATTACCATCGGTCGCGACGGCATCGTGAGCGTGACCCAGCAGGGGCAGGCGGCGCCGGTTCAGGTTGGACAGCTGAACCTCACCACCTTCATGAACGATACCGGCCTGGAAAGCATTGGTGAGAACCTCTACACCGAAACGCAATCCTCCGGTACGCCAAATGAAAGTACCCCCGGCTTGAACGGCGCGGGCCTGCTGTACCAGGGCTATGTTGAAACCTCTAACGTGAACGTGGCGGAAGAGCTGGTCAATATGATCCAGGTTCAGCGCGCGTATGAAATTAACAGTAAAGCAGTGTCGACGACCGACCAGATGCTGCAAAAACTGACGCAACTCTAAAGGGCGGTCCGGCGCGGTGAACGCCGCGTCGGCTCCCTGTTTTCGAAGATGAAGGCAATGCAAAAAAACGCGGCGTTTCGTTATCCGATACTGACTGTTCTGGCCGTCTCCCTCAGCGGATGTGCCTGGATACCCTCTAAACCGTTGGTGCAGGGTGCGACAACCGCCCAACCCGTCCCTGGCCCCGCGCCGGTGGTAAACGGCTCTATTTTCCAGACCGCGCAGCCGATTAACTACGGCTATCAGCCGCTGTTTGAAGATCGCCGTCCGCGTAATATCGGCGATACCTTGACCATTGTGTTGCAGGAAAACGTCAGCGCGAGCAAAAGCTCGTCCGCGAACGCCAGCCGCGATGGCAAAACCAATTTCGGTTTCGACACCGTACCGCGCTATCTGCAGGGCCTGTTTGGCAATGCGCGTGCCGATGTGGAAGCCTCTGGCGGCAACACCTTTAACGGCAAAGGCGGCGCGAACGCCAGCAATACCTTCAGCGGAACGCTGACGGTGACGGTTGACCAGGTGCTGGTGAACGGCAACCTGCACGTCGTGGGTGAAAAACAGATCGCCATCAACCAGGGAACGGAGTTTATCCGCTTCTCCGGCGTGGTGAACCCGCGCACCATCAGCGGCAGCAACACCGTACCGTCCACGCAGGTGGCGGATGCGCGCATTGAGT
Organism: Enterobacter sp. RIT418; assembly: GCF_003057745.1. GTDB lineage: Bacteria > Pseudomonadota > Gammaproteobacteria > Enterobacterales > Enterobacteriaceae > Enterobacter. The sequence continues at coordinate 167,171 of NZ_QBJD02000001.1, forward strand.
ATGTCGGCAACGGCTACATCAACGAAGCGCAAAATATGGGCTGGCTGCAGCGCTTCTTCCTTAACTTATCGCCGATGTAAGCGAGGTGACCCATGTTTAAATCCCTCTTCGCCGTGGCGCTGGCCCTGGTGGCAACGTTTGCCCAGGCCGACCGCATACGCGATCTCACCAGCGTGCAGGGCGTGCGTGAAAACTCCCTGATCGGCTACGGCCTGGTCGTGGGGCTGGACGGTACGGGTGACCAGACGACCCAAACGCCGTTCACCACGCAAAGCCTGAACAACATGCTCTCCCAGCTCGGTATCACCGTACCGACGGGCACCAACATGCAGCTGAAAAACGTGGCGGCGGTGATGGTCACCGCCTCCTTCCCGGCCTTCGCGCGCCAGGGGCAAACCATCGACGTGGTGGTTTCCTCGATGGGTAACGCCAAAAGCCTGCGCGGCGGAACGCTGCTAATGACGCCGCTGAAAGGCGTCGACAGCCAGGTTTACGCGCTGGCGCAGGGCAACATCCTGGTCGGCGGCGCGGGCGCTTCTGCGGGCGGCAGCAGCGTGCAGGTTAACCAGCTGAACGGCGGGCGTATTACCAACGGGGCGATCATCGAGCGCGAGCTGCCGACGCAGTTTGGCGCCGGGAACACCATCAACCTGCAGCTGAACAACGAAGACTTTACGATGGCGCAGCAGATTGCGGACACCATCAACCGCAGCCGCGGCTACGGCAGCGCCACCGCGCTGGATGCCCGCACGGTGCAGATCCGCACCTCGACGGGCAGCAGCAATCAGGTGCGCATGCTGGCGGATATCCAGAATATGGAAGTCAACGTGCCGCTTCAGGACGCGAAGGTCATTATTAACTCCCGTACCGGATCGGTGGTAATGAACCGCGAGGTAACGCTGGACAGCTGCGCCGTGGCGCAGGGTAACCTCTCCGTGACGGTCAACCGCAGCGCGAACGTGAGCCAGCCGGATACGCCGTTTGGCGGCGGGCAGACGGTGGTGACGCCGCAAACGCAGATTGACCTGCGCCAGAGCGGCGGCTCGCTGCAGAGCGTGCGCTCCAGCGCCAACCTTAACAGCGTCGTCCGCGCTCTGAACGCGCTGGGCGCCACGCCGATGGACCTGATGTCCATTCTGCAGTCGATGCAAAGCGCGGGCTGCCTGCGCGCTAAGCTGGAAATCATCTGATGCTGACCGATAGCAAGCTGTTGACCAGCGCGGCCTGGGACGCCCAGTCGCTCAACGAGCTGAAATCCAAAGCGGGTAAAGATCCGGCCGGAAATATCCGCCCGGTAGCCCGCCAGGTGGAGGGGATGTTCGTGCAGATGATGCTGAAAAGCATGCGTGAGGCGCTGCCGAAGGACGGCATTTTCAGCAGCGACTCCACGCGGCTTTACACCAGCCTGTATGACCAACAGATTGCGCAGCAGATGACCGCCGGAAAAGGACTCGGTCTGGCCGACATGATTGTCAAACAGACCGAAGCGGCGCAGGGCGTACAGCCGGACGGCGAGCAGCAGCAGGTGCCGATGAAGTTTTCACTGGAAACGGTGACCCGCTATCAGAATCAGGCGCTGACCCAGATGGTGCGTAAAGCGATGCCGAAACCCGCCGCGACCAGCGACGAGCCGCTCTCCGGCGACAGCAAAGACTTCCTGGCACAGCTGTCGCTGCCCGCGCGCCTGGCGAGCGAGCAGAGCGGCGTGCCTCACCACCTGATACTGGCGCAGGCCGCGCTGGAGTCGGGCTGGGGCCAGCGGCAGATCCGCCGTGAAAACGGCGATCCGAGCTTCAACATCTTTGGCGTTAAGGCCACCTCCAGCTGGAAAGGGCCGACGACGGAAATCACCACCACGGAATATGAGAACGGCGCGGCGGTGAAGGTGAAGGCCAAATTCCGCGTGTACAGCTCGTATCTGGAAGCGCTGTCCGATTACGTGGGGGTGTTGAGCCGCAACCCGCGCTACGCCGCCGTCACGCAGGCCGCGACGCCGGAGCAGGGCGCGCAGGCGTTGCAAAACGCCGGTTACGCGACCGATCCCAACTACGCGCGCAAGCTCACCAGCATGATTCAGCAGCTTAAAGCGATGGGCGAGAAGGTCAGCAAAGCCTACAGCACCGATCTCGAAAAACTGTTCTGAAAGCTCTCAAGTCCCGATGGAGGCTGCCGATAACCTTCATCAGGACTCGTGTCTGAATGTATAAAAGGAACTCCCATGTCCGGTTTGATTAACAGCGCCATGAGTGGCCTCAGTGCTGCCCAGGCGGCACTTAATACCGTCAGTAATAATATTTCAAGCTATAACGTGGCGGGTTACACCCGCCAGTCCACCGTTCTGGGTGCATCCAACAGCACGTTGACCGGCGGCGGCTGGGTGGGTAACGGGGTTTACGTTTCAGGTGTTCAGCGTGAGTATGATGCGTTCATCACCAACCAGCTGCGCGCGGCCCAGACCCAGAGCAGCGGCCTGACCACGCGCTATCAGCAGATGTCGAAAATTGACGACGTGCTCTCTGATACCACCAATTCGCTCTCCACCACCCTGCAGGATTTTTTTAAAAGCCTGCAAACGCTGGTCAGCAACGCAGAAGATCCGGCGGCGCGCCAGACGGTGCTGGGCAAAGCGGATGGCCTGGTCAATCAGTTCAAAACCAACGACCAGTACCTGCGCGAGCAGGATGCGCAGGTGAATACCGCGATTTCGACCAGCGTCGATCAGATCAATAACTACGCCAAACAGATCGCCAACCTGAACGATCAGATTTCACGCCTCACTGGCGTCGGCGCGGGCGCATCGCCAAACGAGCTGCTCGACCAGCGCGACCAGCTGGTGACCGAGCTGAACAAGATTGTCGGCGTAGAAGTCTCCGTGCAGGACAGCGGCACCTACAACGTCTCCTTCGGCAACGGCTACAGCCTGGTGCAGGGCGGCAAAGCGAACCAGCTGGCGGCGGTGAAATCGAGCGCGGATCCCGGGCGCACCACCATTGCTTACGTGGATGACGTGGCCGGAAACGTGGAAGTGCCCGAGAAGCTGATTACCACCGGTTCGTTAGGCGGGCTATTAACGTTTCGCAATGAAGACCTGGACAAGGCGCGCAACAGCCTGAACCAGATGGCGCTGGCCTTCGCAGACGCGATGAACAAGCAGCATCAGGCCGGTTTTGATGCCAACGGCGACGCGGGCGGCAAGCTGTTTGACTTCGGCTCCCCGGCGGTGCTGAGCAACAGCAAAAACAGCGGCACGGCGTCCGTTACCGCCTCGGTGGCAGACAGCACCAGGGTGCAGGCGACGGACTACAAGCTGCAGTTCAACGGCACCGACTGGACCGTGACCCGCACCGCGGATAAGACCAGCTTCACCCTGAGCCCGGACGCGAGCGGCAACCTCTCCTTTGACGGCCTGAACGTTAACGTGAGCGGCGCGGCCAGCGCGAAGGACAGCTTTATCGTGAAGCCGGTTTCTGACGTCATTATGAACATGGACCTGGCGATAAGCGATGAGTCAAAGCTGGCGATGGCGCAGGCGGACAACGGCGGTGAGAGCGACAACCGCAACGGCCAGAAAATGCTGGATCTGCAAAACAGCAAGGTCGTCGGCGGCAATAAAACCTTCAACGATGCCTATGCCTCACTGGTCAGCACCGTGGGCAGCACCACCGCGACGCTGAAGTCGAGCACCGAAACGAAGGCTAACGTGGTCGTTCAGCTGACGAAGCAGCAGCAGTCCATCTCCGGGGTTAACCTGGACGAGGAGTATGGCAACCTGCAGCGCTATCAGCAGTATTACCTCGCCAACGCGCAGGTGCTGCAGACGGCCAGCACGCTTTTCGACGCAATTATCAATATTCGCTAAGGGTGAGGTGAACCATGCGTATTAGCACCCAGATGATGTACGAGCAGAACATGCGGGGGATCACCGATTCCCAGAGCAGGTGGCTGAGCTACGGTGAACAAATGTCCACCGGCAAACGCGTGAACCGCCCGTCGGACGACCCGATCGCGGCGTCGCAGGCTATCGTGCTGTCGCAGTCTCAGTCGCAGAACAGCCAGTTTGCGCTGGCGCGTACCTTTGCGACCCAAAAGGTATCGCTGGAAGATAACGTGTTATCTCAGGTTGATACGGCGCTCTCAGGCGTGCGCGAAAAGCTCGTCTACGCCGCAAACGGTACGCTCAGCGATGACGATCGTCTTTCGCTGGCAACCGACCTCCAGGGCCTTCGCGATCAGCTGATGAACCTGGCAAACACCACCGACGGCAACGGCCGCTATATTTTTGCCGGGTACAAGACGGAAAGCGCGCCGTTTGATGCCGCAACGGGCGATTACAGCGGTGGCACTGAGGCCATCACCCAGCAGGTGGATACGGCGCGCAACATGACCATCAGCCATACCGGCACGCAAATTTTCGACAGCATTACCAGCAATGCGCAGGAGCTTCCCGGGGGCGGATACGGTGAAACCAACATGTTCAAGATCCTCGACGGCGCGATTGCCTCGCTAAAAACGCCGATTGAAAACGATCCGGCGGCCGCGGCTGCACAGGGCCAGGTTATCGCCAACTCGCAGGTCGGCATCAAGAACGCGCAGAACAACGTCCTGACGGTCGTGGCTGACGTGGGTACCAAGATGAGCGAGCTGGAAAAGCTGGACACCCTGGGCGATGACCGCGCGCTGGGTCAAACGCAGCAGATGAGTGACCTGGTGGAAGTCGACTGGAACGCGGCGATTTCTTCCTACACCATGCAGCAGGCGGCGCTGCAGGCATCCTATAAGGCGTTCAGCGATATGCAGGGCATGTCCCTTTTCCAGCTGAATAAATAAGGTTTGACCTCTTAGAACATGTCTTGAAACTGGACATGTTTTGTCTGCCCAATCCGGTGCGCTGGATTGGGCATTTTTTTATGCAACGTCTGCCTGGGCGGATGCGACGCGGGCGTTTTCAATCAGGCGGATTGCCAGCGCGATCCCCCCGCAAAGCGTCGCCAGCGCGACAACGCCGGACCAGCCCGCAAGGGTATAAATCTTGCTCCCTGCCGCAGAGCCTAGCGCCATCCCGATAAACACCACCGTAAACAAGACCGCGTTAAGGCGACCACGGGCCTGCGGCTCAAGGCTATAGACCAGATTCTGGTGAGCCACCAGGCTTGACTGCAGGCCGAGATCGAAGCCCACGGCGGAAACGGCGATCAGGGCAAGCTGTCCATAAACGCTAAGCCAGGGCATGGCAAACATCAGCGCAAAGGAGACGGTCACCAGCGCGGCACCCAGCTGCGTGACTTTTCCTGCGCCCAGCCTGTCGGCCAGGCCACCGGCAAGAGGCGCCGTGAGCGCGCCTGCCGCACCTGCAATCCCAAAGCCGCCCGCTACGGCGCTGCCCATGTGATAGCGTTCAAGCAGCATCACCGCCAGCGTTGACCAAAATGCGCTGAAGGCGATCGAGAGAAAGCCCTGCGCCAGCGCCGCACGGCGCAGCGCCGGATAGCGGCGCCACAGATGCGCCATTGAGTGCATCAGCGCGGGGTAGCTCAGCGTTGAATGGACGGCAAAGCGGGGGAGAACGGCCCACATCACGACGCCAACAGAGGCAATGCTCGCGGCGGCCAGCTGGTACATCAGCCGCCAGCTAAACGCTTCGCCGACGACGCCGCTGACGGTCCTGGAGAGCAAAATCCCGAGCAGCAGGCCGGTCATCACCGTACCGACGGTTTTGCCCTGCTGACCTTCCGGGGCAAGGATGGCGGCGGCGGGAACGATATCCTGCGCCATGGTCGCGGCCATCCCGATAAGCAGGCTCGCCAGCAGCAGCGAATGCAGCTGCCCGGTCAGGCTACAGCCCAGCAGAAAAAGCGCCAGCGCCGCGCTTTTTATCAGAATTAACGTTCGGCGGTCGTGGCGGTCGCCAAGCGGCAGCAGGAAGAGAATGCCGAACGCATAGCCCGCCTGGGTGAGCGTTGGAACCATCCCCATGCCTTCAATGCTCAGGTGCAGATCGCTGCCCATCAGCGGCAGCAGGGGCTGAGCGTAGTAAATGGATGCCACGCTAAAACCGGCGCCCAGCGCCAGCATGAAAATGACCCAGCGGCTGACGGCGCGGGGGGACGTTGTGGTGTTCATAAGGCGTTCCTCAATCAGAATGTGAGGGGATTTTTCACCAAAGCGCATTGCGGCGGTAGAGGGCCCGGTGGTAAAACGCTTATACGTTTAACGTATGGCAGTGAAATAAATGAAGCGAATAGAACGTATAGACAGGGTGGAGCTGATGCGCACCTTCGTGCGCATCGTCGAGGCAGGCTCGCTTTCGGCGGCGGCCAGGCAGCTTGAGACAACGCAGGCAACGGTGAGCAGACGGTTGCAGTCGCTGGAAACGCTGCTGGGGGTCCGGCTGCTGCTGCGTACAACCCACACCACGCGGCTGACCGATGACGGAGAACGCTGCTATCAGCACGCGCGGCGGGTGATAGACAGCTGGCTGGCGCTGGAGGATGAAGTCGCCCATGCTGAAGACGAGCCGGTCGGCGTGCTGCGGGTGCGTGCGCCGCACGCCTTTGGGCAGGATCAGCTTTTGGCTCCGCTAACCGAATTTTTGCAGCGCTACCCTCAGCTGTCCGTCGAATGGGTGCTCAATGACAGCTCCGTGGATTTTCTGGGCGATAACCTTGACTGCGCTATCCGCGTGGGCGCCGACGTTGACCCTGCGACGGTCTCCGTGCTGCTGGCTGAAGTGCCGCGTTCGGTAGTGGCCTCTCCAGAACTCCTCGCGCGCGCTCCCGCGATTAACGGGCCTGAGGATCTCGAGGCGCTGCCGTGGGTTGCCATTAGCACCTTTTATCAGCGGCACATAGAGCTTTTCAACGGCGAGTTGAATCAGGCGCGTCGGCTGACGATCGTCCCGCGCCTGAGCACGGACAGCCTGTACGTGGCGCGTAAGACCGCGCTGACCGGACTGGGTGCTGCGGTGGTGTCGAGCTGGGCGGTTAAAGAGGATATTGAGGCGGGAAGGCTGGTGCACGTGCTGCCCGAATGGCAGCCGTCGGCTCTGCCGGTGCATCTGGTCTACCCGTGGTCACGCTACTATCCCGCGCGCCTGCGGCTTTTCCTGGAGATGATGCGAACGGTGATGCCGGAGATTGCCGGGATGAGGTCGGCCGGGAAAGGGCAATAAAAAAGCCGACCCGAAGGTCGGCTTTTCACGCTACGGTCGCTTAGTCAACGGACTGTGGGCGGGTAGCCGGAGCGGTCGCCTGGTGCGTTGCGCTGTGACCACCCGCGGAACCTTTACCGTCGAAGTTAAAGCCAGGGCGCACCCAGTCGCTGTGGCGCGGCGCTTCCGGCACATACTCTGGTGCTGGCGCGCGCGTCATCGGGGCGCTAGCCACGCGAGCCGCAGCTGCAACAACCGGCTCAGGCTTCACTTCCGGCGCTTTCACTTCCACTGGCGCAGGTTCACGAACCGGTTCAACGACAACCTCGACCGGCTGAACAACTTCCTCAACGGCGGTTTCAACGACTGCTTCAGGGGTTTCCTCAACCGGCGCGGCAGGTTGAACCTCTTCCACGATCTCTTCCGCTACTGCCGCATCTTCTTCGGCGATAATCTGCGGCGCGGCGTCGACCGGTGCTGCAATCACTTCAGGATGCGTCGTGTCCACTTCAACGGCCTGTGGAGCCGCTTCAACAACCTGTGGCTCAACCACGGTAGCGGTTTCCGTCTCAACCGCTTCAACCGCGGCAACCGGTGCAACCACCTCTTCGGTGACGGTCTGTTCTTCAACCGCCTGCTCAGGGCGAGCGACCGGGTAGCGGATCCAGACTTTACCCGAGGCCATTTCCGGGGATGCACAGGCGATGGTTAACGGCATCGGTGACTGAGTCGGGTAACGCTCGTCGCGGTAACGACGACGACGCTGGCCGCTCACGCGCAGATGGCGCGGAGAACGGCGTGAGCGACGCGGCATGCCCGCGTTTTCACGACCTTCACCGTTGTCATCCTGCTCAACGTTGCTTTCCACCACGGCTGGCAGATCGACCTTCGCAAGCTGGGTACTCTGTACGCTTTCGGCAGGCTCCGCGGCAATGACTGCAGTTTCTTCTACCTGCACTTCACCAATGCGAACTTTCTGCGCCAGCTGACGCTGCTTGCGGCGCGGCATGACCTGAGTACGTTCTTCCTGCTCGGCATCCTGCTGTTCAACAGGCGCTTCGCGATTCAGGTTTTTAACTTCCTGCTGAGCCTGACGCTTCTCGTCGTTGCGGCGACGGCTGCGCTCGCGGCGAGGCTGCTGCTCGTCACGCTGTTTGGTTTTTTCAGACTCATCGCCCGGCTGCTGGCGAACTTCGCGATCTTCAACGTTTTGCTGTTGCTTCTCGCGACGGTTACGGCGGTTCTCTTCGCGCTGCTCGCGGCCTTCGCTGTTGTCTGAACGGTTGTCACGACGCTCGTTGCGATCGCCGCGTTCGTTACGGTCATTGCGGTCGTTACGATCGCGACGGTTGTTCTGACGCTTGCGGCGATCCTGCTGACGTTCCGGCTTGGCTTCTTTTGGCGCTTCTTTTGGTTGCTCCGCCTGAGGCTCTTCACCCGCAAACATCTTCTTCAGCGCGCCGAAGAGGCGGCTCAGCAGGCCAGGCTGTTTTGGCTGTGCTTTTGCAGCCGATGCGGCAGGTTTCTGCGCGGCAGGCTTAGCGGCTGGTTTTTCCAGCACGGCTTCCGGCGGCGCTTCCGGCATGATGAAGGTTGCCAGTGCAGGCTGCTCAGGCAATTTACGCTCGGCAGGCTCGTCATCGGATGGCAGCGCCATCTCTTCTTCATGCAGCTTCGGCAGCAGGTAGCTGAGCGTGCTGGTCTCTTCACCTTTACGCACGCGCAGAACGTGGTAATGCGGAGTTTGCATCTCGTCGTTTGGCACGATGATGCAGCGAACGCCGCCCTGACGCGATTCGATTGCGCTCACCGCCGCACGCTTTTCGTTCAGCAGATATGAGGCCACCGGCACAGGGACAATGGCGTGAACCTCTTTGGTGTTCTCTTTCAGCGCTTCTTCTTCAATCAGACGCAGAATGGAAAGGGAAAGGGATTCGTTGTCGCGAACGGTACCCGTACCGGAACAGCGCGGGCATACGTGGTGGCTGGACTCACCCAGCGACGGGCTCAGACGCTGACGGGACATCTCCAGCAGGCCAAAGCGAGAGATATGGCTGATCTGGATACGCGCACGGTCCTGGCGCACCGCTTCGCGCAGGCGATTTTCAACCGCGCGCTGGTGGCGAACCGGGGTCATGTCGATGAAGTCGATAACAATCAGACCGCCCAGGTCGCGCAGGCGGAGCTGGCGGGCAATTTCATCAGCGGCTTCAAGGTTGGTGTTGAAGGCCGTCTCTTCGATATCGCCACCGCGCGTCGCGCGGGCGGAGTTGATGTCGATAGCGGTCAGCGCTTCGGTAGTATCAATAACGATAGAACCGCCGGACGGCAGACGCACTTCGCGCTGGAAGGCGGACTCAATCTGGGATTCAATCTGATAGTGGCTGAACAGCGGGATTTCACCGGTGTACAGCTTAATTTTGCTGGTGAAATCAGGACGACCCAGCGCGGCGATGTGCTGGCGAGCCAGCTCGAGCACTTTCGGGTTATCAATCAGAATTTCGCCGATGTCCTGACGCAGATAATCGCGGAAGGCACGTACGATAACGTTGCTTTCCTGGTGGATCAGGAATGGAGCAGGGCGGCTTTCCGCTGCTTTCTGGATAGCTTCCCAGTGCTTCAGGCGGAAGCTGAGGTCCCACTGCAGCGCTTCGGCAGATTTGCCGACGCCCGCGGTACGCACGATAAGCCCCATGCCGTCTGGCAGCTCGAGGCTAGCCAGCGCTTCTTTCAGCTCGGTACGGTCATCACCTTCGATACGGCGTGAGATACCGCCCGCACGCGGGTTGTTTGGCATCAGAACCAGATAGCTCCCCGCCAGGCTGATAAAGGTGGTCAGCGCGGCACCTTTGTTGCCACGCTCTTCTTTATCGATCTGAACGATAACTTCCTGGCCTTCGCGCAGTACATCTTTGATGTTCGGACGACCGTGGGCGTTATAGTTGGAAGGGAAATATTCGCGGGCGATTTCTTTCAGAGGGAGGAAACCATGACGCTCAGCACCGTAATCGACAAATGCAGCTTCAAGGCTTGGTTCAATGCGGGTGATTTTGCCTTTGTAAATGTTCGCTTTTTTCTGTTCGTGTCCAGGACTTTCGATATCCAGATCGTACAGGCGCTGCCCATCCACAAGGGCGACACGCAACTCTTCTTGCTGAGTTGCGTTGATTAACATTCTTTTCATCGTAACTTACTCGTTATTCTTACATTGACGACAAAGCTGCGGGCAAGGTGACGCTGTCCGGGGTATGAACCGATGGCCTCGTGACTATTCACGTCGCCAACCTCACGGTTGTCGCTCGCTTAAGAGGCGCAAAGTGTCGGTTGCCTGTATTTCATACGGAAATACAGCGCATTTATCAGGGGAATTGCCTGGGAACACTCTCCAGAAAACAATCCTTATACCGGGAAGTACTGCAACCCGCAGCCCGCTAACTGCCTGAAAGATCAATACGTCTTACGCCATTGCTGCGTGGATGATCGGTCAGACAAAATTGGTCATTCCGTCGATTTCCTTACTTAACCAGGATTTAACACGGAAAACGGGTTCATTATTCCATTGCTCGCCGGGTTATAGCAAGATGACTTTTACCAATTATCACCCGGTTACTCACAGTTTCTCCACTTCACGGTAGTGATTGGTTTAATAACCACCAAATCGATTGCGCGAAACGAGGGGCAGGCCGGATAAAAGTAAATATAAGCATAGAAAAATGAGTGGCGCTAATGCCTGACGATATTTAGAATCGCCAACCATGAAAACAGAGACTCCAGCCGTAAAAATGGTTGCGATCGCGGATGACTACGCGGGGCAACGTATCGATAACTTTTTGCGCACCCAGCTTAAAGGCGTGCCAAAAAGTATGATCTATCGCATCCTGCGCAAGGGCGAGGTGCGGGTGAATAAAAAGCGCGTCAAGCCAGAGTATAAGCTTGAGGCGGGTGATGAAGTGCGTATTCCGCCGGTGCGCGTCGCCGAGCGAGAAGAAGAAGCGGTATCGCCTAAGCTGCAGAAGGTTGCGGCGCTGAGCGACGTTATCCTTTATGAAGACGACCACATCCTGGTGCTGAACAAACCGTCCGGCACGGCAGTGCACGGCGGCAGCGGGCTAAGCTTTGGCGTGATAGAAGGCCTGCGCGCGTTGCGCCCGGAAGCGCGCTTCCTGGAGCTTGTCCACCGTCTTGACCGCGACACCTCCGGCGTGCTGCTGGTGGCGAAAAAGCGTTCCGCGCTGCGCTCCCTTCATGAGCAGCTTCGCGAAAAGGGGATGCAGAAAGATTATCTGGCGCTGGTTCGCGGCCAGTGGCAGTCCCACGTTAAAGTGGTGCAGGCTCCGCTGTTGAAAAATATTTTGCAGAGCGGCGAGCGCATCGTGCGGGTGAATCAGGAAGGTAAACCGTCCGAGACGCGCTTTAAGGTTGAAGAACGGTACGAGTTTGCCACCCTTGTGCGCTGTAGCCCCGTTACGGGCAGAACCCACCAGATCCGCGTGCATACCCAGTTTGCCGGGCATCCGATTGCGTTTGACGACCGCTATGGCGATCGCGAGTTTGACAAGCAGCTGGCGGGGACGGGGCTTTCACGACTGTTCCTGCATGCGGCCGCGCTGAAGTTTACCCATCCGAATACCGGAGAAATCATCCGTATCGAAGCGCCGCTGGATGAGCAGTTGAAACGCTGCCTGAAGGTTTTACGCGGCTAAACGTGTGCCGGGTGGCGCTGCGCTTACCCGGCCTACATGTTTTCCTTTCTCTCTCTGTGGGTGAGGGCATCAGGCAGCAACGGTCACACCGTCAGCGGATTATACTCTTCTCGTCGCAACATCTGGCACAGCGCGATCAACGGCAAGCCAACCAGCGTATTCGGATCGCGCCCGTCCAGCTTATCGAACAGCGCAATCCCCAATCCTTCACTTTTAAAACTTCCCGCGCAGTTCAGCGGCCGTTCCCTGCGCACGTAGTCTACAATCTCCTGCTCGCTGAGGTGGCGGAAGTGGACGTCAAAGGGCTCGCATTCGGTTTGCAAGTGCCCGACGGCGGAGTTATAGAGCGCAAGTCCGGTATAAAAGGTGACGATGCTGCCGCGGGCGCGCATAAGCTGCCTGCAGGCATTCTCTTCGGTATGCGGCTTGCCGGTGATTTCGCCGTCCAGCACACAGACCTGATCCGAGCCTATAATCAGATGGGCGGGATAGCGTGCGGCCAGCGATTGTGCCTTTTCCTGCGCCAGGCGGGTCACCAGATGACGCGGTGATTCCCCTGGCTGCGGCGTTTCGTCAACCTCAGGCGCTGCGCATTCAAATGGAATGCCGAGCTTTTCCAGCAGCATTCTGCGGTAGGGTGACGTGGAGGCGAGAACGAGATTTGGCATATTTTTATCACCAGATATAGCGTATCGATGCCAGCCATTTTAAACTACAGGCCGCAATGTGTGCGAATAATTGGCAAAAGGCAGCTGTGGTTGCCTTTTTCTTTGACTCTATGACGTTACAAAGTTAATATGCGCGCCCTATGCAAAAGGTAAAATTACCCCTGACTCTTGATCCGGTACGTACGGCTCAAAAACGCCTCGATTACGAAGGTATCTATTCTTCCGATCAGGCTGAGCGTATTGCCGCATCTGTAGTCAGTGTGGACAGTGATGTGGAATGCTCCATGTCGTTTGCTATCGATAACCAGCGCCTTGCCGTTTTAACCGGTGATGCAAAGGTGACGGTAACGCTCGAATGTCAGCGTTGCGGGAAACCGTTCACACAGCATGTTCACACAACGTATTGTTTTAGCCCGGTTCGTTCCGACGAACAGGCTGAAGCACTCCCGGAAGCGTATGAGCCGATTGAGGTTAACGAATTCGGTGAAATCGATCTGCTGGCAGTGGTTGAAGATGAAGTCATCCTCGCCTTGCCGGTAGTTCCGGTGCATGATTCTGAACACTGTGAAGTGTCCGAGGCGGACATGGTCTTTGGGGAACTGCCTGATGAAGCGCAAAAACCAAACCCATTTGCCGTATTAGCCAGCTTAAAGCGTAAGTAATTGAGGAGTAAGGTCCATGGCCGTACAACAGAATAAACCAACCCGTTCCAAACGTGGCATGCGTCGTTCCCATGACGCGCTGACCGCAGTTACCAGCCTGTCTGTAGACAAGACTTCTGGTGAGAAACACCTGCGTCACCACATCACCGCTGACGGTTTCTACCGCGGCCGCAAGGTTATCACTAAGTAATCACGCGCAAGCGTGATTAGGCTTAGTGAGGGTTTCCCCGTGAAAGCGGGGAACATACCGAACCAGGCTGCGACGATACCTTGACACGTCTAACCCTGGCGTTAGATGTCATGGGGGGAGATTTTGGTCCCTCCGTGACAGTGCCTGCAGCATTGCAGGCACTGAATTCTAATTCGCAACTCACACTTCTTTTAGTCGGTAATCCCGACACAATCACGCCATTACTCGCAAAAGCTGACTTCGAACAACGTTCGCGTCTGCAGATTATCCCTGCGCAGTCAGTTATTGCCAGTGATGCAAGGCCATCGCAGGCTATACGCAATAGCCGCGGCAGCTCAATGCGAATGGCGCTTGAGCTGGTGAAAGAAGGGCGAGCGCAGGCTTGCGTCAGCGCGGGGAATACCGGCGCGCTGATGGGGCTGTCTAAATTACTGCTCAAGCCGATAGAGGGCATTGAGCGACCCGCGCTGGTGACGGTGTTACCGCACCAGCAAAAGGGTAAAACGGTGGTGCTCGATCTGGGCGCTAACGTGGATTGTGATAGTACAATGCTGGCGCAGTTTGCCGTTATGGGCTCGGTGCTGGCGGAAGAAGTGGTCGGAATCACCGCGCCTCGCGTGGCGTTGCTAAACATTGGTGAAGAAGAGACGAAAGGCCTGGACAGTATTCGCGATGCAGCGGAAATACTCAAGCAGGTGCCGTCCATCAACTATATTGGTTATCTCGAAGCCAATGAGTTGCTGACGGGCAAAACGGATGTATTGGTCTGTGATGGCTTCACCGGGAACGTGACGTTGAAGACCATGGAAGGGGTCGTACGAATGTTTCTCTCTCTGCTTAAATCGCAGGGAGAAGGGAAAAAAAGGTCCTGGTGGCTGATTTTATTAAAGCGTTGGTTACAAAAAAGCCTGACGCGGCGATTCAGTCACCTCAACCCCGACCAGTATAATGGCGCCTGTCTGTTAGGATTGCGCGGTATCGTGATTAAGAGTCATGGTGCGGCCAATCAGCGAGCTTTTACCGTCGCAATTGAACAGGCAGTGCAGGCGGTGCAGCGACAAGTCCCACAGCGGATTGCCGCTCGCCTGGAATCTGTATTAGCTAAAAGTGACTGAGCGTACATGTATACGAAGATTTTAGGTACCGGCAGCTACCTGCCAAAACAAGTGCGTACCAACGCCGATCTGGAAAAAATGGTAGATACGTCTGACGAGTGGATTGTCACGCGCACAGGTATCCGTGAACGTCGTATTGCCGCGCCAGACGAAACCGTGTCGACCATGGGTTACGAAGCCGCACAGCGCGCTATCGAGATGGCCGGCATAGATAAAGAACACATCGGCCTGATCGTCGTTGCGACGACTTCTGCCACACACGCGTTCCCGAGCGCAGCCTGCCAGGTACAAAACATGCTGGGCATTAAAGGCTGCCCGGCGTTTGACGTTGCCGCGGCGTGTGCCGGTTTCACCTATGCGCTGAGCATTGCTGATCAGTACGTTAAGTCCGGCTCGGTAAAATACGCGCTGGTGATCGGTGCCGACGTGCTGGCGCGCACCTGCGATCCTACCGATCGCGGAACGATCATTATTTTCGGTGATGGTGCAGGCGCAGTGCTGCTGGGGCAGTCTGATGAGCCGGGTATCATCTCCACGCATCTGCATGCCGATGGCCGCTATGGTGATTTACTGACGCTGCCTAACGCCGATCGCGTTAACCCGGATAACTCCATTTACCTGACAATGGCAGGTAATGAAGTGTTCAAGGTAGCAGTAACCGAGCTTGCGCACATCGTTGAAGAGACGCTGGAAGCGAACAATCTTGAGCGCTCCGCGCTTGACTGGCTGGTGCCGCACCAGGCTAACCTGCGTATTATCAGTGCGACCGCCAAAAAACTGGGCATGTCGATGGATAACGTTGTGGTGACGCTGGATCGTCACGGCAACACCTCTGCGGCGTCGGTACCGTGCGCGTTTGATGAAGCGGTACGCGATGGACGAATTAAACGAGGCCAGCTGGTCTTGCTTGAAGCCTTCGGTGGTGGTTTCACCTGGGGCTCCGCACTGGTTCGTTTCTAGAATAAGGATAAAAAGATGACGCAATTTGCTTTTGTCTTCCCGGGCCAAGGTTCTCAAACCGTTGGGATGTTGTCTGAAATGGCAGCAAACTATCCGGTCATTGAAGAGACATTCCGTGAAGCTTCCGATGCGCTGGGCTATGATCTGTGGGCATTGACCCAGCAGGGGCCGGCTGAAGAGCTGAATAAAACCTGGCAGACCCAGCCAGCGCTGCTGACCGCATCCGTTGCGCTGTGGCGCGTTTGGCAGCAGCAGGGCGGCAAAGCACCAGCGCTGCTTGCCGGTCACAGCCTGGGTGAATACTCTGCGCTGGTGTGTGCTGGCGTAATCGCGTTTGCCGACGCGGTGCGTCTGGTTGAAATGCGCGGTAAGTTCATGCAGGAAGCGGTACCAGAAGGAACGGGCGGCATGTCTGCCATCATCGGTCTGGACGATGCGGCGATTGCGAAAGCCTGTGAAGAATCTGCCGAAGGGCAGGTGGTTTCTCCGGTCAACTTTAACTCGCCGGGCCAGGTGGTGATCGCCGGTCATAAAGAAGCGGTTGAACGTGCGGGCGCGGCCTGTAAAGCAGCAGGCGCGAAGCGTGCGCTGCCCCTGCCTGTGAGCGTGCCGTCTCACTGTGCGCTGATGAAGCCAGCGGCCGATAAGCTGGCGATCGAGCTGGAAAAAATCACCTTCAACGCACCGACGATTTCGGTCGTGAATAACGTCGATGTGAAATGCGAAACCACCCCGGAAGCCATCCGTGATGCGCTGGTTCGCCAGCTCTACAGCCCGGTACAGTGGACCAAAACCGTTGAGTTTATGGCTTCTCAGGGCGTTGAGCATCTGTATGAAGTTGGCCCTGGTAAGGTCCTCACCGGTCTGACTAAACGTATTGTTGACACCCTGACTGCCTCGGCGATTAACGAGCCGGAAGCGATGTCAGCGGCACTCTCGCAATAAAAGAGGAATACCATGAGTTTTGAAGGAAAAATCGCGCTGGTAACCGGCGCAAGCCGCGGTATCGGGCGTGCAATTGCTGAAACACTGGTTGCGCGCGGCGCGACAGTGATTGGTACAGCAACCAGCGAGAATGGCGCTAAGGCCATCAGCGACTATTTGGGTGCGAACGGTAAAGGTCTGGTCCTGAATGTGACCGAGCCTGCATCCATCGAATCTGTACTGGAAAATATTCGCGCAGAGTTTGGTGAAGTGGATATTCTGGTTAATAATGCCGGGATCACTCGCGACAACCTGCTGATGCGAATGAAAGATGATGAGTGGAACGATATTATCGAAACCAATCTTTCATCTGTATTCCGCCTGTCAAAAGCGGTAATGCGCGCTATGATGAAAAAGCGTCATGGTCGCATTATCACTGTTGGTTCTGTGGTTGGTACCATGGGAAATGCTGGTCAGGCTAACTACGCTGCGGCGAAAGCGGGTCTGATCGGTTTCAGTAAGTCGCTGGCGCGTGAAGTTGCGTCCCGCGGTATTACTGTAAACGTTGTTGCTCCGGGCTTTATTGAAACGGACATGACGCGTGCGCTGACTGATGATCAGCGTGCGGGTACGCTGGCGGCAGTTCCGGCGGGTCGTCTTGGCGACCCTAAAGAAATCGCCAGCGCGGTTGCATTTTTAGCCTCTGACGAAGCGGGTTACATCACTGGTGAAACCCTCCACGTCAACGGCGGGATGTACATGGTTTAATCACGATCGAAAATATTTGCGTTATGAGGGCGAATGGCCTCAAAATAACGTAAAATCGTGGTAAGAACTGCCGGGATTTAGTTGCAAATTTTTCAACATTTTATACACTACGAAAACCATCGCGAAAGCGAGTTTTGATAGGAAATTTAAGAGTATGAGCACTATCGAAGAACGCGTTAAGAAAATTATCGGCGAGCAGCTGGGCGTTAAGCAGGAAGAAGTTGTGAACTCCGCTTCCTTCGTTGAAGACCTGGGCGCAGATTCTCTTGACACCGTTGAGCTGGTAATGGCTCTGGAAGAAGAGTTTGATACTGAGATTCCGGACGAAGAAGCTGAGAAAATCACCACCGTTCAGGCTGCCATTGATTACATCAACGGTCACCAGGCGTAAGTGAACATCTCCAGGCGGTCATTCGACCGCCTGAGTTTTATCTTTTTTAGTCCCACGAATCTCTTTTTTTTATCCCTCCCTGGAGGACAAACGTGTCTAAGCGTCGTGTAGTTGTGACCGGACTTGGCATGTTGTCTCCTGTCGGCAATACCGTAGAGTCCACCTGGAAAGCTCTCCTTGCCGGTCAGAGCGGCATCAGCCTAATCGACCATTTCGATACTAGCGCCTATGCAACGAAATTTGCTGGCTTAGTAAAGGATTTTAACTGTGAAGAGATCATCTCGCGCAAAGAGCAGCGCAAGATGGATGCCTTCATTCAATATGGAATTGTCGCTGGCGTTCAGGCCATGCAGGATTCTGGCCTTGAAATTACGGAAGAGAACGCAACCCGTATTGGCGCCGCTATCGGCTCCGGGATTGGCGGTCTTGGCCTGATCGAGGAAAACCATACGTCTCTGATGAATGGTGGTCCGCGTAAAATCAGCCCGTTCTTCGTTCCGTCCACGATTGTTAACATGGTGGCAGGTCACCTGACCATCATGTTTGGCCTGCGTGGTCCAAGCATTTCTATCGCTACCGCCTGTACGTCCGGCGTGCACAATATCGGCCAGGCCGCGCGCATGATTGCGTACGGTGATGCTGATGCGATGGTTGCGGGCGGCGCAGAAAAAGCCAGTACCCCGCTTGGCGTGGGCGGCTTTGGCGCAGCGCGTGCGCTGTCTACCCGGAACGATAACCCTCAGGCGG
This sequence comes from Enterobacter sp. RIT418, assembly GCF_003057745.1. Classification (GTDB taxonomy): domain Bacteria; phylum Pseudomonadota; class Gammaproteobacteria; order Enterobacterales; family Enterobacteriaceae; genus Enterobacter. The sequence goes on from NZ_QBJD02000001.1 coordinate 185,446, forward strand.
CGAGCCGTCCGTGGGATAAAGATCGTGACGGTTTCGTGCTCGGCGACGGTGCGGGCATGCTCGTGCTGGAAGAGTATGAACACGCGAAAAAGCGCGGCGCGAAAATGTATGCTGAAGTCGTTGGCTTTGGTATGAGTAGCGATGCTTACCACATGACGTCACCTCCAGAAAACGGCGCGGGTGCTGCGCTGGCGATGGAAAACGCGATCCGCGATGCCGGCATCACGCCTGCACAGATTGGCTACGTCAACGCGCACGGCACGTCGACGCCGGCAGGCGATAAAGCAGAAGCGCAGGCTGTGAAGTCTATCTTCGGCGAATCTGCCCGCAGCGTAATGGTCAGTTCCACGAAATCCATGACCGGTCACCTGTTGGGTGCCGCAGGTGCGGTTGAGTCTATCTACTCAATCCTTGCGCTGCGCGATCAGGCCGTACCGCCAACCATCAACCTGGATAACCCGGATGAAGGTTGCGATTTGGACTTCGTTCCACATGAAGCGCGTCAGGTGAGCGGAATGGAATACACCCTGTGTAACTCCTTCGGCTTTGGTGGTACCAACGGTTCACTGATCTTCAAAAAGATCTGAGCCTGACTGCCCGATGGCTATTAAAAAGGTCCGCTTGTCGGGCCTTTTTTATTAAGCCCTGTCTTCTTGTCCGGTGCGTAATATCCTGCCAGACTGATCCTCCACGCATAAGGAGCCACCATGTTTTTAATCAATGGCCTCGAGCAAGATTCGCTGCCTGCGGGCGACAGGGCGACTCAGTTTGGTGATGGCTGCTTTACCACGGCGCGCATTCTGGACGGCCGCGTATGCCTGCTCGACGCTCATATACGTCGCCTGCAGCTTGCCTGTGAAACCCTGCTGATCCCCTTTACGCATTGGGACACGCTGCGGCGTGAAATGCGCCAGCTTGCGTCCGGGAACCGCCGCGGCGTGCTCAAAACGATCGTCAGCCGCGGCAGCGGTGGTCGCGGCTACAGCGGCGCCAGCTGCGAACACCCTACGCGAATACTGACGGTATCCGCGTATCCAGACCACTACGCGCGCTGGCGCGAAGAGGGCGTAACGCTGACGCTCAGCCCGGTGCGGCTGGGGCGCAATCCGATGCTTGCCGGAATTAAACATCTTAACCGGCTCGAACAGGTGCTAATTCGTACTCATCTTGAACGGACGGACGCCGATGAGGCGCTGGTTCTTGACAGCGAAGGGTTCATTACGGAATGCTGTGCGGCTAATTTACTCTGGCGGAAGGGGCGTGATGTGTTCACGCCTTCGCTGAAACAGGCCGGGGTGAACGGCATTATGCGCCAGTTTTGTTTGCAGCAGCTGGCACGCTCAGACTTTCGCGTTGTCGAAGTTAGCGCAGGGGAAGAGGCGTTGCGGACGGCCGATGAGGTTGTGGTATGTAACGCGCTGATGCCCGTTGTTCCCGTTCGCGCATACGGCCAGCAGCGCTGGTCCTCGCGCGAGCTGTTTCAGTTTTTAGCCCCGATATGTGAGCAAATCCGATAGTCATGAAGAAAATGTTGCGCTTTGTCCTCCTCCTTATTGTCGCGCTGGGTATTGCTGGCGGAGCGGGAGTCTGGAAGGTTCGTCAGATGGCGAACAGTAAGATCCTGATCAAAGAAGAGACCCTGTTTACGCTGAAAGCAGGCACCGGGCGCATGGCGCTGGGCGAGCAACTGTATCGCGACAAAATTATTAACCGCCCGCGCGTCCTCCAGTGGCTGCTGCGCGTTGAGCCCGAGCTGTCCCACTTTAAGGCGGGCACCTATCGTTTTACGCCGGGCATGACCGTCAGAGAGATGCTGCAGCTGCTGGAGAGCGGTAAAGAGGCGCAGTTCCCGCTGCGCTTTGTGGAAGGCATGCGCTTAAGCGACTACCTGAAACAGCTGCGCGAGGCGCCTTACATCAAACATACCCTGAAGGATGACAGCTATCGGACGGTGGCTGAGGTGCTGAAATTTGAACATCCTGAGTGGGTGGAAGGCTGGTTCTGGCCGGATACCTGGATGTATACCGCGGGTACGACCGACGCGGCAATTCTGAAGCGCGCGCACAACAAGATGGTGGCGGCAATCACCTCTGCGTGGGAAGGGCGTGCCGAGGGGCTGCCGTATAAAGATCAAAACCAGTTCGTCACGATGGCATCGATAATTGAAAAAGAGACCGCCGTCGCGTCGGAGCGGGACCAGGTCGCCTCGGTGTTTATCAACCGGCTACGCATTGGTATGCGGCTGCAAACCGACCCAACCGTAATTTACGGAATGGGGGATCGCTATACCGGAAAAATATCCAGAAAAGATCTGGAGACGCCAACCGCATATAATACCTACGTCATCGCTGGCTTACCGCCAGGCCCGATTGCGACGCCGAGCGAAGCGTCACTGCGCGCCGCCGCGCATCCGGCCAAAACGCCGTATCTCTATTTTGTCGCCGACGGCAAGGGTGGGCACACGTTTAATACCAATCTTGCGGGCCACAATCGCTCTGTTCAGGACTATCTGAAGGCACTTAAGGAAAAAAATGCGCAGTAAATACATTGTCATTGAGGGACTCGAAGGGGCGGGTAAAACCACTGCCCGCAATGTGGTTGTCGACACGCTCAGCGCGCTTGGCGTCGCAGATATGACGTTTACCCGCGAGCCGGGCGGCACGCAGCTGGCTGAAAAGCTGCGCAGCCTGGTGCTGGATATTAAATCCGTCGGCGACGAGGTGATTGATGACAAAGCGGAAGTGCTGATGTTTTATGCCGCGCGCGTGCAGCTGGTTGAAACGGTGATTAAGCCCGCGCTGGCGGAAGGCAAATGGGTGATTGGCGACCGTCACGATCTGTCGACCCAGGCTTATCAGGGAGGCGGGCGCGGCATCGACCAGACCTTGCTGGCAACGCTGCGCGATGCGGTTTTAGGGGATTTCCGTCCCGACCTGACGCTCTATCTGGACGTTACGCCGGAAGTGGGCCTCAAGCGCGCGCGCGCGCGCGGCGAGCTGGACCGAATTGAACAGGAGTCGTACGACTTCTTTAACCGCACCCGCGCGCGCTATCTTGAGCTCGCTGAACGGGACGCCTCCATTCGCACCATTGATGCGACCCAGCCGCTGGACGCGGTCACTCTCGCCATTCAGAAAACGGTTCGCCAGTGGTTCGAGGAGCAACGGGCATGAAATGGTATCCCTGGCTGCGCCCGCACTTTGAACAGCTGATCAACAGCTACCAGGCTGGACGGGGGCATCATGCGTTACTGATTCAGGCCCTGCCGGGGATGGGCGACGATGCGCTGATTTACGCCATCACCCGTTTTTTGATGTGTCAGCAGCCGGAAGGGCACAAAAGCTGCGGCAAATGCCGCGGCTGCCAGCTCATGCAGGCGGGAACTCATCCCGATTACTATACGCTTGAGCCTGAGAAGGGGAAAAACACGCTCGGCATCGATGCGGTGCGCGAGGTAAGCGAAAAGCTCTATGAGCACGCGCGCCTCGGCGGGGCAAAAGTTGTTTGGCTGAAAGACGCCGCGCAGCTTACCGAAGCGGCGGCGAATGCGCTGCTTAAAACCCTGGAAGAGCCGCCGGAAAAAACGTGGTTCTTCCTGTCTTGCCGCGAACCCGGTCGTTTACTGGCCACTTTACGCAGCCGCTGTCGCCTCCACCACCTTGCAGCGCCGCAGGAAGCATGGGCGTTAGGCTGGCTGCAGAGAGAGGTGACAGTGTCACAGGATGCGGCGCTTTCCGCGCTGCGCCTGTGCAGCGGTGCGCCCGCCGCGGCGCTCGCCATCCTCCAGCCCGAGCGCTGGTCTCAGCGCGAAGCCCTGTGCCAGGCGGTACAGTCGGCGATTGAAACTCGCGACTGGCTGAGCCTGCTGTCGGCGCTCAACGGCGAACAGGCTGCGGAGCATCTGCACTGGCTGGCTTCCCTGATGCTGGATGCGCTGAAAATCCAGCAGGGCGCCACGCTATTGACCAATATCGACGTTTGGCCGCTGCTGAGCACCCTGGCGAACCACCTGCCGGGCGCCACGCTGCGCGCTATCCTTCATGAGGTGTGCCAAAGCCGCGAGCAGCTTTTAACCGTAACGGGCCTTAATCGCGAGCTTTTATTAACCGACCGGTTACTGCAAATCGAACATTACCTGCAACCAGGCGTTATTCCGCCTGCATTCCATCTTTGAGAGAGACATTATGTTTTTAGTCGACTCACACTGCCATCTCGATGGCCTGGATTATCAATCCCTGCATAAGGACGTGGACGACGTGCTGGCGAAAGCTGCCGCCCGCGACGTGAAGTTTTGCCTGGCCGTAGCCACGACGCTGCCGGGCTATCGCACCATGCGCGAGCTGGTGGGCGTTCGCGATAACGTGGTCTTCTCCTGCGGCGTGCATCCGCTCAATCAGGACGAAACGTATGACGTGGACGAGCTGCGCCGCCTGGCGGCAGAGGAGGGCGTCGTGGCGATGGGGGAGACCGGCCTGGACTATTTTTACACGCCGGAAACTAAACCCCTTCAGCAGGCGTCTTTCCGTAACCATATCCGCATTGGCCGCGAGCTGAATAAGCCGGTTATCGTTCACACCCGCGATGCGCGCGCCGATACGCTGGCAATCCTTGAGGAAGAAAAGGTGACGGATTGCGGTGGCGTACTACACTGTTTCACAGAAGACAGAGAAACGGCGGGTAAGCTGCTTGATTTGGGGTTTTATATCTCTTTTTCGGGGATTGTGACGTTCCGGAATGCTGAACAGCTGCGTGATGCCGCACGCTATGTACCGCTCGATCGTATCCTGGTGGAGACGGATTCTCCTTATCTGGCACCTGTGCCGCATCGCGGTAAAGAGAATCAGCCGGCCATGACGAGAGACGTGGCAGAGTACATGGCCGTTCTGAAGGGCGTAAGCGTGGAAGAACTGGCGCGCACCACAACCGAAAACTTCGCAAATCTGTTCCATATCGACCCCGCCCGCCTGCAATCTGTCTGATAGAACTGTTTTTTTTAGGCTCGTAATTAATCCGCAAAGCGAGTAAAGTTCACCGCCTCATTTGGGGCGGTGAGGGTGTTTTTAGACACATCCCGACATGCTTTTTGTAAATAACTGAAAGTTTTTCGACCATCTCAAACTGAAACGTGATAGCCGTCAAACAAACATGGCGTGAATTATTTTACTCTGTGTAATAAATAAAGGGCGCTTAGATGTCCTGTCCACGGCGCGGTACTCCCCCCGGGCCAATGCGTGAAAGCGTAAAAAAAGCACAAATACTCAGGAGCACTCTCAATTATGTTTAAGAATGCATTTGCTAACCTGCAAAAGGTCGGTAAATCGCTGATGCTGCCAGTATCCGTACTGCCTATCGCAGGTATCCTGCTGGGTGTCGGTTCTGCTAACTTCAGCTGGCTGCCAGCCGTAGTTTCCCACGTGATGGCCGAAGCAGGCGGTTCTGTTTTTGCTAACATGCCGCTGATCTTCGCTATCGGTGTTGCTCTGGGCTTCACCAATAACGACGGTGTATCTGCTCTGGCCGCCGTTGTGGCTTACGGCATCATGGTGAAAACCATGGCTGTGGTTGCGCCGCTGGTTCTGCATTTACCGGCTGAAGAGATCGCAGCGAAACACCTGGCAGATACCGGTGTTCTCGGCGGTATCATCTCCGGTGCGATTGCCGCCTATATGTTTAACCGCTTCTATCGCATCAAGCTGCCTGAGTATCTGGGCTTCTTCGCGGGCAAGCGTTTCGTACCGATCATCTCTGGTTTGGCGGCTATCTTCACTGGCGTGATCCTGTCCTTTATCTGGCCACCAATCGGTACTGCTATCCAGACCTTCTCTCAGTGGGCTGCTTACCAGAACCCGGTTGTCGCGTTCGGTATCTACGGCTTCATCGAGCGCTGCCTGGTGCCGTTCGGCCTGCACCATATCTGGAACGTTCCATTCCAGATGCAGATTGGTGAGTACACCAACGCAGCAGGTCAGGTGTTCCACGGTGATATCCCACGCTACATGGCAGGCGACCCAACTGCGGGCAAACTGTCCGGTGGCTTCCTGTTCAAAATGTACGGCCTGCCAGCCGCTGCGATTGCAATCTGGCACTCTGCTAAACCAGAGAACCGTGCAAAAGTGGGCGGTATCATGATCTCCGCAGCGCTGACCTCGTTCCTGACCGGTATCACCGAGCCGATCGAGTTCTCCTTCATGTTCGTTGCGCCGATCCTGTACGTTATCCATGCCATTCTGGCTGGTCTGGCATTCCCAATCTGTATTCTGCTGGGTATGCGTGACGGTACGTCCTTCTCCCACGGCCTGATCGACTTTATCGTTCTGTCCGGTAACAGCAGCAAGCTGTGGCTGTTCCCAATCGTGGGTATTTGCTACGCGATCGTCTACTACACCATCTTCCGCGTGCTGATCAAAGCGCTGGATCTGAAAACTCCGGGTCGTGAAGATGCGTCAGAAGACGCCAAAGCGACCGCGACCAGCGAAATGGCTCCGGCTCTGGTTGCCGCGTTTGGCGGTAAAGAAAACATCACCAACCTGGATGCATGTATCACACGTCTGCGTGTGAGCGTTGCAGACGTAGCGAAAGTCGATCAGCCTGGTCTGAAGAAACTCGGTGCGGCAGGCGTGGTTGTTGCTGGTTCAGGCGTTCAGGCTATCTTCGGGACTAAGTCCGATAACCTGAAAACCGAAATGGATGAGTACATCCGCAACAGCTAAGTTGTGATGTGGGGAGACTAAGGCAGCCGAATGGCTGCCTTTTTTACGCCTGGTGTTTAGAGGACATAAAAAAGGGAGCCTAATGGCTCCCTTTTTCGCACACAGAATCTTAGAAACTGTAGCTTCCGCTTACCGAGAAGTTACGCGGTGCGCCGTAGACGCCGTACGTGCCCAGGTAATCGTAGTACTCTTTGTCGAAGACGTTATTCAGGTTGCCCTGTACCGCAAAGTTTTTGGTGACCTGATAGCGGGTAAACAGATCGATGACGGTATAACCGTTTTGCGTGATGTGGCTAATGCCGTCAGGGCCCGGCGTTTCAAAATCATACCAGGTTTTATTCTGCCAGCGCGCGCCGCCGCCAACCGTGACCTCAGGCAGCATCGGCAGCTGGTAGCGGGTAAACAGCTTCAGCGTTGTGCGAGGCTGCTGCGGGTTCACCGCGTTGCCGTCCTCATCTTCCGCAACGTAGCGGCTGCCGCCGAAGGTCAGCTGCCAGTTGTCGGTCAACGCGCCGTTCAGCTCAAACTCCACGCCTTTGCTCACGGTTCCGTCTATTGACTTATAGGCGCTTTGGCCGCCGGAGCCAGGAATCGTCATACCGGTGTTCACCGCGACGTTATCCTGCTCAATGCGGAAGACCGACAGGCTGGCGGTCAGGCGGGTGTTAAACCAGTCGCCCTTCACGCCGGCCTCGTAGCTTTTCCCGGTCGTTGGATCGATAAACTTGCTGTTGATATCGCGCTGGCCGGAAGGCTGGAAAATCGAGGTATAGCTCGCGTATACCGACCACGTATCGTCGATATCGTAAATCAGCCCGGCGTAAGGCGTAACGTCATCAAACTTCGCGTTGCGGATTTCGTCGGGCTTACGCTCCAGATTGTATTTGGCGCTCCACTCGGTGTAGCGCGCGCCCAGAATCAGGTGAAGCGGGTCGGCCAGGGAGAGGCGCGTGGCGGCGTAGACTGACTTCTGACGAATCACGTCGCGCTGGTAAAGTGCAAAATCAGACCACGTTGGATCGGCCAGTTTTCCGGTGTAATCATAAATACTGCCTACGTCCATCAGGCCGTAATTATCGTTGACCGGGTAGGAATTATCATAGTTGTTGCGCTGACGGCTGTAGCTGCCGCCCAGCATCAGCTCGTGCTGACGGCCCAGAAGATCGTAGCCACCGCGAACAAACGCATCTACGGAGTCCTGCTTGCGCTGGCCTCTGTTCCAGCCGCCCCACGCGCCCTGGAAGCTGGCGGCATCGTACAGGCCGGTCGTCTTGTCCGGATAGCCGTCGATGTACATCAGCTTGCTGTCGAAGTTGGTTTCCGCATGCATGGCGTTCACCTTTGCTTCCCAGCCGTTGTCGAACCGCTGGGTCAGATTCGCAAAGACTTTGGTGGAATCCTGATTCGAATAGGTCCAGTCGGCGGCGGTATTAAACCCGCGGCGGAAGTGCGTTTTGCTGCCGTCGCTGAACAGGGAAGGGAAGCCGCCCCAGGTCGGGCTGTCTTCCTCGCTCTCCTGATAATCGTAACCGAGGGAGAGCGTGGTTGAGTCGGTCAAATCCGCATCAACCACGCCGTAGACGAACTTTTTACGGTAGTGGTTTCGCTCAACCCAGGAATCTCTGTCCTCATAGCCCGTAATCACGCGTCCGCGCACCTTGCCGGACTCGGTAAGCGGAGCCTGAAGATCGAGCACGTAGCGCTGCTTGTCCCAGCTGCCGTAGGTGGCAGAAACCGAGCCCTTAAATGCTTTACTGTCCGCATGCTTGCGCACCATGTTGACGTAAGCGGAAGGATTCCCCGTCCCGCTCATCAACCCTGCCGCGCCGCGGACCACCTCTATCTTGTCGAAGATCGCCGTATCGCCTGCGGTATCACCGAAATTCCAGCGGTTGTCGAGGAAGGTCGGCATGTCTTCGTAGGCGAAGTTGCTGATAAAGAAACCGCGCGCGTAGAAATTCGTGCGGCTGGTATCGATGCGGGAAGCGCTCACCCCGGTGGTGTTATCCAGCACCTGGCCGATGGTATTCAGCGCCTGGTCCTGCATACGCTGCTGGCTGATGACGCTAACGGACTGCGGAATATCGCGCGGTACGAGCAGCAGCTTGGTCCCGGTGGTGGTGGTTTTTACGCTATAGTCCCGATCTTGATCGGCAGGCGGTTCCTGTGCGTTGTCAAAACCACCGTCAACGACGAGGGTATCTTCCGTCTCTGCGGCGGCGAAACTTACGGTTGGCGTCAATGCCATAGCAATGCAGGCGGCCAGCAACGAAGGCGTTGCGGCAGGCTGGCGTTGCCCATCCCTGGTAAGATTAATGAAAGACATCATCAAACCCTTAATGAATGGAGAGCGTGGTGTGCGTCAGTCCCGAGGAGACGGGCTGCCGTCGTTTTCTATGTTGAAAATGCGCATGAAAATGCAAATGCGAAATATACGCATTGAGATTGGCGCTGTAAACAGATGTTTCGGATGTAACTGAAATAATGTTTCAGCGGGTTTAGCCGCCCGGCAGGTCACTATCCAGCCAGCGGGAAGGAGATAAGGAAAGAAATCACGGGATAAGGTTGAAAGGACAGGAGAAAGTCGCTCATACTCTTCTATCGCGCCGCGCGATCGCAGTGACAATCTGTATCGCGAGGAACGCGCTACGCCAGCTTAAACAAAAAAGGAAAAGGTCATGGCTGAAGAAACGATTTTTAGTAAAATTATTCGCCGCGAAATCCCGTCTGATATCGTCTATCAGGATGAGCTGGTCACGGCTTTCCGGGATATTTCTCCTCAGGCGCCGACGCACATCCTCATCATTCCTAATATTCTGATTCCTACCGTAAATGACGTAAAAACCGAGCATGAAGTCGCTTTAGGCCGTATGCTGACGGTAGCAGCGAAAATTGCAGAGCAGGAAGGGATTGCTGAAGACGGCTATCGTCTGATCATGAACTGCAATCGCCACGGTGGTCAGGAAGTTTATCATATTCACATGCATCTGCTTGGCGGCCGCCCGCTGGGACCGATGCTGGCGCATAAAGGTCTTTGACATGTTGAAAGGGTGTAGTGCTGCGCTGATATTGACGCTCGTTCTCGCGGGATGCAGTTCGCGTCCGGCGATACCGGTCAGCGACGAACAGACGCTGGTGATGGAGTCCTCCGTGCTAGCCGCTGGCATTACGGCAGGAGAACCTTCGCTCACCTTAAGTGAAATCCAGTCTTCTGCTTCCTCTACGCTCTTTAATGAAAGACACGAGCCGGTAACGGTCCATTACCGTTTCTACTGGTATGACGTTAGAGGTCTTGAAATGCACCCGCTGGAAGCGCCGCGAAGCATCACTATTCCGGCAAGATCGTCGGTGACGCTTTACGGCAGCGCCAGCTATCTGGGTGCGCATAAGGTGAGACTTTATCTTTATCTCTAAGGGGTGAACCTTGATTAAAAATGTGAGCCGCTATGCGCTCGTGACGGCATTTGCTCTTTTTCTGGCCGGGTGTGTGACCCGAACCGAGCAGCCTGCACCTGTTGAAGAAGCGAAGCCAGGCACTGAACAACCGACGCAGCCGACTGAACCGGTTCCGACGGTGCCTTCCGTGCCGACGATCCCGGCGCAGCCGGGTCCGATTGAGCACCCGGACGCACAGCCGACGCCGCGCGTTCGCCACTACGACTGGAATGGCGCCATGCAGCCGATGGTCGGCAAAATGCTTCAGGCCGAAGGCGTTACGCCAGGAGGCGTGCTGCTGGTCGATAGCGTCAATAACCGTACCAACGGTTCACTGAACGCGGGCGAAGCGACCGAAACGCTGCGCAACGCGCTGGCCAATAACGGCAAGTTTACGCTGGTCTCTTCCCAGCAGCTGGCCGTTGCGAAGCAGCAGCTTGGCCTGTCGCCGCAGGACAGCCTCGGCTCGCGCAGCAAAGCAATCGGCATTGCCCGCAACGTTGGCGCGCAGTACGTGCTCTATTCAAATGCTACCGGCAACGTCAACACGCCAGCGCTGCAAATGCAGCTGATGCTGGTGCAGACGGGCGAGATTATCTGGTCAGGTAAAGGTGCGGTTTCGCAACAATAACCCTACGCGCGCAGAGATCCTGATGCGCTACTTTCCCGAGCATCGCCTCATCGCGCCGCAGGCCCATTCCGGGCTTGGCGGCGCGAGCTGCATTATTGAGCTGGGAAATCGTCGGCTGGTGCTGCGCCAGCATCACGATGACTCCGCCCCGGCGTCCCATTTTCGCCGTCAGCTGCGCACCCTGCAGCGTCTCCCCGCAGACATTGTTCCCAAGCCGCATTTTTACGCTGAAGGCTGGATGGCGGTGGACTATCTTGCGGGCGAGATCAAAAGCGCGCTACCAACCCCCCCGCGGCTTGCCTCCTTGCTGTATCATCTGCACCGTCAGAAACGGCTGGGCTGGCGCATCGCGCTGCTGCCGCTGCTCGAACAATACTGGCAGCAATCATCGCCCGAAAGGCGCACGCCGTTCTGGCTTGCTCAGCTCCGACGATTGCGAAAAGCCGGTGAGCCGCGCCCGCTGCGTCTTGCGCCGCTGCACATGGACGTTCACGCGGGGAATATTGTGCATACCTGTGCAGGTGAGCGGCTCATCGACTGGGAATACGCCGGAGACGGTGACGTGGCTCTGGAACTCGCCGCGGTATGGACGACAGATGACGCCGAGCGGCGGGCGCTGATCGCCGCCTATGGGCAAACGGCACGGCTAAACGAACGCCTGCTGGTGCGCCAGGTCAAACGCTGGCAACCGTGGGTCCTGATGCTGATGGCGGGCTGGTTTGAGCTTCGCTATCACAAAACAAACGATAAACACTTTATTGCGCTGGCCGATGACGTCTGGCGTCAGTTACAAACGAAAGGATAAGAGAGGTGCGTGTGGGTCCGGTCATGTTGAATGTCGAAGGGTTTGAGCTGGATGCGGAAGAGCGCGAAATACTGGCGCACCCGCTGGTGGGCGGGCTGATTCTGTTTACCCGCAACTATCACGACCCTGAGCAGCTGCGCGAGCTGGTGCGCCAGATCCGTGCCGCGTCGCGTCATCGTCTGGTGGTCGCGGTCGATCAGGAGGGCGGGCGCGTGCAGCGTTTTCGCGAAGGTTTCACGCATTTGCCTGCGGCGCAGTCTTTTGCCGCGCTACTGGGTACGGAAGAGGGCGGCAGGCTGGCGCAGGAGGCTGGCTGGCTGATGGCAAGCGAAATGATCGCCATGGACATCGACATTAGCTTCGCGCCGGTGCTGGACGTCGGGCATATCAGCGGCGCCATTGGCGAGCGCTCGTATCATGAAGACCCGCGTATTGCGCTGGAAATGGCGACCCGTTTCATCGACGGTATGCACGATGCGGGCATGAAAACCACCGGCAAGCATTTCCCGGGGCACGGCGCCGTCACGGCGGATTCTCACAAAGAAACCCCGTGCGATCCGCGCCCTGAAGCGGAAATACGCGCGCATGATATGTCCGTCTTCCGTTCGCTGATTACCGACAACAAGCTGGACGCCATCATGCCCGCGCACGTTATCTATAGCGACGTTGACCCGCGCCCGGCCAGCGGCTCTCCGCACTGGCTGAAAACCGTGCTGCGTCAGGAGCTGGGTTTTAAAGGCGTCATTTTCTCCGATGACCTGTCGATGGAAGGCGCGGCGATTATGGGGAGCTACGCGGAGCGCGGGCAGGCGTCGCTGGATGCAGGTTGCGATATGATCCTGGTCTGCAATAATCGTAAAGGTGCCGTTAGCGTGCTGGATAACCTGTCGCCGATCAATGCTGAACGTGTTACACAATTGTATCATAAAGGTTCATTTAGCCGTCAGGAGCTGATGGACTCAGCGCGCTGGAAGACGGTGAATGCACAACTTGAGGCGCTGAACGAGCGCTGGCAGGCCCATAAAGCCGGCCTGTAACCCTCCCCGAAGGCCTAGCGTGGTGAGAAGAGAATGATCATCTATTTACACGGTTTTGACTCAAACAGCCCAGGTAATCACGAAAAGGTGCTGCAGCTGCAGTTTATCGACCCGGACGTTCGCCTGATAAGCTACAGCACGCGCCATCCGAAGCATGACATGCAGCATTTGCTTAAGGAAGTTGACAAGATGCTGCAGCTTAACGTCGACGATCGCCCGCTGATTTGCGGCGTCGGTCTGGGCGGATATTGGGCCGAGCGCATCGGTTTTTTATGCGATATCCGCCAGGTCATCTTCAATCCTAACCTGTTCCCGCATGAGAACATGGAAGGCAAGATTGACCGCCCGGAAGAGTATGCGGATATCGCCACCAAGTGCGTGAGCAATTTTCGCGAGAAGAACCGCGATCGTTGTCTGGTGGTGCTCTCGCGCAGCGATGAGGCGCTGGACAGCCAGCGTTCGGCGGAGCTGCTGCATCATTTCTACGAGATCGTCTGGGATGAAGAGCAGACCCACAAGTTCAAGAATATCTCCCCGCATCTGCAGCGCATAAAAGCCTTCAAAACGCTGGGGTGACAGGCCCTGCATCTCCTCAAGCCCGGCCGCGAAAGCGTGCCGGGCTATCTTTTATCTCAGACTTGTCTACTTTTAAGCCATCAAAACTTGATGCACATCAATTTTGGTATGACCAATGCGCCTGACGTGTTATTCTCAAATCACCTGAATGGTTTCAGTGCTGTAACCTGTTGTTAATTAAGGGTTATTTTTATAACTTTTAATTAACAATTGGTTAATATCTTGAGGGGGTCACGTTGACTACGCCATTGAAAAAAATAGTGATTGTAGGCGGTGGTGCTGGCGGGCTGGAGCTGGCTACTCAGCTTGGCAAAAAGCTGGGGCGCGGTAAAAAAGCGAAAATTACGCTGGTCGACCGTAACCACAGCCACCTGTGGAAACCGTTGCTACACGAAGTGGCAACCGGTTCGCTGGATGAGGGCGTTGACGCGCTGAGCTATCTGGCGCATGCGCGCAATCATCACTTCCAGTTCCAGCTGGGTTCCGTGATGGATATCAACCGCGAAAATAAAACCATTACCCTCGCGGAGCTGCGTGACGAAAAGGGCGAGCTGCTGGTGCCCGAGCGCAAGCTGGCGTACGACACGCTGGTGATGGCGCTGGGCAGTACCTCAAACGACTTCAATACGCCGGGCGTGAAAGATCACTGCATCTTCCTCGATAACCCGCACCAGGCGCGCCGTTTCCATCAGGAAATGCTTAACCTGTTCCTGAAATACACTAATAACATGGGTGCCAACGGCAAGGTCAACATCGCGATTGTCGGCGGCGGTGCTACGGGCGTTGAGCTGTCTGCTGAGCTGCACAACGCGGTTAAACAGCTGCACAGCTACGGCTACAAAGGCCTAACCAACGACGCGCTGAACGTGACCCTCGTCGAGGCGGGTGAACGTATCCTGCCTGCGCTGCCGCCGCGTATTTCCGGTGCGGCACACAGCGAGCTGACCAAGCTGGGCGTGCGCGTGCTGACCCAAACCATGGTGACCAGCGCCGATGAAGGCGGTCTGCACACTAAAGAGGGCGAGTATATCCAGGCCGACCTGATGGTGTGGGCGGCAGGCATCAAGGCGCCTGACTTTATGAAGGATATCGGCGGGCTTGAGACCAACCGCATCAACCAGCTCGTCACCGAGCCAACGCTGCAAACCACGCGCGATCCGGATATCTACGCCATTGGCGACTGCGCATCCTGCGCGCGCCCGGAAGGCGGGTTCGTGCCGCCGCGTGCCCAGGCGGCGCACCAGATGGCAAGCCTGGTGCTTCACAACATCCTGGCGCAAATGAAGGGCAAGCCGATGAAGTCGTATGTTTATAAAGACCACGGCTCGCTGGTTTCTCTCTCTAACTTCTCCACCGTGGGAAGCCTGATGGGTAACCTGATGCGCGGTTCGATGATGGTGGAAGGACGCATCGCGCGCTTCGTCTATATCTCCCTGTACCGTATGCACCAAATTGCGCTGCACGGCTACTTTAAAACCGGCCTGATGATGCTGGTGGGCAGAATCAACCGCGTGATCCGTCCTCGCCTCAAGCTCCACTGATCGCTCTCTCCCTCCGGTCAACCCGGAGGGAGTTTTAGCCGATCGTGCTGCATATCCCCCATTACGTGCTTAAGAGTTCTCTTAAACGCGCTATATCCCTGGTTTTTTGATCCTTTATCTTATTGGCGACGCCTCTTCTAAAGAGCAGAATTGTTACCAATAGAAACAAAGGAGGACTTCCCGTGAATAAATCAATGTTGGCGGGTATAGGGATTGGCGTCGCGGCCGCGTTAGGTGTGGCAGCCGTTGCCAGTCTCAACGTTTTTGAGCGTGGCCCGCAGTATGCGCAGGTGGTTTCCGCCACCCCGATTAAAGAAACCGTTAAGACGCCTCGCCAGGAGTGCCGCAACGTTGCCGTTACGCACCGTCGCCCGGTTCAGGATGAAAACCGCATTGCCGGTTCCGTTCTGGGGGCCGTAGCGGGCGGGGTGATTGGGCATCAGTTCGGCGGCGGTCGCGGTAAAGACGTGGCGACGGTGGTCGGTGCGCTGGGCGGCGGCTATGCCGGTAACCAGGTGCAGGGCGCAATGCAGGATAATGACACCTACACCACGACCCAGCAGCGCTGCAAAACCGTTTACGACAGGTCGGAAAAAATGCTGGGCTACGATGTGACCTACAAAATCGGCGATCAGCAGGGTAAGATCCGCATGGATAAAGACCCAGGCGCGCAAATCCCGCTTGATGGCAACGGTCAGCTGGTGCTGAACAACAAAGCCTAAAAATGTGGTTATCTGAATTTAGCTCCTCACGCGCTCAGGCTGAGGAGCTTTTTTTTGACTCAAGAAACGGGATCAGGCTTTGAGCAGCTCAGGCCACAGGCGCATCGTGGTCGTGGTGATGCTCTGAAGTTTTTCCAGGCTTGCCCCTTCGCGCGCGCTAATAGACATTCCCTGCAAAATGCAGTTCAGGTACTGCGCCAGCATCTGCGGCTGGCAGTGCGACGGGATCTCTCCCCGCTGCTGGCGCTGCGTCAGGAAGGTGCTCAGCGTCTCTTCCTGCATGGCGTGCCGGGATTTCACGGTATTCGCGATCTCTTTCGACGAGGCGGCTAGCGTAGCGGAGGTGTTGATCATAAAGCAGCCCGCGGGCGTATCCTTGCTGGTAAAACAGGTGGCGACGGCGGTGAAATAGTCCTGCAGCGCCGCCTCTACCGTTTTCTCCTCGCAGAAAAGCTGCGCTTCATGCTTCGCCGCAAAGCGCGAGATGTATCTGTCCAGTACCGCCCTGAACAGCCCCTCTTTATTCGTAAATTCCGCATACAGCGTCGGCGCTTTGGCTCCGGTGGCTTCCACCAGATCGGAAAGCGAGGTTGCTTCATACCCATGCTGCCAGAAAAGCGTCATGGCCTTATCGAGCGCCGCATCCCTGTCGAACACTTTCGGTCGGCCACGGCTTTTTTTTGCGCAACTCGTAACGTCGGTTGTCATAGGCCGTAGGTCCTCAATTGATTTGTTGAACAACCATTATAAAAAGTATATCCGGCTACGACCAGTGCAGATTTATTAAAAATATATTTGTCCTATGAATATGAATTTTAAGGGGTTTAAATTTAGTTTAACGGTCATTACAAAAATGAGTTGACGTGTGACCTGGATCACATCTATCATTTACCTATCGATCGTTAAGTAATTAGCTTGCGACATCAAATTCATCTGCATAAAGGTCAAAAATCATGAAAAACGTAAAAACCCTCATCGCCGCTGCCGTCCTTAGCTCACTCTCTTTCTCCAGCTTCGCGGCTGTTGAAGTGCAATCTTCTCCGGCTGACCAGCAAAAAGTGGGCACCATCTCCGCAACAGCCGGGACTAACCTGGGCTCGCTGGAAGATCAGCTGGCGCAAAAGGCTGACGCTATGGGCGCAAAATCTTTCCGCATTACCTCTGTGACCGGTCCTAACACCCTCCACGGGACTGCCGTCATCTACAAATAAGCCTGGCTAAACCCTCATTTATGCCACTGCTATAAAAAAACGCCCTGCATTTGCAGGGCGTTTTTCGTTGCGTCTTACATCGCCTGTTCGTTTGTTAGGTGATGCCGCGTCACGTCAACCGGCATCCCGGAGCGCGCCTCCATTACGCGCTGCATCACATCGCTATTCGTTTTCGCATTCGTTTTAAAGGTCACCATCGCGGCGTTAAGGTTAATCGGCAGCGTCTGCGGATCGTCATTAATATTCTTCGATAAAGGCTGGTGTACCTCGACCAGCCTCACGCCGCCCGGCTCCTCTGAAACCTTAATCGGCGTATTGATGATGTTGACCTTCGTGCCCGGCGTAATCACCTCGTAGAGCGTTTTAATATCGTCATCGCGCAGCCGAATACAGCCGGAGCTGACGCGCATGCCGATGCCAAAGTCCGCGTTGGTTCCGTGCAGCAGATATACGCCGCCGTAGGCCGCCAGGCGGATCGCATGGTGGCCCATCGGGTTGTCAGGACCGGCAGGCACCACGGCAGGCAGATCTATTCCCTGAGCCTTATAGCGCGCGCGGATATTGGCGGTTGGCGTCCACGTCGGGTTTGCCCGCTTGTCCGATACCGTCGTTACCATTGTTGGCGTCAGCGTATCGCCGCCAAGCTGACCGATCCCGATAGGGTAGACGGTGACCTCATTCTTGCCCGGCGGATAGTAGTAGAGGCGCAGCTCCGCAAGGTTAATCACCAGCCCCTCGCGCGGCGCATCCGGCAAGATGGTCTGAAGCGGAATGGTCAGCACGCTTCCCGCGCGCGGAACGTAAGGGTCCACGCCCGGGTTGGCCTGCAGCAGGGCGAGAAAGCCGACGTTGTACTTTTTGGCGATCGCCTCAAGGGAGCCACCGTTATTTTCCACCACGTGAAAGCGGTTTTGCCCGACGACGCTGCTGCCAGCGGGCGGGAGTGGCCAGGTATTTGCGCGTGCCGGAAGCGCAACGGCAACCGCGGCGGCTAGCGCAAATAAGGTGACCCAGCGGGTAAAACGCGTAGAGGTTATCATCACCATAATCCATATATATAGTAAGGTTATTGTTATATAACGAGTTAATGATAATTATGGCGAATGAGTGTGTCGGGAAATCCAGGAGGATTGCAAAGAGTTGTAAAGAGTTCCCCCGCCAGCCTGCGCTCGCGGGGGGAGGGGAGGTTAAGCGATCGCGTTCTCTTCCAGCTGGCGCATAAAGTCGCGCACCCAGTCCATGCGGGTTTTACGTTCAGCCAGCTCCTGCGTAAACTTCAGGCGCGTCGGGCCATCAAGGCGGAAGTGCTGCGGCTGCTTTTGCAGAAGGCCGATAAGCCACGCCGGGTTGACGTGGTTTTTCTCGGCGAACTCAATTACGCCGCCTTTTTCGTTGCCTTCCAGCTTGCGGATGCCCAGCTTCTGCGCCTGCTGGCGAAGTCGGGCGATATCCAGCAGGTTGCGCGCCGGATCGGGCAGCAGGCCAAAGCGGTCGATCAGCTCCACCTTGATCTCCTCCAGCTCGCCTTCGCTTTTCGCGCTGGCGATCCGCTTATAGAAGGAGAGGCGCGTATTCACGTCTGGAATAAAATCATCCGGCAGCAGGGAAGGCATGCGCAGCTCGACTTCGGTCTGCTGGCTGGTGAGATCCTCCAGCGACGGCTCGCGGCCTTCCTTCAGCGCGTCAACCGCGTTCTCCAGCAGCTCCATATACAGCGAGAAGCCGATGGTTTCCATTGAACCGCTCTGGTCTTCACCCAGCAGCTCGCCGGCACCGCGGATCTCCAGGTCGTGAGTCGCCAGCGCAAAGCCTGCGCCCAGGTCTTCCAGCGAGGCGATGGCTTCCAGACGCTTTTGCGCGTCGGTGGTCATCGCTTTCGGATGCGGCGTGAGCAGCCAGGCGTAGGCCTGATGGTGCGAACGCCCGACGCGTCCGCGCAGCTGGTGAAGCTGCGCGAGGCCGAAGTGGTCCGCGCGCTCGATGATGATGGTGTTGGCGGTGGGGATGTCGATCCCGGTCTCAATGATGGTCGTACACACCAGCACGTTAAAGCGCTGGTGGTGGAAGTCGTTCATCACCCGCTCAAGCTCGCGCTCGCGCATCTGCCCGTGGCCGATAGCCACGCGCGCTTCCGGCACCAGCTCGGCCAGCCTGTCCGCCGCTTTCTGGATATTTTCCACGTCGTTGTAGAGGTAGTAGACCTGGCCGCCGCGCAGGACCTCGCGGAGGATCGCCTCGCGAACCACCAGATTATCGTACTCCCGCACGAAGGTTTTCACCGCCAGACGGCGCGCGGGCGGGGTGGCGATAATCGACAGATCGCGCATGCCGCTCATCGCCATATTCAGCGTGCGCGGGATCGGCGTGGCGGTCAGGGTCAGAATGTCGACGTCGGCGCGCATCGCCTTAATGCGCTCCTTGTGGCGAACCCCGAAGCGATGTTCTTCATCGACGATGAGCAGGCCTAAATCCTTCCACTTCACGTCGCTTTGCAGCAGCTTGTGGGTGCCGATCAGAATGTCGATCTTGCCTTCGCTCGCCAGCTCCAGAATTTGCGTTTGCTCTTTGGCGCTGCGAAAACGCGACAGCATCTCAATGCGCACCGGCCAGTTGGCGAAGCGGTCGCGGAAGTTGTCAAAGTGCTGCTGGGCAAGCAGGGTGGTCGGCACCAGCACCGCCACCTGCTTGTTGTTCTCGACCGCAAGGAAGGCGGCGCGCATCGCCACTTCGGTTTTGCCGAAGCCCACGTCGCCGCAGACCAGCCTGTCCATCGCCAGCGGCTGGCACATGTCGCTCAGCACGGCGTTGATCGCTTGGGCCTGATCCGGCGTGGTTTCGAACGGGAAGCTGTCGCAGAACAGCTGATACTGTTCCTTATCATGCTTAAAGGCGAAGCCCTCTTTGGCCGCGCGCTGGGCGTAAATGTCCAGCAGCTCGGCGGCCACGTCGCGGACCTTTTCCGCCGCCTTCTGACGCGCGCGCGCCCAGGCGTCTCCGCCCAGCTTGTGCAGCGGGGCATTGTCCTCCGCGCCGCCCGCATAGCGGCTAATCAGGTGCAGGGACGACACCGGCACGTACAGCTTTGCGTCGTTGGCATAGGTCAGCATCAGGTATTCGCCCTTAATGCCGCCGGCCTCCAGCGTCGTCATTCCCTGATAGCGCCCCACGCCGTGTTCGAGGTGAACAATCGGCTGGCCGGGGTGCAGCTCCGCCAGGTTGCGGATCAGCGTATCCGGGTTGATGGTGCGGCGGCTGTCCTGACGACGGCGCGCCACGCGCTCCCCGAGGAGGTCGCTTTCGCAAATCAGCGCCAGGTTGTTCAGGGTATCGATAAAGCCATGCTCGGCGGCGCCGATCATCAGGAAGCGCCCGTTTCCGCTGGCTTCGCTCAGGCGATGGATGCGTTTGGGTAAAACTTTAATCCGACCCAGCAGCTCGCCAAGGGCCTCGCGGCGGCCTTCGCTCTCAACCGAGAACACCACCGGCCCGGTGAAGGACTCGAGAAATTTGCGCAGGTTATCCAGCGGTGATTTCTGCTGTGCCTGCACGGAGAGATCCGGCAGCGTCTGGAAGCCCAGATTGGTGTTCGCCGCTTTGTCCGCCAGAACGTCGGTTTTGAGCTGCATGCGCGGCCAGCGCTTGAGCTCGGAATTAAGTTCGTCGGTGCGCAGCCAGAGCGCTTCCGGCGGCAGAAGCGGGCGCATCGGGTCGACGCCGCGGTTTTCAAAGCGCGCGCGCGTCTCGCTCTCAAAGCGGCTGGCGCTGGCGTCAATGTCGCCGGTATTCACAATCAGCGTGTTCGCCGGGAAGTAGCTGAACAGCGGCGGCAGCGGCTCATTGAAGAACAGGGGTTGCCAGTATTCGATTCCGGCAGGCAGCGTGCCTTTGCTCACCTGCTGGTAGATATGCTCAGCGTCGCGCTTGACGTCGAACCTGTCGCGCCACTGGCTGCGGAACAGCTCGATGGCGGTTTTGTCGGTTGGAAACTCGTGTGCGGGCAGCAGGTTGATGGAGTCGACCTCATCGAGCGTGCGCTGGGTATCGGCGTCGAAGACGCGCAGGCTGTCGATTTCGTCATCGAAGAAGTCCAGGCGGTAAGGCTGGTCGCTGCCCATTGGGTAGAGATCCAGCAGCGCGCCGCGCGTGGCGTATTCGCCGTGCTCCATCACCTGATCGACGTGGCGATATCCGGCGCTGTCGAGCTGCGCGCGCAGGGCGTCGCGGGACAGGCGCTGGCCCTTTTTCATTACCAGCGCATGGCCGTGCAGATAGCTGTGCGGACAAACCCGCTGCATCAGCGTGTTGACCGGCACAATCAATACGCCGCGCTGCATCGTCGGCAGCTGGTACAGGGTCGACAGGCGTGAGGAGATGATTTCCTGATGCGGCGAGAAGCTGTCGTACGGCAGCGTTTCCCAGTCGGCGAGGCTGAACACCAGGCTGTCGGTGAACTGGCGGATTTCGTCATGCAGGCGCAGGGCGTTTTGCATATCCGGGGCAACCAGAACGACCGGGCCGGGGTGTCGTTCCGCAATTTCAGCCACCAGCGTGGCGCAGGCGGCACCCGTAAGTTCACCGAGCTGGCGCTGATCGCCCGCTTTGACGGGCAAGGAATAACGATAGTGTTCAGGCATGTCTTTATCAGAGTCTCTTATGGATATACCTACAGTATTGGGGCATATCACTGATACGCAATGTCTTTATTATCCTCGATCGTTTTACATTAGCAAACCGTAACCGCACGACGGGGAAAATCGCCCCGAAAGCGGGGCGACGAGGGGGCTAGCGTGCGGCCGGATCCGGGGCGAGGCGAGCCGGAGGGGAGAAGAAAACGTCGCCAAAGAGCGCGGTAGAGGCCTTGCGGGCACCGAGGCCGACCAGCGTACAGATCAGCAGGCTGGCAAATGGATAGAACAGAATCAGGGCGAGTTCGGCCCAAACCGGCCAGGTCGCGGCGTTCATTTCGCCAATCAGGAACAGGCTAAAGGCCTCAATCAGGATGCGGTGGGTGGTGTAGATCGCAATGGTGTTTGACCCCACCACGTTCAGCAGGTTGTTGGGATGAACGGCGTAGCGCTGCTCAACGCTGTAGAAGACTTTCATGATCAGCAGGATCGACAGCAGCGAAAGCAGCAGCGGCACGTTCGCGAACCACAGCGCCACGGACGCCGCGCCGAAAGCGATAACGGGCAGCCACGCGCGGCGAAGCGCCAGCCCTTTCATCCACGCCATCAGCTCCGCGCCGAACCATGCGCCCAGGCTGTAGTAAATGATATTACGCACCACGCTGTTCATGCCCCACCACGGCAGCGGCATGAAGTTAATCGCCACGCTCGCCAGTGCGAACAGGGCGAGCACCGGCAGCTTCCAGCGGCTCAACGCTTTGCACAGCGTGAAGTAGACCACCAGCGCGTACAGATACCAAAGGCTGGTGCTGGCGGCGATCATGCCGCGAATAAATCCGGCAAACGAATCGGCGTAGGCGGCGTTGGAGGCGGTGGCCAGCTCCCGCTCCGGCGCAAGCCAGGCGTTGAGATGGGTCAGCGCCTGCCACTGCAGCACGCCCCACAGCGCCAGCACCCAGACGATGCTCCAGATGCGTTTATCGAGGCTTCCGCGCCAGTCCACCTCGTCAATGTAGCGGCGGATTAAATATCCTGAGATAAAGAAAAAGACCGGCATGCGAAACGGCGCGAGGTAAAGATTGAAATAGACCCAGCACTTGGCGAGCAGCCCCGAGTACGGATGCTGTAGCCCTTCAAGATGCGGGTAAAAGGTGATGACCGAGTGGTAAATCACCACCAAGCAGATGCACAATCCTTTTATCTGGTTAATCCATAATGCTTTTTGTTTCATCGGGAACCGATACCTGTTTTGCCATAAATAGGCGGTTATCCTGGGTGAACGGGGAGGGGAAGTAATCGGTAAGAGTCTGTATCGGGACGATTTTCGGAAAAGGTGGAGGCCTCAGAGAGCTTGTCAGGCAATTAGCACTATGATTTATCTGAATTTTTTGGAAAAATGATTACCGAAGCTTACGGTTTCAGTCATTTACGCTTCGCGGATTCGCTTATATACTCGTGGGTCTGCTACCAGCAAACAGACGGATTTCATGTACCAACCTGTCGCACTTTTCATAGGCTTACGCTACATGCGTGGGCGCGCCGCGGACCGCTTCGGTCGCTTTGTCTCCTGGCTTTCTACCATTGGCATTACGCTTGGCGTGATGGCGCTGGTGACGGTGCTTTCCGTCATGAACGGCTTCGAACGCGAGCTGCAAAACAACATTCTGGGGCTGATGCCGCAGGCCGTGCTCTCTTCGAACAACGGTTCCGTTAACCCGCAACAGCTGCCGGAAAAAAGCGCGGCGACGTTACAGGGTGTCACGCGGGTTGCGCCGCTAACCACCGGGGACGTGGTGCTGCAAAGCGCCCGCAGCGTGGCGGTGGGCGTGATGCTGGGCATCGACCCGGCGCAAAACGACCCGCTGACGCCGTACCTGGTCAACGTGAAGCAAACCGACCTGGAAGCGGGCAAATACAACGTCATTCTGGGCGAACAGCTTGCCGGACAGCTTGGCGTCAACCGCGGCGATCAGCTGCGCGTGATGGTGCCGTCTGCGAGCCAGTTTACGCCGATGGGACGCCTGCCAAGCCAGCGCTTGTTCAACGTCGTAGGCACGTTTGCGGCCAATAGCGAAGTCGATGGCTACCAGATGCTGGTCAACATTCAGGACGCCTCGCGCCTGATGCGCTACCCGGCGGGCAACATTACCGGCTGGCGCCTGTGGCTCGACGCGCCGCTGAAGGTGGACACGCTCAGCCAGCAGAAATTGCCGGAAGGGACAAAATGGCAGGACTGGCGCGACCGCAAGGGCGAGCTGTTCCAGGCCGTGCGCATGGAAAAGAACATGATGGGGCTGCTGCTGAGCCTGATCGTCGCCGTGGCCGCGTTCAACATCATCACCTCGCTGGGGCTGATGGTGATGGAGAAGCAGGGCGAAGTGGCGATACTGCAAACGCAGGGGCTGACGCCGCGCCAGATCATGGCGGTCTTTATGGTGCAGGGGGCCAGCGCGGGGATTATCGGCGCGCTGCTCGGCGCCGTGCTGGGGGCGCTTCTCGCCAGCCAGCTTAACAATTTAATGCCGATTATCGGCGCATTGCTTGACGGCGCGGCGCTGCCGGTGGCCATTGAGCCGCTGCAGGTTATCGGTATTGCGCTGGCCGCGATGGCCATTGCGCTGCTTTCAACGCTTTATCCTTCCTGGCGCGCTGCCGCCACCCAACCCGCTGAGGCTTTACGCTATGAATAAGATCCTGCTGCAATGCGACAACCTGTCCAAACGCTATCAGGAAGGCGCCGTGCAGACCGACGTGCTGCACAACGTAAGCTTTAGCGTGGGTGAAGGCGAGATGATGGCGATTGTCGGCAGCTCCGGTTCCGGCAAAAGTACCTTGCTGCACCTGCTGGGCGGGCTGGATACGCCGACCGAAGGCGACGTGATTTTTTCCGGCAAGCCGCTAAGCAAAATGTCTTCAACCGCGAAAGCGGAGCTGCGCAACCGCGAATTAGGCTTTATCTATCAGTTCCACCATCTGCTTCCGGACTTTACGGCGCTGGAAAACGTGGCAATGCCGCTGCTGATCGGCAAAAAGAAACCGGCAGAAATTAACGCCCGCGCCAGCGATATGCTGAAAGCGGTTGGGCTGGGGCACCGTGGAAACCACCGCCCTTCCGAACTGTCCGGCGGCGAGCGCCAGCGCGTGGCGATTGCGCGCGCGCTGGTCAACAACCCGCGCCTGGTGCTGGCGGATGAACCGACCGGAAACCTGGACGCCCGCAACGCGGACAGCATTTTCCAGCTGCTGGGCGAGCTAAACGCGTCTCAGGGCACCGCGTTCCTGGTGGTGACCCACGATCTGCAGCTGGCGAAACGAATGGGGCGCCAGCTGGAGATGCGCGACGGTCATCTGAACGCCGAGCTGACCCTGATGGGGGCCGAGTAATGGCTTCACCGTTATCGCTACTCATTGGGTTACGCTTTAGCCGCGGTCGCCGCCGCGGCGGCATGGTATCGCTGATCTCCGTCATCTCCACGATCGGCATTGCGCTGGGCGTGGCGGTGCTGATCGTTGGGCTTAGCGCCATGAACGGCTTTGAGCGCGAGCTGAACAACCGCATTCTGGCCGTGGTCCCGCACGGCGAGATCGAGCCGGTTAACCAGCCGTGGACCAGCTGGCGCGATGCGCTCGCCAAGGTGGAGAAAGTCCCGGGCGTCGCGGCGGCGGCGCCGTACATTAACTTTACCGGGCTGGTGGAAAGCGGCGTTAACCTGCGCGCCATTCAGGTGAAAGGGGTGAATCCGGCACAGGAAGCACGCCTGAGCGCGCTGCCGCAGTACGTGCAGAACGGCGCGTGGGCAAACTTTAAGGCCGGCGAGCAGCAGATCATCATGGGCAAAGGCGTGGCCGATGCGCTGAAGGTGAAGCAGGGCGACTGGGTTTCGATCATGATCCCGAACGCCAGCGCCGACCACAAGCTGCAGCAGCCCAAGCGCGTGCGCCTGCACGTCACCGGCATTCTTCAGTTAAGCGGGCAGCTTGACCACAGCTTTGCGATGGTGCCGATGGAAGACGCGCGGCAGTATCTGGACATGGGCGAGAGCGTGACGGGCATTGCCATTAAGGTGAACGACGTCTTTAACGCCAACAAGCTGGTGCGCGATGCGGGCAGCGTGACCAATAGCTATGTCTACATCAAAAGCTGGATCGGCACTTACGGCTATATGTACCGCGATATCCAGATGATCCGCGCCATTATGTATTTGGCGATGGTGCTGGTGATCGGCGTGGCCTGTTTCAACATCGTTTCAACGCTGGTGATGGCGGTGAAGGACAAGAGCGGCGACATCGCCGTGCTGCGCACCCTGGGGGCCAAAGATGGCCTCATTCGCGCCATCTTCGTCTGGTACGGCCTGCTGGCAGGGCTGTTCGGCAGCCTCTGCGGCGTGGTCATCGGGGTGGTGGTTTCGCTCCAGCTGACGCCAATCATCAACGGCATCGAGAAGCTGATCGGTCACCAGTTCCTGTCGGGTGATATCTATTTTATCGATTTTCTGCCGTCCGAGCTGCACTGGCTGGACGTCATTTACGTGCTGGTAACAGCACTTTTGCTAAGTCTGCTGGCAAGCTGGTACCCGGCGCGTCGCGCAAGCCGAATCGACCCGGCGAGGGTATTAAGTGGCCAGTAATTTCGTCATGGTTTAGCGGTCTTTTGGCCGCTGAATCAAACAGAGGAATGCATCATGTATTACGGATTTGATATTGGCGGCACCAAGATTGCGCTCGGCGTGTTCGATAAAGACCTTAAGCTACAGTGGGAAACGCGCGTTCCCACGCCTCGCGAAAGCTACGATGAATTCTTAACCGCCATCGCCGCGCTGGTGGCCCAGGCGGATCAACGCTTTGGCGTGAAGGGCAGCGTCGGCATCGGCATCCCGGGCATGCCCGAAACCGATGACGGCACGCTGTACGCCGCCAACGTTCCCGCGGCCAGCGGTAAACTGTTGCGCGCCGACCTCTCTGCTCTCCTTGAACGCGACGTGCGTTTAGATAACGATGCCAACTGTTTTGCCCTCTCGGAAGCGTGGGACGATGAATTTCGCGCCTATCCGCTGGTGATGGGGCTGATCCTCGGCACCGGAGTGGGCGGCGGGATCGTCATTAACGGCAAACCGATTACCGGGCGAAGCTACATCACGGGCGAATTTGGCCATATTCGCCTGCCCGTTGACGCGCTGGAGGTGGTAGGGCGTGATTTTCCGCTGACGCGCTGCGGCTGTGGCCAGCACGGCTGTATAGAGAATTACCTCTCCGGACGCGGGTTTGCATGGCTTTACGAACACTTCTATCATCAGAAACTTGAGGCCCCGCAGATCATTACCCTGTGGGAGCAAGGGGATGCGCAGGCGCGCGAGCATGTCGAACGCTATCTCGATCTGCTGGCGGTATGCCTGGGTAATATCCTGACGATTGTCGACCCGGGCCTGCTGGTGATCGGGGGCGGGCTGTCAAACTTTAGTGCGATTACGGAACAGCTGTCGGGGCGCCTGCCGCGACATTTATTGCCGGTCGCCCGCGTGCCGCGCATTGAACGCGCGCGTCACGGGGACGCAGGAGGCATGCGCGGAGCCGCATTCCTTCATCTTACCGATTAAGTTAACGAGGTTGCTATGCTGTCGCGTCGCCAGGGTCGACTCAGCCGTTTTCGCAAAAACAAACGCCGCCTGCGCGAACGCCTGCGCCAGCGGATATTTTTCAGAGACAGGATGATGCCAGAAGCGATGGATAAACCCAGAGTGGTGGTATTGACCGGGGCGGGGATCTCCGCCGAGTCCGGTATTCGTACCTTTAGGGCGGCCGACGGCCTGTGGGAAGAGCACCGCGTAGAAGATGTGGCGACGCCGGAAGGCTTCGCCCGCGACCCGGAGCTGGTGCAGGCGTTTTATAACGCGCGCCGACGCCAGCTCCAGCAGCCGGAGATTGCGCCGAACGCGGCGCATCTTGCGCTGGCTAAGCTCGAAGAGGCGTTAGGCGATCGTTTTATGCTGGTAACGCAGAATATCGATAACCTGCACGAAAGAGCGGGCAATAAAAACATCATCCACATGCACGGCGAGCTGCTGAAGGTTCGCTGCGACTGGAGCGGTCAGGTGCTTGACTGGAAAGACGACGTGCTGCCGGAAGATAAATGCCACTGCTGCCAGTTCCCGGCGCGGCTGCGCCCGCACGTGGTTTGGTTTGGTGAAATGCCGCTGGGGATGGATGAGATTTACAGCGCGCTGGCCATGGTGGACGTCTTTATTGCGATTGGCACTTCCGGGCACGTTTACCCGGCTGCGGGATTTGTTCACGAAGCGAAGCTGCAGGGCGCCCATACGGTGGAGCTCAATCTCGAGCCAAGCCAGGTGGGAAGCGAGTTTGAAGAGAAGCACTATGGGCTGGCGAGCGAAGTGGTGCCGGAATTTGTGGATCGGCTGCTGAAAGGGCTTTAAGGGTTATCTCTCACCCCTCACCCTAACCCTCTCCCCATAGGGGAGAGGGGATAGCATGGAGCCGTCTTTTCCCCTCCACTCCAGAAAGGGCACGGATCGGTCTTTTCCCCCTCGCCCCTATGGGGAGAGGGCCGGGGTGAGGGGAAGACAGGCGCTACATTAACGACCCGCTTTTAGCTTCTGGTAATACTCTTCATACAGGCGGCTTGCATCGCCCACGTCGTTCTGCCATTCACCTTTGCTGACGGTTTCCGCATCCGGATACAGCGACTTGTCGTTGGCCACTTCCGGACTGAGCAGCTTACGCGCCGCCAGGTTTGGCGTAGGGTAACCGATCGTTTCCGCGACCTGTTTCGCCACGTCCGGGCGCAGAAGGAAGTTGATCAGCTTCAGCGCGCCGTCGACGTTTTTGGCGTTAGACGGGATCGCAAGGCTGTCCATCCAGAAAATCCCGCCTTCCTTCGGCCAGACGATCTCGAGCGGCGTTCCCGCTTCGCGCGCCACGAACGCGGAACCGTTCCACACCATGCCCAGGTTTACCTCGCCTTCCATATACGGATTCGCCGGGTTATCCGAGTTAAACGCCGCCACGTTCGGCATCAGCTTTTTCAGCTCGTTGTAGGCGGCTTCAATCTCTTTCGGGTCGGTCGTGTTGCCGGAAAGCCCAAGCTTGCGCAGCGCAACCTGGAACACTTCGCGCGCGTCGTCGGTCAGCAGCAGGCTGCTTTTATACTCCGGCTTCCACAGGTCGGCCCAGCTGGTCACGCTCTTCGGATCGATGGCGTCGCTGTTGACGCCGATCGCCGTTGCGCCCCAGATGTACGGAATGGAGTAGTCATTGCTCGGGTCAAACGGCTTGTTGAGCATCTCCGGATCGAGGTTTGAAAAATTCGTTAGCTTCGTTTTGTCGATCTTCTGGATCATGCCCTCTTTGCGCATCTTGTCGACGAAGTAGGTCGATGGCACCACCAGATCGTACGCACCGTCTTTGTAGGTTTTGAGCTTGGCGTACATAGTTTCATTCGACTCGTACGTCGAATAGATGACCTTGATCCCCGTCTCCCTGGTGAACTGCTCCAGCAGGCCCGGCGGAACGTACTCGGTCCAGTTGTAGAAATAGAGCGTTTTACCGTCGTCAGCGTGCGCCGCACCCATGCCGAGCGCCAGCGCCGCGGCGGCAAGTATTTTTTTCATTTCATTGTCCCCTGAGATTTTGTTTTATCACGCGCAATAATCTGGCTGGCAACCACCAGAACCAGCGATAACATCAGCAGAATGGTGGCCAGCGCATTCACTTCGGGTGAGACCCCGACTTTTACCATGGAGTAAATCTTCAACGGCAGAATTTCATAGCTCGGCCCGGTCACGAAGGAGGACACCACCACGTCGTCCATCGACAGGGTAAAGCTTAACAGCCATCCCGCCGCCACGGCGGGCATCGCCAGCGGCAGGATGATTTTGCGCAGAATGGTCATCTCGCTGGCACCGAGATCTTTCGCGGCCTCCAGCATGCGCACGTCAAAGCCCTTCAGGCGGGCGTAAACGGTGACAACCACAAACGGCAGGCAGAAGGTGATGTGCGAGAACAGCAGCGACCAGAAGCCCAGCTGCACGCCCAGCAGCATAAACAGTACCAGCAGCGAAATGGCCATCACGATGTCCGGTGACATCATCACCACAAACAGCATGCCGCTGACGAACGGCTTGCCGCGAAAGCGGTAGCGATAAAGCGCTACGGCGGTGAGGGAACCAATCAGCGTGGCGAAGGTGGCCGAGACGATCGCCATTGTGAGCGAGTGCAGGGCCGCCTGCAGCAGGCTGTCGTTGTTCATCAGCAGGCTATACCATTTGGTGGTAAACCCCTGCCAGCTAATCCCGAAGCGCGAGCTGTTAAACGAATTCACGATCAAAATGATAATCGGAATATACAGATAGGCATAAATGGCGGTCATAAAACCGCCGCGAAGCAGTCGACCGATCATTCGAGTTCCACCTTCTTGTTCAGCAGGCGCGACGCGCGCCAGTAGACCAGCAGCATCAGCCCCATCACCACCGTCAGCGTAATGCTGGTGGCGGAGCCAAACGGCCAGTCGCGGATGTTGAGGAACTGGCTTTTGATCACGTTACCGATAAGCAGGTTTTTCGCGCCGCCCATCAGGTCCGAAACGTAGAACAGCCCCATCGCGGGAAGCATCACCAGCAGGCAGCCCGCGACGATGCCCGGCATGGTGAGCGGAAGGATGATGCGGATAAAAGTTTGTAGCCTGCTGGCACCCAGATCTTTCGCCGCTTCCAGCAGCGGTTTATCGAGCTTCTCGATGCTGGAGTAGAGCGGCATCACCATGAACGGCAGCAGGATATAGACCAGGCCAATGATAACCGCGCTCGGGGTAAACATGATGCGTATCGGCGTATCAATCACCCCCAGCCACAGCAGGAACTCGTTGAGATAGCCCTTGGTGCTGAGAAAAATCTTCAGCCCATAGATGCGGATCAGCGAGTTGGTCCAGAACGGGACGATCAGCAGGAACAGCAGCAGCGGGCGCACCTTGTGCGGCAGGCGCGCGAGGAACCAGGCGAAGGGATAGCCCAGAACCAGACAGGCGAGGGTGGCTATCAGCGCCATATTCAGCGAGTGCAGCAGCACGTCGAAGTAGAGCGGATCGAGCAGCCGCGCGTAGTTATCCAGCGTAAAGACGAGCTTGACGAAGCTGACGTCATCGCGGGTCAGGAAGCTGGTGGCAACGATCATCAGGTTGGGTAAAAAGACGAACAGCACAAGCCAACCGACGATCGTGGCAATCACCACATTCTGGAATTTACTTGTGTTCTTCATCAGCCAGCACAACCTCCCAGCTTTCTACCCAGTTAATCACCATTTTCTGGTCGAGCGAGTGGTCAAAGTCCGGGTCGTCCTCGTTAAAGAACTCGCTGACCATCACCATCTTGCCGTTTTCCAGCTCAACCACGGATTCCAGGGTCATGCCCTTATAGTTACGCTCGCGTATGTAGCCAATTAAGCCTTCCGCTTCGCTCTGGTCGTGAATTTCATCGACGCGTAAATCTTCCGGGCGCAGCAGCACGTTGAGGCGTTGTCCCGGTTCGACGGCAAAATTGACGTAAATATTACACTCGCGGCCCTCAACGCTGGCGCGCACCCGCTGCGCGTCCAGGCGCTCGATCACCGTTGCGCTGAAGATATTGATCTCGCCAATGAAGCTGGCGACGAACAGGTTCTTCGGCTCTTCGTAGATTTCGCGCGGCGTACCGTCCTGCTCGATTTTGCCGTCGCGCATCACGACGATCCTGTCGGACATGGTCAGCGCTTCTTCCTGGTCGTGGGTCACGAAGACAAAGGTAATGCCAAGCTTGCGCTGTAGCGCCTTCAGCTCGTTTTGCATCTGCTTGCGCAGCTTATAATCCAGCGCGGAAAGGGACTCGTCCAGCAGGAGCAGGCGAGGCTTGTTCACCACGGCGCGCGCAATCGCGACGCGCTGCTGCTGGCCGCCGGAAAGCTGGTGCGGCTTACGCTGGGCAAACTCTTCAAGCTGAACCATCCGCAGCGCATCGGTCACGCGCGGGGCGATCTCGCTCGCGGGCGTTTTTTGCATGCGCAGGCCAAACGCCACGTTCTCAAACACGGTCATGTGCGGGAACAGGGCATAGCTCTGGAAAACGGTATTCACGTGACGCGCTTCGGCGGGAACCTGGGTTATCTCCTGGTTCTCAAGATGGATGTGTCCGCGATCGACGCTTTCAAGGCCGGCGATCAGGCGCAGAACGGTTGTTTTGCCGCAGCCGGAAGGGCCAAGCAGCGTGAGAAACTCACCGTCGTTGATGGTCAGGCTGAGGTCGGAAATCACCTCTTTGCCATCGTAAATTTTACGGATTCGTTCCAGCTGCACCAGCGGTGAAAGGGAACGGGGTTGTGTATTCAATTTTTGCACTGTCCCATATAGACGCTTCAGGCCGCAGGCCGAAGCGGGGTTTGTGTGTAACCACCTTGGTGACTCTTAAAGAGGGCGGACATTCTACGGCAAACCCCCACTCTCGCCAATCCTTGTGACTGATTCATAAGCTACATTTATTAACGAATAACGACATAAACGGAAAATATTCTCGTTTGCGGGATAAAAGTGACCTGACGCAATATTTGCGGTTTCATGCTTAATGATAATGTTGTCACAAAAAGTGAGGGTGGCTGCATGGATAAATTACTTGAACGTTTTTTACAGTACGTTTCGCTGGATACCCAATCTAAGCCGGGTGTCCGCCAGGTGCCGAGCACCGAAGGCCAGTGGAAATTATTGAATCTTCTTAAAGAGCAGCTTGATGCCATGGGGCTGGTCAACGTCACGCTCAGCGAGAAAGGGACTGTGATGGGCACGCTACCGGCTAACGTTGAGGGCGATATTCCGGCGATTGGCTTTATCTCCCATGTTGATACCTCACCTGATTTTAGCGGTAAACATGTTAATCCGCAGATCGTTGAAAACTACCGCGGCGGTGACATTGCGCTGGGCATTGGCGATGAGGTGCTGTCGCCGGTGATGTTCCCGGTGCTGCATCAGCTGCTCGGCCAGACGTTGATTACCACCGATGGCAAAACGCTGCTGGGCGCCGATGACAAAGCCGGTATCGCGGAAATCATGACCGCGCTGGCGGTGCTGAAAGGCAAAAACATTCCCCACGGTGATATTCGCGTGGCGTTTACGCCGGACGAAGAGGTGGGGAAAGGGGCGAAACACTTTGACGTGGAAGCCTTCAACGCGAAGTGGGCCTATACCGTTGACGGCGGCGGGGTGGGCGAACTGGAGTTTGAAAACTTCAACGCGGCCTCAATTACGATCAAAATCGTCGGCAATAACGTTCATCCGGGCTCTGCAAAAGGCGTGATGGTGAACGCGCTGTCGCTGGCCGCACGCATCCACGCCGAGGTCCCTGCCGAAGAGAGCCCCGAGCAGACGGAAGGCTATGAGGGCTTCTACCATCTGACCAGCATTAAGGGCACCGTAGACAGCGCGCAGATGCACTACATCGTCCGCGACTTTGACCGCAAGGCCTTCGAAGCGCGCAAGCGCAAGATGATGGAGATTGCGAAGAAGGTCGGCAAGGGGCTGCACCCGGACTGCTACATTGAGCTGATCATCGAAGACAGCTACTACAACATGCGCGAGAAGGTGATGGAGCATCCGCATATTCTCGATATCGCCCAGCAGGCGATGCGTGACTGCGATATTGAGCCCGAGCTTAAGCCTATCCGCGGCGGCACTGACGGTTCCCAGCTGTCATTCATGGGGCTGCCGTGCCCTAACCTGTTTACCGGCGGATATAACTACCACGGCAAGCACGAGTTCGTCACCCTCGAGGGGATGGAAAAAGCGGTGAAGGTGATTGTGCGCATTGCGGAGCTGACGGCGAAGCGGTAGCTGTTAAAAAGCCGGGTGGCGGCTGCGCCTTGCCCGGCCTACTATCATGGGTTTGTAGGCCCGGTAAGCGAAGCGCCTCCGGGCGTCAAAGCGACTTAGTCCTCAAAGAACCAGTACCCGCTGTTAACCAGCGCGGCAAGCATGGCGAGGAATGAAGGATCTTCCAGCGCGTCGCCGAAGGTCTCTGCGCTTAAGACCATATGGCTGGCGATAGCCTCCAGCGCGGGACGGTGCGGGGAATCCAGCTTCTCGCCGTTAACGAATACCTCTTCGCCAATACGCAGCACGCGCAGGCCGCCCAGTCGCACAAGCTTGTCGCCCTGCTGAAGCGCATCGTAAATCTCGTCAGCCTGATACGGCGGCTCTGGCGGCGCGACGTCCAGCTCGTGACGTGACTGGCTGATAAACTCACCAAACCACTGCTTAAACTGTTCCGGCTCGTTAATTAAATCCAGCATCATACCGCGCAGCTTATCCAGCTCCTGCGGCAGGATATCCGCCGGGTGCTCACGCGCGGGCACGTCCGGATCGCTGTAGCGATAGCTGCCCAGCTCGCGCTGAAGAACGTAGTCCGCAAAGCCGCTGATCATTTCGCGACCGCTTGGCGCGCGGAAGCCGACCGAGTAGTTCAGCGAGTTTTCCAGCGAATACCCTTCGTGCGGGAATCCTGGCGGAATGTAGAGGATATCGCCCGGCTCCAGCTCTTCATCGATAATCCCTTCAAACGGATCGACCTGAAGAAGGTCTGGATGCGGACAATGCTGCTTCATCGGCACTTTCTCACCAACGCGCCAGCGGCGGCGGCCCGTGCCCTGAATGATAAAGACGTCGTACTGGTCCAGATGCGGGCCGACGCCACCGCCGGGCACGGAGAAGGAGATCATTAGATCGTCCATTCGCCAGTCGGGCAGGGCGCGGAACGGACGCATCAGGGCTGCGGTCGGCTCGTGCCAGTGGTTAACGGCCTGTACCAGCAGCGACCAGTTGTTCTCACCGAGATGATCGTAGCTTTCAAACGGACCGTGGCTGACCTGCCATTTTCCGTCCTGATGGCTGACCAGGCGGCTGTCTACCTCGCTTTCCATCGCCAGGCCGGCGAGTTCGTCAGGGGAGAGGGGATCGACAAAATTGCTGAACCCGCGTTTCAGAACGACCGGGCGTTTTTGCCAGTAACGTTCGATAAAATCGGGCCAGTTAAGCGTTAAGTGATAATCCATAGTTATTATTCCGCAGGCTCTTACTGAGTCGGATTATAACGGAAGCGCAGGCCACCGGGGGCGAGAACCTCGCATTTTTCGCACGACGGGCTAACTATCGTGCGATGTGGGGTGCTGAAGGCCAAACACAACCTCCATTTTTGCACCGCCCAGCAGGCTTTCGCCGGTTTCAATTCTTCCGTCGTATTGATCGACAATCTCTCGCGCAACGGACAATCCCACGCCCTGACCGGGGCGCAGCGTATCTACGCGCTGGCCCCGATCGAAGACCAGATCGCGCTTGTTGTGCGGAATACCGGGGCCATCGTCCTCGACGATGATATGCAGCTCGTCATCCGTCAGGCGGGCAGAGACCTCAACAAACTCAAGGCAATATTTGCAGGCGTTATCAAGCAGGTTGCCCATAACTTCCATAAAGTCATTTTTCTCGCCAACGAAGCTGATTTCCGGCGAGATATCGAGGCTAATATTGACCCCTTTACGCTGATAGACCTTATTCAGCGCGGAGGTGAGGTTATCGAGAATCGGAGCCACGGGGTGCAGCTCGCGGCTCAATATCGCGCTGCCGGAGCGCATGCTGGCGCGATGGAGATAGTAGCCAATCTGCTGGGAGATGCGGCTGATCTGCTCCAGCATCACCGGCTCGGCGTCGTCGACGCTCAGCTTTGCGCTACGCATCGAGCGCAGGGTGCTTTGCATCACCGCGAGCGGCGTTTTGAGGCTGTGCGTCAGATCGGTCAGCGTGGTGCGATACTTATCATTGCGCTCCCGCTCGCTGCTCAGCAGGCGGTTGAGGTTCTGCACCAGGCTGGTCAGCTCGCGGGTTGTCTGCGGGTTAAGGTTTTCACGATGGTGTTCCTCCAGTTCGCGTACCTCTTTCGCCAGCGACTCAATTGGGCGCAGGCTCCACCAGGCGGCAATCCACAGCAGCGGGATCACCAGCAGCAGGTTGGCAGCCAGAACATAGATGAACCAGCTCCAGACCATATAGGAGCGTTTAAGCTCAACCGGTATGGTGTCGACCACCACAATGGTCAGCTGCGGCATATCCGTCGTGGCGGGATAAAGGTTAATGGCGACGGAGTGCGTCATCTCCGTTTCGTCGTCATCGGCGCGGATCTCGTTCAGCTTCTGCTGCAAAGAGCGATCGTCGCGGATAAGCGAGCTGGTGGCGTTAAGATCGGCTTCAATCTCGTGGAAACCGTTGGTTCGGAGCCATTCAGGGCGAATGCGTTTCGTCAGCCAGGGGACGTCGCGCTGCGCCCACAGCAGCTTACCCTTCTCGTTATAGATCAGCGCCAGCGTGGGGCTTTGCTGGTTGAGGTTCTCCGGCATCTCGACGCTGATCCGATTGTTTTCCCATTTTGCCAGGGTATAGAACAGGTTACTTTCGCCGCGCAGCAGGCGGAAGGTGGTTTTATCGAAGCTGACGCTGTACCCCACCAGCGCCACCATGCCGTAGGAGAGGGACAGCACCAGCACCACGGCGGCGGTGGCCAGTAAAAAGCGGACCCGCAGCGAAAGGGGCAGGATGAGGCGCAAAATCTTTTTCATTTAGCGCAGTTCGAACAGGTAGCCCTGGCCGCGCACCGTGGTGATCACATCATCAGGATACTGTGCCTGAATTTTCTTGCGCAAACGCCCCATCAGCACGTCAATGGTATGGCTTTCGCGCAGCTCGGCGTCAGGATAAAGCTGGAGCATGAGGGAATCTTTGCTCACCACTTTGCCGTTGTTGCGGATCAGCGTTTCCATAATGGTGTATTCAAACGCGGTGAGCTTAATCACTTCATCATTGATGGAAAACTCACGGCGAGAGAGATCGACCTGAAACGGCGGAATGGAAATAACCTGCGACGCCAGGCCGCTGTTGCGGCGCAGCAGCGCCTGCATGCGCGCGGCGACTTCTTCAATATGGAAAGGCTTGGTCACGTAGTCGTCCGCACCCGCGCTAAGCACTTCCACTTTGTCCTGCCAGCCTTCGCGGGCGGTTAGTACCAGCACCGGCAGCGAAACATCGTGGCTGCGCCAGCGGCGGATCAGCGACAGACCGTCCTCATCCGGCAGCCCTAAATCGACGATGGCAATATCCGGCATGTGTTCATTGAGATAATAATCGGCTTCTTTTGCATCTTCGGCATCGTCCACCTGATGTCCCATCTCCTGAAGCTGAACCTTCAGGTGATGGCGCAGCAATGCATTATCCTCAACAACCAATACGCGCATCATCTCTTCTCCCTAAATAATTGGTATGAATAGTTTAACGCTGATTATTGATGTTGGAACCAGCGTAATGACATTAAATGACTTTTTTCAGAGGTACAGACCTTTTGGGAGCGTACTGGGGTACTGCTGTTGGCATCCGATTGCGGGGAAGGGCTGCAATTAGCGCCTGGTACTCATGCAGTCGACGCGGGTCCGGGTCTGTCTCAGTTAGCCAGAGCCTGGGTACGCCCTCATAAGGAGCGTGTAATATAAACTGACTTCAATGAGTAAGCTTCTGCATTTCTGAGAAAACAGCCATTTGTTTATTGACCGTTGAGGGCGCACGGTACCGTCGCGCTGTGTTCGGCATTGCCGGGTTAGACATCGTTCCGACAGGCTGTTCCTCCCGCTTAACAAAGACATATTTGCCTGACTGGTTGGCAGCGCCCGGATGAGAGATAAAAAATGACGGTTTCCGTTCTGGTATCGAGCCCCTCTATTTTGAGCGGGTTAAGGTTTTGGCCCTATGACCGGAAAACATCCTGTGCCTGTATGCCATAGAAGGGATAGTCATGGAAAAGCAGTAGCCAGACGGTACACAGAAAATGTAATGGGAAAACTATCTACTATTAAAGGCATGCCAGTAAAAAAATAAGTCTAAATAACAATTCATTAAATTTCTTTAACTAATATTAAATATTTTTACACGAGAAAATGAGTTTGTTGGCATAGCTCATTATTTAACGAATCGTGTTATTTAATTAGGGTCTGGAGCAAGGTTATGGCTTGCAGGTAAAAATAATTCGTACCAAAGAATCAAATCGAAGGCGCTCAACGTCAAAAAATTGATCGCTGTCAACGATCGATAGAAAGATATTAATCGGTATTGGCGATAGATATAAAGAAATTGATCGCTGCTAGCGATCAATGGTTCTTTTCATGTAATATTAACGGGCTTATATGTCTGCAAGAGATCTCCCGTGCAAGGCTGATTGCAAATCGAATCCTGGAATTTCAAGTGATTTTTTTATTTTTGGACTTACGCTTATGAAGATAACATTCCTCAGGGGGAAACTTAATTTCCGGAAGCCCGTGAATATATTTTTCCTGTGTCTGATTGGGGTGACAGTTTTAGTGATTGCAATTGCAAGCTGTCTTCAGTGGCAGGAGCAGGTAAATGTTTACGACCGTCTAAGCCTTGACGCGGTAAATAATGCCCGTGTCGACTTTGAGCTGGCGTTTGACGAAGTTGGCACGCAACTCAATGAGTTAGGTCATGCTCTGGAAAATGCAAAAAACATTGACAATATTTACAGTCATATCCCCCAGCTTAGGCGATCTTTGATGATTGCGCTGGCGCTCATCTCCATTGCTGACTCCCTCTACATAGCGGATACCAAAGATCGTTTATTCCTTGCCCCCTATTTTCAGCATGAGAAAATACCCAGTTTTAAACCGTCAGAACGTCCGTGGTTTATCCAGCATGCTTCAAATTCACGGCAAACCAAATTTTCGAGTGGTTATTATGACCTCTTTACCAACAAAGAAGTGTTTTCGCTATCCAGACGCATACTTAATAGGGGGGGGGGACTACAATGTTGCAGGGGTAGACATTAATGCTGAAAGGGTGACCAATACGCTAAAGAAAATGAAGTTGACCCTTTCTGCTCAGGTATTTCTCATTAACGAAGAAGGGCAACGGATCCTGGGTAACGAAAAAAAATGGCAACCCCTGACGAAGGCGCAGCTCTCCCGTCTCTATGGCACAGAGGGTATTATCAGAGACCCGGAGAATGGCCGCAGGATTTATTACAGCAGAATGCTATACCCCGAATGGACTGTTCTGATGGTTGCCGACCATTCGATAATGAATCAAATCCTGCTTGAGGAAAGTATCATGCCCGCAGTCACATTGCTGACAGCGATTGGTTTGCTGCTTGTGGCATGGTGGCGGTCCCTGCAAAATCTGCATCTTTTTTACCTCAAGCTTGCAAGCACGCTCAACAGCGACACGGCCCACCCCATGGATGTTGACAAGCTGTTGGAAACGGAGCTGGTTAAAAACCAGGTTACCCTTCGCGATATTGAGCAGCAGAGCCGAACAGACAGCCTTACCGGACTGTTAAACCGCCAGGCCTTCAATGACGATATTGATAGGCTTATCGGGCAGAACACCGACAGGCTGACTCTGGCCTTAATCGACCTCGATAACTTTAAGACGATTAATGATACTTTCGGACATCAGACCGGGGATGAAGTTCTGAAAGCATTTGCGTCCGCCGCCCGCGCTGGGCTTGATGAAGCGGTTGCAAGGCTTTATCGCTACGGCGGAGAGGAGTTTGCCGTTATCTACACCCATATCTCACCCGAACAGGCAAAGGATATGCTGGATGCTGTCCGCCTGGCGTTCAGCACGCGCAAATGGCGTGAAGGAATGAAACACGTTTCATTTAGCGCCGGAATGAAAACCCGCATCGATGAGAGCGTCCAGGAGTTGATTGCAGGTGCAGACACATACCTCTACAGGGCGAAGCGCTGCGGGAAAAATAAGATTGTGGACAACCCTCAGACAGGAGATGTCAGGTAATGAAAACGCTCAATATCACCCGTTACCTGAACCTGACTTTTGGAGGTCTGACGCTGAGTGCGGTGATACTGTTTAGTCTCTATTACGTGGGCCAGCGACACATCATCGCCGAGTCCTATCATCGCCTGAGCCGGGAATACACTGAAAACATGCACAATTTCATCCAGCAACGGTTTGAGGAATATGAACATCAGATAAAGTCTCTGACGCGCGCTATGGGTAAATATAATGACATTGAATCTATTATTACCTCCCCTGATAAGACTAAATTTAGCCAGGCACTGAACCTTATGCCTCAGGCCAGCGCCCTGATTATCAGCGATATGACCGGTCGTTTTGTTCGCTTTCCTGAGCTGGATAAGAAGACGGCCTCCAGGGATTTCGATCCCCGTACGCGTCCCTGGTTTATCGCTTCCGCCAGCTTTGACTCGCAGGCCAAATTTGTACCTCCCTACAGTGATAGTTTTACGCGCCAGGAATGGTTTTCCGTCTCCTCAGCTATCTTCGATCAACGCGGGCTTCAGTCGGGCGTAGCGGCAATCGCGATTAAAACGCCAGCCCTCATGAAAAAGCTGGAGCGCTTCCGGGGGCCAGCTCCCGGCAGATTGCGGCTGGTTAACGACAGCGGGGAAATTATTATGGGACCCGATATAGTCGATAAAAGCGTGTTTAAAAAAAGCGGCAGAAGCCAGGGCTATTTCGAGACTACCAATGCCTGGATCTATTATTACCAACTGGAACACCCAAAGTGGTATCTGGCCTACGAATTTCCTAAGCACGAGTTCTACTCACGGGTCAGAGGCGAGAGCATGACGGTCATATATTCTGCCTGTTTCGGGCTGATGATGCTCTTCATCTGCTGGGGAGGGATGCACTTCGTAGCAGGGCGCATTGAAAACGTACTGACCGGCGCAATCTTGCGCAAAAAGTCGGCTGGCAACAATATTGATCTTCCCTCAGCCATGGAAAACGTTCATCAGCGTCGCATGAAGTTACATAGTCAAGCGATGCATGATGGTCTCACCGGCCTGCTTAACCGACGGGCATTCGACCATCTTTTACAGGATATTCAGGAAAATAAGCGCGCCTGCTGCATCGCGCTGCTGGATATTGATAACTTCAAGTCTATCAACGATGAATGGGGCCATCTGATGGGCGACGATGTGCTGCGAAGACTTTCGTCGCTCGCGGGAGAGTACCTTAATCAGGGAGATATCCGGATATTCCGCTATGGCGGGGAGGAGATAGCGATAGTGTTCCTTGAAATCTCAACTGACCGTGCGTTGGATGCACTTGAAAAATTGCGCGTGGCGACAGAATCGCAAAAGTGGCCTCATGGACGTGGGCCTGAACGCGTGACTTTTAGTGCTGGATTAACCTCATGCGACTTGCTGGGCGTTCATGCTGCCGTCAGAAAAGCAGATGCCCTGCTCTATGAAGCCAAAAGACAGGGAAAAAACAGGATATTAACGTGATTACTCATCGCCCTTAAGGGCGATGCTTCTCAAAATGTTGGCCGCAATACTGAAAATATTCATAGAGTTCCTGCAACATTTTTGGCAATACGTCATGTGCGTAATACGCCGGGCAACGCTTCTTGTTTGATGTGCGGAGGCAGTACATATTGATTGTTCTGATAAGTGGTTTTGATTTATAACTATGGTGTATTGCTTCTACTTGAAGGGCGACATTCGACAGCATACGTAGGTATGCGAGCAACTTCGATAGCAAGAGATACATCACCGGGAGTTACCCGGCGCTCCATCATTTCAGTTAATTTTTCCCAATGGAAGGGTTTAAAGTGTTCAAGCTAAGTTCATCAATACTCGCCATTTTCCTGCTGTCCGGCTGTACTTCTGACGTTACTATCCACCCTCCTCAAAGACCTGAGTATAAAACGATGCCAGAGATATCTCAGTCTGTTACGCCAACGCAGCAGCGTGCCATCATGGCGGGTGAGCGGCCTGACTGGTCGGAACGGACGACAGTCCCCACGATGAGACGATATTAATAAGCTAAGGCTGCCATTCGGTGGCCGTTTTTTATTTTCTAAGAACAGCGCCCACTGAATACTGCGGCGTTGATAATGACGCGACCAGCCAAACCGTGGCCGCGGCGACAATGTTGCGGAACGCAAAAAGTGAAGATTTGGGCACATCAACATTGAGTAAACCGGGGAAAAGCAGTCCCCTTTCCGGGCGGAAAGGGGAGCGGGGAGTTATTTCAGCTCGTCGACCATGGTGATAGCGCGGCCGATATAGTTGGCTGGTGTCATGGCCTTCAGGCGCGTCTTTTCTTCTTCCGGCAGTTCCAGCCCGTCGATGAACTGTTTCATGCCTTCGGCGTCAACGCGCTTGCCGCGGGTCAGCTCCTTCAGCTTTTCGTACGGCTTTTCGATCCCGTAGCGGCGCATCACGGTCTGAATCGGCTCCGCCAGCACTTCCCAGTTGTGATCCAGCTCGTCCAGCAGGCGATCGCGGTTAACTTCCAGCTTGCTCACGCCCTTCAGGGTTGACTGGTAGGCGATCAGCGCGTAGCCAATGCCCACGCCCAGATTACGCAGCACGGTGGAGTCGGTCAGGTCGCGCTGCCAGCGGGAAACCGGCAGCTTGCTGGCCATGTGCTGCAGCACCGCATTTGACAGCCCCAGGTTGCCTTCGGAGTTCTCGAAGTCAATCGGGTTGACCTTGTGCGGCATGGTGGAAGAACCAATTTCGCCGGCAATGGTTTTCTGCTTGAAGTGGTTCAGCGCGATGTAGCCCCACACGTCGCGATCGAAGTCGATCAGGATGGTGTTGAAGCGCGCGATGCAGTCGAACAGCTCGGCGATGTAGTCGTGCGGCTCAATCTGCGTGGTGTACGGGTTCCACTGAATGCCCAGAGAGGTCACGAACTCTTCGCTGAACTGGTGCCAGTCCACTTCCGGGTAAGCGGCAATGTGGGCGTTGTAGTTGCCGACCGCACCGTTGATTTTGCCCAGAATTTCAACCTGCTCCAGCTGGCGATACTGGCGCTCCATGCGGTACGCCACGTTGGCCATTTCTTTACCCATGGTAGATGGGGTGGCGGGCTGGCCGTGGGTACGGGAGAGCAGCGGAATGTCGCGGTATTCCACGGACAGCGCTTTCACCGCATCAATAATTTTACGCCAGTACGGCAGAACAACCTCTTTGCGCGCGGTGGAAAGCATCAGCGCGTGGGAGAGGTTGTTGATGTCTTCAGAGGTACAGGCGAAGTGAATAAACTCAGATACCGCGTGCAGGGCAGGAACGCTTTCCACTTTCTCTTTGAGGAAGTATTCAACCGCCTTCACGTCGTGGTTGGTGGTGCGCTCGATGGTCTTAATGCGCGCGGCGTCTTCTTCGTTAAACCCGGCAACGATTCGATCAAGGTAATCGTTTGCCTTTTCATCAAAAGCAGGAACTTCCTTGATTGCTGCCTGGGCGGCCAGCTTTTGCAGCCAGCGTACTTCAACCTGAACACGGAACTTCAGCAGGCCATATTCGCTGAAGATCCCGCGCAGCGCGCTGACTTTATCGCCGTAGCGTCCGTCGACAGGGGATACGGCGGTCAGTGAGGATAATTCCATAATTCGCAACTCCGGGAGGTTAACAATGAGCAAGAATTTGTTTTGCCTGAGTCGTCAGGCGATTACGAGAGAACATCAGCTGCAGGCGGCCACCGCCAACCTGGTGCCACAGCACGGCGGCACGAATGCCGGCCAGCAGCGAGGCGCGAACCTTCGCCTGAACCTGCGGGCTTTGCAGAACCGCAGGTGAGCCGGTGACCTGAATGCGCGGCCCCAGCGGGCTGATCACGTCAACGTAGATACCGGCCATGGCGCTCAGCAGCGTTTCGGACTGCAGGTCGAAGTGATCGAGCTGGCGCTGCAGCCCGGCGATGCGATCGCCGAGGGTGTCCAGCGCGCCTTTTGCGGCGCTGAGCTTACGTTCGAGAACCATCAGGCTAAGCGTGTAGCGGGTGAGCTCCGCGTTGAGTCCCTGACGGTTGCTGGCGTTGAGCACGCCGAGAAGCGTTTCCAGACCGAGGCGAAGGTTGGTTTCACTGCCGCCAAACACGCCAAGCGTCGAGCCTGGGTTGAGATCGATGACGCTATTAAGTGAAACGTGCAGGGCGTCAGCGTCGCAATGACCCTGATGCGCGAGCTGTTGCACCAGACGGGCTGACTGGCAAATTCCCGCCAGCGCCAGGGTGATGTCGTAGTAGTTCTTCGCCACACGCTCTCCTTTATGTGTGTAATCGTTTTAAACGGCTGGCAGCGGCTGGCGCTGTTCAATAATTCCGCCACCCAGGCAGATTTCACCGCTGTAGAACACGGCGGACTGGCCGGGCGTGACGGCAGAAACCGGTTCGTCGAAACGCACCTCAATGCGATCGTCGCCCAGCGCGGTCACGGTGCACGGGATGTCGGTCTGGCGATAGCGGGTTTTTACCGTGCAGCGCAGCGTGCCCTGAAGCGGCTCGCGATCGACCCAGTGCAGCTGCTGGGCAATCAGCCCAACGGACATCAGGCGCGGATGGTCGTGCCCCTGCGCGACGATCAGAATGTTGTTTTCGACGTCTTTATCGACAACGTACCACGGGTCTTCGCTGCCTTCTTTGGTGCCGCCGATGCCCAGGCCTTTACGCTGGCCGAGGGTGTGGTACATCAGGCCCTGGTGTTGGCCAATTTCGTCGCCGTCCACGGTCACGATTTTGCCCGGCTGCGCGGGCAGGTAGCGGCCGAGGAACTCGCGGAATTTACGCTCGCCGATAAAGCAGATACCGGTTGAGTCTTTTTTCTTCGCGGTGATCAGATCAAGTTCTTCGGCGATTTTGCGCACTTCCGGCTTTTCCAGCTCGCCGACCGGGAACAGGCTTTGCGCAATCTGTTCGTGGCTCAGCGTATAGAGGAAGTAGCTCTGGTCTTTGTTGCCGTCCAGGCCGCGCAGCAGCTGGCTTTTGCCATTTACATCGGCGCGGCGCACGTAGTGACCGGTCGCAATGTAGTCTGCGCCCAAATCTTCTGCGGCAAATTCCAGGAAGGCTTTAAATTTGATCTCTTTGTTGCACAGAATGTCCGGGTTCGGCGTGCGGCCCGCTTTGTACTCTTCGAGGAAGAGCTCAAAAACGTTATCCCAGTATTCTGCGGCAAAGTTGACGGTGTGCAGCTCAATGCCGAGCTTATCGCACACGGCCTGCGCATCGGCGAGATCCGCTGCGGCAGTGCAGTATTCCTCGCCATCGTCTTCCTCCCAGTTCTTCATGAACAGGCCCTCCACCTTATAGCCCTGTTGCTGTAACAGGTAGGCGGAAACGGAGGAATCGACACCGCCGGACATGCCGACGATCACTTTTTTCTGGCTGTTATCTGACATGGAATACTCACGACATTGAACTTCAAGGCGGCGTATTCTATCACGCGCCCCCACCGTTGGCACCCTCTGTAAACGGCCAGTTAAATTCTCCTATGACCTCCAGCGGAAGGCGACCCGCAGACTGCCAGCAGCGGATGCTTTCGGCAACCAGCGGCGAGCGCAGGTTTGGCGCGTTCAGGATCTCTTCAGCCGTCACCCACAGGCAGCGATCGATATCGTCATCGTGCGGCTCAGTAGCGCATGTTTCGCTAAGTTCGACAGCGAATAAGAAACGCAGGAAAGGGGTATGGTCCGGGGCAATCCACTGGTGCATGCGGATGAAGTGCTGAGGCTCCGCGCGGATCCCGGTCTCCTCCCACAGCTCACGCTTAGCGGCCTGCAGCAGCGTTTCATCGGCTTCAAGATGCCCGGCGGGCTGGTTCCACAGCGCTTTGCCGCTG
The DNA here is from genome assembly GCF_003057745.1 of Enterobacter sp. RIT418. Taxonomy (GTDB): domain Bacteria; phylum Pseudomonadota; class Gammaproteobacteria; order Enterobacterales; family Enterobacteriaceae; genus Enterobacter. Next base: position 230,426 of record NZ_QBJD02000001.1, read on the forward strand.
ATCGTCTCTTCTACTACCAAAAATTTACCCTGCGCGTGTACCACGCAGGCGACCGTGACGTGGGGCTTGAACATACATTCTCCTTAGGGGGCGACGTCGCGCCATTCACCGTTTTTTAGCGCATCGAGCGTATAGCTGCCCATGGCGTAGCGAATCAGGCGCAGGGTCGGGAAGCCGACGTGGGCGGTCATGCGCCGCACCTGGCGGTTGCGTCCTTCGTAAAGCGTAATTTTAAGCCAGCTTGTGGGTATGGACTTACGCTCGCGGATCGGCGGATTGCGTGGCCATAGCCAGTCAGGCTCGGCTACAAGCTCGACGCCGGCGGGCAGCGTGGGACCATCGTTGAGGGTTACGCCCTCGCGCAGGGCGCTAATGGCCTCCTGCGTGGGCTCGCCTTCTACCTGAACGTAGTAGATTTTTCCGGTGCGTTTGCCCGGCTGGGTGAGCTTCGCCTGCAGCGCGCCGTTGTTGGTCAGGACCAGCAGTCCTTCGCTGTCGCGATCCAGGCGCCCGGCGGCGTAAACGCCCTGAACGGGAATGTAATCCTTCAGCGTGCTGCGCCCGGCTTCATCGGTGAACTGCGGCAGCACATCGTAGGGTTTATTGAACAGGATGATCCGCGCTGGCTGGTTTTCTTGCGGTCTTCTGGCGGAGTGTTGTGAGCTGAATCGCTCAACCCGGTGTTTTCTAAAAGAAGTTTTCTTCATGGTATTTTCAGGCTTTATCAATTGCCGCATTATAGCCTAATAACGAAGACCTTTCATGGCGCGGGACATTCAGGTACTATCGGAAGGCTCATTACAATTTATTAACATAAGATCAGTAACAACCAGAAGCGCTCGAAGGAGAGGTTAATGGAAAGCAAAGTAGTTGTTCCGGCGGAAGGTAAAAAGATCACCCTGCAAAACGGCAAGATTAACGTTCCTCACAACCCGATTATTCCGTTCATCGAAGGCGACGGCATCGGCGTTGACGTTACCCCGGCAATGCTGAAAGTGGTTGATGCCGCTGTTGAGAAAGCCTACAAAGGCGAGCGTAAAATTTCCTGGATGGAAATTTACACCGGTGAAAAATCTACTCACGTTTATGGCCAGGACGTCTGGCTGCCGGCAGAGACGCTGGACCTGATCCGCGATTACCGCGTTGCTATTAAAGGCCCACTGACCACGCCAGTTGGCGGCGGTATTCGCTCCCTGAACGTGGCGCTGCGCCAGGAGCTGGACCTGTACGTGTGTCTGCGCCCGGTGCGTTACTACCAGGGCACCCCAAGCCCGGTTAAGCACCCAGAGCTGACCGACATGGTTATCTTCCGTGAAAACTCAGAAGACATCTACGCGGGTATCGAGTGGAAAGCGGACTCTGCTGACGCAGAAAAAGTGATTAAATTCCTGCGCGAAGAGATGGGCGTGAAGAAAATTCGCTTCCCTGAACATTGCGGTATCGGCATCAAGCCGTGCTCCGAAGAGGGGACCAAGCGTCTGGTGCGTGCGGCGATTGAATACGCGATCGCCAACGACCGTGACTCCGTAACCCTGGTGCACAAAGGCAACATCATGAAGTTCACCGAGGGCGCGTTCAAAGACTGGGGCTACCAGCTGGCGACCGAAGAGTTCGGCGGTGAGCCGATCGACGGCGGCCCGTGGCAGAAAATCAAGAACCCGAACACCGGCAAAGAGATCGTCATTAAAGACGTTATCGCCGATGCGTTCCTGCAGCAGATCCTGCTGCGTCCTGCGGAATACGACGTTATCGCCTGTATGAACCTGAACGGTGACTACATCTCCGACGCCCTGGCGGCGCAGGTTGGCGGTATCGGTATCGCCCCGGGCGCGAACATCGGCGACGAGTGCGCGCTGTTCGAAGCGACCCACGGCACCGCGCCGAAATACGCGGGCCAGGACAAAGTAAACCCAGGCTCCATCATCCTGTCCGCTGAGATGATGCTGCGCCATATGGAATGGTTCGAAGCCGCAGACCTGATTGTTAAAGGTATGGAAGGCGCGATCAACGCGAAAACCGTCACCTATGACTTCGAACGTCTGATGGAAGGCGCTAAGCTGCTGAAATGTTCAGAGTTTGGTGACGCGATCATCGCGAACATGTAATCCACTTGATGGGTTAAACGAGAACGGGAGCGGATAGGCTCCCGTTTTTTTTTAACCCAAAATCTGCCTGATTTCTCCCCGCTGTGTGTACCGATACCTTGTTGTGTTCTCTGGTAATGAAATCATCTCAAGCCAGAATACTTACGACGCGCAAATGCCTTCGCAAAATTACCCTTCAATTTTCATATTTCATCAACGGCGTTTACGAATATATATACCTTAAGCTGAACGATTTTCCGGATGCTGTATATCGATAAATAGAGCTATAACCGCAGGCTTTAGCGCCAATCGATACGGTAAATACCATGGTAGACTGAACCATAGATGGCTGACTTATGCTCTGCATAAAGAGAGGATGCACATGGGAAGTAAATTGACGGGAGGGCTTTTACTCTTGGCTGGAATGTTATTTTCTGCAACGTCGATGGCGATGCAAACTCAGAACGACGATGTGGGCGCACTGATAAACCAGCGATTATCGTATATGAAGGATGTCGCAGGTTATAAAGCCAGCAATCATCTCCCTATCGAAGATTTGCATCAGGAAGACCGAGTCTTGTTTGACTCAATGCTCGAGGCTGAAAAGTTAGGTTTAGACAGAGAGTCGGTAACACCTTTCATACGGGCGCAAATGGACGTCGCAAAGGCAATACAGTACCGTTACCGAGCAGATTGGTTATCTCTCCCTGAAACGGGCTGGAAACCTCAACCGCTGGATAAAGTCAGAAATAGCATTAGCGTATTAAATAGCCGTATTCTTGCAGCTATTCGCGCCGGGTTATCCACCGACGAGGCCTGCGCCGACAAAAATAAATTTATCCAACAGCTTAACCAGACGCATCTTAAAGATAGCGACAAAGAACTTCTTTGGCGTTCATTAGGGAAGATCAAGCTGAAAAACGATAAATAAAATAACGCCATCGTTTTACTGCCAGCGGGAATATTCAAGGGCGTATCTCAAGTCGTCTGAGCGTTGCCGAGCGGAGCGGGCAGCAACAGGGCAGGTAAAAAGTAAAATCCTCCTCGTGAATACGCTACAATTTCTGCAAACACACTTTTGCTGAATGTGAATGATGGCTATCGATAAATTTGAACGACCAAAACTTGAACTCCCTAACGGCGCAAATAAATTGTTACTTCACTCCTGCTGCGCCCCCTGTTCCGGGGAGGTAATGGAGGCCATTCAGGCCTCGGGGATTGAGTACACCATCTACTTCTACAATCCCAATATTCATCCGCAGAAGGAATATCTCATCCGCAAGGAGGAGAATATCCGTTTCGCTGAAAAACATGGCGTGCCTTTTGTCGATGCAGATTACGACACCGACAACTGGTTTGCCCGCGCAAAAGGGATGGAGTGGGAGCCGGAGCGCGGCGTTCGCTGCACCATGTGCTTTGATATGCGCTTTGAGCGCACGGCGCTGTATGCGGCGGAACACGGTTTTAGCGTCATCAGCAGCTCTCTCGGAATTTCCCGCTGGAAGAATATGCAGCAGATTAACGACTGCGGACAACGCGCCGCCGCGCATTACCCTGGAATGGTGTACTGGGATTACAACTGGCGCAAGCAGGGGGGATCGTCGCGGATGATTGAAATCAGCAAGCGCGAGCAGTTTTATCAGCAAGAATACTGCGGCTGTGTCTATTCGCTGCGCGATACCAACATGCATCGTAAATCGCAGGGCAGGCCGCTCATAAAGCTGGGTAAGCTTTATTACGGCAGGGAAGACGAAGGGCAATAATGCGACGCTGGATATTCCTGCAGGCCGCTTGAGTTTACTGTCCGCTCGGCGCGATGAGCGGACATCAGCAACTTGCGCCCTGGCAACGCACGCTTATTTGTCTGCAGGAAAATAGCCATTAATGTTAATCAAATGGGGCATTTGTAGCACGGATCGAAAAGGTTGGACGGGTTAAGCAGGATAAGATGGTCCTTTTAATAACCATGTTGTATCTAATGCTATTACTCAAACCCATTCTCCAGTTCGTCTTTTCCTCGCTCGCGATACTGATTGCCATCCTCTGCCTGCATCTCGATGTGAATCTCTTTAACAACGGTCTTTCAGAAATCTCCGTCACCGAAATTGTGCAGGAAAGCCTGCTGGCAGCGATCGTTGGCGTCCACCTGTGGCTTGCCCGGCGCAGCGGCGCGATGCGCGCGTGCAATATCCTCATTGCAGGTTTTTTTATGTCGATGCTGATCCGCGAGCTGGATGCGCTATTTGACATGATTTCCCACGGCAGCTGGGTGTGGTTTGCGCTGGGTGTGGCAGCGGTCGCCGTAACGAGCGTGGCACGGCATCCCGCAAGGGCGGTACAGCAGCTTGTGGAATACACGCGCACGCCGTGCTGGGGGATCATGCTTTCAGGATTGCTGGCCGTGCTGGTCTTTTCCCGCCTGTTTGGCATGGGGATACTCTGGCATAACCTTCTTCAGGACGGCTATCTGCGAATAGTGAAAAACATGGTGGAAGAGGGGACCGAACTGTTTGGCTATATTCTTTGCGCCACGGCGACGCTTGTCCATCTTGTCGATAGCAACGCCAGGCAAAAAAAAGCCCACTAAAAAGTGGGCAAGAAATACTGGAAGCAATGTGAGCAATGTCGTACTGAATACCTGAGTGATTTGCTCAACTATTCAGTGTTGAGAAAGATAATCTTTCTCAACAAAAGATGCAACCCCACATTTCGTGTGGTACGACAAATTTTTCTGAGCAAAAATCGTCCGAAACATTGATGTGATGTATATCACAAATTTCCTTTCTCAAATCCTGTGCTATTCTTTTCCGTGTCGTTGATTTAATGACTAAAACCATACGGAGAGGAAAACGATGGGAATTTTATCCTGGATTATCTTTGGGCTGATTGCGGGGATTCTGGCGAAGTGGATCATGCCGGGCAAAGATGGCGGTGGTTTTATCGTCACCGTGATACTCGGTATTGTCGGTGCGGTAGTTGGCGGCTGGATCAGTACGCTGTTCGGTTTTGGTAAAGTCGATGGCTTCAACTTTGGCAGCTTTGCCGTTGCGGTGATTGGCGCGCTGGTTGTTCTGTTTATCTACAGAAAAATCAAAAGCTAAACCTGGCGACAGAATGAAAAAGGCTGCCGATGGCGGCCTTTTTACGTTGGGTTACCACCAGCCGAACTGCGAACCCGCTACGGCCACGACGGCCACAACCAGCATGATCAGGGTTGTTTTTCTCATCTATGCCCCCGGCGCGGCGTAACCGCCAACAAAAAACCATGCCAAAAATACCACCGCCGTAATAAAAATGACGACCGGAAAAACGATCCCTATTCTCATGCTTTCACCTGTTTCGGTTTACGTAACGCCATAGAGTGTACGAGGTTAATCCACGGCGAGAAAGTGCGTTTTGCTTTTTGATTTTTTATCCTGATACATCGCGCTGTCAGCGGCGCGCAGGGCGCTGTCCGCATCGGTGCTGGCCGGGTCAACCGCAATCACGCCAAGGCTGGCACCGGGATAAATCAGATGAACCTCGCCAAGCCAGTATTCTCCAGCAATACGCGCGCTAAGTCGGGTTTTCAGCAGGTTGAGCTGTTCACGCTCGCCGCTCCTGCCGTTTTCGCACAGGCACGCCACCAGAAATTCATCGCCACCCAGGCGGCCGATAATCTCGTCCTGCGTTTGGCCTTCGGTCAGCCGTTTTCCAACCTCAATCAGGAACTGGTCGCCCGCTTCATGCCCGAAGCGATCGTTAATGAGCTTGAAATTATCCAGATCGATAAAGGCGATCGCGGCGTTGCGCTTCAGGTGCCGCGCCAGCGAGAAGAGCGTGGTGAGGTTTTCAAAAATGGCCCGACGGTTAGGCAGGCCGGTGAGGGCGTCCGTATAGGCGTGCGCGATGAGCGCCGCATTCGCCTCGCGCAGCTGCGCAACCAGCGACTCTTTCTGAATGTATTGGGCAATCAGTCCGGCAAACAGCCTGAGCACCTGCTCGCCGCGCTCGCTAAGCTGCTTCTTTTGCGTGCTGGTAGCGCAGAGGGTGCCGTAGAGCGAACCATCAGCCAGATGAATGGGAATGCTCATGTAGCTGGTAATACCCAGGGCTTTCGCTGCTTCACACTCCGGCCATCGTTCTGCCACCTCATTGCTAAAGAGCGTGCCGCTGTCTATTGCGCGCTTGCACAGCGTTTCACCCCACGGAACGCTCAGCCCCTCCGGGATCTGCATCTGTTTGCTGTTTCGCGCGTATAAAATATGCTGCAGCCGGGCGTTAATGTCGACTTTGGTCAGGTAGGTTGACTCCATATCAGACACCATCTCCAGCATCTCCAGGAGCTGGCGGACGAGGCTTTCAAGGGATTGCTCGGTGCTGAGGGTTTCTGAAACGCGGGCAAGGATAACATCTGACATGACGGTAGATAGACTCCCATACAGAAGATGTCCGCATCTGCATGTTGTGCTGAAATATTGGGCTCCTGCCATAGTAAAACATGAAGTTAAAAAATTTAATATATTCGTGAGCAAAGTGCGGGGAGGAGATGAAAAAAATGCCCCGTCGTTGAAACGGGGCCAAACATCTTGATTACGGAATGATGCTCTCTGGTCAAATCGAGAACAGGCGATACGTTAGCGCAGAAAAGTGCAGGTTTAATGGAGAAATCATGGAGAAAGCGCGTTACCCTTAGGTTTTCGAGTCACTTAAAGGATCGTTACGATGAGATATCTGTTACTGGCTATGGCGCTGCCGCTCGCGGCCTGCAGTACTGCACCAACGCCCCAGGATGCCCCAAAACCCCCGCACGCGATCGGCATGGCAAACCCGGCGTCTGTGTACTGTCTGGAAAAAGGCGGAGAGCAGATCCCGATTCAAAGCCCGCAGGGCGTGCGTACGGAGTGCAAATTACCCGGCGGCGAGGTGATTGATGAGTGGGAACTCTATCGTCGCGACCACCCGCAACCCGCCAGGTGACAGACGGATAGCGAGTGCGATACACTTCTCTTTAGGATTTATCTCAATCACTATCTGAAGTAATTCACCGCGAGAGAAGTATGTTTCAGCTTAAACCGGGCAGCCTGGCGATCGTCATCGGCGCTCGTACGACGGCAGGGCGTCGTAATATCGGTAAGTCAGTCGAATTATTCGGCCTGTGCCAGCCCGGACAGCGTTTTTTAAACCCGGTAAACGGCGTCATGACGCAGCTGCCGACCACGGCGGATCGCGCGCTGTGGCTGGTGACGGGGGACGTTTATGCCTTTGATAATCAACATGGCTTTGCGTTTGTGCGCCCGGAGCACCTGATGCCGCTCGCGCCGGATGACGTGGCGCAGGCGCGCGATGAGCTGGCCCTTTTCTGATTAAAGATGGCGCAGCCAGTCGGCCAGCACCAGGGCGTGATTTTGCTGCGTATTCTTCGCGCCGTACAGCAGCGTGACGGTCTGCTTTTTCGCTATCTCCGCGAGGCGCATGCCTTCCTCTTTATGCTGCGCCAGCTCCTGCCGATAGGCCTTGCTGAAGTGCGAAAAATCCATCGTTTCACCGTGGAAGGCTTTACGCAGCTCGCTTGAGGGCGTCAGCGTTTTGCACCATTCATCATACGCAAGGTCGGTTTTTTTCACCCCACGCGGCCAGAGTTTATCAACCAGCACCCGGTAGCCGTCTGCCGCGCTTGCCTCTTCGTACACTCGCTTGCACTGGATCATTTTTCCTCCTTACCACACATACCGTTCGCCCAACACTATAGCACTTTGCGCTGCCCCTCCCAATTTAAGGTATTGTGATAAATACAAAAGATCGGTAGTCTGAGGTTCCTTATGTTATCGGATAAAACTCTGGCGTAAGGAACCACTCATGGAACTCTCCCCGGTTAAAACAACGCTGCGCATTGCCCTCGTGGGCGATTACAACCCCGACGTGGTTGCGCATCAGGCGATCCCTCTGGCAATTGATGATGCAGCGGCCGTTCTGGACCTCACCGCTGATTACGACTGGCTTGCGACGACCGAGCTGACCAGCCCCGAAGATCTGGTGGGTTACGACGCCATCTGGCTGGTTCCGGCAAGCCCGTATAAAAACGCTGAGGCGGCATTCATCGCCGCACGCTACGCGCGTGAAAATAGCATTCCTTTCCTCGGCACCTGCGGTGGGTTCCAGCATGCGCTGATTGAATATGCTCGCAACGTGCTGGGCTGGCGCGATGCCGGACACGCCGAAACCGACAGTGAAGGAACCATGGTGATTGCGCCGCTGGCCTGTTCGCTGGTGGAAAAAACGGACGGCATTGAGCTGCGCAACAACACGCTGATTGCCAAGGCCTACGGCAAACCGGAGATTGTTGAGGGCTACCACTGCAACTATGGCGTGTCGCCGGAATTTGCGCAGGAGCTGGAGAGCGGCGATATGCGCGTGACGGGCTGGGACGAGCAGGGCGACATCCGTGCTGCAGAGCTGATCACGCACCCGTTCTTCGTCATCACTCTGTTCCAGCACGAGCGCGCCGCGCTTGACGGGCGTCCGGTGGTGCTGGTGCAGGCGATGCTGCGCGCCGCGCGCGGGTGAAAAAAGGCAGACCCGATGGTCTGCCTTTGTCATTTTTAACGGGGGGTAATCTCCCGATCGCGCCCGGCAAGCACGCCGCAGGCGGCCATCACGACGGCGGCCAGCGCGCAGGCCATCAGCGGAATGTGCCAGTCCCCTGCGGTATCGTGAATTTTTCCCATCAGCGGTGGCCCGCAGGCCGCCAGCAAATAGCCAATCGACTGCGCCATTCCCGACAGTGCCGCTGCCTGATGGGCCGAGCTGGCGCGCAGGCCGATAAACGTCAGGCCAAGGATCATGGTCGCCCCGGAGCCAAAGCCGAAAATCAACGTCCAGACCACGGCCATGCCGGGAGCGAACCAAAAGCCCGCCGCGCTGACGGCGCACATCATCGCAACCAGCCCGGCGATCCCGCGCTGATCCTTCAGGCGGTGCAGGAGCAGCGGTACCGCGAGGCCCGGAACCGCCGTGGCCAACTGCAGCAGGCCGTGCATGGAGCCCGCCTCGGTTTCGCTGTAGCCATGGCTAAGCAGAATCGCCGGAAGCCAGCCGATAATCACATAGTAGATCAGCGAGTTAATGCCGAGGAACAGCGTTACCTGCCAGGCGAGCGCCGAGCGCCAAATGGCGCGGTTATGGAGCGCGCCCGCGCCCGTGACCGTTGCGGGAGGCGTCCGGCGCCACTGCGGCAGCCAGAGCAATAGCGCGGCCAGCGGGAAAATCATCAGCATCAGCAGCGCGCCGTGCCAGCCGGCTCCGCCCAGCGCCAGAGGGACGATCAGCGCGGAGCCGAGCGCGGCGGCGGCCCCCATCGTCAGGGAATAGGCTCCCGTCAGCCTTGCGACCTGGCCGGGGAAATCCCGCTTAATCAGCCCCGGAAGCAGGACGTTACCCAGCGCAATGCCGCAGCCTATTGCCGCCGTTCCCGCAAACAGCATGGTGGCCGAGGGCAGGGAGCGAACGGCAATCCCGGCGCAAATCAGCAGCATGGCAATAAACAGGCTGCGCTCCATGCCTATGCGGCGCGCAACGCCGGCAGCAAGCGGAGAGACCAGCGCAAACGCCAGCAGCGGCAGCGTGGTCAGCAGCCCGGTCTGCGCCGTGCTGAGGCCGTAATCCTGGCTGATGGTGTCCAGCAGCGGGGCCGCGCCCGTAAAGGTCACGCGCAGCGTGGTGGCAATCATCAGGATGCCCGCGATCAGCAGCGCACCCTGTTTCCCGGAAGTTCGAATATCAGTACTCATTGTTTTCTCATACGTTCAGGCAAGGCCATACGATACCGATTTTCTCGGTGGTTTAAATCAGGCTAAAATGACAGTTTATCGCTAATATCGGACAACATGATGATCGGCCTGGGACTCGATGGCTACGATCCCGACAGCCAGCACGACGCGGCGGTGGCCTTTCGCGTTCGCGTGGTGGCCGAGGAGCAGCATATTCCCCTGCACCAGCACCGCAAGGGACAGCTGATTCTGGCGCTTGGCGGGGCAATAACCTGCGAAGTTGAAAATGCGATGCTGATGGTGCCCCCGCAGTATGCGGTGTGGATACCGGGACAGCTGCCGCACAGCAACAAAGCGACCCCGAGCGCGCAGCTCTGCTTTTTATTTATCGAGCCGGGCGCGGTGAGCCTGCCGGAGCGCTGCTGCACGCTCAAAATCTCGCCCCTGGTGCGGGAGCTGATCCTCTCCCTGGCAGAAAAAACGCGGGAGAGCCTGAATCACCCGGCCACGTCGCGCCTGGTGAACGTGCTTTTTGACGAGCTGCCGCTGCAGCCCCAGGAGCATTTACAGCTTCCCGTTTCGCCTCATCCTAAAATCCGTCAGATGAGCGAAACCATGGCCGAACGGCCCGCCCAGTGGCAGACGCTGGCGCAGTGGGCGCGTCACTTCGCGATGAGCGAGCGAAACCTCGCGCGCCTGGTGGTTAAAGAGACGGGCCTCAGCTTTCGCCGCTGGCGGCACCAGCTCCAGCTGATTGTGGCGCTGCAGCTGCTGATAAGCGGAAAATCCGTCCAGCAGACCGCGCAGGCGCTGGGCTATGACTCCACGACCGCGTTTATTACCATGTTCAGGAAAGGGCTAGGGCAGACGCCAGCGCGCTACGCGGCCAGCCTGGCTACGACTTCCCGATAAACAGCGACACCAGCCCGGCGGCAATCAGCGGACCGACCGGCACGCCGCGGAACAGGGCAACGCCCAGCACCGTACCGACCAGCAGCCCGGCAACCAGCGTCGGCTGGGAGCTCATCAGCGTGACGCCGCGGCCGCCAAGCCAGGAGACGAAAACGCCCACGGCTATCGCCACAAGCGATTTCCAGTTGACGAAGGAGTGCAGCAGCGTTGAGGCGGGCAGCGTGCCGCTGGCGATAGGCGCCATCACCCCAATGGTCAGAATGATAATCCCGACCGTCAGGCCCTGTTTTTCGATCCACGGGAAAAAGCCGTTTAGCGGGGTAACGCGCACGATGATCAGTACGAGGATTGAGACGGCCACGGTGGTGTTATGGCTGATAAAGCCCAGCGCGGCGAGCCCCATCAGGATTAAGAGAGTCGGATCTAACATGAATCATCCTTGCCAAAAGTAAGCCTGCTTAATTTGCGCGGATAGCGCTTCTGAAACGCTTTTATAAGATTAACGACAAACCGTCATGCTGCTGTCATTTACGGAGGATAAAACGAGGTTGTGCACCGTTTAAAGGCCACCGCGATGAACGACCATATGTTTGTTGAAACGCTGATAATCACCTCAGCCTTTATCACTATTGCCATCATACTGGTGGCGTCCGTGCTGTTGCTGGAAAAACGCGGCTGACCGATAAGCCAGCCGGGTGCGCTAGCCTCGGCGAAACGTCACCAGCTCAGGACACGCAATGCGCAGGTAGTCCTGGGTATCCATAATCACGGATTTTTCCAGCAGGCCGGCGTTGAAGGCGATCTCGTCCACGCGTTCAAACAGCAGCGGATCGGCGACCAGCGTAAGGTCCGGGTGGAAGCTAAACGGCGGGATTGCGCCGAATACGCAGGCGGTGAGGGCGTCTACCTCGGCAGGGCTGGCGAGGGAGGCTTTAAGCCCGCCAAAATGACCGGCAAGCTGGCTTAAATCGGCCTGCTGATCGGCCGCCAGGATCGCCAGCACGTGCTTTTTCACGCCGTTTCCCTTCACCTTACATACAAGCGCTTTTGCACCCTGCTTCAGCTCTGTTCCGCGAATTTCACTCACCGCTTCGCATTTACCTACGGGCTCATGATCGACGACGCGAAATTTTGCCCCTTGCTGCGATAGCAGCGAGATAAGCTGCCGGTGTGTCGCGGTGCCTTTTATCTCTTCAGACATAACGTTATGACTCTGCGATAGATCATTCAGTGGGAGCACTACAGTAGCATATTTCCTTTTACCGCGCGGGATATGACTCTTGAGCTTATATACGCTTGCTGACAAATATTGAGGCACGGATTGTTACTATTAGATCTGATTTCACTCATTAGCAGGAGCGCTTGTGAACAGAAAATTCAGGGAAATAGATACTACCCTTATCGGTCTAAACCAATCCACCGATGCCCATTTTAAATGGCTGGTCACCGTATTGCGCTACGTTGCCAGCAAAGACGTGGAGCTGATGGAAATCACCCACGAGGATGCACACCAGCACTGCGAGTTTGGCCAATGGCTGAATGCCCAGCTGCTGGAAGAGCGAGGCGACAGGCATTACCTGCTCGATATTTCGACGCATCACCGTAAAGTGCATTTTGCCTGTCAGCAAATCATCACCGCCATTGACGCTCGGGACGTCAGTTCGCACTCTTACGATGCGTTCGAAACGGCGCTGCTGGGCTTCACCGAAGCGCTTTCTCTCTATAAGGTCCACCTGCTGCAGCTGCGCACCAGCTACGACGCGCTTACTGGCCTGCCGCTGCGCCGCATTCTGGATGAATCTTTCGACGCGATGAACGCGGGGCAGGAAGCGTCGGGGCTTTACCTGATGCTGCTGGATATCGATCACTTCAAAAAGGTGAACGATAACTATGGGCATCTGACGGGGGACGCGGTGCTGCGCTCGCTGGCGCTGCATCTGGAAGATAACGTGCGGCGCTCGGAGTCGGTTTATCGCTACGGCGGAGAGGAGTTCATCATTCTTCTGCGGGCGAAAAGCGATCGTGAAGCCACTGCGGCGGCGGAGCGCTTACGCCGCTCTACCGCTGAGGTGAGTACCGTGTCGGGCGAGCATACCGTACGCGTTACCTTTACCACCGGCCTTTCGCGCGTGCATCGCGGTGAACCGCTGCGGGAAGTGCTGGAGAGGGCGGATATGGCGCTTTACCGGGGGAAACAGAGCGGCCGAAACTGCACCATGCTGATCGGCAAAAATCTGGACTGCATGAAGGTGAGCGGATGAAGAAAACAGCCAGCGCTATCGCTGGCTGTTGCATTATGCGCCGCTGGTTGCGGACTGCTTGTGGAAAAGCTCCCTGAACACCGGATAGATATCATCCTGATCGCGAATGTGCTGCATTGCAAAGTTGTCGAACATCGACTGCAGATGCTCATATTCGCGCCACAGCGTCTGGTGGGCTCGACGGGTAATTTCGATGTAGCTGTAGTAACGCACCACCGGCAAAATCTTCTTCGCCAGAATGTCGTGACACAGCGGCGAGTCGTCCGCCCAGTTATCGCCATCGGAGGCCTGCGCGGCGTAGATGTTCCACTGCGCCGGGTCGTAGCGCTCTTTTACCACCTCATCCATCAGCTTCAGCGCGCTGGAAACGATGGTCCCCCCGGTTTCCTGCGAATAAAAGAACTCATGCTCATCGACCTCCTTCGCCTGGGTATGGTGGCGAATATAGACCACCTCCACGTTCTTATAGGTTCTGCTCAGGAACAGATAGAGCAGGATATAGAAACGCTTCGCCATGTCTTTGGTGGCCTGATCCATCGAGCCTGAGACGTCCATCAGGCAGAACATCACGGCCTGGCTCGAGGGCTCCGGGCGTTTTTCATAGTTCTTGTAGCGCAGGTCGAACGTGTCAATAAACGGCACGCGATCGATTTTTGCGCGCAGTTCCGCAATTTCCTTACGCAGGCGCTCCTCTTCCAGCAGCTGCGCCGGCTCGGTGTTTTCGACCACCTTCAGGCTGGTTTCCAGCTCGTGCAGTTCACGCCGCTTGCCGGCGGTCATTGCGGTGCGGCGCGCCAGCGAATTTTGCAACGAACGCACGACGCTGATGTTGGCGGGCACGCCGTTGGCGGTATAGCCCGCGCGGTGCGTTTTGTATTCATTCAACTGGCGGTGCTGGTTCTTTTTCAGATTCGGCAGCGCCAGGTCCTCAAACAGCAGATCGAGGTATTCGTCCTTCGAAATCTGAAAGACAAATTCGTCCTGGCCTTCTCCGTCCTGGCTGGCCTGGCCCTGGCCGCTTCCCGAGCCGCCGCCTCCGCCCTGAGGGCGCTCGATGCGGTCGTTCTGAACAAAATGATCGTTACCTGGGTGTACGCGATGGCGCAGGCCGCCACGCCCCTGATGAAACATCGGTTCGCTGATGTCATCGGTAGGGATGGAGACGGATTCGCCGCTGTCGACGTCGGTCACCGAGCGTTTGTTGATGGCCTCGGAGATCGACTGTTTAATTTGCGATTTATAACGACGCAGGAAGCGCTGGCGGTTCACCGTGCTCTTGTTTTTGCCGTTAAGACGCCGATCAATAAACCAGGTCATAGTTCCCCCGTACTGCATTTGCCAACTTGCAGCGTCCGTAAGTGCCGGACATTTTGTTGGCCCGGTAAGCGCGAGCGCCACCGGGCACTTGTTTTAAGACGATTTCCGCACGCGCAGGTACCATTCACAGAGCAGGCGAACCTGCTTGCGGGTATAGCCTTTCTCCATCATGCGGTCGACAAAGTCGTCGTGCTTTTTCTGCTCGTCGGTTGAGGTTTTGGCGTTAAACGAAATGACCGGCAGCAGCTCCTCGGTGTTGGAGAACATTTTCTTCTCAATCACCGTGCGCAGTTTTTCGTAGCTGGTCCAGTTCGGATTGCGTCCGTTGTTGTGCGCTCTGGCGCGCAGCACGAAGTTGACGATTTCGTTACGGAAGTCTTTCGGGTTGCTGATCCCGGCAGGCTTCTCGATTTTCTCCAGTTCGGCATTCAGCGACTCGCGGTCAAACAGCTGGCCGGTGTCCGGATCGCGATACTCCTGATCCTGGATCCAGAAGTCGGCGTAGGTGACGTAGCGGTCGAAGATGTTCTGCCCGTACTCGGAGTAAGATTCCAGATAGGCGGTCTGGATCTCTTTGCCGATGAACTCGGCGTATTTCGGGATCAGGTAGCCTTTGAGGAACTCAAGGTAGCGCTCGGCCAGCTCCTGCGGGAACTGCTCGCGTTCAATCTGCTGCTCCAGAACGTAGAACAGATGCACCGGGTTGGCCGCCACTTCCGCATGGTCGAAGTTGAACACGCGGGAGAGGATCTTAAACGCAAAGCGCGTGGACAGGCCGTTCATCCCTTCATCCACGCCCGCGTAGTCGCGGTACTCCTGATAAGACTTCGCTTTCGGGTCGGTATCTTTCAGGCTCTCGCCGTCGTACACGCGCATTTTTGAATAGATGCTGGAGTTTTCCGGCTCTTTCAGGCGTGAAAGAATCGAGAAGCGCGACAGCGTTTCCAGCGTGCCGGGGGCGCAAGGCGCGTGTACCAGCTCGCTGTGGTTAAGCAATTTCTCGTAGATTTTGATCTCTTCGGAGATCCGCAGGCAGTAAGGCACCTTGACGATGTAAACGCGGTCAAGGAACGCCTCGTTGTTTTTGTTATTACGGAACGTGACCCATTCGGATTCGTTCGAGTGGGCGAGGATGATCCCGTTAAACGGCAGGGCGGAAATACCTTCCGTCCCGTTGTAGTTGCCTTCCTGGGTCGCGGTCAGCAGCGGATGCAGCACTTTAATCGGCGCTTTGAACATCTCGACGAATTCCATGATCCCCTGGTTCGCCCGGCACAGCGCGCCGGAATACCCGTAGGCGTCCGGATCGTTTTGCGCATGGTGTTCCAGCTTGCGGATATCCACTTTACCGACCAGCGCTGAAATATCCTGGTTGTTCTCATCGCCCGGTTCGGTTTTGGCGATGGCAATCTGCTCGAGAATGGACGGCCAGACCTTGACGACGCGGAACTTGGTGATGTCCCCGCCGAACTCGTGCAGGCGTTTTGCCGCCCACGGCGACATAATGGTGCCGAGATAGCGGTGCGGGATGCCAAACTCTTTATCCAGAATTTGCGCATCTTCCTGCGGATTAAACAGGCACAGCGGATGGTCGTTTACCGGGCTGCGCTCGCCGTTGGCGCTCAGCACATAGATCGGCACGCGCTGCATCAGCGCTTTCAGCCGTTCCGCGAGAGACGACTTACCGCCGCCCACCGGGCCGAGTAAATACAGAATCTGTTTCTTCTCTTCCAGGCCCTGAGCGGCGTGCTTCAGGTAGGAGACGATCTGCTCAATGGCATCTTCCATGCCGTAGAACTCTTCAAACGCGGGGTATCGGGCAACCACCCGATTCGAAAAGAGACGGGAAAGCCGTGGCTCCAGGGCAGTATCGACCATGTTTGGCTCACCGATAGCCATCAATAGCCGTTCTGCCGCATTGGCATAGGCACTGCGATCTTGCCGACAAATGGTAAGAAACTCCTGCAGTGTGAACTCTTCGTCCTTGGCAGCTTCATAACGCTGGCGATAGTGATCGAATATATTCATGGCATGCCGTCCTTTCGTTTTTTAGCACAGGATAAGAGCCGTTCGTATGAGTAGTGGAGGCTCCCGGAAGAGAATGTCTCGCACCTCACTGCCAGAGCAGCAACCTGTGTGCCAGGTCGGACGCTAATAACCGCAGGGCGTTCAGCAAAATCTCTTCTCAAATTAAAGCGTAGATGGCATTTGCAAAACTTGCATGCGAGGAAAATCTAATTTCAATGACATATCAATAACTCATCCTTGAAAACCCGCGGTCGTTATAAGGCGTACGCGCGATTTTCATTTATCAGTCACATATATGAAAACGGACTGTCATCTGAAAAGTAAAAAATATCGGATTTATCAAACGCATTAGCGGGCAAAAAGTTTTGGGATGTTCGCGTTTGGCGGTTACACTTCACCCGCTGATTATTTGACTACAGGAAAGAATGGATTGTGACCAAACTCAAACTTCTGGCATTGGGCGTTCTCGCCGCCACCGCAGTAACCACCGCACACGCGGAGAGTCAGTGGACAGTAGGTGCGGGGGTTGGCGTAATCAACAGCCCGTATAAACAGTACGATCGCGATGTCTATCCGGTTCCGGTTGTCACCTATGACAGTGATAACTTCTGGTTCCGCGGTCTGGGCGGCGGCTACTATCTGTGGAACGACAAGGCTGACAAGCTCTCCATTATGGCGTACTACGACCCGACGCACTTTAAGCCGGGCGACAGCGACAGTAACTCCCTGCGCCAGCTCGACAAACGCAGAAGTTCTCTGATGGCGGGCCTTTCTTACGTTCACAACACCGAGTATGGCTTCCTGCGCACCGCGCTGGCGGGTGATACGCTCGACAACAGCAACGGCTTCATCTGGGATCTGGCCTGGCTCTATCGTTACACTAACGGCGCGCTGACGCTGACGCCGGGCATCGGCGTGCAGTACAGCAGTGAAAACTATAACGACTACTACTATGGCGTGTCTAAAAACGAGTCTCGCCGCAGCGGTCTTAATAGCTACAGCGCCGATGATGGTTGGGATCCGTACCTGGAACTGACCGCCAGCTACAACTTCCTGACCGACTGGAGCGTGTACGGCACTGGCCGCTACGTGCGCCTGAGCGATGAAGTGAAAGATAGCCCGATGGTCGACAAGTCCTGGTCCGGCATCTTCTCTGTGGGTGTGACCTACAAGTTCTAAGAATGCATTAATAGTGCAGTCTTTGCATCAAAACGGGGCGCTTGCGCCCCGTTTGCTTTATGTCAGTGCGGACGTTTAGCGTTTAACCAGCTTAATCGTCTGCCCTAAACGAGACGGTTTTTCTTCACTCGCTTTCTGCGGCGCGGTCACGCAGGCGGTTTCCACGCAGACAAAGCTTTTGTATCCCTCATCCGGCATGTCGGCCATGCTGACGGACAGCGCCGGGCCCGGGTTCCAGCCCACAACATCGTTATGATGATGGTGAACGACCTCAATGCTCCGGTTCATCTTGCCGTCATGAATAACGCTGCAGGCTTCAGGATGGAAATAGACGCGGTCGGTACGGTCCGGGAAGGTCTGCACGCCGTCGCTCAGCTTGCCTTCCTTTGCGTTATCCACTTTGTCGATAAAGTTATTGCCAAGGCCGCTCACCTTCACCGCGCTGATATCGCCCACGTTGAAGTAGGTGTGCAGGGCAGACGTGGTTTCAAAATCACCGTGCGCTTCCAGCTCGATTTCACAGGTTTTGCCCAGCTTGAAGCGGGCGTAAAGCGTGAAGTCGTGCGGCCAGAGGGCGCGGGTTTCATCATTCGCCTGAAGTTCAAAGGTCAGCACCGCGCCGTTTTCATCTTCATTGTGTGCTTTTAGCGTCCACTGCTGGTTGCGGGCAAAACCGTGCGAAGGTAATCCTTGCTGTGCTGAAGGGCCAAACCACGGCCAGCAGATCGGCACGCCGCCGCGAATGGCTGCGCCTTTCTTGAAGGACGTTTCACTGCTGAGCCATAGCGCTTCTTCTTCGCCTTCCGGTTTCCAGGAGAGCAGATGAGCGCCGTTCAGCGCTACGGACGCTTTCACGCGAGGGTGGTCAACGACGATAACGTCAGCACCGTCAATCTGACGACGGGAGAGCACAGGGGTAAGTTGTTCGACTACCGGAAGTGCAAAAATTTTATTATTCATTCAGCAATCCTCTGTCTTAAAACAATAAAAAAGGCGACCGAAGTCGCCTTTTTGGATCAGATTCTCATCTCAACTTATTTGGAGATGTGAGCGATCAGGTCCAGTACTTTGTTAGAGTAGCCGGTTTCGTTGTCGTACCAGGAAACCAGTTTAACGAAGTTGTCGTTCAGTGCGATACCTGCTTTAGCATCGAACACGGAAGTGCACACTTCGCCGTTGAAGTCGGTAGATACAACGTCGTCTTCGGTGTAACCCAGAACGCCTTTCATTGCGCCTTCGGAAGCAGCTTTGATTGCTTTCTTAATTTCTTCATAAGAAGCAGCTTTTTCCAGACGAACGGTCAGGTCAACTACAGATACGTTTGGAGTTGGAACGCGGAACGCCATACCAGTCAGTTTGCCATTCAGTTCTGGCAGTACTTTACCTACAGCTTTAGCTGCACCGGTAGAGGATGGGATGATGTTCTGAGCCGCGCCACGGCCGCCGCGCCAGTCTTTGTGAGACGGGCCATCAACGGTTTTCTGAGTAGCGGTGGTTGCGTGAACGGTAGTCATCAGACCTTCGATGATGCCGAAGTTGTCGTTGATAACTTTAGCCAGCGGAGCCAGGCAGTTGGTGGTGCAGGATGCGTTGGAAACGATGTCCTGGCCAGCGTAGGTTTCGAAGTTTGCACCGCGAACGAACATTGGGGTGTTGTCTTTAGAAGGACCGGTCAGAACAACTTTTTTCGCACCTGCGGTGATGTGTTTACGCGCGGTTTCGTCGGTCAGGAAGATACCGGTTGCTTCAGCAACAACGTCAACACCGATTTCGTTCCATTTCAGGTTAGCTGGGTCTTTCTCAGCAGTAACGCGGATGGTTTTACCGTTAACAACCAGGTGGCCGTCTTTCACTTCAACGGTGCCGTCGAAACGACCGTGAGTTGAGTCGTACTTCAGCATGTACGCCATGTATTCAGCGTCCAGGAGATCGTTGATACCAACGATTTCGATGTCAGAACGTTTCTGAGCAGCACGGAAAACAATACGGCCGATACGGCCAAAACCGTTGATACCTACTTTGATAGTCATATATTCCACCAGCTATTTGTTAGTGAATAAAAGGTTGCCTGTAAAATTACAAAAACCTTACGCAGCGTCAAGCGGAATCGTGTCAATCATTGCGACAAATCAATCCTGTGACTAACGTTTGTGCGACTGACTCGCCTCACTTTCCCTTTGAGCTAGCAACCACATGGGGGCTGCGGGCGGGATTTTAAAGGCCTCACAGGATAAAAATGTGAAAAAGATCACAATTGCCTGACCGCCTTTTCGCGACACATAAGTTTAGAACAAAAGTGTGCGCGCTGGTGTTAATGTTTTGTTAGAATCAGGGGTAAAAGATGTCTGTTTCTACAGCGAGATGTAAGCATATGTCGAACCAACGTAACCCCGACGATTTGAAAAAAAACCTCACCGAAATGCAGTTTTACGTGACGCAAAATCACGGCACTGAACCGCCGTTTACCGGGCGTTTGCTGCACAACAAGCGAGACGGCGTCTATCACTGCCTGGTGTGCGATTCACCGCTGTTTAACTCGCAAACGAAATACGACTCGGGCTGCGGCTGGCCGAGCTTTTATGAGCCGGTTAGCGATGATGCGATCCGCTACCTGACCGACTCATCGCACGGCATGGTGCGCACCGAAATTCGCTGCGGAAACTGTGACGCACATCTCGGCCACGTGTTCCCGGACGGCCCCCAGCCAACGGGCGAGCGTTTCTGCGTCAATTCAGCCTCAATGAGCTTCACCGACGATGAGAATGGCGACCAAACCAAAGGTTGAAAAAACGATTCAGCAAATTATTCCTTTGAAAGGGAGGCATCATGAATATTGAGGACATGATTAGCGGTATGACGCCGGAAGTTTATCAGCGTCTGGTGACGGCGGTTGAGCTGGGAAAATGGCCGGACGGCGTGGCGCTGACCCCGGAGCAAAAAGAGAACAGCCTGCAGCTGGTGATGCTCTGGCAGGCGCGTCACAACACCGACGCGCAGCACATGACGATCGACACCCAGGGGCAGATGGTGATGAAGAGCAAGCGCGAGCT
This sequence comes from Enterobacter sp. RIT418, assembly GCF_003057745.1. Classification (GTDB taxonomy): domain Bacteria; phylum Pseudomonadota; class Gammaproteobacteria; order Enterobacterales; family Enterobacteriaceae; genus Enterobacter. The sequence goes on from NZ_QBJD02000001.1 coordinate 251,005, forward strand.
CAAAGAGGATTTTGGCATCACGCCAAAGCCGATCGCGACGATGAAAATGCAATAACGGTACGGGTTGATGCCCTTACCCAACCCTCTCCCACAGGGAGAGGGCTGATTATCCTACTACTTACGCGGGATCCCGAGAGACTCCGCCAGCTGCTTCGCGAGCTGATTATTGTCGTCAGCGCCATACTCCCAGAACATCGCGCCCGCCAGGCCTTTCTGCTTGATGTAGTCCGCTTTGAGCGCCACGGAACGCGGGTTTTCATACGAGATCGCAAACAGTTCTTTGCCTTCGGCTGACTTCACCGACAGCCACGGCACCTTCGCCTGGTCATCCCAGTGCTCCGTAAAACGCTTCTGCGGATCGTTGAGCAGCTTTTTGACGATGTCGTTGTACTTCACGTAGGTGTCTTTGGTCAGGTCATAGCCGAGCGACTTGAACAGCGCAATCTCCTGTGGGCCAAAGTAGGGCTGCGTGACCGGATTTTTTTGCGCGTCCGGCTTGCTCCAGTCGATGCCTGGCTCCACGGAGCGCTTCGGCACGCGGCCATAGAAGCCAATGCCGAGGTTCATCTGCTGCGGCTTCAGTCCGGCGGCAAGATAGTTATTGACCACAAAATCAACGCTGTATTTGTCCGCGGCAGCGACCGTTGGCCACGCGCTGGAGTCGTACAAATTGGCGTTGAAGTACTGCGTGCCATACGCCATGTCGTAGGTCATCAGGTTAATGTAGTCGAGAAGCGGGGCGATGGCCTTCACGTCGACCCAGCTTTTCGGACTTTCCGCATTCGCGCCGACCGCGATGGTCACCAGCTTTTTCTTCCCGAACGCGTCGCGCATCTCTTTCAGCAGGGCGGTAAAGTTATCCCGGTCGGCCGGCGTGCTGGCGACCAGCCCCCACGCGCCGTTAACCGGAAACTCCCAGTCCAGATCGATCCCGTCCAGACCGTATTTTTCGACAATCTCCTGCGCGGAGCGGATAAATACCGCGCGCGTCTCTTTTGTCGCCGCCGCGCCGGAGAAACCGCGCGCTCCCCAGCCGCCCACGGAAAGCAGCACCTTCAGATTGGGGTTTTGTTTACGCAGAACGGGGATTAGCGCCAGGTCGGACGCCACCTTGGGCGACAGCCAGATTTGATGCAGCTTGGCGGGATCTTTCAGCGCGGCGTTGGTTTCGTCTTTCTCATCGTTATAAACGAGGCCAAACGAGTAGTTGAGATGGGTGATTTGGCGCACGTCAAGCGTGTTGATGTCGCCGCCCGGCCCGGCGGTAACATCGCCTCCGCCGTTGAAGTAGCCTACGGACATCAGGGAACTGGCAGAAGCAACTGATGCGCACAGCAAGGGTAAAGCTGCCAGCAAGGGCAAACGTTTCATAGGTGTTCCTCTTTGACTTAAAAAAATAACCACGCCACAACAAGGGCGTGGCGAAAAAACAGCCTGAAAAGAATAGCATCGCCGCTTCGCTTGAGATGCGAGGGAGTTCACTTTATGGGATATCGGTGAGGGGATTGCCGGGTAAGCGTCAGCGCCACCCGGCTTAAAAAACTATGCCTGCGTCTCCAGCCAGTCGGCCAGCGTATACAGCGTCGCGCCTTCTGCGGCCATCTCCATAAACGCCTGCGCGCCGTCCTGCGGGTTAATATTTACCCCGCGGCAGCCGTCGGTAATCACGCTGACGGTGTAGCCAAGCTGCAATGCGTCCAGCACGGTGAACTTCACGCAGTAGTCCGTTGCCAGGCCCATCACGATCAGCTCGGTGATTTCATGGTGGTGCAGCCACGCGTCCAGCGCCGTTTTCTGACGGTGCCCGTTATCAAAAAACGCGCTATAGCTGTCGATCGCCGGGTTTTCCCCCTTATGGAAGACCGCGTCGATGGCTTTCTGATTCAGGAGCGGATGCAGATCCGCGCCTTCCGAGTGCTGCACGCAGTGATCGGGCCAGAACGTTTGCGCCAGCCCGTCCAGCTCTCCCTGGGTATAGGGTTCAACGCCGTGCTGGCTGGCAAAGCTGCCGTGGTTGGCGGGGTGCCAGTCCTGGCTTGCGACCACCGCCTCGCTGCGGGTTTTACACCAGTCGATAAGCGTATTCGCCACGTCAACGGTGCTATCGCCTTGTGCGACGGCCAGTGCGCCGCCCGCGCAGAAATCATTTTGCAAATCGACCAGTAACAGGGCGCGTTGCTTCATGGTGCCTCCTTATTCGTCCGGGGTCAGTTCGCCGCGCAGGTTTTGCATCATGGCGCTGCGGATGGACTGAACGTCCAGATCCTGACTCAGTAAATAGTGAAGTTTAGTCAGCGTCGCTTCCACGGTCATATCAAAACCGCCGATGACCCCCGCGTGCGCCAGCGCGTTGCCGGTCGCGTAGCCGCCCATGTTGACTTTGCCGGACATGCACTGGGTCAAATTGACCACCACAATCCCGCGCTTGCTCGCTTCCTGAAGTTCCTTCAGGAACTCGCCGTTCTGCGGCGCGTTGCCCACGCCGTAGGAGCGCAGGATCAGCGCTTTCACCGGCTGGCGCAGGAAGTTGCGCACCACGTCGGCGGAAATGCCGGGGTAAATCGTGACCACGCCAATCGGCTGCGGCGTGATCGGGTGAACGATCAGCTCGCCCGCGGTATGCGGCGCAGGAGGCGTGCCGAGGCGGCGAATGTGGATACCCGCCTCCAGCAGCGGCGGCAGGTTCGGTGAGGCAAACGCGTCGAATCCGTCGGCGTGCGCTTTGGTGGTGCGGTTGCCGCGGTACAGGCGGTTGTTGAAGAACAGCGACACTTCGTTGATCGGGTAATTGGCCGCCACGTACAGGGAGTTCAGCAGGTTAATCTGCCCGTCGGAGCGCAGCTCGGCAAGCGGGATCTGCGAGCCGGTCACGATGACGGGCTTGCTGAGGTTCTCCAGCATGAACGACAGCGCCGAGGCGGTAAACGCCATGGTGTCGGTGCCGTGCAGAATAACGAAGCCGTCGTAGCGGTCGTAATTGGCCTTAATGTCATCCGCAATATGCTGCCAGTCTTCCGGCGTCATATCGGAGGAGTCCATCAGCGGTTCATATTCATGGATGGTAAAATCCGGCATTTCCGGGCGGTGAAACTCCGGCATTAGCGCCAGCTGGCGCTGGAGGTGACCCGAGACCGGGATATAGCCATTTTCCGAGCGCTGCATACCAATGGTACCGCCGGTATACGCCACATAGATTGATTTCTTCTGCATGATGGTGAGTTCTTGTGCTTCAAAGAAAAAATCCCCTCTTCGCGTGAAGAGGGGACGGGGTTAACGGACGTTAGCGCAGGTCAGGCAAAATGCGTAACGGCTTTGCGGATCGTTGAAGGCGGCAAGCTTATCGCTCTCTACCTTCATGGCTTTCGCCGCGCTGGCAACCGGGGCCGGCAGGTAAGCCTGCAGAGCCTCCGGCAGCGCAGCGCGCACGGAGCCGGACATGCTGTCCATCACCATATCGAAGAAGCTTGGCTCGTCCTGATAGTAATCGACGTGCCACTGCTTCAGCTTCGCCAGCTCGGCCGCTTTTTTCACCGCGTCATCGAAATCGCCGAGGCTGTCCACCAGGCCGTTGCTTTTCGCATCCTGGCCTGTCCAGACGTGGCCCTGCGCAATCTGGTCAATTTGCTCAGGCGTTTTCTTACGGGAGTCCGCCACCAGGGTGATAAAGCGCTTATAGCCGTTTTCAATGCTGAGCTGCATCATCTCCGATACTTCCGGCGGCAGGGACTTGGTCACCGAGACGTCCGCCAGCGGGGAGGTCGCCACGCCGTCGGTATGCACGCCGAGGTAATCCAGGCTGTTTTCCACGGTGTTGATCACGCCGAAGATGCCAATCGAGCCGGTCAGCGTGCTTGGGCTCGCCACGATGTAGTTCGCCGGCGTGGAGATCCAGTAGCCGCCAGAGGCCGCCATGCCGCCCATAGACACCACCACCGGCTTGCCCGCGGCGCGCGCGGCGGCCAGCTCGGCGCGGATCACCTCAGAGGCGCTGACGCTGCCGCCAGGGCTGTTTACGCGCAGCACAATGGCCTTCACTTTCGGATCGAGGCGCGCGTCGCGGATTTGCGATGCGGTGGTATCCCCGCCCACGTTCCCCGGCGTTTCCTCACCGTCCATGATCGCGCCGTTGGCAAAGACCACGGCGATGCTGTCGCCGCTGTCGGCAGGTTTCTTCGCCGCGTAGTCATACATACTGACCGCGCTGTAGTTTTTGTCCTCTTTGCTCCAGCCAAACTGCTTGGTTAGCGATTTTTCGATATCCGCGCTGGTGCCCAGCGCATCCACCAGCTTGCTGTCGAGGGCGTATTTCGCGGTATCGCCATCCACCTTGCGCAGGCCGTCCAGCACGGCGCGCGCGCCCGGGAAGACTTGCTCAGCGGTGATCTGGCGGTTAGCCGCAACGATGTTCAGGTAGTTTTGCCACAGCTCGCCAATCCAGCGGCTGTCCGCTTCGCGCGCGGCGGGCGACATATCGTCACGGATGAACGGCTCAACGGCGGATTTATAGGTGCCGACGCGGAAGACGTGGGTGGTCACCTTCAGCTTGTCGAGCAGGGATTTGTAGTACAGGCCGTTGGTTGCAAAGCCGTGCAGATCCACGGTGCCCTGCGGAGAGAGCCAGATCTTATTGGCGAAGCTGGCCAGATAGTATTGCCCCTGGCTGTAGCTGTCGCCCACGGCAATCACCGGCTTGCCGCTGTCGCGGAACTCGCGCAGGGCCTTACCGACGTACTGCATGGACGGCTGATCGCCACCGGCGAAATCTTTTAGATCCAGCACGATGCCGGTAATGTTGCGATCGTCTTTCGCCTGGCGAATGGTATCGACAATATCAAACAGGGAATTTTCCTGCAGGCGGTCGGAGGTTGCGCCAAAGAGCTGGCGGCCAATGACGCCAAGACGATTGCTGGCAGACGGCTTATCAACGATAACGCCCGTAATATCCAGCAGCAGCGCGCCGCGCGTAGAATTTTTGGACTGGGTCGCGTTGCTGATGTGCATCCACACGCCAACGCAGACCAGCAGCAGCGCGATGAAAAAGATATTCATTACCAGATTGCGGGCGAAGTTGAGCAGTCGCCATGTCCATTTAAAGAAACCGGCAAAGATTCGCCAAAGGGTTCGCATGTATTCTCCCTAACCAGAAAGTGACCGTGTCCGTCGCCATGGGACGACGTTGTGAGGCTATCGTAATGACCCAACTGCCTCTTGTCAGCAGGAATCGCCTGCCGCGCTGTAACAAATTCTGCTCTCGTGTTAATTTTGTGAATAAATTTCATGACAGGAGTTAACCAATGGACGCACTTGAACTGCTTGTTAACCGCCGAAGCGCCTCACGTCTCGCTGAGCCAGCCCCGGCGGGCGAACAGCTGGAGAACATACTGCGTGCGGGACTGCGCGCGCCGGATCACGGCACGCTTCAGCCGTGGCACTTCTATATTATTGAAGGCGAAGGCCGCGAGCGTTTTAGCGCACTGCTGGAAAAAGGGGCGGTGGCTGCCGGTCAGGATGAGAAGGGCATTGAGAAAGCGCGCAGCGGCCCGTTCCGCGCGCCGATGATCATCGCCGCGGTGGCAAAATGTCAGGCCGGGCACAAAGTCCCCGTTTGGGAACAGGAGATGTCGGCGGGCTGTGCGGTGATGGCGATGCAGATGGCGGCCGTGGCGCAGGGCTTTAACGGCATCTGGCGCACCGGCCCGCTGACCGAAAGCCCGGCCGTGCGGGAAGGACTATCCTGCGGCGAGCATGATAAAATCGTCGGTTTCCTCTACCTTGGCACCCCGCAGCTAAAAGCCTCCAGCACCATTAGCGTGCCGGATACCTCACCTTTCGTCAGCCGTTTCTGATAACGCGCGCTAAACTGTCTGGATTCTGAGCATCTGCCGCAGAATTCAGACAGTCATACTTACCTCTTTATGGAATGAGCGCTACCATAGCGCGATTGCAATGACAGGAGATGTCCATGAGCGAGCAAACTATTCGTTTAACGCAATACAGCCACGGAGCCGGTTGCGGTTGTAAAATTTCCCCGAAGGTGCTGGAAACCATCCTGCACAGCGAGCAGGCGAAGTTTATCGACCCGAACCTGCTTGTCGGTAACGAAACGCGTGACGATGCCGCGGTGTATGACCTGGGTAACGGCACCAGCATTATCAGCACCACCGATTTCTTTATGCCGATCGTCGATAACCCGTTCGATTTCGGGCGCATCGCGGCCACCAATGCCATCAGCGATATCTTCGCGATGGGCGGCAAGCCGATCATGGCGATCGCGATCCTGGGCTGGCCAATCAATACCATTCCGCCGGAAATTGCCCGCGACGTGATTGAGGGCGGGCGCTTTGCCTGCCAGCAGGCGGGCATTGCGCTGGCGGGCGGCCACTCTATCGATGCGCCGGAGCCGATCTTTGGCCTGGCGGTCACCGGCGTCGTGCCGACCGAGCGCGTGAAGCGCAACAGCACCGCGCAGGCGGGCTGCAGGCTGTTCCTCACCAAGCCGCTGGGCATTGGCGTGCTGACCACCGCCGAGAAAAAATCCCTGCTGAAGCCGGAGCACGTCGGGCTGGCGACGGAGGTGATGTGCCAGATGAACCTCGCGGGCGCGGCGTTCGCCAATATCGACGGCGTGAAGGCGATGACCGACGTAACCGGATTCGGTCTGCTCGGCCACCTGAGCGAAGTGTGCCAGGGCGCGGGGGTACAGGCGCAGGTCTGGTATCAGGACGTGCCTAAGCTGCCGGGCGTGGAAGCGTACATCGCGCAGGGCGCGGTGCCGGGCGGGACGCAGCGTAACTTTGCCAGCTACGGTCACCTGATGGGCGACATGCCCGGCGAGTGGCGCGATCTGCTGTGCGATCCGCAAACCTCCGGCGGCCTGCTGCTGGCGGTCACGCCGGAATCGGAAGCCGAGGTTCAGGCAACGGCCGCGGAGTTCGGCATCACCCTGACCGCCATCGGCGAGCTGGTTACCGCCCGCGGCGGCCGTCCGATGATTGAGATCCGCTAAGTCGATGCGGTTGTTTATTGCCGAAAAGCCGAGCCTGGCCCGCGCCATTGCCGACGTGCTGCCTAAGCCGCACCGCAAAGGCGACGGCTTTATCGAATGCGGTAACGGGCAGGTGGTCACCTGGTGTATAGGTCACCTGCTCGAGCAGGCGCAGCCGGACGTCTACGACAGCCGCTACGCGCGCTGGAACCTCAACGATCTGCCCATCGTGCCGGAAAAATGGCGCCTTCAGCCGCGTCCTTCCGTCACCAAACAGCTCAACGTGATCAAGCGCTTCCTGCACGAGGCGTCTGAAGTGGTTCACGCGGGTGACCCGGACAGGGAGGGGCAACTGCTGGTGGATGAAGTGCTGGATTACCTTGAGCTGGCGCCGGAAAAGCGCCAGCAGGTGCAGCGCTGCCTGATCAACGACCTCAACCCGCAGGCCGTCGAGCGCGCCATCTCGCGCCTGCGCGCCAACAGCGAATTTATCCCGCTGTGCGTGTCGGCGCTGGCCCGCGCCCGCGCCGACTGGCTCTACGGGATCAACATGACCCGCGCCTACACCATTCTTGGGCGTAACGCGGGCTATCAGGGCGTGCTCTCCGTCGGGCGCGTGCAGACCCCGGTGCTTGGGCTGGTGGTGCGCCGCGACGAGGAGATTGAGAACTTCGTCGCCAAAGACTTTTTTGAAGTGAAGGCGCACATCGTCACGCCGAAAGAGGAACGCTTTACCGCCGTCTGGCAGCCGAGCGACGCCTGCGAATCGTACCAGGATGAAGAGGGGCGCCTGCTGCACCGCCCGCTGGCGGAGCACGTGGTCAACCGCATTACCGGCCAGCCCGCCATCGTCACCAGCTATAACGATAAACGGGAATCAGAACCTGCGCCGCTGCCGTTTTCGCTGTCCGCCCTGCAGATTGAGGCGGCCAAAAAGTTCGGCATGAGCGCGCAGAACGTGCTGGATATCTGCCAGAAGCTCTACGAAACCCACAAGCTGATCACCTATCCGCGCTCGGACAGCCGCTACCTGCCGGAAGAACACTTTGCCGGACGCCACTCGGTGATGAACGCCATCGGCGTACACGCGCCGGACCTGCTGCCGCAGCCTGCCGTTAACCCGGACACCCACAACCGCTGCTGGGATGACAAAAAGGTGGATGCTCACCACGCCATCATCCCGACGGCGCGGACCAGTAGCGTAAATCTGACCGAGAACGAATCGAAGGTCTATGGCCTGGTTGCCCGCCAGTACCTGATGCAGTTCTGCGCGGACGCGGTGTTCCGCAAGTGCACGATCGAGCTGGAGATTGCCAAAGGGAAGTTCGTTGCCAAGGCGCGTTTTCTCGCGGAAGCGGGCTGGCGCACGCTGCTGGGCAACAAGGAGCGCGACGAGGAAAACGACGGCACGCCGCTGCCGGTAGTGGCGAAAGACGACGAGCTGCTGTGCGAGAAGGGCGAAGTGGTTGAGCGTCAAACCCAGCCGCCGCGCCATTTCACCGACGCCACGCTGCTGTCGGCGATGACCGGGATCGCCCGCTTCGTGCAGGATAAAGATCTGAAGAAGATCCTGCGTGCGACGGACGGTTTAGGTACCGAGGCCACGCGCGCGGGGATCATCGAGCTGCTCTTTAAGCGCGGTTTTCTCGAGAAAAAAGGACGCTATATTCATTCGACAGAGCCGGGACGCGCATTGATCCATTCGCTGCCGGAGCTGGCCGCCAGGCCGGACATGACGGCGCACTGGGAGTCGGTGCTGACGCAAATCAGCGAAAAGCAGTGCCGCTATCAGGACTTTATGCAGCCGCTGGTCGGCACGCTGTATCAATTGATCGATCAGGCGCGCAGCACGCCGGTGAAGCGGTTCAGAGGAATGGTTGCGCCGGGCGGCGGCGCGAAGAAGCCGTTTAAAAAGAGAAAGAGTGCGGCCTGACCGGTTTTCTCCCTCTCCCCATGGGAGAGGGACGGGGAGAGGGCTCCCGGCCGCACGATATAAACCTTAAATCACACCCTGCCCAATCATCGCATCCGCCACCTTCACGAATCCGGCGATATTCGCGCCGCGCACGTAGTTGGTCTGCGACGCCTCGCCGCCGTACTCCACGCAGGAATGGTGGATATCCAGCATGATGTGGTGCAGGCGCGCATCCACTTTCTCTGCCTTCCAGCCCATGCGGGCGGCGTTTTGCGCCATCTCCAGGCCGGACGTCGCCACGCCGCCCGCGTTCGCCGCCTTACCCGGCGCGAACAGCACGCCCGCCTCCAGGAACAGGTCGGTGGCTTCGATGGTGGTCGGCATGTTTGCGCCCTCCGCGACCGCCTTCACGCCGTTGGTGATGAGCGTGTGCGCGGCCTCGGCGTCCAGTTCATTCTGCGTGGCGCACGGCAGGGCGATATCCACCGGTACCGCCCACGGCTGTTTACCTTCCAGATAGGTCAGGCCAAACTCGCGGGCATAGTCGGCCACGCGGCCGTCGCGGCTGGCTTTGATTTCGCACAGGCGCGCCAGCTTCTCCGCCGTAAAGCCGGCTTCGTCCACCACCGTACCGCTGGAGTCCGAGGCGGTTACTACGCGTGCGCCAAACTGCATCGCCTTTTCGATGGCATACTGCGCGACGTTGCCGGAGCCGGACACCGCCACGCGCATGCCTTCAAAGCTCAGGCCGTGAAGCTTGAGCATCGCTTCGGTGAAGTAGACCAGGCCGTAGCCGGTCGCTTCCGGGCGAATCAGGCTGCCGCCGAACGAAAGACCCTTGCCGGTAAAGACGCAGGCGCTGTTGTTGGAGAGCTTTTTCATCATTCCGGCCATAAAGCCGACTTCGCGTCCGCCCACGCCAATATCGCCCGCCGGGACGTCGGTATCCGGCCCCAGGTGGCGATACAGTTCGGTCATCAGCGCCTGGCAGAAGCGCATCACTTCCCCTTCGCTTTTGCCTTTCGGGTCGAAATCGCTGCCGCCTTTGCCCCCGCCCATCGGCAGGGTGGTCAGCGCGTTTTTAAACGTCTGCTCGAAGCCGAGGAATTTTAAAATAGAGAGGTTAACGGAAGGGTGGAAGCGCATGCCGCCCTTGAACGGGCCGATTGCCGAGTTAAACTGCACGCGCCACGCGCGGTTGACCTGCACCTGATTGCGGTCGTCGACCCACGTCACGCGGAACTGAATAACGCGCTCCGGCTCGACCAGCCGCTCGAGCAGCGACATCTGGCGATAGCGCGGGTTTTCTTCAAGGAATGGCCACAGGGTGGTCATCACTTCGCGAACGGCCTGCGCGAACTCGCTTTGATGCGGGTCGCGCCGTTGAACATGGTTAAGAAAGTCTTCCAGAGAGCGTGTCTGATCCATAGATATAAGAACCTCTTATAATACGTAGGTGTTTTGTGTTGTTTTTTTGACTATACCACCCGCACCGCTTTGCGAGGCAAGCGGAAATTCCGCCAGAAAGGGAAATTCATTACGCGGCGCCTGTCATAACCAAAAGCGATGGTGAGATAAATTAAAGGTCGGGCCGTTTTTTACCGTTATAGTCATTATCAGAAGACAACAGGAAGAGACGTCTATGAATCGTTATGTTTTTACCGCGCTGCTGGCCCTTTTATCCGCAGGCGCGCAGGCCGACCGCATTCGCCCGGACGTGGAGGTCAACGTGCCGCCAGAGGTGTTTAGCACCAGCGGGCAGCGCGCGCAGCCGTGCAACCGGTGCTGTATTTATCAGGATCAAAACTATTCGGAAGGCGCGGTGGTGAAGGCTGATGGCGTACTGCTGCAGTGCCAGCGCGACGAGCGCACCATCAGCACGAACCCGCTGGTCTGGCGGCGCGTAAAAGAATAAACGCTTCAAGCAGGGGAATATCGGCGGGGGCCAGATCGTAGCCAAACGCCTCCTCCGGCGTACACCACGCCAGCCGCGCGTGGTAATGCGCCGTGGGCTCGCCGCGAAAGGCGGGCACATGCCACGCGTGGAGGTTTATCAGCCGCTGCGACACCTCGCGCCGGTGGCTTGCCACGTAGCGTTCAGGCTGGGCCTCAATGCCCAGCTCTTCGCGCAGCTCGCGGATCAGCGCCTCCGGCTGGGTCTCCCCGGCCTCCACCTTTCCGCCCGCGAACTCCCACATTCCCGGCTGGTCGGCGTGGGAAGGGCGCTGGGCCAGTAAAATGTTGCCGTCTTTTTCGATAATGGCCGCCACAACTTCGAGTGTTTTCAGCATGAGTGTCAATAATTGATAATGAAAACCGACATATTATCGTCCCCCTTCAAAGAGTCCAGCCGTCAGGAGAATCAGGTGAAAGAGACGACCGCCTGGGTAAGCCCCATCAACAACATTCCCGCCAGCCTTAAGCCCATCGCCGCCGTACAGAAGAAACATTTCGGCGCGGTGTTAAACCCCACCCGCTGGTGGGGCCGCATGCCGCGATTGTTCTGGCTGGTGGCGCTGTTCGTCGGCTTTCTGGAGCGGCGCAGCGCGCGGCTTAGCCCGGTGCTGCGCTCGCTGCTGATGACCCGCGTGTCGCAGCTTTGCCACTGCGCGTTCTGTATTGACGCCAACAGCCTGCGCCTGGCGGAGAGAGCGGGCGCGCGGGATAAAGTGCAGGCCGTGAGCGACTGGCATGCCTCCGCGCTGTTCAGCGAGGAAGAGCGCGCGGCGCTGGCGTATGCCGACGCGGTCACCGCCACGCCGCCCCGCGTGGACGAGGCCACAAAGGCCGACCTCAAGCGCCACTTTACGGACGAAGCCATTACCGAGATGACGGCGCTAATTGCGTTCCAGAATCTCTCCGCTCGCTTTAACGCCGCGCTGGAGATCCCCGCGCAGGGGCTGTGCGACAGCGCCAAAGGAAAGCCGCATGCTTGATCGTCACCTGCACCCGCGCGTCAAGCCCGCGCTCGGCCGCCTGGCCGCCGCGCTGGATAAGCCTTTTATCTCACCGGACGGTCTCACCCTGACCGGGTTTGCCATCGGCGTGCTGGCGCTGCCGTTTCTGGCGCTGGGATGGTATCCGGCGGCGCTGGCCGCCATTGTGCTGAACCGCCTGCTCGATGGCCTTGACGGCGCGCTGGCGCGCCGCAGGGGATTGAGCGACGCTGGGGGATTTCTGGATATCGCGCTTGATTTTCTGTTCTACGCGCTGGTGCCGTTTGGCTTCGCCCTCGCCGCGCCCGCAGAGAACGCGCTGGCGGCCGCCTGGCTGCTGTTCGCCTTTATCGGCACCGGGAGCAGCTTCCTGGCGTTTGCGGCGCTGGCCGCGAAGCACGATATTGATAACCCCGGCTATGCGCATAAGTCGTTCTATTACATTGGCGGGTTAACGGAAGGGACGGAGACGATCGCGCTGTTCGTGCTGTGCTGCCTGTTTCCGGCGCACTTCACGCTGTTTGCGTGGGCGTTTGGCGCGCTGTGCTGGCTGACCACCACAACGCGCATCTGGAGCGGATACGTAACGCTGAAGGCGCTCAGGCCCTAGCGCACGCTCTCAGGCCCGCGTTCGCCGGTGACCGTCGGGTTTTTCGGGTCGGCGCTCCATTCGTACCAGCCGCCGTCGTACACGGAGACGTTTTTCCAGCCCATCGCCCGCGCGTACATGAAGGTTTCCGACGCGCGCCAGCCCGTACCGCAGTAGAACGCCACGTGCTGCTCGGGCAGGATATTCCAGGTTTTCCACATGGCGGCGATGTCGTCCGCGCTGCGCATGGTGCCGTCCGGATTGTGGAAATCTTCCATGTGGGTCGCATCGCTGCCCGCGTGTCCCCAGCGCGCTCCCGCAATCTCGCCTTTTGGCTTGATGTAGCTATAGCCGCTGGTTTCCCCGATGAACTCCGGCCACGAGCGAATGCTGACCAGCGAGGCGTCCTGGCGATTGAGCATGCCGCGCGCCTGTTCCATATCAACCATCAGCTGAGGCTGGCCGGGGATAGGGGCACCAAAATCGGGGGCCGGTTTCACCTTCGGCGGCATGCCGCGTTCAACCGGCAGCCCGGAATCTGACCAAGTCTTCCAGCCGCCATCAAGCAGACGCACGTCCTTAACGCCCGCGTACAGCATAATCTGCGCCACGCGCGCCGCCGCATAGACGTCGCGGCCGTAGAGGATCACCGTGGTGTCGTGGCGAATGCCGTATTTTGCCAGCAGCGCCTTCAGCTTGTCGTCGGAGACTTTATTCCACAGCGGCTCGCTCTCGACGTCGTTGGTGTCGATGTAGTCCGCGCCGGGAATATGGTTCAGCAGATAGAACTTCGGCGCGCCCCAGGCGGCTTCAATCACCTTCCAGTCGCCCTTCGGCGCGGCAACCACCGGTTTACCCTGCTGCAGCTGGTGGATCCACTGCGGATAAACCAGCTGTTCGAAGTGCGGCAGGCGCTGCAGGCGATCGGCGGCCTGAAGGGCATCGCTCAGAAGGGAAATCTGCGTATAGCCCGCTTTTTCCAGCCGGGCCCGGACGGCCTGGTTATCGCTTTCGCTGCCGTAAAGCGCAATCGGCCTGTCGGCGGAAAGCTGATGGGCTTTTGCCCATGCGGCTATCTGCGCGTCGCTCATCGCGCCGAGCCACGAGGCGGAAAGGTTCAGCGCGGCGGGTTCATGCCCGGAAGGGGCGCTTAACGCCTGCGGCCAGCCGTTATAAAACGCGCTGGGGCGGGTATCGATCGCCGCGCCGTGCTGCTGTTGCAGCTGCTCAAGCGTGAGGGCGTGGGGCATGTTAGCCGCCAGGGAAGAGAATGAGGCGAGGCCGCAAAGCAGGGCCAGCGCGGTCAGTTGAGAAACACGTTTCATCGAAAATCCTGACACAGAAAAATGAGGGCGTCATTGTCGTCGTTCCCGTCGCGGAAAACATTGCGTTAGCACATTATTGCCAGCGAGAAAGCGCAATCACCTGGCCGCCGGGCGGAATATCGTTTTCATCATGCGTGACCAGCACCGCCGGAATATTGCGCGCGCGGACGGCGTCAAAGACCCACGCGCGGAAGCTGGCGCGCAGCGCGCTGTCGAGGCGGCTGAACGGCTCGTCCAGCAGCAGCGCCCGCGGCTCGGCAAGCAGGGCGCGAAGCAGGCTCACCCTCGCGCGCTCACCGCCGGAGAGCGTTGCGGGATCGCTATGATAATGGTGATTCAGCCCGGCCGACGCCAGCGCCGCCTGCACCGCCTCCCGACGCGCCTTTCCTGCCACGCGCGCGGGCAGCGCCAGCAGCAGGTTTTGCCCAACGCTGAAGTGGTCAAACAGCAGCGCGTCCTGGAAAAGAACGCCGATTCCCCGCTGCTCCGTGGGCAATTCATCGCAGCGGCGATCGTCCAGCCACAGCTCGCCCTGCGCCTGAAAATCCGCGGCAAGCGCGCCCGCCATCCACGAAAACAGCGTTGATTTCCCGCTGCCGGAGGCGCCCATCAGCGTGACGATCTCGCCGCGCGGTACGCAAAAATTCACCCCGCGAAACAGCGGCTCAATGGTGAGGTCGTTGACGTTGAGCATCAGCGTAATCCTTGTCGATAGCGCCCGGCGAGGCGGGCCAGCAGCGCGGCCACGCCGAACGCGCCGCCCGTTAACAGCAACAGCCCCAGCGCGCGGCTGGCGAGCACCGGCACGCTGCCGCCGCTGCTGAGCGCAACGGCCTCGGTGGTTAGCGTGGCGAGGCGTCCCGCGCCGAGCCACAGCGTAGGCATGTACTGGGCCATACTCACCGAAAACCCGGTGGCGAACGCCAGCAGCGCCGGGCGAAGCAGCAGGGGACATTTTAGCAGGCAGAAGATTTTTCCGCGCGACCAGCCCAGCGTTCTGGCGGTGAGGATCAGCCGGGGATCGAGCCTGCGCCAGGCGGGCTGCAGCATCAGCAGCATCCACGGCAGCACCCACAGCAGGTGGCTCCACAGCACGGTGGCATACTCACCGTCCAGGCCGAGCCGCAGCGCCAGCGCGTACTGGCCGGAAACGAGCGGCAGGGCGGGAAGCGCCAGCGGCAGCCAGATCCACAGCGCGCCGCGCCGGGGGCCCCACTCGAGCCAGAGGAAAATAACCGCCAGGGCGATCAGGCTCGACAGCAGGCCCAGGGACAGGCTGGTGCTGACAAGCGTCAGGGCGGCACCGTCGTCGCGCGCCAGCGCAACCAGCACGACCGTACACAGGATGCCGCAGGCGGGCAACAGCCAGCCCAGCGCGCGTTCGGGAAGCGGGGCGTGCGATATCCGTCGAACGCCGGACAGGTTCGGCACCGCGCGCCGCCAGGCTCTCCACAGGCCGTAGCCCAGCGCGGCCAGCGCCGCTAAAAGCGCCAGCAGAAGCAGGCACAGCAGCGTGCCCTTGACCTGCTGGCCCTCATCGCCCTGGCTCAGCCAGTGCCAGGCCAGCACCGCCAGCGTCGGCGGGTTCCCCGGACCGAGAACGATCGCCACGTCGACGGCCGAAAGTGACCAGGCCAGGACCGCGAGCATCACCGCGCCCAGCGCCGGGGCAATTGCCGGAATGACCAGCCAGGCCAGGCGCTGCAGCCTCCCGTAGCCGAGGGTTTGCAAGACCACGTTCTGCTGCGCCAGCCGCTGCTCCGGCAGCACCGCGCAGATGGCCCACAGCACGAAGGCGCTCTCCTTAACGGCGAGCGTAAATCCCAACCCGACGCCGTAACGGTCCAGCTGGGGCGCGCAGAGCGTGCAGAATCGGTAAAAAAGGCCGCCCTCGGCAAACACCAGCAGCACGCTGGTGGCAAACGCGACGTGGGGCACGGCCAGCAGCCACGGCAGGCGGCCGCTCAGGCGCTGCCAGCGCTCGCCGGGCCAGAGCAGGGCAACGAACCCGAGCGCGATCAGCAGCGCGCCGAGCGTGGCAATCAGGGTTGAAACCAGCGTGGCGGCCAGCGCCTGGGGTAGCTGCGGATCGCCGAGAAGCGACTGCCACCCCTCAGAGGAGAACGCCGGAGCCAGCAGGATGACGGCCGCGGGCACGAGCGGCACGTAAATCACCGCCATCGCCAGCCGGGCAAGGCCGCCTAGCGCGTACCGTAGCGGCGAAGCCATTCCTGCTCCAGCGCGTTCACCCAGGCGGCGTGCGGTTCAGCCAGCACCGCCGGCTGGCCCGCAGGCGTAAAGGCGGCAAGCGCTTTTGCCGCATCGGCGGGAAGCTTGCTCGCGTCCAGCACGCTCGGATCGCCCCAGACGGCGGGGTCGGCCTTGCGGATCTGCGCCCGCGGGGAGAGCAGGAAGTTAGCGACCATCTTTGCTCCCGCGCTGGCGCTGGCGTTTAGCGGGATCGCCACGAAGTGGACGTTTCCGAGCATGCCGTTGCGAAAGCCGAAGCTATAGCTGTCAGAAGGAAGCTCGCCGCTGGCCACCTTCTGCTGCGCGTGGGCCGGGTTAAAGGTCAGCGAAAAATTCAGGCTGCCGCTGGCTAGCAGCGCGTCCATTCTGGCGGGGGACGGCGGAAAATCTTTCCCCTCGCGCCACAGCAGCGGGTGCAGGGCGTCGAGCCAGGCCCAAAGCGGCGCGGTAACCTGGGCGAAATCGGCGTCCGGCGCTTTTTTTAGCGCGTCAGGATGCTCGGTCAGCGTGAGGAGCATCTGCTCAAGAAACGCGGTGCCGGTAAAGTCCGGCGGGCGAGGGTAGCTCACCTTGCCCGGATGCTGCTGCGCGTACGCCAGCAGCGCCTGCGGATCGGCGGGCGGCGTAGGCGTGCTGCCACGGCGGGCGATGAAGGTGAGCTGCGCGCCGCCCCACGGGGATTCAGCGCCCTCTGTGGCAACCGCAAAATCTTCCGTCACCGGCTTTTGCATATCGACGTAGCGCCAGTTCGGCAGCGTCTGCGCCCACCGGGTTTGCAGCAGGCCGGCCTCCTTCAGGGTGCGGAAATTCTCTCCGTTAACCCACAGCAGATCGACCGAGCCTTTCGCCGTGCGCCCCGCGCGGGCTTCCGTCTGAATGCGTTTAACCGCGTCGGCTGCGTCGGCCAGGCGTACGATTTTAAGGTCGATGGCGTAGTGGGTTTTCATCTCTCCGCTCACCCAGTCGAGATAGCGGTTTACCGCCGGGTCACCGCCCCAGGCGTTGAACCAGACCGTCTGGCCCTGGGCCTGTTGCTGGAGGGTTTGCCAGCTGTCTGCTGCCAGCACGGGGGCTGCAAAGAGCAGGCCTGTCAGAATCGCGCAAAAACGCACACGGCGCATGATGCCTCACTTTTTGGTCGAAAAGGGATAACGGGAAAGAAGCCAGCGGGTCACCAGCGGAAATAATCCCAGCAGTGTAAAGGCAACGATCAGCCCAGGCGACAGAATATCGCGCAGTGAGGTTATGTTTCCTAACGCGCGTCCGGCGTTCAGGAAAATGACCGTAGCGGGCAGCATCGCCAGCTGGCTAACCCACCAGTAGCGGCGCACGCCAAGGCGCGTGAGCCCCATCAGCAGGTTGACCAGGAAAAAGGGGAACAGCGGCATCAGGCGCAGGGCAAAAAGGTAGCCCGCGCCGTCGTGAGCCATACCGGCGTTGACCGTTTTCATCTGCAGGGCAAAACGCTGCTGGACCCAGTCGCGCAGCAGGTAGCGGCTGGCAAGCATCGCCAGCGTCGCGCCGAGCGTGGAGGCAAACGACACCAGCAGTACGCCCAGCCACGGGGTGAACAGCGCGCCGCCGAGCAGCGTCAGGAACGCCGCGCCGGGAATGGAGAGCGCGGAAACCAGCACATATACCGCAAAGTAGAGCAGCGCGCTCTGAACCGGCGCGTGATTAACCTGCGCAATCAGCGCGTGCTGGTGAGCTTTAATGGTATCGAGCGAGAGCGTGCCGGGCGGCAGAAAACGAAACGCAAGAATAAAGGCGCCCAGAAGGGCGCACAGGAAGAGGGTTTTACGCATGGTCACGCGGCGTTACAGCTTGAATTTCGCCCATACCGGCGCATGATCCGACGGTTTTTCCATGCTGCGAATGTCGTAGTCAATCCCGGTTTCAACGCAGCGCTCTGCCAGCGGCGAGCTTGCCAGCAGCAGGTCGATGCGCAGGCCGCGGTTGTCGTCGAAGCCTTTCGAGCGATAGTCGAACCACGAGAAGCGATCCTGCGTCTCCGGGTTAGCGGCGCGGAAGGTATCCACCAGGCCCCAGCCGAGCAGGCGGTCCATCCACTCGCGCTCTTCCGGCAGGAAGGAACATTTGCCGGTGCGCAGCCAGCGCTTGCGGTTCTCTTCACCAATGCCGATGTCCAGGTCGGTCGGGCTGATATTCACATCACCCATGATCAGCACCGGATTCTCTTTGTCCAGCTCGGTGGTCAGGTAGTTTTGCAGGTCCTGATAAAACTTCGCTTTGGCCGGGAACTTGGTTGGATGATCGCGGCTTTCGCCCTGCGGGAAGTAGCCGTTGATCACCGTGATGTTGCCCAGCGGGGACGGAATTTCCGCCATGATGATGCGGCGCTGCGCCTCTTCATCATCGCCCGGGAAGCCGCGACGCACCGATACCGGCGTCTCTTTGGTCAACAGCGCCACGCCGTAGTGGCCTTTCTGCCCGTGATAGAAGACGTTGTAGCCCAGCTTCGCGACCTCTTCGAGCGGGAACATATCGTCGTGGACTTTTGTCTCCTGCAGGCCGATTACGTCAGGCTGATGTTGCTCAACAATTGCTTCAAGCTGATGGGGGCGGGCACGCAGGCCGTTGATATTAAAAGAGACAAATTTCATAGTCGCTGCCAATGCAAGGTGAATAGTGCAGGGATGGTAGCAGAATTTGCCGCGTCTGGTATCGGGATCGACCAATAACTGCAACAGATAACGTCAACGGTGCAATTTTTGCACCATTACGACGCGCGCTGCCCGCAAACAGGGCGCAAACGATCGCTAAATTTCGCGAGCGATCACAATTCCAGAATTATATTTGGCCTCTGCATACTCTTTCTGATTTTCGTGCGGCAAAGCGCCGCTTGTCGTAAAAATATTCACTTTTTATGCAATAACAGTGAATAACTCCATATCGTAACCCGTTGATATTCTGTCTGAACAACCCGTTTATGCATTTTTATCGCTGGCTGGCACGAAGGCTGCAATCTACATTCACAGTGCAAACACTCAAATATTTAACATTTAAACAACCTTTTATTTACCGGATGAGGTCGCTATGTCTCTGTCAATCACGCGTGAAAATTTCGATGAATGGATGATGCCGGTTTACGCTCCGGCGGCTTTTATTCCGGTACGGGGGGAAGGCTCACGCCTGTGGGATCAGCAGGGCAAAGAGTATATCGACTTTGCCGGCGGGATCGCGGTAAATGCGCTGGGCCACGCGCATCCGGCGCTGCGTCAGGCGCTGAACGACCAGGCGGCTAAGTTCTGGCATACCGGCAACGGCTATACCAACGAGCCGGCGCTGCGACTGGCGAAAAAGCTGATCGACGCCACCTTCGCTGAAAAAGTCTTTTTCTGTAATTCGGGGGCGGAAGCCAACGAGGCGGCGCTCAAGCTGGCGCGCAAATACGCCCACGATAAGTTCGGCGCGCACAAGAGCGGCATCGTGGCGTTCAAGAACGCCTTCCACGGCCGCACGCTGTTTACCGTGAGCGCGGGCGGCCAGCCGTCCTACTCGCAGGACTTTGCGCCGCTGCCGCCGGACATTCGCCACGCGGCCTATAACGATCTCGACTCTGCCCGCGAGCTGATTAATGACAACACCTGCGCGGTGATCGTCGAGCCGATGCAGGGCGAAGGCGGCGTGGTGCCCGCGCAGAAGGCCTTCCTGCAGGGGCTGCGCGAGCTGTGCGATCGCCACAACGCGGTGCTGATTTTCGATGAGGTCCAGACCGGCGTGGGCCGCACCGGCGAGCTGTATGCCTACATGCATTATGGCGTCACGCCGGACGTGCTCTCCACCGCGAAAGCGCTGGGCGGCGGCTTCCCGGTAGGGGCGATGCTGACCACCGATAAATTCGCCAGCGTGATGGTTGTCGGCACGCACGGCACAACGTACGGCGGTAACCCGCTGGCCACGGCGGTCGCCGGGCAGGTGCTCGATATCATCAATACGCCAGAGGTGCTCAACGGCGTGAAGCAACGCCACGCGTGGTTCGTGGAGCGCCTGAACGCCATCAACGGTAAGACCGGCCTGTTCAAAGAGATCCGCGGCCTGGGGCTGCTGATCGGCTGCGAGCTTGCGCCTGAGTTTGCCGGAAAAGCGAAGCTGGTTTCACAGGAAGCGGCGAAGCTGGGCGTGATGGTGCTGATTGCCGGTGCCAACGTGGTGCGCTTTGCGCCGGCGCTGGTGGTGAGCGAAGAGGAAATTCGCACAGGCTTAGACCGCTTTGCGCTGGCCTGTGAAAAAGTGAAGTCCGGGGTGTCATCATGATGGTCATCCGTCCCGTTGAGCGCGGCGATATCGCCGCGCTCATGCAGCTCGCCGGTAAGACGGGAGGCGGGCTGACCTCGCTTCCCGTTGATGAGAAAACGCTGTCGGCGCGCATCGAGCGCGCCCTGCAAACCTGGCAGGGGACGTTGCCAAAAAGCGAACAGGGCTACGTGTTCGTGCTGGAAGACACCGACACCGGAACGGTCGCCGGGATTTGCGCCATTGAGGTGGCGGTCGGCCTGAACGACCCGTGGTACAACTACCGCGTCGGCACCATGGTTCACGCTTCGAAAGAGCTGAACGTTTACAACGCGCTGCCGACGCTGTTTCTCTGTAACGATCACACCGGCGCCAGCGAGCTCTGCACGCTGTTCCTCGACCCGGAGTGGCGCAAGGAGGGCAACGGCTATCTGCTCTCTAAATCGCGCTTTATGTTTATGGCCGCGTTTCGCGATCGCTTTAACGAAAAGGTCGTTGCAGAAATGCGCGGCGTGATAGACGAAAAAGGCTATTCGCCGTTCTGGGAAAGCCTGGGCGAACGCTTCTTTTCGATGGAATTTAGCCGCGCGGACTATCTGTGCGGAACCGGGCAGAAGGCGTTTATCGCCGAGCTGATGCCGAAGCATCCTATCTATACCCATTTCTTAACCCCGGAAGCGCAGGCGGTGATTGGTGAAGTTCATCCGCAAACCGCGCCTGCCCGCGCGGTGCTGGAGAAAGAGGGATTCCGCTACCGCAACTACGTCGACATCTTTGACGGCGGGCCGACGCTGGAGTGCGACATCGACCGCGTGCGTGCGATCCGCAAAAGCCGCCTCGTGCAGGTGGCGGAAGGCCAGCCCGCGCCGGGCGAGTGGCCCGCCTGCCTGGTGGCAAACGAGCACTACGAAAACTTCCGCGCCATGCTGGTGCGAACCAACCCGAAATGCGAGCGCCTGGTGCTGACCGCCGCGCAGCTCGATGCCCTGAAATGCAATGCCGGCGACGCGGTTCGCCTGGTGCGGCTCTGCCCGGAGGAGAAGACAGCATGACTTTATGGATTAACGGTGACTGGATCACGGGCGAGGGCGAACCGCGCGTTAAAACCAATCCGGTGGGCAAAGAGGTGCTCTGGCAGGGCAACGACGCCAGCGCGGGGCAGGTTGAGCTGGCCTGTGCCTCCGCGCGCCGCGCGTTTCCGGCGTGGGCGAAACAGCCATTCTCCGCGCGTCAGGCGATCGTCGAAAAATTTGCCGGGCTGCTGGAGGCCAATAAAGCCGAGCTGACGCGCATTATCGCGTCCGAGACCAGCAAGCCGCGCTGGGAGGCGGCGACCGAGGTGGCGGCGATGATCGGCAAAGTCGCGATTTCGGTGAAGGCTTACCACACCCGCACCGGCGAGCAGCACACCGAGATGCCCGACGGCGCCGCCACGCTGCGCCACCGGCCGCACGGCGTGCTGGCGGTGTTTGGCCCGTACAATTTCCCCGGCCATCTGCCGAACGGGCATATCGTGCCCGCGCTGCTGGCGGGCAACACCGTGATCTTCAAGCCGAGCGAGCTCACGCCGCTGACCGGAGAGGCGGTGGTGAAACTCTGGGAGCAGGCGGGCCTGCCGCCGGGCGTGCTGAACCTGGTGCAGGGCGGGCGCGAAACGGGTCAGGCGCTGAGCGCGCTCGCCGACGTTGACGGCCTGCTGTTTACCGGCAGCGCCGGAACGGGCTACCAGCTGCACCGCCAGCTGGCCGGGCAGCCGGAAAAAATTCTGGCGCTGGAGATGGGCGGCAACAACCCGCTGATCGTGGAAGATCCTGACGATATTGATGCGGCGGTGCATCTGACCATCCAGTCGGCCTTTATTACCGCCGGGCAGCGCTGCACCTGCGCGCGCCGCCTGCTGGTGAAGCGCGGGGCGCAGGGGGATGCGTTCCTTAAGCGCCTCGTCGAGGTGAGCGCGCGGCTGGTTCCGGCAAAATGGGACGCCGAGCCGCAGCCGTTTATCGGCGG
Source organism: Enterobacter sp. RIT418 (assembly GCF_003057745.1). Taxonomy (GTDB): domain Bacteria; phylum Pseudomonadota; class Gammaproteobacteria; order Enterobacterales; family Enterobacteriaceae; genus Enterobacter. Next base: position 273,269 of record NZ_QBJD02000001.1, read on the forward strand.
GCTGATCTCCGGGCAGGCGGCGCAGAACGTGCTGAACGCCTGGCAGGATCACGTTTCGCGCGGGGCGAAAACCCTGTTGGAGCCGAAGCTGGTTGAGCCGGAGACATCGCTGCTGACGCCGGGCATTATTGAGATGAGCGGCGCGAGCCGCGTGCCGGACGAAGAGGTCTTTGGCCCGCTGCTGTGCGTCTGGCGCTATGACGATTTTGACAGCGCCATCGCGATGGCCAATAACACCCGCTACGGCCTGTCGAGCGGGCTGATTTCGCCGCAGCGCGAGAAGTTTGACCAACTCCTGCTGGAAGCGCGCGCCGGGATCGTCAACTGGAACAAACCGCTGACCGGCGCGGCGAGCACCGCCCCGTTTGGCGGCGTGGGGGCGTCGGGCAACCATCGCGCCAGCGCGTGGTATGCGGCTGATTACTGCGCGTGGCCGATGGCGAGCCTGGAAACGCCCGCGCTGACGCTGCCGGGCACGCTCAGCCCGGGTCTGGATTTTTCGCAGGGAGACGATCATGAAAGCGCGTGAGGTTAACTTTGACGGGCTGGTGGGGCTGACGCACCACTACGCCGGGCTGTCGTTTGGCAATGAGGCCTCGACGAAGCACCGCTTTCAGGTCTCTAACCCGAAGCTGGCGGCGAAGCAGGGGCTGCTGAAGATGAAGGCGCTCTCGGACGCCGGTTTCCCGCAGGCGGTGATCCCGCCGCAGGAGCGCCCTAACGTGCCCGTTCTTCGCCAGCTCGGCTTTAGCGGCAGCGACGAGCAGGTGGTCGAAAAGGCGGGAACGCAAACGCCGCACCTGCTGTCGGCGGCCAGCTCCGCGTCCTCTATGTGGGTGGCTAACGCGGCAACCGTCGCGCCGTCGGCGGATACGCTGGACGGCAAGGTTCACCTGACGGTCGCTAACCTCAACAACAAGTTCCACCGCACCACGGAAGCGGAAACCACCGAGCGCGTGCTGCGCGCCATTTTTAATGATGAAGCCCATTTTGAGGTGCATCAGGCGCTGCCGCAGGTAGCGATGTTTGGCGATGAAGGCGCTGCCAACCATAATCGCCTGGGCGGTGACTACGGCGAGCCGGGCCTTCAGCTCTTTATCTACGGGCGCGAAGAGGGCGGTCCTTCCGCACCGGCCCGCTATCCGGCGCGCCAGACGCTCGCGGCAAGCCAGGCCGTCGCGCGGGTGAATCAGGTCAATCCGTCGCAGGTGATGTTTGCCCAGCAAAACCCGCACGTTATCGATCAGGGCGTGTTCCATAACGACGTGATTGCCGTCTCCAACCGCCAGGTGCTGTTCTGTCACGAGCAGGCGTTTGCCCAGCAGGACAGGCTGCTCGCCGCGCTGCGCGAGCGGGTGCCCGGCTTTACGCCGATTCAGGTACCCACTGAGGCGGTCAGCGTGCAGGACGCGGTCGAAACCTACCTCTTCAATAGCCAGCTGCTGAGCCGGGATGACGGCAGCATGATGCTGGTCCTGCCGCAGGAGTCGCGCAACCATGACGGCGTGTGGCGCTATCTGAGCGCGCTGGTGAAAGCCGATAACCCGATCGACGAGCTGAGGGTGTTTGACCTGCGCGAAAGCATGGCCAACGGCGGCGGTCCGGCCTGTTTACGCCTTCGCGTGGTGCTGACGCAGGATGAAATGCGTGCGGTCAATCCTGCGGTGATGATGAACGACGCGCTGTTTAACAGCCTTAACGACTGGGTCGAGCGCTACTATCGCGACCGGCTCACCCAGGCCGACCTGGTTGATCCGCAGCTGCTGCGCGAAGGGCGCGAGGCGCTGGACGCATTGACGAACATCCTGCGGCTGGGATCGGTTTATCCGTTCCAGCGCTAAGGGGAGGGTATGGAAAATTTACTGGCGCTGACGCTGGCGAACGACTCGCCGGCGCGGCGCGAGGGGGAAGGCCCCTCATTTCGCTGGCGCTGGCTTGAGCGCGGCGTGCTGGAGCTGACGCCGTTTGACGAGGACGGACGGTCGCTGCTGCTGTCGTCGGGCATTCACGGCAACGAAACCGCGCCGGTCGAGATTGTCGACCTGCTGCTGCGCGCGCTGTATCGCGGTGATATTAGCCTGCGCTGCCGCGTGCTGGTGGTGCTCGGCAACCCGCCCGCGCTGGCGCAGAATAAGCGCTACCTCGAAAGCGATCTTAACCGCATGTTCGGCGGGCGCTGGGCGCAGTTTCCGCAGGGCGATGAGACGGCGCGCGCGCAGCGGCTTGAGCAGGCGGCGAGCGCATTTTTCGCCGCCGCCGGGCCGGACCGCTGGCATCTCGATCTGCACACGGCGATCCGCGCGTCGTACCACGTGCGCTTCGGCGTGCTCCCCCAGCGCGATGGGCCGTGGGATGACGATTTCCTGCGCTGGCTTGGCGACGCGGGGCTGGAGGCGCTGGTCTTCCACCAGGCGCCAGGGGGCACCTTTACCCACTTCACCTGTGAAAAGCACGGCGCGCTGGCCTGCACGCTGGAGCTGGGAAAAGCGCTGCCGTTCGGGCATAACGATCTCGAACGCTTTGCGCCCACGCACGCCGCGCTGCGGGCCCTGCTGGGCGGGTCAGCACCCGAGCGCGCGGCTGAACCTCCGGTGCGCTATCGCGTGGTACAGCAAATTACGCGCCGCAGCGAGCATTTCCGGCTGCATATGGCCGCACACACGCTGAACTTTACGCCGTTCCGCCAGGGCGCGCTGCTGGCCGAGGACGGAGAAGAGCGTTACGAGGTGCAGAAAGCGACGGAGTATGTTCTTTTCCCGAATCCCGCCGTGGCGTTTGGCCTCAGGGCCGGGCTGATGCTGGAAAAATTAGCCTGAGTGTGGCCCCTCTCTTTTATGCGAGGGGCTCCAGTCCTTTTATTTTCTTGACCATAAGCGCGATTGCCGATCTTTTGCAGATTATTCCTGGTGAATTGCTTTATTAATAATCTCTCTTTGGATATACTTCTGCATATTCTCTTTAAAATCATTGAATTGAATATTTTCGTTTCAACTCTCCACGCTTTATCCTTAATTTCTCCATATTTGGTGAAAATGTGTTTTATACGCTTTCATTGTTTTACCGTTACTCTGACTAATTGACGATAAACCCCGTAAAGTTAATCTCGTCAACACGGCAACACGCCGAAGAATAACTGAAAGTAAGGAAATAATTATGCGTAAGTTAACTGCACTGTTTGTTGCTTCTACCCTGGCTCTGGGCGCTGCAGGTACGGCGTTCGCCGCAGATACCGCAACCGCGACGGCCGCGCCTGCTGAAGGCAAAATGATGATGCATCATAAAGGCATGCCGGGTATGCATCACGACATGATGTTTAAAGACCTGAACCTGACCGACGCACAGAAGCAGCAGGTGCGCGACATCATGAAAAGCCAGCGCGACCAGATGAAGCGTCCGCCGCTGGAAGAGCGCCGCGCAATGCATGACATCATCGCCAGCGACAGCTTCGATAAGGCAAAAGCTGAAGCACAGATCGACAAGATGGCCGCGCAGCACAAGGCAATGATGCTGTCCCGCATGGAGACTCAGAATAAGATCTACAACATTCTGACTCCGGAACAGAAAAAACAATTCAATGCCAATTTTGAGAAGCGTCTGACAGAACGTCACGCGCCGGAAGGTAAAATGCCTGCACCAGCCGAATAATCGGTTAACTCTCTTAAGACCGCCGGGATCCTGTCCACAAAAGCGCAACCGCTGTGGGCAGGACCGGCGGTTTTTCTTTTCTCTCCCCTTGCCTGGCGCGATAAGCTCGGTATTCTCATCAGGTCGCTACAGAGAATGTTCAACGGAGTCATGGCGTTAGAATTTTTTTAACGTTCGTCTAAGGCATACCTCTCTGCTGCCGATAATAGCTAACGATAACAATCATAACCGCAGCGGTGGTGAACCGCGGCGTTGGGGCTGGCTGCGCCCTTCAGGAGAGGTGATGGAGTTCTTTGATATTCGTAAGATGCCGGTCAGCCTGTGGCGCAACGGTGCCGGAGAAACGCGCGAGATTTGCTGTTTTCCTCCCGCCACGCGTGATTTTTCGTGGCGAGCCAGCATTGCGTCTATTGCCAGCAACGGGGAGTTTTCCTCTTTTCCGGGCGTCGAACGGGTCATCACCCTTCTTGAGGGCGGCGAAGTTACGCTGGACGCGGGCCACGCGTTTTGCCATACCCTGAAGCACCATCAGCCGTATCGTTTTTCTGGCGATCTGCCCGTCAAGGCGCAGCTGACCGAAGGCCGGATGTCGATGGATTTCAATGTTATGACCCGCCGGGAGCATTGCCGGGCGAAGGTTCGCGTGGCCGATCGCACCTTCACCACCTTCGGCTCGCGGGGGGGCGTGATTTTTGTGCTAAGCGGGGCGTGGCAGCTTGGCGAAAAACTACTGACCGCCGATCAGGGGGCGTGTTGGGAAGAGGGCGTACATACCCTCCGCCTTCTGGAGTCCAGCGGCACGCTGCTGTTCAGTGAGATTACCTGGCTGCCGGGTCACTAAGCGCGACGATCTCGTATTGTCCGTTCAGCAGGGGTTTACAGAGGATTTTATAACCGTCCTGATCGAAACCGGCGGGCGCGCGCAGCAGCCCGGCAGCGTCGGTTAACTTTTCAACCGCGCCCAGCCACAGCCAGTTGTGGATGATGTGATAGTGCGTGAGGCCATCGCCGCACTCCTTCAGCGCAACGGCGCCTTCCCACGGCCAGCAGTTCACGCTTATCGATGCCAGCCCCGCCATAAATCGCGCCTGATGTTCTTCGACGGGTTCTTTTCCGCAGCATGCCCCCGCGCACCGCTTAAGCGCCGACCGGAAGCAGGCGCGCCCGCGGGTGGTGGCTTCCAGCCCCAGCAGGCCGTAGCAGAGCTTCAGCTCGTCCGCGAGGGATTGCAGCGTCTGCAGCGCGGCGCGCTTGTTGGCAAACAGCCCGTACAGGTTTGGCGTGCGGGAGAAATCCACCTCCCGGGCGTACACCACCTGAGGTTTGCCGCCGACGACCTGCAGCGAACAGAGCTGGCGATTGCGGCGCAAACGCTTGTTGAACAGCGGCTGCTGCTCCTTGATGAGCCGGGCTTCAAGCAGCAGCGCGCCCAGCTCGCCCGCCGTCTGGATCCAGGTGATGCGACGCGACTGGCGCAGCATCGCGGCTTCATCCGGCGTGCGCAGATGCGAGAGCACCCGGCTGCGGATATTGACGCTTTTGCCGATATAGAGCGGCATGGTGTCGCTTTCGCCATGAAAGAAATAGACGCCGGGCTGCCTGGGCAGCGCTTCCAGCCAGGGACGAAGATGTTCGGGATATTCATAGATGGCCGCCGCTTCGAACTCGAGACGCGGGGCGGATTGACGCCTGCTCACATAGTGCTCCGTATACTGTTCAGGTATACAGTGTAGCAGGTGTGGAGTGGTTAAAAAAGAGCCGGGTGGGGTTGCGCTGAACCGGCCAGATCGTGCGGTCTGTTGCCCTCACCCCAACCCTCTCCCACAGGGGTGAGGGTTCCCCACAAATTACAGTCTGGCACCGGATACCCCCTCTCCCTGGAGGGAGAGGGCCGGGGTGAGGGGGGGAACATACGGCAGTGGTGGTTATTCCGTTCACTTTATGAGCGTTGCTACTCTGAAATCACATTACTTGTGAACGTGTTAAGGAGGCTCACCGCCGCCTCCTTAACAATCCGGGCTCCCGGCAGAGAAAATCGCCGCTTCGCGGTGCCTTCGGCTTATTCCTTCCGGCTTATCGGGGGCGGGCGGAGGCAACGTCCCTGTAAAGCCGCCCTCTCGGCGCATCCCTGCGCCTCGCCCCGGCCTGCAGGAAAAGCCTCAGCGATTTTCAGCCGGACCGGGGGGCGCTGTAAGCTTTTTATTCTGTTAATAAAAACTTAATCGCTTCTGAATAAAATTTTTGTGGGGATTCCTCAGCCCACAGGGAGAGGGAGAAAATGCTCGCGTTTATTTCCAGAAATCGTCGAACACTGTAATCGGCGTGTGGCGTTTATGCTCGGTCTTCAAATACCAGCCTTCGATGATTTTTGCGATGCCCTCATCCAGCGTTTTGCCCTCCAGATAATCATCGATGTTATCGTAGGTCACGCCGAGCGCCGCTTCGTCCGGCAGGGAGGGGCGATCGTCTTCCAGGTCAGCCGTTGGCGCCTTCTTATATAAATGTTCGGGGCAGCCCAGCGCGGCAAGCAGCTGTTTGCCCTGGCGCTTGTTCAGGCGGAAAATCGGATTAATGTCCGTGCCGCCATCGCCGTACTTGGTGAAGAAGCCGGTGATGGCTTCCGCTGCGTGATCGGTTCCCACCACCACGCCTTTGGTCATGCTTGCAATGCTGTACTGCGCCTTCATGCGCTCGCGCGCTTTCTCATTACCGCGAACAAAATCGCTTAGCTCAATACCCGCTTCACGCAGCGCCTGTTCGCTGGCCAGAACAGCCCCTTTGATGTTGACGGTCAGCACCCGGTCTGGCTGGATAAACGCAATCGCGTCCTGACAGTCCTGTTCGTCAGCCTGCACGCCGTAGGGCAGGCGCACCGCGATAAACTGCAGCGCGCTGTCGCCAGTCTCTTCACGCAGCTCGGTGATGGCCATCTGGCATAGCTTGCCGGTGAGGGTGGAATCCTGACCGCCGCTGATGCCCAGCACGAGAGACTTCAGGAACGAATTTTTTTTCAGGTATGACTTCAAAAAATCAACGCTTCGGCGGATCTCTTCTTGCGCATCAACCGCGGGCTTTGCGCCCAGCGCCTGAATGATGTCTTGTTGCAGAGCCATGACGCCCCTCCCTATGCAGAACGAAACAGAAAGTGTATTCCGTTAAAACTAACCCGTTGGGCGAGAAACGACAAGGATCACCGTTTTAAGTGCGCTAAATTGCGACGTTTTAGCAGGTTATCGTTGTTTTATTAGATTTTTCCGAAATTCGTCTGGCGAAAATCACAAAGTTGAAGAATCGTGATTTTTATTCCATGCTTAGATAACACGCTGATAAACAAGAGGACGGAAAATGAATAAGAACGTAGCAGGAATTTTAAGTGCAGCGGCGGTTCTGACTATGCTGGCAGGGTGTACGGCTTACGATCGTACCAAGGACCAGTTTACTCAGCCAGTGGTGAAGGACGTTAAGAAAGGGATGACCCGTTCGCAGGTTGCCGCAATTGCCGGTAAGCCTTCGTCCGAAGTCACCATGATTCACGCGCGCGGTACCTGCCAGACCTACATCCTGGGTCAACGTGATGGTAAGGCAGAGACCTACTTCGTCGCGCTGGATGATACCGGACACGTAATCAATTCCGGCTATCAGACCTGTTCTGAATATGATACCGATCCGCAGGCGCCTAAGGCTCAGTAACCCTTTCAGCCTGATGATGTTAACAAACCGGCCAGCTGGCCGGTTTTTTTACGCCCGCGCTAATCTTATTTCTTCCCGCGAATTATTTAGCTGAAATGTGAAGGGAGTCAACAAGCCAGGTCAATGAGAGACAATTTGTGTCTGTTCAGAATTATCCCCTGCCTGTACCATTGCGTATACTCACTTCAACGACAAACAATGTTAAGCAAACTGCCCGTCAGCCAGGATAGCGAGTCGAGTGATAGCGCGACGGCGGGTGGCCAAACAAGAGGGAAGTTACGATGGAAAAGAAACATATTTATCTGTTTTGTTCTGCGGGCATGTCAACCTCACTGCTGGTATCAAAAATGCGCGCGCAGGCTGAAAAGTATGAAGTTCCCGTGGTAATTGAAGCGTTTCCGGAAACCCTGGCGGGCGAGAAAGGACAGGCTGCGGACGTCGTGCTGCTGGGGCCGCAAATTGCCTACATGCTGCCTGAAATTCAGCGTTTGCTGCCAAACAAGCCGGTTGAAGTTATTGATTCCGGGCTGTACGGCAAAATTGATGGTTTAGGTGTATTGAAAGCTGCTGTTGCAGCCATTAAAAAAGCTGCAAATTAATTATTTTATTTTTCCCGTCAAAGAGTAATTTCACACACAATACGCCGTAACCGTCGTTACGGCATTTAAGGGTATTTACCTATGAGTAAAGTCATCGCTTCACTTGAAAAGGTACTCCTTCCTTTTGCTGTTAAAATAGGAAAGCAGCCTCACGTTAATGCCATCAAAAACGGCTTTATTAAATTAATGCCGTTAACGCTGGCCGGGGCCATGTTCGTTTTAATTAACAACGTTTTCCTGAGCTTTGGCGAAGGGTCCTTCTTTTATTCATTAGGAATACGGCTAGACGCTTCCACCATTGAAACCCTTAATGGTTTAAAAGCCATCGGCGGCAACGTATATAACGGTACGTTAGGTATTATGTCGCTGATGGCGCCTTTCTTTATTGGGATGGCGCTGGCGGAAGAACGTAAAGTGGACCCGCTGGCCGCAGGGCTATTATCCGTTGCCGCATTCATGACCGTGACCCCGTACAGCGTAGGCGAAGCCTATGCGGTAGGGGCCAACTGGCTCGGCGGCGCAAACATTATTTCCGGTATTGTGATTGGCCTGGTGGTGGCAGAAATGTTCACCTTCATCATCCGCCGCAACTGGGTTATCCGCCTGCCGGATAGCGTACCGGCTTCCGTATCTCGTTCATTTTCCGCGTTGATTCCAGGCTTCATTATCCTCTCCATCATGGGGATTATCGCCTGGGCGCTCTCTCACTGGGGCACGAACTTCCACCAGATCATCATGGACTCTATCTCTACGCCGCTGGCGTCGATGGGGAGCGTGGTCGGCTGGGCGTATGTCATCTTTACCTCCCTGCTGTGGTTCTTCGGCGTGCATGGTTCACTGGCACTGGCGGCGCTGGACAGCGGTATCATGACCCCATGGGCACTGGAAAACGTTGCGCTTTACCAGCAGTACGGCTCCGTTGATGCGGCGCTGGCGGCCGGTAAAACCTTCCATGTGTGGGCGAAGCCGATGCTTGACTCCTATATCTTCCTGGGCGGTACCGGGGCGACGCTGGGTCTGATCATCGCGGTCTTTATTGTCTCTCGCCGCGCTGACCACCGTCAGGTTGCGAAGCTGGCGCTGCCGTCAGGCATCTTCCAGATTAACGAACCGATTCTGTTTGGTCTGCCGATCATCATGAACCCGGTCATGTTTATTCCGTTCGTACTGATTCAGCCGCTGCTGGCCGCGATTACCCTGACCGCGTACTACCTGGGCATTATCCCGCCGGTCACCAACATCGCACCGTGGACAATGCCGGCCGGTCTGGGCGCATTCTTCAATACCAACGGTAGCGTTGCCGCCTTCCTGCTGGCGATATTCAACCTCGGTATAGCCACGCTGCTTTACATGCCGTTCGTGGCGATTGCGAACAAAGCGCAAACCGTTATCGACGAAGAAGAGAGCGAAGAGGATATCGCCCTCGCACTGAAATTCTAAAGTTGCACGGCGCGGGGTAGCCCGCGCCAGCCAAAAGGAGCTTAAAGATGTTAGATTTAGACAGCATTGTTGCAGAAGAGGCGGTAGAGAACGATCTGGAAGAGGTGGTGATGGGGCTTATCATCAACTCGGGGCAGGCGCGCAGCCTGGCGTATGCGGCACTCAAGCAGGCCAAGCAGGGCGATTTCGCCGCGGCAAAGACTATGATGGATCAGTCCCGCACCGCGCTCAATGAAGCCCACCTGGTACAGACGAAGCTGATTGAGGGCGATCAGGGCGAAGGCAAAATGAAGGTTAGCCTCGTCCTGGTGCATGCGCAGGATCATCTGATGACCTCTATGCTGGCCCGCGAGCTGGTGGCAGAGCTCATCGAGCTTCACGAGAAAATGCAGTAAGGTTGATGGGGCAGCAGGAGGTCAGCACGATGGAAATTAAAACCGCACTTGAGCAGCAGCTGTTTAACGGCAAAAATTTTCACGTGGTTATCTACAACAAGACGGAGAGCGCCAGCGGTCTGCACCAGCATGACTACTATGAGTTCACGATTGTTCTGACCGGCCGCTACTATCAGGAGATCAACGGGAAGCGGGTCCTGCTTGAGCGCGGAGATTTCGTGTTCCTGCCAATGGGGTCGTATCACCAGAGTTTCTACGAATTTGGCGCCACCCGCATTCTCAACGTCGGCGTAAGCAGACGCTTCTTCGAGAAACACTACCTGCCGCTGGTACCGTTCTGCTTTGTGGCCTCACAGGTTTATCGCGTTAAAAACGAGTTTATGACCTGGATCGAGACGGTTATCGCCTCGCTCAACTTCCGCGACGGTGAATTTGATGAGTTTATTGAAACGGTCACGTTCTACGTCATGAACCGCCTTCGCCACCACCGCGAGGAGCAGCAGGTTGTTGACGATATTCCCCATTGGCTGCGCAGCACCGTTGAAATGATGCACGATAAATGTCAGTTCAGTGATAATGCCCTGGAGAATATGGTGGCGATATCGGGTAAATCGCAGGAGTATTTAACCCGCGCGACTCAACGCTATTATCGTAAAACGCCGGTGCAAATCATTAATGAAATCCGCATTAATTTTGCCAAAAAGCAGCTGGAAATAACCAACTACTCGGTGACCGATATTGCTTACGAATCGGGTTACAGTAGCCCCAGCCTGTTTATTAAAACCTTTAAGAAATTTACGTCATTCACACCGAACAGTTACCGAAAGAATTTGACGGTAATTAATTAACGGCAGACGGAGTATCCGTCAAGAATAATGATTTAATTGCTTGCCCAAATAGCGGGAAGAGAACGCTATACCTTGCAGGCGGTTAACCTGATACGCTAAGGGAGATATTATGCAACAGAAATTAAAAGTCGTAACCATTGGCGGCGGCAGCAGCTATACCCCGGAATTACTGGAAGGCTTTTTGAAACGCTATCATGAATTGCCGGTCAGCGAATTATGGCTGGTGGACGTTGAGGAAGGGCAGGAGAAGCTGGATATTATTTTTGACCTCTGCCAGCGCATGGTTGCCAAAGCGGGCGTTCCGTTAACCGTCCATAAAACGCTGGACCGCCGCCTGGCGCTGAAGGATGCCGATTTCGTCACCACCCAGCTGCGCGTTGGCCAGCTGAAGGCGCGCGAGCTGGATGAACGTATCCCGCTGAGCCACGGTTACCTGGGCCAGGAAACCAACGGCGCGGGCGGCCTGTTTAAAGGGCTGCGCACCATTCCGGTCATTTTTGACATTATCAAAGACGTGGAAGAGATCTGCCCGAACGCGTGGGTGATTAACTTCACCAACCCGGCGGGCATGGTGACCGAGGCCGTCTACCGCCATACCGGCTTTAAGCGCTTTATCGGCGTATGCAATATCCCGATCGGCATGAAGATGTTTATCCGCGACGTGCTGGAGCTGACCGATAGCGACGATCTTTCCATCGATCTGTTCGGCCTGAACCACATGGTGTTTATTAAAGATGTCATCGTGAACGGAAAATCGCGCTTTGACGAACTGCTGGACGGCGTGGCTTCCGGCCGCCTTACCGCGGCGTCGGTGAAGAACATCTTCGATCTGCCGTTCAGCGAGGGGCTGATCCGCTCCCTGAACCTGCTGCCGTGCTCGTACCTGCTTTACTACTTCAAGCAGAAAGAGATGCTGGCCATCGAAATGGGCGAGTACTACAAGGGCGGCGCGCGCGCGCAGGTGGTGCAGAAAGTTGAAAAGCAGCTCTTTGATTTGTACAAAGATCCTAACCTCAACGTGAAGCCAAAAGAGCTGGAGCAGCGCGGCGGGGCGTACTATTCTGACGCCGCGTGCGAAGTCATCAACGCCATTTACAACGACAAGCAGGCCGAGCATTACGTAAACGTGCCGCACCATGGCCACGTCGACAATATCCCGGCAGACTGGGCCGTGGAGATGACCTGCATCCTGGGGCGCGACGGCGCAAAACCGCATCCGCGCATTACCCATTTTGATGACAAGGTGATGGGCCTGATCCACACCATTAAGGGATTCGAGGTGGCGGCGAGCAACGCGGCGCTCAGCGGCGAGCTGAACGACGTGCTGCTGGCGCTGAACCTCAGTCCGCTGGTGCATTCCGACCGCGATGCGGAAGTGCTGGCGAGCGAGATGATCCTGGCCCATGAAAAATGGCTGCCCAACTTTGCCGCAACGGTCGAGAAGCTCAAGTCCAATCACCGCTAAGGGGAGAACGATGGAAAACCTGCTGATCGTAAATGCCGATGACTTTGGCCTGTCGAAGGGGCAGAACTACGGCATTATTGAGGCCTGCCGCCGGGGCGTCGTGACCTCTACGACGGCGTTAATCAACGGTGAGGCGGTTGAACATGCGGCTCAGCTAAGCCGCGAGGTGCCCGAGCTGGGCGTCGGCATGCACTTTGTGCTGACGCTGGGGATGCCGCTCTCTGCGATGCCGGGGCTTACCCGTGACGGACTGCTGGGGAAATGGATTTGGGAAATGGCGGAGCAGGGCGTGCTGCCGCTCGATGAAATTGCCCGCGAGCTGGACTGTCAGTTCAACCGCTTTGTCGACGTGTTTGGCCGCGAGCCGTCGCATATCGACAGCCACCACCACGTTCACATGATCCCGGCGATTTGCCCAGTCGTCGCCGAATTTGCAAAGCGCAAAGGGGTGGCGATGCGCGTGGATCGTAGCGTTCCGCAGGAGATGGACATGCCAGACGTGACGACAACGGACGGCTTCAGCAGCGCGTTTTACGGTGACGATATCAGCGAGGCGCTGTTCCTGAAGGTGCTGGATGATTCCGCCGCGCGCGGCGAACGGTCGCTTGAAGTGATGGCGCATCCGGCGTTTGTCGATAACATCGTGCGCAAAAGCGCCTACTGCTGGCCGCGCCTGGCGGAGCTGGACGTGCTGACCTCGGCGTCGCTGAAATATGCGATTGCCGAGCGCGGGTATCGTTTGGGGACGTTCAGGGATTTGTAAAAAATGTCCCCTCACCCTATCCCTCTCCCCAAAGGGGAGAGGGGACTACGAGCACAGGCCTGCATGTCTCCCTCTCCCTTTCAGGGAGAGGGCCGGGGTGAGGGTATTTTTACGCCGGTATCTGATCTATCTTGCTGCTGCGTGACCAGACGCGGTGCGCGGCAAGCAGATCAAAAAGCGTGGTCATAAACGCTTTGTCGACGCTATCGCCTTCGACAATCCCTTCCTCGCCCTGGTCCGCAACCTTCAATAGCGCCTTGAACTGACGCGCGTCGCCCGCGAGCGCAATCGGCTTGAGGTGCTTATAGGCTTCGAGCAGGTAATAGGCCGCATCGCCGTTGTTCAGCAAGCTCTGAATATCCCCGCACGGCACGATGACGGCATCTACCGTCAGCGACGGTGCCCCTGCGAAGGTTGCCGCAATCGGCAGTACGGAGCCATCATCGGCGGTGACTTCGCCCATGCGTGAGTAAAGCAGCTTTGCGTGAACGCCTTTGGACTTCAGCGCCTTCATTATGCTCAACACGTCGCTGGCGCGAGTGTTGTCATTCAACAGAATTGCCACCACGCGCCCTTTGATTGAACCGCCAGGTACTGCGTACAGGCTGAGAGACGGATCTTTCTTCACGCCGTTGACGTCTTTTGGCGGCGCGGCGTTCCGCTGCTCGTCGGTAAGCGCAATGCCGAGGTTATCAGCCACGCTCTGGGCGAGCTGAATATCAATGCGTGCCAGATGATCGACCACGCGCTCGCGGATGTAGCTGCGCACCACCTTGCTCAGTTCGAAGCTAAAGCCGCCGATAATGTGCTGTTGCTCAATCGGCGTCTGGCTGTTCCAGAACAGGCGCGGCTGGGCGTAGTACTCGCCAAACGACGGGCTTCGCTCGCGAATTTTGGTGCCTTCAACGCGCTCCTGATACGACTCAAAGCCGCCGCGCGTTGGCGCAGGAGGCGTTTCGCGCGGCCAGTTATCGTTAATGGAGTTTGGCTCGTAGTTCGCAGGGTTGGTGTCGATATCCTGGCGGTGCATCCCGTCGCGCTGGAAGTTATGGTACGGACAGGTTGGGCGGTTGATCGGAATTTCGTGGAAGTTCGGCCCGCCGAGGCGGCTGATCTGCGTATCGGTGTATGAGAACAGACGACCCTGCAGCAGCGGATCGTTGGTGAAATCCAGACCCGGCACGATATGCCCCGGATGGAACGCCACCTGCTCGTTTTCGGCAAAGAAGTTATCCGGGTTGCGGTTGAGCACCATTTTGCCCACCAGCTGAACCGGCACCAGCTCCTCCGGGATGAGCTTGGTTGGGTCGAGCAGGTCAAAGTCGAACTTAAATTCGTCCTCTTCCGGGATCAGCTGTAGCCCCAGCTCATATTCAGGGAAATCACCCGCTTCAATCGATTCCCACAGCTCGCGACGGTGGAAGTCCGGATCGCGGCCGGTAAGCTTTTGCGCTTCGTCCCACACCAGGGACGCCTTGCCCGCAACGGGCTTCCAGTGGAAGCGCACAAACGTGGCTTTGCCTTCGGCGTTGATCAGGCGGAAGGTGTGAATACCGAAACCTTCCATCGTGCGGTAGCTGCGCGGAATGCCGCGGTCCGACATCGCCCACATCACGTTGTGCAGCGTTTCGGGCTGCAGCGAGACATAGTCCCAGAAGGTGTCGTGCGCGCTTTGTCCCTGCGGTATCGCCCAGTGGGGCTCCGGTTTTACCGCATGGACAAAGTCAGGAAACTTATGCGCATCCTGAATGAAGAAAATAGGGGTGTTGTTGCCTACCAGGTCGAAAATGCCCTCGTCGGTGTAAAACTTGGTGGCGAAGCCGCGGATGTCGCGCACCGTATCGGCCGAGCCTGCGCCGCCCTGAACGGTGGAGAAGCGCACAAATACCGGCGTTTTTTTGTTGGGATCGGAGAGGAAGTCCGCTTTGGTGATCGCTTTCAGGCTCTTATAGGGCTGGAAATAGCCATGTGCCGCAGAGCCACGCGCGTGGACGATGCGCTCCGGAATGCGCTCGTGGTCAAAATGGGTAATTTTTTCCCGCAGGATAAAATCTTCCAGCAGCGTTGGGCCGCGGCTGCCCGCGCGCAGCGAGTTCTGATCGTCCGCGATGCGCACGCCCTGATTGGTCGTCAGCGCAAAGCCTTCTCCGCCTTTGCGGTGCGGCTCAAGCGAATCTACCTTGTGGTTTCCCGCGTCCGGGGATTTCATGCTGCCCGGTGCGGTGGGTTGTTCCCCGGGCGCCGAGTGGCCGGGAGTCGGGCGGTGGGAGCCGTCCGCAGGTGCGAGAGAGTCCATCCCCGGTTTTGATTCTTCGGTGCCATGAATGGGTGACTGATGTGGCTTATCTTTGTTCGACATTGCACGCTTCTCCTTTATCCATTGCTAAAAACCCTATTAAGGATAGAACAATGTGAGGATTTGGCCGGTTAACTAAGAGTTTTCACACTCCGGGATTAGCAAAAGGAGCGAAATGAGGCGCGCCGGGCGCGACGCAGGAGGGGAGAATCGGCTATCATAGAATTTTCTGCTTCCCGAATTTGTTTTAGTGAATCCGTCGCTTATGAAACCTCTTCGTCAACAAAACCGCCCCGTCATTAGCTACGTGCCCCGCGTCGAGCCCGCGCCGCCTGAACATGCCCTGAAGGTGGATGGTTTTCGCGATGTTTGGCAGCTGCGGGGGAAATACGTGGCTTTTGTACTGATGGGTGAACACTTTCGCCGTTCGCCGACCTTTTCCGTGCCGGAGTCGGCCCAGCGGTGGGCCGTGCAAATCCGTCAGGATGACGAGGTTGAAGAGTAGAGCAACAGATATAAAAAAACCGCCGGAGGGCGGTTTTTTTATGTTGAATGCGATTAACGGTGCGCCAGCTCGGCGTCCTCTTCGCTGTCCAAAATCGTTTTGTCGGTTTGCTTCAGCCACTGGCTGGTCAGCGTCCCGGCGGTCATCGAGCCGCTTACGTTCAGCGCCGTACGGCCCATATCGATCAGCGGTTCAACGGAGATCAGCAGCGCAACCAGCGTCACCGGCAGGCCCAGCGCGGGAAGGACGATCAGCGCGGCGAAGGTTGCACCGCCGCCCACGCCAGCAACCCCGGCAGAGCTAATGGTCACAATACCCACCAGGGTCGCAATCCACACCGGGTCCAGCGGGTTAATCCCCACGGTTGGTGCTACCATCACGGCCAGCATGGCCGGGTAGAGACCCGCACAGCCGTTCTGACCGATGGTTGCACCAAAGGAAGCGGAGAAGCTGGCGATGGATTCCGGTACGCCCAGACGGCGGGTCTGCGCTTCCACGTTCAGCGGGATAGACGCCGCGCTGGAGCGGCTGGTAAACGCGAAGGTCAGCACCGGCCACACTTTGCGGAAGTACTTGAGAGGGCTCACGCCGTTCACGCCCAGCAGGATGCCGTGGACAACGAACATAATGCCCAGACCCAGGTAAGAGGCAATGACGAAGCTGCCCAGCTTAATGATGTCCTGCAGGTTAGAGCCGGCGACCACTTTGGTCATCAGGGCCAGCACGCCGTAAGGCGTCAGCTGCATCACCAGGCGCACCAGCTTCATCACCCAGCTTTGCAGGGTGTCGATCGCGGTCAGAACGCGTTCGCCCTTAGGCGCGTCGTCTTTCAGCAGCTTCAGCGCGGCCACGCCAAGGAATGCCGCAAAGATCACTACGCTGATAATAGAGGTTGGGCTGGCACCGGTCAGGTCGGCAAACGGGTTCTTCGGAATGAAGGAAAGCACCATTTGCGGCACGGTCAGGTCCGCCAGTTTGCCAACGTAGTTGGTTTGAATCGCGGTTAGACGCGCGGTTTCAGCAGAACCCTGCACCAGACCTTCGGCGGTCAGGCCAAACAGGTTGGTCACCAGCACGCCCACCAGCGCCGCAATCAGCGTGGTGAACAGCAGGGTGCCGATGGTCAGGAAGCTGATTTTACCCAGCTGAGTCGCGTTATGCAGACGCGCCACGGCGCTCAGAATAGAGGCAAACACCAGCGGCATGACGATCATCTGCAGCAGCTGAACATAGCCGTTGCCGACGATGTTGAACCACTGAATGGAGTCTTTCAGTACCGGATTGTCAGAGCCATAAATAGCCTGCAGTGCCAGACCAAATACAACACCCATTCCCAAACCGACGAGCACTTTCTTCGCCAGGCTCCACTGTTTGTGGCGCGTCTGCGCGAGAAGCAATAGCAATACGACGAACACGACAATGTTCGCGATGAGTGGAAAATTCATCCCCGTTCTCCTGATTTATTATACGGTCGGTTTTTACCGATCCTGTTGGCGCAAGGTTATCAGAAGTGTGATGTGGCGCTTATATCCAAATGGAATGGTTTATGACAAATGGGATTATTTTGTCGGTTTAATGTTCAATCTGGTGATGAATAAATCGATTGAACTGAAATTGTAGCGAATTGATCATCTGGGATGACCAGCGCACTGCACCATTTTCGGGCAGGCCCTGCGGCATCCACACCGCCCAGGCGAAGAGTGCCATGCAAAGTACGCGCTCAAGCTGGTTGCCTTTCTGCGGCACAAGGATGGGGAAACGAAAGCGCCAGCGGCACGGCCATAGCAGCGGCACGCCGGCAGGAGTGAGCATGTCCGCAAGGATATGGCTCAGATAGCCGAGCACCATGCCCTGAATGGCGTCGGCGGGGACGATCCAGCTCTCGGGTACCTTCAGGTAAAACAGCGTTAGCAGGCCAAACACGGCCAGCAGGCTGTGGGTAAATCCGCGGTGCCCGAAGGCTCTGGCGATCGGCTTCGAGATCCATTTCAGCCGCTGCCCGAGAAACGATTTGGGGTGGTCGATATCGGGCAGCAGGCAGGTCAGTACGGCCGAAGGGACGATATGCCACCAGTCGCCCTGCGCCAGCACGGGCGTCAGCTCAGCGTTTTTAGCAAACACCGCGCATGCGATTGAAAAAAGCAGGTGGCCTTCCGCCGTCATGATAAAACCCTGGAGACTGTCAATTCATCCAGTATAGGGTTTTTATACAGTACATGAAAGAGGTGACGGTGTAACTCTTTGTCACAATCCAATTAAAGCGATTAACCCGCGCCCCCGAAGGCCGTGCGCGAAGAACGCGGGTGGTTGACGCTACTTACCGAACAAATGCTGTGCGGTGAGTTCGGTCAGCGAGCTGAGCTTAACGTCAGCGAGCGCGAAGCGAGGATCGTGCTGGCCCTCTTCGGCAGGGACGACGATTGAGCGCATGCGTGCGGCTTTAGACGCCACCATGCCGTTAACGGAATCCTCTAGGGCCACGCAGGTGAGCGGGTCGAGGCCGAGTTTGGCGGCGCAGTCCATATACACCTGCGGGTGCGGCTTGCTGTAGGGCAGCTTTTCCGCAGAGGCCAGCGCGTCGAAGCTGTCGCGCAGCTCAAACATGGTCAGCACTTTTTCCAGCATATGCAGCGGCGACGCGGAGGCCAGCCCAACCTTGAGCCCGTTAGCTTTGCACAGGGCGACCGCCTCGCGAACCCCTGGCAGAAGCGGCTTGCTCTCTTCTACCAGCGAAATGGCGCGACTGATGATGCGCGACGTCACTTCAGCGCGATCGGGGCCCGTCCACGGCTGCTGGACATACCAGAGCTCAACCACCATATCGATGCGCAGTCCCAGCGTATCGGGCAGTTCGTGACGGCGGCTGATATCAACGCCAAGGCTGGCCATGACGTCCAGTTCAGCACGATCCCACAGCGGCTCGGAATCGATAAGTAATCCATCCATGTCAAAAATTGCGGCAAGAGTTTGGCGCGGTGTCGACATCACAACGTCTCCTTTTTTAGGGTGTACGACAGACGATAAGTGCTAAGTACCTACCGCAATTTAGCATAACGGTTTTAAAGAACGGGCGAAAATGATGGGCAGCAGGTAAACTTACGCAAAAATAACGCGTCTTTGAAAGGGGAACTGATGACGTATCAACAGGCTGGACGCATTGCGGTCTTAAAACGTATTGCCGGATGGGTTATTTTTATTCCTGCGGTCATTTCCACGCTGATTTCCGTACTCAAGTTTATGTACGACCACAGTGAAAAGCAGGCAGGAATTAACGCGGTCATGCTTGATTTTGCGCACGTCATGATTGAAATGATGCGCTTTAACACGCCGTTCCTGAACGTTTTCTGGTTCAATTCGCCAACGCCGGATTTTCACCAGCAGTTGAATATTGGGTTTTGGATCATCTTCGCCCTGATCTTCGTCGCCATGGCGCTGCAGGCCTCCGGCGCGCGCATGAGCCGCCAGACGCGTTTTCTTCGCGAAGGGGTAGAAGACCAGCTAATTCTTGAGAAGGCGAAGGGGGCGGAAGGGCTGAGCCGCGAACAGATAGAAGCGCGCATTGTCGTTCCGCGCCACACCATTTTCCTGCAGATTTTCCCACTCTATATCCTGCCCGTTATCATTATCGTGGCCGGATACTTTTTCTTTAAGCTGCTCGGCTTCCTGTAAAAACTGCGGGTGGCGTAAGGCCACCCGTTGAGCGCTACGCTGCCAGTACGCGCTCCAGGGCGCGCTCCGCGTTCACCAGATGCTGACCGCCAAACAGAATGGCGCGGTTGATCAAGGTGTAAAGCTGATAGACCGGCTGACGTTCAAGAAAACCGGTCGGAAGCGGCGATACGGACTGGTAGCCATCATAAATTTGCGGCGGCTGTTCTGGATGCAGAGGAAGCATGGCGAGGTCGCACTCCCTGTCACCCCAGTAGCAGGCGGGATCGTAGATATACGGCCCGTTCGGCCCAAGCGCGCAGTTGTCAGACCATAAATCACCGTGCAGCAGGGATGGCTGCGGCTGATGTGACGCAAGGCGCTGCTGGACGTGCTCGACTATCGCATCAATGTTGCCAAACGCCAGCCCCTTCTCGGCCGCCAGCTCCAGCTGCCAGCCAATGCGCTGCTCGGCAAAAAAGGTAGACCACCGGCGCTGCCAGGCATTTGGCTGCGGCGTGGTGGAAAGATCGTTATCGAAATCCAGGCCAAACTGAGGCTGATCGCTCCACTGGTGCAGCCGGGCAATCTGCTGCCCGAGGATAAAGGCGTTGTGGGCATCCAGCGGACGGGGCGGAAGGTAGTCCATGACCAGGAAGCTGTAGTCGCGGTCGCTTCCGACCGCCAGCACCTGAGGAACCGCAACCGTTTTACTGCGTGAAAGCAGCTCAAGCTGGTCCGCTTCGGCGGTAAAAATGGGCAACAGTTCTCGCTCGTCGGCCTTAACGAAAAGATCCCGACCCGCGTAGCGTAAATGCCACGCGGCGTGAATTTCTCCGCCCGGCAGTTCGGTACGCAGTTCGATTTCACCTTCACCCAGCTGTTCACTTAAAAGATGATTGATAGCCTGCCACATGATGCCTCTCCCATGTTGTCTGCCAGATCATAAAGTTAGCGCATAACGGCTGTATAAAATACGAACTAACGCACACCTGAGCGGTTTAACGTCAGGCAGGGCACTTAATGTTCTTTTTTGTGCCACGCCTCCCAGGTATCCACCTCGATGGCGGTGGCTTTATCGGTTACGCCTTCGGCGAGGCTGCTGGCCAGCGCCTTAACGTCGTTCGAATCGAGCGGGCTTATCAGGCCAAAAGTCATTGGCCCGAGATCGTGGGTATTGCCTTCCTCGTCCGTAAGCGTCAGGAGGAATTTCGCTTGGGAAAAGGCGTTGTTAAGTTCATTTAGTTCAGTCAGCGACGCTTCATGGATCTTAACCGTAACCACGTAGCGTGTGAGATCGCCACTGCTCATATTTCACCTCATTGTTATTCTGAAAGTTTTCTTAGCATAGTCGATGGCGCGGGTTTGGCGACCCGCGCGCGCAATCGCCCCGATAAAGAAGGGGGAAGGGGCTAGCTTCTGGACAGGTAATCGACAATTTTTTGGGTGTCCGCCAGCGAACACAGGCGCGTGCCCTGGTTTAGGGTGGCGGCGCTCCCCGCAGCGACGCCATAGCGCGTCATCTCCAGAAGGGATGCGCCCTGAGCCAGCTTTAGGGCCATGGCGCCGACCATGCTGTCTCCTGCGCCCACGGTGCTTTGGCTCTTCACCGGTGGCGGGACGACCTGTACACATCCGTTCTCATCCACGGCCAGCGCCCCCTGTGGGCCGAGCGAAACCACCACGCGGCGGGCTTTGCCGCTGTGAACAAGCTCCTCTGCCGCAGAGCGCACGTCATCTGGCTCGGTCAGTTCACGGTTGACCAGCGCGCTTAGCTCTTTCTGGTTCGGTTTTACCAGCTCGAGCCGGCCCGGCGCGAGCGCCGCGTGCAGGGCCTCGCCGGAGCTGTCGACAATGCACCGAACGTCACGCTGCTGTGCTGCCTGAATGAGCGACGTGAGTTTTTCCGTTTTTACGCCGGGCGGGAGGCTGCCGCTAATAACCAGCAGCGCGCCGCGGGGGATGGCCAGCACTTTCTCTTCAAGACGGCGAAACTCATCATCGGACAGCCTTGCTCCAGGCATTACGAACCGGTACTGCTCGCCGCTGGATTCAACGTGAACGTGCAGGTTTTGGCGGGTCCATTCCCGCGCCTCGACCGTGGAAACGGCGACCTGCTCATCGGCAAGCAGCGAGATCAGATGTTCCCCGGTCGCGCCCCCGGCCGGGAAAATAGCGGTCGCTTTTCCACCGAGATGCGTAATGGCCCGCGCTACGTTGATCCCGCCTCCGCCCGGTTCGAATACGGGGGCGCTGCAGCGTAGTTTACCTTCCGGATAAATCTGCGGCGTCAGGGTGGCAGAATCGAGAGAAGGGGAAAGGGTTAGGGTATAGATCACGTCCATCATTACCTCCTTTTTATAAGGGTATCCTTAAGCCTGGCACCTATCGGCAGGAAGGGAAAGTAAATAACAGTATGATTTTAAATACGAATGCTGACAAAAGTAGGGCTAGCGATATATAAACGAAATAACTTTTTCAGATCGTTCTTATTCAAAAAATGAAATAAGAAATCATTGCTATGTTATTTGCGGCTTTTTATAATTTGTTACCTTTCTCTGGACGCCTTGTCATTGATCCTCAAGAAAGTTTCCGGGACCGTGATGGTCTCTTTTTTTGTTGTACGGACTCCTTAATAAAATGAAGCTTTTGAAGACAGTACCCGCTGCACTGATGCTGGCGGGTGGCGTGTTTGCGTCAATGAATGCAGCCGCCGATGATTCCGTTTTTACTGTCATGGACGATCCTGCCACCGCGCAAAAACCGTTCGAAGGTAACCTGAACGCAGGTTATCTGGCACAATCCGGTAATACCAAAAGTTCCTCTCTGACCGCAGACAGCACCCTGACCTGGTATGGGAATACCACCGCATGGTCTCTGTGGGGCAATGCCAGCAACACTTCCGCGAACGATGAGCGATCTTCAGAGAAGTATGCCTTAGGCGGACGTTCACGCTACAACATGACGGATTATGACTATCTTTTTGGCCAGGCAAGCTGGCTGACCGACCGTTACAACGGCTATCGCGATCGCGACGTGTTCACGGCAGGTTATGGTCGTCAGTTCCTGAACGGGCCGGTTCATAGCCTTCGCTTCGAATTTGGTCCGGGCGTACGCTATGACAAGTACACTGACGGTGATACCAAGACGCAGCCGTTAGGCTATGCGTCTGGCACCTACGCCTGGCAGATGACCGACACGACGAAATTCACCCAGGGCGTATCGGTGTTTGGCGCAGATGATACGACGCTAAACTCTGAGACCGCGCTGAACGTGGCGATTAACGAGCATTTTGGACTGAAAGTGGCCTACAACGTCACCTGGAACTCTTCGCCTCCAGATACTGCACCGGATCATACTGACCGCAGAACCAGCATTTCCTTAGGCTATAAAATGTAATAGCGATGGGCCGATATAGTGTCGGCCCATTTTTATTTTAATCAGATATTATTTACGTCTGTTCGTCATGAAAAAGCGGTCTCGATAAACGGCAAAAATTGCAGAATTAAATAAATAGTTATGCAGTTAAACGGAAGGGAAAATAAAAAACGCAGAAATCTTCTTCGAACGCCGTCATCCATTTTGCCCGGCAGCCCATTGAAGTCTTTACGGATTTTCTTAGGTATGGCTAGCCCCAGATCATGGCTGCCCAGCGCAGTAGCAGCATTGCACCGCAAATCGCAATTAAAACCAGCACCATTTTCCAGTGTTTTGCGGCAAATCGTTTCGTTGGCATAACCTGACCCCTGAAATTTGATATTTCGATTCTATCAAAGTATGCCGCAGTTTGCGCATTATTCAGGAGGACAGGTTATGGTGTTGCTAGCAACGATTGTTTCAGAACCAGTTGAATCTGTTCGCAAGGATCAACACCAAACCGGCAGCTGAAAGTACGTTCAATATCACGACGGTTCGACTGGATACGTTCATATAAAGCCCTCTAAAGGGTGTAAAGGCCTGTTCAAGAATAGCTCAGCGTTAAGGATTTGCGAGCCACTGGCTGCAAAGCGAGCAAACTCATGCCAAAGCATGAGATGCGCGTTCTGGTTACAGAGGATGCAATCCGTTGCCTAATAGTGTTAACATTACAAGGCTTGCCGTAAATCCGCATTTTTCTGATTTTCGCTAGCGCATGATGACGAGCCAATTTGACGATTGTTGGTTAGATGGTGTCGTAATCTACTGTTAAATCACGATTATTTTCTTTGTATATGCTCTTATGTGTGGGGCATCACTGCAAATAAGGATATAAAATGCCTGTAATTACTCTTCCTGATGGTAGCCAACGCCATTTTGATCACGCCGTTAGTCCAATGGATGTTGCTCTGGACATCGGTCCAGGACTTGCAAAAGCAACTATCGCTGGCCGCGTAAACGGTGAGCTGGTTGATGCCTCCGATCTGATTGAAAACGACGCGACGCTTGCCATCATCACGGCGAAAGACGAAGAAGGTCTTGAGATCATTCGTCACTCCTGTGCGCACCTGTTAGGTCACGCAATTAAGCAGCTCTGGCCAAACACCAAAATGGCGATCGGTCCGGTTATCGACAACGGTTTTTACTATGACGTTGATCTTGACCATACCCTGACTCAGGAAGATATCGACGCGCTCGAAAAACGTATGCACGAGCTCGCCGAAACTAACTACGACGTCATTAAGAAAAAAGTCAGCTGGCACGAAGCGCGTGAAACCTTCGTGAAGCGTGGCGAGAACTATAAAGTTTCTATTCTTGACGAGAACATCTCGCATGATGACAAGCCTGGCTTGTACCATCACGAAGAATACGTCGACATGTGCCGCGGGCCGCACGTGCCGAACATGCGTTTCTGTCATCACTTCAAACTGATGAAAATCGCGGGTGCCTACTGGCGCGGCGACAGCAACAATAAGATGCTGCAGCGTATTTACGGTACCGCGTGGGCAGATAAAAAAGCCCTGAACGCCTACCTGCAGCGCCTGGAAGAGGCCGCTAAACGCGACCACCGTAAAATCGGCAAGCAGCTTGACCTGTATCATATGCAGGAAGAAGCGCCGGGTATGGTGTTCTGGCACAACGACGGCTGGACCATCTTCCGCGAACTGGAAACCTTTGTGCGCTCGAAGCTGAAAGAGTACCAGTATCAGGAAGTGAAAGGCCCGTTCATGATGGACCGTGTGCTGTGGGAAAAAACCGGCCACTGGGACAACTACAAAGATGCGATGTTCACTACCTCGTCTGAGAACCGTGAATACTGCATCAAGCCAATGAACTGCCCGGGGCACGTTCAGATCTTCAACCAGGGTCTGAAATCCTACCGCGACCTGCCGCTGCGTATGGCAGAGTTCGGTAGCTGCCACCGTAACGAGCCATCGGGTGCATTGCACGGTCTGATGCGCGTTCGTGGCTTTACTCAGGATGATGCGCATATCTTCTGTACGGAAGATCAGGTACGTGATGAAGTTAACGCCTGCATTCGTATGGTCTACGATATGTACAGCACCTTTGGCTTCGAGAAGATCGTGGTCAAACTCTCAACGCGTCCGGAAAAACGTATCGGTAGCGATGAGACATGGGATCGTGCTGAAGCGGATCTCGCCGTCGCGCTGGAAGAGAACGGTATTCCGTTCGAATACCAGCTGGGCGAGGGCGCATTCTACGGTCCGAAAATTGAATTTACCCTGTATGACTGCCTCGATCGCGCATGGCAGTGCGGTACTGTACAGCTGGACTTCTCCCTGCCGCAGCGTTTAAGCGCCTCTTATGTTGGCGAAGATAACGAGCGTCAGGTACCGGTCATGATTCACCGCGCAATTCTCGGATCGCTGGAGCGCTTCATCGGCATCCTGACCGAAGAGTTCGCAGGCTTCTTCCCAACCTGGCTTGCGCCAGTGCAGGTCGTGGTGATGAACATTACCGATTCTCAGGCGGATTACGTTAAAGAATTGACGCAGAAACTACAAAATGCGGGCATTCGCGTAAAAGCAGACTTGAGAAATGAGAAGATTGGCTTTAAAATCCGCGAGCACACTTTACGTCGTGTCCCTTATATGTTGGTCTGTGGTGATAAAGAGGTGGAAGCAGGCAAAGTCGCCGTTCGCACCCGCCGTGGTAAAGACCTGGGGAGCCTGGACGTAAGTGAAGTGATTGAGAAGCTGCAACAAGAGATTCGCAGCCGCAGTCTTCAACAACTGGAGGAATAAGGTATTAAAGGCGGAAAACGAGTTCAAACGGCACGTCCGAATCGTATCAATGGCGAGATTCGCGCCCAGGAAGTTCGCTTAACAGGTCTGGAAGGCGAGCAGCTGGGGATTGTGAGTCTGAGAGAAGCGATCGAAAAAGCTGAAGAAGCTGGAGTAGATTTAGTTGAAATCAGCCCTAACGCCGAACCGCCAGTTTGTCGTATCATGGACTACGGCAAGTTCCTTTATGAAAAGAGTAAGTCTTCTAAGGAACAGAAGAAGAAACAAAAAGTTATCCAGGTTAAGGAAATTAAATTCCGTCCTGGTACCGACGATGGCGATTATCAGGTAAAACTCCGCAGCCTGATTCGCTTTCTGGAAGATGGCGATAAGGCCAAGATCACGCTGCGTTTCCGCGGTCGTGAGATGGCCCACCAACAGATTGGTATGGAAGTGCTTAACCGCGTCCGTGACGATCTGAGTGAACTGGCAGTAGTCGAATCCTTCCCTACGAAGATCGAAGGCCGCCAGATGATCATGGTGCTCGCTCCTAAGAAGAAACAGTAAGGCCTTCAAGTAGCAAAACCTGTGAAGCCTTCGGGTCTCATAGGTTTTGTTCGCCTATGTTTCGTTTATTTAACAATGCGAAGTGGAAGTAATTAAGATGCCAAAAATTAAGACCGTACGCGGTGCTGCTAAGCGCTTCAAAAAAACCGGTGGTGGTGGATTTAAGCGTAAGCACGCAAACCTGCGTCATATTCTGACCAAAAAATCTACTAAGCGTAAACGTCACCTGCGTCCAAAAGGCCTTGTTTCTAAAGGCGATCTGGGTCTGGTTATCGCGTGCCTGCCGTACGCATAAGCCGTTAACGTTTAATTTTTTACTAAGAATATAGATACAGGAGAGCACATATGGCTCGCGTAAAACGTGGTGTAATTGCACGTGCACGTCACAAGAAAATTTTGAAACAAGCTAAAGGCTACTACGGTGCGCGTTCACGCGTTTACCGCGTTGCCTTCCAGGCTGTTATCAAAGCTGGTCAGTACGCTTACCGTGACCGTCGTCAGCGTAAGCGTCAGTTCCGTCAACTGTGGATTGCGCGTATCAACGCAGCAGCACGTCAGAACGGTATTTCTTACAGCAAATTCATCAACGGCCTGAAAAAAGCCTCTGTTGAAATCGACCGTAAGATCCTGGCTGACATCGCAGTATTCGACAAAGTAGCGTTCACCGCTCTGGTCGAAAAAGCGAAAGCAGCACTGGCATAAGCCAGTTGAGAGAGGGGGCTTTGCTCCCTCTTTTATTATTTGGGGTATAACCCTATCAGAAGATTGACATTTATCCGTGCAGGCTTTTCAATAAGGTCTTATCGGTTTTTTACCACGCAAGGTAACGCAAGCATGAATGCTGCTATTTTCCGCTTCTTCTTTTACTTTAGCACCTGAACTCAGGAGGCTAGCGCGTGAAAGATGAAACGAAAAACAGCGCCAATTAAGCCTCCTGATGGAGGCTTTTTTTGTGTCTAAATTCGAGAGAGTAAGTCCACCAAATCGGTGTCTGCACCGACATAATGAGGAAAACCATGTCACATCTCGCAGAGCTGGTTGCCAGTGCAACGGCCGCCATTAACCAGGCCTCAGATGTTGCCGCGTTAGACAATGTCCGCGTCGAATATCTGGGCAAGAAAGGGCATTTGACCCTTCAAATGACTACCCTGCGTGAACTGCCAGCGGAAGAGCGTCCGGCAGCGGGTGCGGTGATCAACGAAGCCAAAGAGCAGGTTCAGCAGGCGCTTAACGCCCGTAAGGCCGAGCTGGAAAGCGCGGTGCTGAATGCCCGCCTGGCCGCTGAAACTATCGACGTTTCACTGCCCGGTCGTCGTATCGAAAACGGCGGACTGCATCCGGTCACCCGTACCATCGATCGTATTGAAAGTTTCTTCGGTGAGCTCGGCTTTACCGTGGCGACCGGCCCGGAAATCGAAGATGATTATCACAACTTCGACGCGCTAAACATTCCAGGCCATCATCCGGCACGCGCTGACCACGACACTTTCTGGTTTGACGCCACGCGTCTGCTGCGTACCCAGACATCCGGCGTACAGATCCGCACCATGAAGGATCAGGAGCCGCCGATTCGCATCATCGCGCCGGGTCGCGTATACCGTAACGACTACGACCAAACGCACACCCCGATGTTCCATCAGATGGAAGGCCTGATCGTTGATAAAAACATCAGCTTCACCAATCTGAAAGGCACGCTGCACGACTTCCTGAACAACTTCTTTGAGGAAGACCTGCAGGTTCGTTTCCGTCCATCCTACTTCCCGTTCACCGAACCGTCTGCGGAAGTTGACGTGATGGGCAAAAACGGCAAATGGCTGGAAGTGCTGGGCTGCGGCATGGTGCATCCAAATGTACTGCGCAACGTCGGTATCGATCCGGAAGTGTACTCCGGCTTTGCCTTCGGTATGGGTATGGAGCGTCTGACCATGCTGCGTTACGGTGTGACCGATCTTCGCGCATTCTTCGAAAACGATCTGCGTTTCCTCAAACAGTTTAAATAAGGGCAGGACAGAACAATGAAATTCAGTGAACTGTGGTTACGCGAATGGGTCAATACCACGCTGGACAGCGACGCGCTGTCTAACCAGATCACGATGGCGGGCCTGGAAGTGGATGGCGTTGAGCCGGTATCAGGCGCGTTTACCGGCGTGGTTGTCGGTGAAGTGGTAGAGTGCGGCCAGCATCCTAACGCCGACAAGCTGCGCGTGACGAAAGTAAACGTGGGCGGCGAACGCCTGCTGGATATCGTCTGCGGCGCGCCAAACTG
Organism: Enterobacter sp. RIT418; assembly: GCF_003057745.1. GTDB lineage: Bacteria > Pseudomonadota > Gammaproteobacteria > Enterobacterales > Enterobacteriaceae > Enterobacter. The sequence continues at coordinate 301,557 of NZ_QBJD02000001.1, forward strand.
CCGCCAGGGGCTGAAAGTGGCCGTAGCAACCGTGGGCGCGGTGCTGCCGGGCGATTTCAAAATTAAAGCCGCAAAGCTGCGCGGTGAGCCATCCGAAGGGATGCTGTGCTCGTTCTCCGAGCTGGGCATTTCCGACGACCACAACGGCATTATTGAGCTGCCGCTGGATGCGCCAATCGGCACCGACATCCGCGAATACCTGAAGCTTGATGACAACACCATCGAAATTAGCGTCACGCCAAACCGCGCTGACTGCCTGGGGATCCTCGGCGTCGCGCGCGACGTGGCCGTGCTGAACCAGGCCGAACTCAACGCGCCGGAAATCGTGCCGGTTGAAGCAACCATCACCGATACGCTGCCTATCGAGGTTGAAGCCGCAGACGCCTGTCCGCGCTACCTCGGCCGCGTGGTTAAAGGTATCAATGTTAAAGCGCAGACCCCGCTGTGGATGAAAGAGAAGCTGCGTCGCTGCGGTATTCGTTCTATCGACGCCGTGGTTGACGTCACCAATTACGTTCTGCTGGAGCTGGGCCAGCCAATGCACGCGTTCGATAAAGATCGTATCGAAGGCGGCATCGTTGTGCGCATGGCGAAAGAGGGTGAAACCCTGGTTCTGCTGGACGGCAGCGAAGCAAAGCTGAACGCGGATACGCTGGTCATTGCCGACCACAACAAAGCGCTGGCCATGGGCGGCATCTTCGGCGGTGAACATTCCGGCGTAAACGACGAAACGCAAAACGTGCTGCTGGAGTGTGCCTTCTTTAGCCCGCTCTCCATTACCGGTCGCGCGCGTCGCCACGGCCTGCACACTGACGCTTCTCACCGCTACGAGCGCGGCGTTGACCCTGCGCTGCAGCACAAGGCGATGGAGCGTGCGACCCGCCTGCTGATCGACATCTGCGGCGGCGAAGCGGGTCCGGTTATCGATGTGACCAACGAAGCGACGCTGCCGAAGCGTGCGACCATTACCCTGCGCCGCAGCAAGCTGGATCGTCTGATTGGCCATCACGTTGCCGATGCGCAGGTGACCGACATTCTTCGCCGTCTGGGCTGCGAAGTGACGGAAGGTCAGGACGAGTGGAAGGCCGTTGCGCCATCCTGGCGTTTTGACATGGAAATCGAAGAAGATCTGGTGGAAGAAGTGGCCCGCGTCTATGGCTACGACAACATTCCCGACGAGCCGGTGCAGGCGGGTCTGGTGATGGGGACCCATCGCGAAGCCGACCTGTCCCTGAAGCGTGTTAAAACCATGCTCAATGACAAAGGCTACCAGGAAGTGATCACCTACAGCTTCGTCGATCCTAAGCTGCAGCAGTTGGTCCACCCGGGTGAGGAGGCGCTGATCCTGCCAAGCCCAATTTCAAGCGAGATGTCCGCCATGCGTCTGTCCCTGTGGACGGGCCTGCTGGGGACCATCGTCTACAACCAGAACCGTCAGCAAAACCGCGTGCGAATTTTCGAAAGCGGTTTGCGCTTTGTGCCGGATAATCAGGCAAGTTTAGGCATCCGTCAGGATCTTATGCTGGCAGGCGCCATTAGCGGCAACCGCTATGAAGAGCACTGGGACCAGGCAAAAGGCACCGTTGATTTCTATGATATGAAGGGCGATCTGGAAGCGATTCTCGATCTGACCGGTAAATTGTCTGAAATTGAATTTCGTGCGGAAGCGATTCCTGCCTTGCATCCGGGCCAAAGCGCGGCTATCTATTTAGAAGGTAAACGCGTTGGTTTCATTGGGGTTGTGCACCCTGAGCTGGAACGTAAGTTCGACCTCAACGGCCGTACCATCGTGTTTGAGCTGGAGTGGAGCCCGGTTGCTGACCGCGCGATCCCGCAGGCGCAGGACGTCTCTCGCTTCCCGGCTAACCGCCGTGATATCGCGGTTGTGGTCGCAGAAAACGTTCCCGCAGCAGATATTTTGGCCGAATGTAAGAAAGTTGGCGTAAATCAGGTAGTTGGCGTAAACTTATTTGACGTGTACCGCGGCAAGGGCGTAGCAGAAGGTTTCAAGAGTCTTGCTATTAGCCTTATCCTTCAGGATACCAGCCGTACACTCGAAGAAGAGGAGATTGCCGCTACCGTCGCCAAATGTGTAGAGGCATTAAAAGAGCGATTCCAGGCATCATTGAGGGATTGAACCTATGGCGCTTACAAAAGCTGAAATGTCAGAATATCTGTTTGATAAGCTTGGGCTTAGCAAACGGGATGCCAAAGAGCTGGTAGAGCTGTTTTTCGAAGAGATCCGTCGTGCTCTGGAAAATGGTGAGCAGGTAAAACTCTCCGGTTTTGGCAATTTTGATTTGCGAGACAAAAACCAACGTCCGGGTCGTAACCCGAAGACGGGGGAAGATATTCCCATTACAGCCCGCCGCGTGGTGACCTTCAGACCCGGCCAGAAGTTAAAGAGCCGCGTCGAGAACGCAACGCCCAAAGCAGAGTAATATGAGCTAACTAAAAAGGCCGCAGTCGCGGCCTTTTTTCTTTGCGAAGTTGAGCAAATCCACATTAAAATCAACCACATCTTATTCTGATGACGCACAGCCTATGCTTGATTTCGCCCGCCGCCAGTACCGTTCCGATCGTCGTCGCCTGATTGCGCTTGTGCTCCTGCTCATCGCTGCCGCCACGGTCAGCCTGAGCGCGGGCGACCGCTGGTTTGGGCCTGAAAGCTGGCTGAGCCCGGACGGCCAGCTGTTCGTCTGGCAAATCCGCCTGCCGCGAACGCTGGCGGTGATCCTGGTGGGGGCGGCGCTGGCTATTTGCGGCACGATGATGCAGGCGCTGTTCGAAAATCCGCTGGCGGAGCCGGGGCTGCTTGGCGTATCAAACGGAGCCGGCGTGGGGTTGATCGCTGCCGTAATGCTGGGCGGCGGCGCGCTTTCGCTCTGGGAAGTAAGCCTGAGCGCGATACTTGGCGCGTTGCTGATCACCCTTATCCTGCTGCGGTTCGCCAGACGCCATCTCTCGACCAGCAGGCTGCTGCTCGCGGGCGTGGCGCTTGGGATCATCTGTAGCGCCCTGATGACGTGGGCAGTCTATTTCTCTACCTCCTTTGACCTGCGCCAGCTGATGTACTGGATGATGGGCGGCTTCGGCGGCGTTGACTGGCATCAGGGATGGCTCATGCTGCTGCTTGTCCCTGCCATCCTGTGGGCATGCTGCCAGTCCCGGCCGCTCAATCTCCTCGCCCTGGGTGAAACGTCGGCCCGGCAGCTTGGCATGTCGCTTGGCCTGTGGCGCAACGTACTGGTGATTGCCATTGGCTGGATGGTCGGCGTCAGCGTGGCGCTGGCGGGAGCGATCGGCTTTATCGGCCTGGTGATCCCCCACATGCTGCGGCTGTGCGGCATAACCGACCACCGCACGTTACTTCCGGCCTCAGCAGCTGCCGGGGCCACCACGCTTCTGCTTGCCGACATCATCGCCCGGCTCGCCCTGACGGCCGCCGAGCTGCCAATAGGCGTGGTCACCGCTACGCTGGGCGCGCCGGTGTTTATCTGGCTATTATTAAAAGCCGGACGTTAAAACACCCGTAAGACAACCTGAGGGAATGCTATGCAGTCTGATATTTTGAATACCGAAGTGACCACCATTGATGGCGAAAAAACCACGCTGGAAGGCTTTAAAGGTAACGTGCTGCTCATCGTCAACGTGGCGTCCAAATGCGGCCTGACGCCGCAGTACGAGCAGCTGGAGAACATACAAAAAGCCTGGGAGAAAGACGGTTTCACCGTGCTGGGGTTCCCGTGCAACCAGTTTCTCGGCCAGGAGCCTGGAAGCGAAGAAGAGATCAAGACGTTTTGCAGCACCACCTACGGCGTAACGTTCCCCATGTTCAGCAAAATCGACGTCAACGGTGAAAATCGTCATCCGCTGTACGCGAAGCTGATTGCCGCCGCGCCGACGGCCGTAGCGCCAGAGGAGAGCGGATTTTACGAGCGAATGGCCAGCAAAGGCCGCGCGCCGCTTTATCCCGACGATATCCTGTGGAATTTCGAAAAATTCCTCATCGGCCGCGATGGGCAGGTTGTCCAGCGTTTCTCCCCGGATATGACCCCTGAAGATCCGATCGTGATGGAATCTATCAAGCTGGCGCTGGCGAAATAATGACGCAGCTGATGCAGCTCACGGACGTTGCTGAGAAAGGACGTCTGGAGCCCCTGACCGCATCCCTCAATGCCGGTGAAATCCTGCATCTTGTCGGGCCTAACGGCGCGGGTAAAAGCACGTTGCTGTCGCGGATGGCGGGCCTAAGCGCGGGCGAAGGCGCGATAACCCTGCTCGATCGTGCGCTCAGCGACTGGCCAGCAGTCGCTCTGGCGCAGCGGCGAAGCTACTTAGTTCAGCAGCAGATGCCTCCCTTTGCCATGCCCGTCTGGCACTACCTGATGCTGCATCTGCACGACAAAACCCGCACCGCGCTGCTCGCCGAGGTGGCGACCGCCCTTGGGCTGGAAGACAAGCTGGACCGGCATGCCAGCCAGCTCTCAGGAGGAGAGTGGCAGCGCGTGCGGCTTGCGGCGGTGGTGCTGCAGATCCACCCTGCGGGGAACCCGCAGGGAAGGCTGCTGCTGCTCGATGAGCCAATGAGCGGACTGGACGTTGCCCAGCAGGCCGCGCTGGACGCGCTGCTGAGCACGCTTTCCGCCCAGGGGATTGCCATCGTGATGAGCAGCCACGATCTGAACCACACCCTGCGCCACGCGCACCGGGTCTGGCTGCTGGCGCGCGGGAAGCTGATAGCCAGCGGGGCGCGGGATAGCGTGTTAACGCCGCCTAATCTGGCAAGCGCGTATCACATGCCGTTCCGCCGTCTCGATATTGAAGGGCACAGAATGCTGATTTCCACCGGGCACGAGTAACCGTTTCTTGCGCGGTAGCACAATTGCACGCTAAATTACGGAAAGAACAAAAAAAGCAGAGGATTCGTCTGAAAATGCGATTCTGGTTTCTCCTTGTGGCAGCGTTAATTCTTGCGGGATGCAGTAGCCATCGCGCACCTCCACCCAATCCGCGCCTTTCGGATTCAATCACGGTCATTGCCAGCCTGAACGACCAGCTCAGCAACTGGCGCGGCACGCCGTATCGCTATGGCGGCATGAGCCGCGGCGGCGTGGACTGCTCGGGCTTCGTGCTGATGACCTTCCGGGATAAATTCGATCTTCAGCTGCCGCGGGAAACGCGCATGCAGGCAGAGATCGGCACGAAGATTGATAAAGATGAACTGCTGCCCGGCGATCTGGTCTTTTTCAAAACGGGGGCGGGTGACAGTGGCCTACACGTGGGGATATATGACACAGACAACCAGTTCATTCATGCGTCAACCAGTCGCGGGGTGATGCGTTCTTCATTAGATAATGTGTACTGGCGAAAAAACTTTTGGCAGGCGCGACGTATTTAACACATTGCCACTTGCGAATATTACGATGACCTGGTATGAATAAACTTCGCCAGGTTTCATCGAAAGATGATTAAAGTGAAATTTATGGCGAATAAGTAATGCCACTATATGACTGTTTTATCTAAAACTAGCTATTAAGCTGTTTCCAGGATAAGATTATTTTTAGGTTCAGGGATAAATCAGAAAATTAAAACGGAACTGATGAAATTAATCTTATTAAAATCAATACAGTGGAATTGTGTCGGCAATTGCTCCAGGATGTCCTCTCTTATCTTTAATGCGGGGCGAGCGCGATGATTATCACGCTAGATAATGCTTACCAGTCAGAACTTTTTTTGCTTCCTGCGCGTAATAGTGTAGGGGAGCTTAAAGGTTTAGACGTAATGGCTAACTTTACTGGCGTAGGTACGGATGTCCGTATCCCAACCGAACTGGTTCTCCCTCATCTTTCTCCTAAAGAAGAGCTGGCGCTGTTTCACGAAAAACTGCAATTGATTGAAAACTGCCAGCTGTTCTTTATTCAGCACCAGCTAATTGCATGGATAAATATTACACCTGCAATTGTTGAGTACTTATTAACTGATGATAATGCGGTTTCATTAATGAATCGTTATCCGTTTCTGGAGTTAACTGTTAATGAGAACTATCCGGGTTTAAATAGCGGCAAAGACGATCTTACTCTGGCCAGGATGGTAATCCATTTTCCGCTGGTGCTGGCGAATTTTGGCGCGGGCGGGGCATCCCTGAAAGCCGTTTTTGATGGACTGTTTAAACGCGTGATTGTCGATAAAGGTTTTATTCAACAGCGCGCCCAGGAACTCTCCTTCGATCCGTTTATACGCGCCATCCTGTGGCAAATAACGCCGCATTGCCAGTCGGTGTTAGTCTCCGGCATTGACGATCACGCCCTGTTGCAGCAGGTTTTGCCCTTTAACTTCTTTGCCATGCAGGGCAACCTTTGGCCTGCCGTGACGGCAGAGCGCGTGACGTCGCTCGTTCAGGCATAACCTTTCTCTTCGCCCGTGTTTAAGCGCAGGTAAACCCTCTACACTAAAAGCAGGAGGACCTATGACCCTGTCTTTTACCGCACACTGGCATGACGAACTGCCCGGCTTTTACACCGCGCTAAAACCCACACCGTTACAGAATGCTCGCCTTGTCTGGCATAACGCTGCGCTGGCGGACTCGCTCGCCGTTCCCCCGGCGCTGTTTCATCCATCGCAGGGGGCTGGCGTCTGGGGCGGCGAAACGCTGCTGCCCGGCATGCGGCCTTTGGCGCAGGTCTATAGCGGACATCAGTTCGGCGTCTGGGCCGGCCAGCTCGGCGATGGCCGGGGAATACTGTTAGGTGAACAACCGCTTGCCGACGGCAGCACGGTAGACTGGCATCTGAAAGGCGCGGGCCTGACGCCGTACTCGCGAATGGGCGATGGCCGCGCGGTGCTGCGCTCCACGATCAGAGAGGCGCTGGCGTCAGAGGCGATGCACGCTCTGGGTATTCCTACCTCGCGCGCGCTGTCGATAGTGACCAGCGACACGCCGGTCTACCGCGAAACCGTAGAGCAGGGGGCCATGCTGATGCGCGTGGCGGAAAGCCACCTGCGGTTCGGCCATTTCGAGCATTTCTACTATCGCCGCGAGCCGGAAAAAGTGCGCCAGCTTGCCGACTACGCCATCCGCCGCCATTGGCCGCATCTGCGGGACGAAGATAACCGCTACATTCACTGGTTCCGGGATATCGTCGCCCGCACCGCGTCGATGATTGCCCGCTGGCAGAGCGTGGGCTTTGCGCACGGCGTGATGAACACCGACAACATGTCCCTGCTGGGGCTGACCTTCGACTACGGTCCGTTTGGTTTCCTGGATGATTATCAGCCCGGCTATATCTGTAACCATTCCGACCATCAGGGGCGCTACCGCTTTGATAATCAGCCGGCGGTCGGACTGTGGAACCTTCAGCGCCTTGCGCAGACCCTGTCGCCGTTTATTGACGTCGAGGCGCTGAACGACGCACTCGACGGCTATCAGGAGGTGCTGCTGCGTGAATATGGCCTGCTGATGCGCGCTAAGCTGGGCCTGGTGACGCAGGAGAAGGGCGATAACGATATCCTGAACGGCCTCTTTTCGCTAATGGCCCGCGAGGGCAGCGACTATACGCGCACCTTCCGCATGCTGAGCGAAACGGCGCAGCGCGAGGCGGCGTCCCCGCTTCGCGACGAGTTTATCGACCGACAGGCGTTTGACGACTGGTTCGCCATTTATCGCGCGCGCCTACTGCAGGAACAGGTTGATGACGATGTGCGTCAGGCAAACATGAAGGCCGTCAACCCGGCGATAGTGCTGCGCAACTGGCTGGCGCAGCGCGCTATCGAGCAGGCGGAAAAGGGCGAGTACGGCGAGCTTCATCGCCTGCACGCGGCGTTACGCACGCCGTTCGCGGATCGTGATGATGACTACGCCAGCCGCCCGCCGGACTGGGGCAAGCGGCTGGAAGTGAGCTGCTCAAGCTAGGGCGAGAGAAAAACCTGCGGCACGGCGTGGGAAGGATGCCTGCCGACGTGAACCTGGGCGCCATACCAGCGCGTCAGCGCGTCGGTTTGCAGGACCCGCTCCGGCGTGCCCTGGGACACCATCCGACCCTGGTGCAACAGCAGGATGCGATCGGCCCACAGCGCCGCAAGGTTAAGATCGTGCAGCACGACGCAGACGTGCAGATGCCCCTCACGCGTTAGCGATGCTAGCAGGCGCAGCAGATGCTGCTGGTGGTAGAGATCGAGCGCCGAGGTGGGTTCGTCAAGAAATAGCCAGCCGCGCGGCGCGCCGCGATGCCAAAGCTGCGCCAGCGCGCGGGCAAGCTGGACGCGCTGCTGCTCGCCGCCGGAGAGGGCGTTGTAGTGCCTTCCCGCCAGCGGTGAACAGCCGGTCAGGCGCATTACCTCAGCAACGATCGACGGCTCGGGACGCTGGCTCCACGGCGCCCGCCCCATGCCAATCACGGCCTCGACGGGCCAGTCAAAGCCAAGCTGCGCGTGCTGGCGCATTACCGCCCGGTAGCGGGAAAGCGTTTCAGGCGACCACTCCTTGAGCGGCTTATTTGCCAGCACGCACTCACCGCCGGTCGGCGTGAGATAGCCCGTCAGCAGGCGAAGAAGGGTGGATTTTCCCGCGCCGTTCGGCCCAATCAGCGCAACCATTTCGCCGGGAGATAGCGTGAGGGAAACGTTATCAATCAGCACTCGCCCCGACTGGGTAAACGATATGTTGTCCGCGCAAAACCGTTCAGCCATGCTGACCTCCACGACGAAAAATTAGCCACAGGAACCACGGGGCGCCGAGCAGGCTGGTCAGCAGGCCGACCGGCATCTCCGCCGGGGAGACCAGCGTGCGGGCGATCGTATCCGCGATCAGCAGCAGCAATGCGCCCGCCAGCACGGAGCCGGGGATCGCCGCGCGGTGATCGGCCCCAAGCCACATGCGCACCAGGTGCGGCACCACCAGGCCGACAAAGCCGATCACGCCGCTGACGGCAACGGCGGCGGCCACCAGCAGCGCGCTGCACAGCAGCAACACGCGCTGAACCACCGCAACGTCTACGCCCAGGTAATGCGCCTCCTCTTCACCCAGCTGCAGCAAATTGAGCGCCCCGGCAAGCCGCCAGATTACCAGCACCGTTGGGATCGTCAGGGAGGCAACGGCCAGCAGCGTTGACCACTGCGCCTGGCCGAGGCTGCCCATGCCCCACAGCGAAAGCTGGCGCAGTTGGGCGTCATTGCTGAGCCACGAGAGCACGCCAACCGCGGCGCCGCACAGGGCGTTAATGGCAATTCCCACCAGCAGCAGGCGGGAGAGCGAGCCGTCGCGCTGCTGGCTCAGGAAGAAAATAACGACCGTCGCCGCCAGCGCGCCAAGAAACGCGGCGAGCATAGGCGCATAGAGCATGATCAGCGCCGGCAGGGAGAGCGGAAGTACTACCCACAGGGCCACGGCCAGCGCCGCGCCGCTGCTGATCCCTAGCAGGCCGGGGTCGGCCAGCGGGTTACGAAACAGCCCCTGCATGACGCAGCCTGAAAGGGCCAGCGACCCGCCGATGACCAGCGCCAGCAGCACGCGGGGCAGGCGGATCGTCAGCCAGATCTGGCGGAGCGCCTCATCGCCGTGGCTCCACAGCAGGCTGAGCGGGAGGCGCAGCGCGCCAAAGCCGGTTGCCGCGAGCGTCATGCCCGCCAGCAGCGCGGCAAGCGCCCACAGTGAAAATGCGGTGCGCCGGGCCATCAGGGCAGCTGTTCCGCTTTGGTTCGCAGGGCCAGAATGGCCTCCGGCGTTCGCACGCTAAAGCCCAGCAGAGCCATATCGTCAACCACCAGCACCTCCCGGTTGCGTCCCGCGGGGGTATGCGCCAGCCCGTGCAGTTTCCAGAGGCTGGCCTCGCCGCCCATCGCGTCGATGCCGTCCTGGGATATCACGACCAGATCGGGACGGCTGGCGATGACGCCTTCCTGCGACAGCGGCTGGTAGCGGCTAAAGCCCTGCATAGCGTTTTGCAGCCCGGCCGCGCGAATGGCCGCGTCCGCGCCCGTCTGCTGCCCCGCGGCCATGGCGGTCATTCCGCCGTGGCTGAGGATAAACAGCACCCGCTTGTTGAGCGGGGAGGCGGGCAGCGCCGCCAGCGCGTCACGCAGCGTTTTGCGCAGGATCTCCCCCTGCGCCTCGCGGTGGGTCGCTTCGGCAATGACCCGCACCTTTTCATCTATCGCGCTCAGCGCACTGTCGGCGGGAACGGTAACAACCTTCACGCCGCTCTGTTCAACCATCCTTAACGCCAGAGCAGGCTGCGCCTGCGCGCTCGCCAGCACCAGCGTCGGGCGCAGAGATAACATCCCTTCCGCGTTAAGCTGGCGCAAATAGCCGACGTCCGGCAGGGCGTTCGCCGCCTGCGGCCACCGGCTGGTGCTGTCGCGGCCTACCAGTGACGATTGCGCATCAAGGGCATAGACAATCTCCGTGACGTCTCCCCCGAGCGTCACCATTCGCTCCTGCGCGGCGGCGAGCGCCATCAGGGGCAGAGCGCCGAGCAGGGCAAGCCACGTTTTCATGCGGCAAGCCCCGTCGAGGTGAGGGCGTCAATCTGGCTGCGCCAGCGGGCCTGCTCCGGCTCGCCTTCGGTACGCTGTCCGTACAGCTGGGCGATCTGCGTGCCGTCTGCTGCGAACAGCTCGAGGCTGGTGACGTGCCCGTCCGCGGTTGGCTTACGCGTGACCCAGGTCTCCGCGATCGTCTCTTCAAGCAGGTGCAGGGTAAAGGCAGGGTTGAAAATATTCAGCCAGCCCTTCATCGGCACCACCTTTTCAACCACCCCGGTAAAGATCTGCACGCAGCCGCGGTTGCCCACGAAGACCATGATCTCGTTCCCGTCCTGGCACGCGGTGTCCAGCAGCTGCGCCAGAGCGGTGTTCTCGACCTGACAGGCGAGATCGTCGCCGACGAGGCGAAAGGCCTGCTGGCGGCTGAGGTTATGATGCTTCAGCAGGCTGAAGAACTGGTGCACGTCGGTCATAGCCCGCCACTCTTTGTCTACGGTGACGGCATCCGCGCTATCAGCGTGGGCGGGCACGTCTGCGGCCTTCAGCGCAAGCGGCGGGTTGTCGGCAGCGATAAAGCGCGTCAGCACGTTGGCCCAGGCGGAAACGTCGGTGTTATCCGTGGTGTAGACCTTGAGCAGCGCATCGCCCTGGTGGTCGAAGAACTGAATGCTCTGACGCGCGCCGCGCGCCGTGGTTTCGCTGATGTGGAACGCGCTCGCCCACTGGTTGAGGAACAGGCGTAGATCCAGCGCGCGCGGGTTCAGCACCAGCCCGGCGTGGCCGCTGAGGTGCTGGTTTGTAAACGCGCCCACCTGCTCGTGAACCGCGTATTCGTTGCGGCAGATGCACTTGGTTTCGCCCACGGCTTCCAGCGCGCCCAGAACGTCGCGGATGTCGCCATGCAGGCGCCAGGCGTCGTGCCCGACGCGGGCAAAGGCGAGCTCCGCTTCGCTGATGTTCAGCATGCCTGCGATATCCCGCGCGTAGTTGCCCGGATGTTGTTCTTTTAGCTCAAGCCAGCGTGTGTAGTGATGCATTATCTCTTCCTTATCAATATGCGCCCCGGCGCGGCGGGGCGAGCGGATTACCACTGATAGCTTACGAAAATCTTGCCGTTACGCCCGTCCTGCGGGATGCCCTGCGGTGACCAGTACGCTTTATCGAAGGCGTTGCCCAGCACCAGCGTGGTGGTCACGCCTTTCAGCTGCGCCTGGCCCTTATAGCTGACGTAGAAATCATTGACCGCATAGCCGGGCTGCTTGCTGTAGCTGCTGCTGACGTGCGTGGAGCGATCGGCAAAGGTACCGACCCAGCCCACGGAGAAGCCGCTTTGCGCCACCGGAATATCCAGTTTGCTGGTGACGGTATCCGGATTAATGCTGGAGATGTACTCGCCGGTATTGGTATCCTTGCCGCGCGTGCGGTTGTAGGCCACGTCCAGGTTGAACAGGTCCGTCGAATATTTGGTCATTACGTCCCAGCCCCAGATTTTGGCGTCAGGAACGTTGTAGGACGTGGTGGTCGCGGCGGCAAAATCGACGGCGGTGGAGATGTAGTCTTTGGCCTTGGTATCGAAGTAGCTCGCCTTAAACTCCAGGGCATCGTTTGCCAGCAGCAGGTTGTCAAAGCGCAGGCCCATCCCGAACTCCTGCGTTTTATTGGTTTCCGGGCGCAGGTTAGGGTTCGGTACCCAGTAGTTAGTGTAGAAGCTGCCGATGGAGAAGTGCTTTGAGTCGTTATACATTTCGCCCATGGTTGGGGCGCGGAACGCCTGCGCGTACGAGCCGAACAGCATCAGCCAGTCGGTTGGGCTGACGGTTAACCCGGCGCGGGAGGACCATTTGTCCGCATCCACGTCGTCATAGCCCTGGCTGCTGCCGCGGTAGCTGTCGTAGCGGGTGCCGCCCAGCAGTGTGACCGGCACGTCGCGCAGGGTGATTTCATCCTGCAGCCAGCCGGAGCTGAAATCGATTTTGGCGTCCGGGAAGCCGGTGGTTGTGCCGCCGGGATGCTGCTCCTGGCGGTAATACTCTCCGCCGTAGGTGAGCAGGTGCGAGGCAAAGGAGTCGCTGAACAGGCGGGTGCGGTTTTCCACTTTTCCGCCTTTGGTGGACTGCTTGCGAAATTCGCCCGTGCCGTCAACGTTCTGGGCATTGATGCGCGCCTCCGACCAGTAGACTTTTACGTCCGCGTTCAGCCAGTCGTTACCTTCTGGCGCGATTCGGTAGCCGAGCTGCGCGTCGCGCTGGATGGTCGAGCGGTCGGTCATCGGGTTGCTGCTGGCGCTGGCGTCCGGGGTTTGCGGGTTTTTCGGCTCCTGGGCGTCGTTATTGTAGTAGCGCAGGGAGCCGCTCAGCGTCTGGGCCGGATCGATTTTCCAGCTGCCCTTCGCCAGCATATTATTTATCGACTCATCGTTTGGCGCCGTCGTCCCGTTGCTCTGGCGGAGATCGCCGCGGTCGCGGCTCGACCAGGACAGCAGCCCGTCGAGCGTGTCCGTGCGGCCGTACGCGCTGGCGCCCATGCCGAGGCTACGATCGCCGGTTGCGCCGGTGCCAAACACGCGATAGCCGCTGTTTTTACCCGGCTCCAGCAGATCTTTTGCATCGACGGTATCGTAAGCGATCACGCCGCCCAGCGCGCCGCTGCCGTACAGCAGCGCGGACGGACCGCGTACCACTTCGATACGCTTGATCAGGGCCGGATCGAGGAAGGTGCTGTTGAGGTGGCCGGTGTCGGTGCCCTGGCGCACGCCGTCGACCAGCACCAGCACGCCCCGGCGGTCGTAGCCGCGCAGGTTCACGTCCTGGCCGTTGGTGCGCCCGGTGCCGTCCAGCGTCAGGCCCGGCACTTTGCGAAGCAGGTCGGCGGCAGAGCTGGCGGTCTGGTTTTCGGGCGCGGTGGCGTCAATCACGCTCACCATCATCGGCGCTTCAAAGGCGCTGCGGGCGTTGCCCGTGGCGGTAACGGTAATGTCATCTGCGGCAGCAAACGCGACGCCCGGCAGGGTGCTGACAATCGCCAGCGCCAGAAGTGAAGGGCGCAAAGACGCGGAATGCAGGTGTGGCATAGCAACTCTCCATTAAGAATCGAAAGCGCTGGCTGCCTGGGGATCACCTGGGTGGCTGGCGTAATGTTATTGGTTTATTTTGTGAGGATCAGTTTTCCGGCATGGGTCTGGCGCAGCAGGTAGCGCTGGCCGTCATGCTCGATGATCACCCTTCCAGCCTCTCCCAGCAGCGTTTTGCTGTCGATACGACGATCGTCGGAAGCGGGGGAAGGCGCTGTGTGATTTTTTGCCTTTGTAGCCGCGGCGTTATCCGTACGTGACATAATGTTTATAAATAACAATCAATGTAACAATGATAATCATTATCAATAAACTGCAAATTCACGGCAAGCGTTTTTGTGAAAATAATGTGACGGGATCAAATTTGGGGGTGAGTTGTGGCCTGATGCCCTCACCCCGACCCTCTCCTACGGGGAGAGGGAGAAGGGCTGAATTTCAGAAGCGCGTATCGACCGCCGCCGCCAGTTTTTCCACCAGCAGCTCGCTGTCTTCCCAGCTCAGGCACGGATCGGTAATCGACTGGCCGTAAACCATCTGCTGGCCGGCCACGATTTTCTGCGTGCCTTCCTTAATGAAGCTCTCCGCCATAATGCCCGCGACGGCGGTAGAGCCGCTGCGGATCTGCTGGCAGATCTCATCGCACACGTCCAGCTGGCGGCGGTGCTGCTTCTGGCAGTTGCCGTGGCTGAAATCCACCACCAGATGTTCCGGCAGGTCGAACTCGGCCAGCGTTTCGCAGGCGGCGGCAATATCTTCCGCGTGGTAGTTTGGCTTTTTGCCGCCGCGCATAATGATGTGGCCATACGGGTTGCCGCTGGTCTGGTAAATGGTCATCTGCCCGCTTTTGTCAGGGGAGAGGAACATATGGCTGGCGCGCGCCGCGCGAATGGCGTCTACAGCAATGCGCGTGTTGCCGTCCGTGCCGTTTTTAAAGCCAACCGGGCAGGAGAGCGCCGAGGCCATTTCGCGGTGGATCTGGCTTTCGGTGGTACGTGCGCCAATCGCGCCCCAGCTGATGAGATCGGCGATAAACTGCCCGGTCACCATATCCAGGAACTCGGTGGCGGTCGGTACGCCAAGCTCGTTCACCTGCAGCAGCAGCTTGCGCGCCAGCTCAATGCCGTGATTCACGCGGTAGCTGCCGTTGAGGTCCGGGTCGGAAATCAGCCCTTTCCAGCCCACGACGGTGCGCGGCTTTTCAAAGTAGGTGCGCATAACGATCTCAAGGCGATCCTGATGCTTATCGCGCAGGCCCTGAAGACGTTTTGCGTAGTCCATTGCCGCATCCAGATCGTGGATGGAGCAGGGGCCGATGACGACAAGAAGACGCTTGTCTTCGCCGTTAAGAATTTTTTCAATGCGGCGGCGGGAGGCCGTCACGTGTTCCGCCACCTCAGCGGAAACGGGGTGCCGCTGCGCCAGTTCGGCCGGTGTGACCAGGCTATCAATGCGCGCCGTGCGGAGTTCGTCGGTTTTATTCATGGGATATCTCAGAAATTTTTTGCTTCATCGGCAGACTACCGGGAAGTGATGGGCATCACATTAAACCAATCCCTGCTGATTTCAAGTTCGGGGCGAACGCGCCCCGACGATGCGCATCATGATACCTGAAATGTAATTAATGTACTAGCATATTAGTACATGCGGCGATTCAGCCCCATAATATCGAGGATTTTGGTGGCAATTTCTTCCACGGAATAGTTGGTGCTGTTCAGCCACGGGATCTGGTTTTTACGGTACAGGGCTTCAACCTCTGATACTTCCATTCGGCACTGGCGCATGGAGGCATAGCGGCTGTTTTCGCGGCGCTCTTCGCGAATGGCGGCCAGCCGCTCCGGGTTGATGGTCAGGCCAAAGAGCTTGTGCTGCAGGGGCTTAAGCGCGGCGGGCAGAACGAGGTTATCCATGTCGTCAGCAATAAACGGATAGTTGGCCGCGCGAATGCCAAACTGCATCGCCAGGTAAAGGCTGGTGGGGGTTTTTCCGCAGCGCGAGACGCCGAGCAAAATTACCTGCGCCTGATCGAGGTTACGCAGCGAAATGCCGTCATCGTGGGCCAGGGTGTAGTCAATGGCGGCGATTCGCGCATCGTACTTGGTCAGGTTGCCGGGGTTCAGTCCGTGGGTTCGGTGCGCGATCGGCGTGGGGTCAAGCTTCAATTCGCTCTGCAGGGGAGCGACCAGCGCCTGCACGATATCCTGGCAAAAGCCTTCACTTTGCAGAATGATGGCGCGAATTTCAGGAATAACGATGGAGTAGAAAACCAACGGACGCACGCCGGTCTGCTGAAAGATGGCGTCGATCTGGTCCTTTACGGCCCGGGCGCGGCTCTCATTTTCCACGAACGGCAGCGTGATGCTGTTAATCGAAACCGGAAACTGCGACATCACCGCGTGCCCCAGCACTTCGGCGGTGATCGCCGTACCATCAGAAATATAAAAAACGTGGCGATCGACAGCATTATCCATTTTATTCACCCTGAATAGCGTACCTAATTGCCTGAAAGCATAAATTAAAAAAGTAATTTCTACAGCAAAGAACTTCTCATAATTATAAATGAAACGGCATTTTTGATTTTACTGAAAAGCGGATTTCATTTTTCGAATAGCGGCTTTATTTTTGTGGTTTTTGCCGGAATCTATAGGAATCATCGGGTTAGCGTTTGATGGGAATCTGTCCGAAAAGTTGAAAATTTAAATTGCTTACACGATTCACCGTTTTTTTAGCGCAAACAAATATGCCAGTATAAATACGTAGTCAGGTGTTTCTTACTCCGATCAAATATCACAAAAGGATTGTTTCGATGTCCAACAATGGCTCGTCACCGCTGGTGCTTTGGTATAACCAACTCGGCATGAATGATGTAGACAGAGTTGGAGGCAAAAATGCCTCCCTGGGTGAAATGATTACAAATCTGTCGGGTATGGGCGTCTCCGTACCGAACGGGTTTGCCACAACTGCCGACGCGTTTAACCTGTTTTTAGACCAGAGCGGCGTGAACCAGCGCATTTACGACCTGCTGGATAAAACGGATATTGATGACGTCACCGCGCTTGCCAAAGCCGGGTCGCAAATCCGCCAGTGGATTATCGACACACCTTTCCAGCCGGAACTGGAAAAAGCCATTCATGACGCCTACAACCAGCTCTCCGCGGACGACGCGCAGGCCTCGTTTGCCGTGCGTTCTTCCGCCACCGCAGAGGACATGCCGGACGCCTCCTTCGCCGGGCAGCAGGAAACGTTCCTCAACGTTCAGGGCTACGATGCGGTGCTGGTGGCGGTTAAACACGTGTTTGCTTCCCTGTTTAACGACCGCGCCATCTCCTACCGCGTACACCAGGGCTATGACCACCGCGGCGTCGCGCTTTCTGCGGGCGTGCAGCGCATGGTGCGCTCCGACGTGGGCTCCTCCGGCGTGATGTTCTCGATTGATACCGAATCCGGCTTCGACCAGGTAGTATTTATCACCTCCGCGTGGGGGCTGGGCGAAATGGTGGTGCAGGGCGCGGTAAACCCTGACGAATTTTACGTTCACAAGCCAACGCTCGCGGCCAACCGCCCGGCGGTGGTGCGCCGGACCATGGGCTCGAAAAAAATCCGCATGATCTATGCCCCGACGCAGGAGCATGGCAAGCAGGTAAAAATTGAAGATGTACCGCAGGAGCAGCGCGACCGCTTCTCGCTGACCGACGCCGAGGTGGAAGAGCTGGCGAAGCAGGCGGTGCAGATTGAGAAACACTACGGCCGTCCGATGGATATCGAATGGGCGAAAGACGGCAACACCGGCAAGCTGTTCATCGTGCAGGCGCGTCCGGAAACCGTTCGCTCGCGCGGGCAGGTGATGGAGCGCTATACGCTGCACGCGCAGGGTAAAATCGTGGCGGAAGGCCGGGCAATCGGTCACCGCATCGGCGCAGGCCCGGTGAAAGTGATCCACGATATCAGCGAGATGAACCGCATCCAGCCGGGTGACGTGCTGGTAACCGACATGACCGACCCGGACTGGGAGCCGATCATGAAGAAAGCGGCGGCTATCGTGACCAACCGCGGCGGGCGTACCTGCCATGCGGCGATCATCGCCCGCGAGCTTGGCATTCCTGCGGTGGTCGGCTGCGGCGATGCGACCGAACGCATGAAGGACGATGAGAAGGTGACCGTCTCCTGTGCGGAAGGCGACACCGGCTACGTGTATGCCGATATTCTGGATTTCAGCGTGAAAAGCTCCAGCGTCGATACCATGCCGGACCTGCCGCTGAAGATCATGATGAACGTCGGCAACCCGGACCGCGCGTTTGACTTTGCCTGCCTGCCGAACGAGGGCGTCGGGCTGGCGCGTCTGGAGTTCATCATCAACCGCATGATCGGCGTTCACCCGCGCGCGCTGCTGGAGTTTGACGACCAGGACGCCGGGCTGCAGAACGACATCCGCGAGATGATGAAGGGCTATGACTCGCCGAAAGAGTTCTACGTCGGCCGCCTGACGGAGGGGATTGCCACGCTGGGCGCGGCGTTCTATCCGAAACGCGTTATCGTGCGCCTGTCGGACTTTAAGTCTAACGAATACGCCAATCTGGTCGGCGGCGAGCGCTACGAGCCGGAAGAAGAGAACCCGATGCTGGGCTTCCGCGGCGCCGGACGCTACGTGTCCGACAGCTTCCGCGATTGCTTCGCGCTGGAGTGCGAGGCGGTGAAGCGCGTGCGCAACGACATGGGGCTGACCAACGTTGAAATCATGGTGCCGTTCGTTCGCACCGTGGAGCAGGCTAAAGCGGTGGTGGACGAGCTGGCGCGTCAGGGGCTTAAGCGCGGCGAGAACGGGCTGAAGATCATCATGATGTGCGAAATTCCGTCCAACGCCCTGCTGGCGGACCAGTTCCTTGAGCACTTCGACGGCTTCTCTATCGGCTCCAACGACATGACGCAGCTGGCGCTGGGCCTGGATCGTGACTCCGGCGTAGTCTCCGAGCTGTTCGACGAGCGTAACGAGGCGGTGAAGGCGCTGCTCTCAATGGCTATTCGCGCGGCGAAAAAGCAGGGGAAATACGTCGGGATTTGCGGTCAGGGTCCGTCCGACCACGAAGACTTTGCCGCCTGGCTGATGGAAGAGGGGATTGATAGCCTCTCCCTGAACCCGGACACCGTGGTGCAAACCTGGCTGAGCCTGGCAGAGCTGAATAAGTAACGTTTAATTATTATTTAATAGAAGGGGGAAGTGCGTAAGCTCTCCCCCTTTTTCATTTTTATACAAAATCATATCGCATGTTTATTGATTTTATTGTTCCTGTTTTTTAAGCCAGGAATCACTATATTTGATTACACCGTCTAAATAGAGCCACTCGATGCCTCTGAAACGGATGGACACTGTCTCAAGCATATTGGCTGAGTGAGATCCTGGAATGTAGCTGTGGTTCGCATTTACGCTCATAATAACAACGCCGTCAAGTGTGAGTCGGTAAAGTTCGCGTTCCATTCCGGCATCGTTAATTTCGTAGTATCTAATGACGGCTTTTTGCAGTCTGCGACCTTCACATACGCATACGGCCAGGTAAGGGCTCATTTTATCAATGTACTTATGGAGAATGAGAGGGTGATGCTGTCGAGTTCCTGACATACTTCCCGTGTGGCTATCTACAGGTTGGGCAACACCAAAACTACTACTCATAATTTCAACGGCCCCCAGCCTGCCTGGGGTTGAGCATGGTCCACTCACTAACATTCCATTTTCGTCATATAAAAACATATAAGCTGGTAGGGACATTGCACTATCTCCTTAAGTCTACCGTATTCCCTTCACTGTCAATAATAAAAGAGTATGCGTAATGGGTATTCTCGATCGTATAGGTGGCAGCATAAATAACGCCTTTCTCAAGGTGAAGAGTGAAACAGGTATTAGGATAAAATAAACTAACGCCTTCTTCTCCAATCAGTTTCTTGTAGTTGTGACCATTTTCGGCCAGCGAATAGCGACGTAATTCATCTTCTTTTTTGACAGTAAAACAGATGTTGCTGCCATTTATATAAATAGGCCTCCATGCCCCGGCGCCAAAATATTCACCCGTTGGGCAACCGGTAAGTAAGAGTATAGCTAATGCTAAGCTCCTCTTCATGATGGAAAATTTCCTAACACTTGTTTGTAGTTATCCAATAAAGTACCGTCATGCTGGGAAGGGTTATAATCTCTTAGCTTGATTAAATAGCTGTTTTGATAAAAACCATAGGTCTTAAATAACCAGTAATCGCTTACGATACAGGCCTGCTGTTCCATTGAGTAATCAGCAAGACTGCACTTATCTAAGCTGTATGAATAGTCGGCGGCCCATGAGAATATACCCCTGGTTTTAACCCACATCCCCCTTTGTTTCTGCCAGACGTGCATCATTTCGTGAAGAAATAAATGCTGTTGCCCCACTCTGTCTCGCAGCGGCATCGAAAAATCGTCTTCATAAATGCCTTCCTGAAACCAGACTTCTCCGTTTGGCGTCATAGCGGTGAGATTGTCCTGCAGGTTAAAGGGTAGGTAGCTGCCTCTGTGAATCCAGACCTGATTGTAATGAATGCTGAAATCAAAGAGCGAACTGGCGAGGTTAATTTCCCCCAGGGTTAAAAGGCGTAATCCCCCCGGCTTTATGGGATCGAACCTGACAGGTTTGTGATACATACCCCCTCCTTTTGTGAAAAAACATTAACACTAAATTCAATTAAATCAATTATTTAGTTAATGAATGGGATGAGGGTTTATGCCAGGTTTTAATGATTACAGGATTCGTTCAAAGGAATGAGATGTAGCCGAGGAGCGAATTTTGAATAAAAAAAAGCCCATCGTGGGAGATGGGCAAAGACTACACACAGCAATTCGTTGTTTCACTCAGGGAATTCCATGCTTATAAATCAAGATGTTGATTTATAACCGTGTCCTAATAGTAGGCATCTCAACTTTTAGCGTCGATCAGATTCGTCTCAATAGTTAAAGAGACGTAAAGATTTATAGGGTGCAATAGCGATATGGGGGCTGAAACAGCGGGTCTGACCAGTGGTGAGAGAATATATTGTTTAGAAAATCTTATATATCGTGTGGTCGCCGGGTGAGCTAACCCACCCGGCAAAACGCTTACTGCTTGTTTTGATCTTCCAGCGCTTCCAGCTCGCTGAGGATGAGGTCCGGGTCCGTTCCCGGAGGGGGAATTTCATGCACCCAGGCTGAGAACAGGCGCCAGGTGACGGCCAGCAGCACCGGGCCGATAAACAGGCCAATCATGCCGAACGCAATCAGGCCGCCGATGACCCCGGAGAGAATGAGGATGAGCGGCAGGTCGGCACCCATGCGGATCAATATCGGACGAATCACGTTATCCATCGTGCCGACAACGCAGCTCCAGACCAGCAGCACCGTTCCCCAGGTCGTATCACCCGTCCAGTACAGCCAGATGATGGCCGGAACCAGCACCAGCAGCGGCCCCAGCTGTGCCAGGCAGGTCATCAGCATCACCACGGTGAAGACGGTGGCGTAAGGCACGCCGGAGATTGCCAGGCCAATGCCGCCCAGTACGGCCTGCGCCAGCGCGGTCACCACCACGCCGAGCGCGACGGCGCGAACGGCCTGCGCGGCCAGCAGAACGGCCGCGTCGCCACGTTTACCCGCCAGACGGGTAGCAAAGTGGCGCACGCCCAGGGCCACCTGCTCGCCGCGCCAGTACAGCAGGGCGCTAAAGACCAGCATCAGCGCACAGTGCATCATAAAGCGCCCAATGTGCGCCGCCTGGCCGACAAACCAGGTGGTGGTCGTGCCAATATACGGCCGCACTTTTGCCATGATCGCGCTGCCGCCCATCTCCAGCAGGCTGTGCCAGCCGCTGTAAAGCTTGGCACCGATCACCGGGATGCTGTTCAGCCAGGCCAGGTCGGGTAGCGTCAGATCGCCGCTGCTGACGGCGCGGATCACCGGGCCGCTGGAATCAACGAGGCTGTTAACCAGCAGGGCAACAGGAATAATAAACAGCAGGAACAGCAGCAGCGTCATGACCAGTACCGCAAGGCTGCGGCGGCCAAACAGCAATTTCTCCAGGCGTAATAACACCGGCCAGGTGGCAACCACCACCGTGCCCGCCCACGCGAAACCGAGAATAAAAGGCTGAACAATCCACAGGCACGCAATAATCATGAGGGCCAGGAACAGCACCGACAGCAGAATTTGCGCAACGTCCCTGGGCTGACGAAGATTGACCATAAAAGTATCTTTCCTTAAATAAACGCCAGATCGGCTGGCGGAAACCCTGGCCACGTATCATTAATCATTGGCGATAGCAGCCATTTTTGACAGGCGGATTGTGCCTGTAATTCAGCTAAGCACATAAGAAAAAAATGTGATAAAAAGTTGAGACACAACGCAAACGATTTCACACCTCTTATTAGGGTCGACGGTCATGATCCCACAAATTTCTCAGGCACCCGGCGTCGTTCAGCTGGTGCTTAATTTTTTGCAGGCGCTGGAGCAACAGGGTTTTACGGGGGATACCGCCACGAACTACGCCGACAGGCTGACGATGGCGACAGACAACAGTATCTACCAGCTTCTTCCCGATGCGGTCGTTTTTCCCCGCTCGACGGCGGACGTCGCGCTGATTGCGCGGCTGGCGTCGCAGGAGCGCTTTACCTCCCTGATTTTCACCCCGCGCGGCGGCGGGACGGGCACCAACGGACAGGCGCTGAACCAGGGTATCATCGTTGACATGTCCCGCTATATGAACCGCATCATCGAAATTAACCCGGAAGAGGGATGGGTGCGCGTTGAGGCGGGCGTCATCAAAGACCAGCTCAACCAGTATTTAAAACCCTATGGCTACTTTTTCGCGCCGGAGCTGTCGACCAGCAACCGCGCTACGCTTGGCGGGATGATCAACACCGACGCCTCCGGCCAGGGATCGCTGGTCTACGGCAAAACCTCCGACCACGTGATGGGCGTGCGCGCCGTGCTGCTGGGGGGCGATATTCTTGATACCCGGCCAATGCCGGTGGCGCTGGCGGAAACGCTGGCGCAAGAGAGCACCGTGACCGGGCGCATCTACCGCACCGTGCTGGAGCGCTGCCGCGACAACCGCCAGCTGATCCTCGATAAATTCCCGAAGCTGAACCGCTTCCTGACGGGCTACGATCTGCGCCACGTGTTTAACGATGACCTGAGCCAGTTTGACCTGACCCGCGTGCTGACCGGTTCCGAAGGCACGCTGGCGTTTATTACCGAGGCGCGTCTGGACATCACCCGGCTGCCGAAGGTGCGTCGCCTGGTGAACGTCAAATACAACTCCTTTGATTCCGCGCTGCGCAACGCGCCGTTTATGGTGGCGGCGCGGGCGCTGTCGGTGGAAACCGTCGACTCCAGGGTGCTGAACCTGGCCCGGGAAGACATCGTCTGGCACTCGGTAAGCGAGCTGATTGCCGACGTGCCGGACAGCGAGATGCTCGGCCTCAACATCGTCGAGTTTGCCGGCGATGACGAAGCGCTGATTAACGAACAGGTCACCACGCTTTGCCAGCGCCTCGACGCGCTCATCGCCAGCGGCGAGGGCGGGGTGATTGGCTGGCAGCAGTGTAACGACCTCTCCGGCATTGAGCGTATCTACGCGATGCGTAAAAAAGCGGTCGGGCTGCTGGGGAATGCCAAAGGGGCGGCCAAGCCCATTCCCTTTGCGGAAGATACCTGCGTCCCGCCCGAACATCTGGCGGACTACATCGTCGAGTTCCGCGCGCTGCTGGACAACCACGGCCTGAGCTACGGCATGTTCGGCCACG
Organism: Enterobacter sp. RIT418; assembly: GCF_003057745.1. Classification (GTDB taxonomy): domain Bacteria; phylum Pseudomonadota; class Gammaproteobacteria; order Enterobacterales; family Enterobacteriaceae; genus Enterobacter. The sequence goes on from NZ_QBJD02000001.1 coordinate 324,895, forward strand.
TTGATGCGGGCGTACTGCACGTGCGCCCGGCGCTGGACATGTGCGACCCGCAGCAGGAGATCCTGATGAAGCAGATCTCCGACGAGGTTGTCGCCCTGACGGCGAAATACGGCGGCCTGCTGTGGGGCGAACACGGCAAAGGCTTCCGCGCGGAGTACAGCCCGGCGTTCTTCGGCGAGCAGCTTTACGGCGAGCTGCGCAAGGTGAAGGCGGCATTCGATCCTGACAACCGCCTCAACCCCGGAAAGATTTGCCCGCCGGAAGGCGTGGACGCGCCGATGCTGAAGGTTGACGCAGTCAAGCGCGGAACGTACGACAGACAGATCCCGGTGGCCGTGCGCGGCGCCTGGCGCGGCGCGATGGAGTGCAACGGCAACGGCCTGTGCTTTAACTTCGACGTGAACAGCCCGATGTGCCCGTCGATGAAAATCACCAGCAACCGCATTCATTCTCCGAAAGGACGCGCGACGCTGGTGCGGGAGTGGCTGCGCCTGCTGGCCGATCGCGGCGTCGATCCGCTGAAGCTGGAAAAGGAGCTGCCGGAAAAACGCGCCAGCCTGCGCGGGCTTATCGAGCGCACCCGCAACAGCTGGCACGCGAACAAAGGCGAGTACGACTTTTCACACGAGGTGAAAGAGGCGATGTCCGGCTGTCTGGCCTGCAAAGCCTGCTCGACGCAGTGCCCGATTAAAATCGACGTGCCGGAGTTTCGCTCTCGCTTCCTGCAGCTTTACCACACGCGCTATCTGCGCCCGATGCGCGATCATCTGGTGGCGACGGTGGAAAGCTACGCCCCGCTGATGGCGCGCGCGCCGAAGACCTTCAACTTCTTTATTAATCAGCCCCTGGTGCGCAAGCTGTCCGAAAAGCACATTGGGATGGTGGATCTGCCGCTGCTCTCAGCGCCGTCGCTCCAGCGCCAGCTGGTGGGACACCGCTCGGCGAACATGACGCTTGAACAGCTTGAGGCCTTAACGCCCGAGCAGAAGTCCCGCGTTGTGCTGGTGGTGCAGGATCCGTTTACCAGCTATTACGATGCCCAGGTGGTGGCCGATTTTATTCGCCTCGCGGAAAAGCTGGGCTATCAGCCGGTCGTCCTGCCGTTTTCTCCTAACGGTAAAGCGCAGCACATTAAAGGCTTCCTGACCCGCTTCGCCAAAACCGCGCGCAAAACGGCTGAGTTCCTCAACCGCGTGGCGCAGCTTGGCATGCCGATGGTAGGGGTCGATCCGGCGCTGGTGCTTTGCTATCGCGACGAGTACAAGCAGGCGCTTGGCGAGCAGCGCGGGGATTTCCACGTGATGCTGGTCCATGAATGGCTGCCGTCGGCGCTGCAGGATACGACCCGTGCGGATGTCAGCGGCGAACCCTGGTATCTGTTCGGCCACTGCACCGAGCTGACGGCGCTGCCGGGCGCGCCCGCGCAGTGGTCATCCATTTTCGCCCGCGTTGGCGCGAAGCTGGAGAACGTTAGCGTCGGCTGCTGCGGCATGGCGGGTACCTACGGACACGAAGTGAAAAATCACGCCAGCTCGCTCGGCATCTACGAGCTGTCGTGGCATCAGGCGATGCAGCGACTGCCGCGAAACCGCTGTCTGGCGACGGGCTATTCCTGCCGCAGCCAGGTGAAGCGCGTTGAGGGCAACGGCGTACGCCATCCTCTACAGGCTTTACTGGAGATTATGGGATGATCTGGAAACGCACGGTGACGCTTGACGCGCTCAATGCGATGGGCAAAGAGAACATGGTTGGCCTGCTGGATATCCAGTTTACCCGCATCGGCGAGAACGAACTGGAAGCCACCATGCCCGTTGATAGCCGCACCCACCAGCCGTTTGGCCTGCTGCACGGCGGGGCGTCGGTGGTGCTCGCCGAAACGCTGGGGTCGGTGGCGGGATATTTATGCACCGAGGGCGAACAAAAGGTCGTCGGGCTGGAGGTGAACGCCAACCACCTCCGCTCGGTGCGCAGCGGCCGCGTGCGGGGCATCTGCCGCGCGCTCCACGCCGGCAGTCGCCATCAGGTCTGGCAAATCGACATTCTCGACGAGCAGGAACGGCTGTGCTGTTCGTCGCGGCTGACGACGGCGGTGGTGTAGCGTTTCACCATGTTTTGCCTGTGGTCAAAAAATCGTCAGCAGAGTGTGATATACTGGCGATGTTTTGTACTAACACCGAGGACATTATGGATACCGAAATAACCCCAACCCAGCTGGCCATTGAATATTTACGTCGCGACAAGAGCAACCTCTCTCCGGCTCAGTACCTGAAAAAGCTGAAACAGCTTGAGCTTGAGTTTACCGATCTGCTCGCGCTCTCTTCTAACGAGCTCAAAGAAGAGATTTACTTTGCCTGGCGGTTGGGCGTTCACGTCCATTGACCCTGAGAAAAAGGCCGCGTTTGCGGCCTTTTTTGTCTCTGACGTTCAGTATTTCGCGGGAAGCTTGTTTATCCTGATCAGCTTCCCTTCCTCAATGTCGATGAATCCCCCCGTCCGGAGATCGGCCAGGATGCGCATCACGCCGCTGCGCGAAAGCTGGGTTTTCTCTCTGATATAGCGCTCTGCCGTGATGCTGGCCCGGTAGTGTTCATCTTCGTCCATTAGCTTGAGCAGCTGCTGGCGAATCATCTCGTAAGCCGTTGGCGCGCCCTGGGGCATGATATTTTTATACAGCCGACTGTAGACGAACATCAGCTGCTTTGAGAAAAGCCCCCACAGCGATTTTTCATTGATGATCTCGTGTACGCGCTCTGCAGGGATCACGCCAATCGTGCAGGGCGTAACGGTTTTAAAATAATCGTCGAAATAAATATCCGTCAGGTTGGCGATGCCAAAAACGGCCGGCGCGCGGGCGGTGGACAGCATCATCGCATCGCTTCTGCGGTATACCGCAACCGTACCTTCCAGCAGTAAATAACACATTCCCTGGCCGTTAACCTGGAGATCGAGCTGTTCCCCGCGAGCGGTTTTGCGCGGCGTGCAGTAGGGCAGCAAATGGTTGATAAGCGCTTGCGCGTAGGGGGAACCGCGGTGAGGGTTTTCAGATGAAGACATCGTCGATAACCTAAAAAATGACCTCTTATATTATAGCGTTGCTCTCTTTTGCAGGCACGTCCTGCCGTCAGTATTTTCGTGGCAAATGGTGAATGTCCAGCAGCACGCCGCGCTCCATCGTGATGTACTTCCCGGTGCGCAGTTCGGCCAAAATTCGCATAATGCCGCTGCGCGAAAGGTAGGTTCGGCTTTTGATATACGCTGCCGCCGTAATATTGTTACGTATTGCCTCCGTTTCCTGCATCAGCTCAACAAGCTGAAAGCGAATGATGTCGTAGGCCGACATCTGCGATATTTGCGCGCAGTGCTCGTACACGCGCGAGGCGGTATAAATCAGCAGTTTCGAAAAATGCTCCCAGAGATCCTGCTGCGCAACGATGTGATTGAACGCCTCCAGCGGTACGCGGGCCAATTCTGACGTTTCGATGGCGCGAACGTAAAGATGCTCGGATGAGAATTGACTGCTGACGCCTAAAATAAAGGGGGCGGATTCTGAGTTTAATACAATGCCGTCGCCGCGGCGGTGAAGCGCCACGCTGCCCTGTAAAAGTAAAAAGCACTGGCGAACGTCGTCTCTATAATAATGCACCACCTCTCCCCGGCCGATCACCGCCCGCTCCGCGGAAGGCAAAATTCGTGAAATCAGCGTCTCAATATGCCCGAAGGGTTTTAATTCAAGTACCGATGAACCGGAACGGTTCGGCGGCGCGGCTAAGCGCGTATTCATAAGATACCTCACATTACAGGTGCGATCGTTTTTCGCATCGCATAAGGAATTATCTTAGAAATTAATCATTCGCGAAATGGTTTGCCAAAGTCTAAAAGTAGACCCGTCGTGGAATTGAATATAACTCGCTGAAAGTTATCGTGTTGTGATTGAGTCTATTAATAGACCTATGCGCATGGCCAATAATTTAATCAGAATTGAAATGTTGAGTTTTCGTTAAGCGGCAGTCTACAGCTAGACCCTAAATCAGTTGTCTTTGCGAAGGCGATTATATAAATTTTGACCAGTTGACGCGGTGACGCAATCTAAAATTATTCATAAAAGAATGAGCTTATCTTTCTTTTATCATTTTCTGCTGCGCGCTGATTACACATAAATAAAGAAATGGAGAGTTAAACAATGATGATAAATAAAGTTATTGCCGCAGCCGGACTGGCACTCACGACGTCCGCGGCAATGGGGGCCGCAGGAACCGTTAATTTTTCCGGGAATATTCTGGACTCCGCGTGCGACGTCGCGGTGGCTTCTCAGAATCAGGTGGTGGTGCTTGGGGATTACTATAAAAACGATTTTACCGCAGCCGGTTCCAGAACCGCCGCCACGCAGTTCGCCATTGTGCTGAAAAACTGCCCGGTCGCGGTAAGCACGGCCAAAGTGCGGTTTGACGGCACGCCGGACGCCAGCAACGCGAACCTGCTTGCCATTGACTCCTCCGTTCAGGGGGCCGCAACGGGCGTTGCCATTAACCTGATGACCGCCGATAAGGTCGATTTGCCTTTGCAGGGCAGCAATAGCTACGCCTATTCGCTGAGCAGCACGGCGGATAATACCCTCAACTTTTACGCGCAGTATATTTCAACGGCGCTATCGGTGACGGCGGGACCGGCTAATTCCGTAGCGAATTTTTCAGTTGTGTATAACTAAACGTAACGATTGGTGCCGCACGTGTTTCAACGGGGGCCTGACGTTACCTATTTTTAGAGAGGAATAATGAATCCAGGTAATAAAATCCTGTTGGCGGCTGCGGCTTTCATCACGTCGGTGTCGGTTGCTGATGCCGGGGTGATTATTGGCGGTACGCGGGTTATTTTTGCCGGCGCGAATAAAGAGGCAACGATCGACGTAAATAACGCCGATAAAACGCCGTATTTAATCCAGTCATGGGTCGATCTGCCGGAGGGGAAGGGGAATAAAGCCCCCTTTATCGTCACGCCGCCGCTGTACCGGCTCGACGCCGGGCAGAAAAATATCGAGCGGATTTTGCTGACGGGAACCCTGCCGCAAAATAAAGAAAGCCTGTTCTGGCTGAATATTAAATCGATACCGTCGGCGACGGCGCAGGTGAATACATTACAAATTGCCGTTAAAACGCGGATCAAGCTTATTTATCGTCCCTCAAGCCTGAGCGCCTCGACGCCCGAAGAGCAGGCAGACAGGCTGGTCTGGTCGCGCAGCGGCGATCGCCTTCAGGTGACGAACCCGTCGCAGTACGTGGTGAATTTTAACGAAATCAGCGTCGGCGGAATTAGGCTGGACGATGTCTCCTGGGTTCTGCCCGGCGCGGTGGCGACGTTCGCGCTGCCGCCGGGCAGCAGCAGCGGGCAGATTATTTTCAAGGTAATTAACGATTACGGTAGCCCCGGACCGGCGCATCAGGCCCGCCTGTAGCTTCAGGCCGCAGGGATCGAAGGCCACCGGTCAGGTTGAGAAAGATGGTAACGAAAAATGATACGCGGCAGCCCTCGCGACGGGCGATCTATATCGCCCTTGCGCTGGCCGCCGTTCCTGCCGCCTGGGGGCGCGAAACGTTTAACGCCGAGCTGGTCGAGCTGGACAATCCGGGGATGGGCAAGGCCGATTTATCCGCCTTTGAGTCGGGCTCTCAGGCGCCGGGAACATACCGCGTTGACATCATTCTTAACGATCGGCTGGTGGAAACCCGTGAGGTTGAATTTATTCAGGCCAGCGACGATCGGCTCCAGCCGTGCCTGAGCCTGGCGCAGCTTAACGCGTGGGGCGTTAAAACCGCGCTGTTTCCGGAAATGGCGAAGGGCAATGGGGCCTGCGCCAGCCTCCAGGCCATCCCTGACGCGCGCGCCGATTTTCAGTTTGGCGCGCAGCGGCTGGTCTTAAGCATTCCCCAGGCCGCGGTTGCGCTGCCTGCCCAGGGAGAGGTCTCGGCGGATCGTTGGGACGAGGGGATTACGGCAGCGATGCTGAACTATAGCCTGAACGGGGCTACAGGCTGGGCAAACGGCGGAGAGAGCGCCGGCAGCCAAAGCCAGTACGCCAACCTGCGTCCCGGCATCAACGTGGGGCCATGGCGGCTGCGCCATTACTCAACCTGGACGCGCGATGACGGCGGCCAGAGCGCATGGAATACGGTCTACAGCTATGCCCAGCGTGCCGTCATTCCGCTGCGGGCTCAGCTCACGCTCGGGGACAGCGCCGCCCCCTCGGACGTCTTTGACAGCGTGCCGTTTCGCGGCGTGCAGCTGGCCTCCGATGATGACATGCTGCCCGATTCGCAAAAAGGCTACGCGCCCGTCGTGCGCGGAATCGCCCGCACCAATGCCCAGGTTACCGTGCGGCAAAACGGCTATCAGATCTACCAGACGTTTGTCGCCCCGGGCGCGTTTGAAATTACGGATCTTTATGCCACCGGAGGCGCGGGGGATCTGGACGTTACCGTTCTCGAAGCCGACGGCAGCGAGCAGCGCTTCACGCTGCCGTACGCTTCGCTGCCGGTGCTTCAGCGGGAAGGCCGCGGGAAATATGCCTTCACGGGCGGGCAGTATCGGTCGTGGAACAGCAGCGTTGAGAGGACGCCGTTTGCGCAGGCTACGGGGATCTACGGCCTTCCGCAGGGCGTAACCGCCTACGGCGGCGCGCAGTCGTCGGGGCACTATCGGGCGCTCGCGCTCGGCCTCGGCAAAAACATGGGCGAGGCTGGCGCGCTCTCGGCAGACGTCACCCAGGGCTGGTCGGCACTACCCGACGGCGGAAAATCTGGCGGCCAGTCCTGGCGCGTTCGCTTTAGCAAAACCGAGGCGGCGAGCGGAACGCAGCTGACCGTAGCGGGCTATCGCTTTTCTTCACGCGGCTATTACAGCATGCAGGAGGTTCTGGATGCGTACGGCGACGGCAGCGCCCCGCAGGCGGCGCGCAAAAACCGCGTGGAAGTGTCGATCGGCCAGCCCCTGGGCGAGGCGTCAGGCGCGCTGATGCTCAGCGCGGCGCGGGAAGATTACTGGGGTTCCGCCGGGTCTACGGCATCGTACAGCCTCGGCTATAACAACGCCTGGCGCGGCATGAGCTACGGACTGTCCTGGACCTACAGCCAGCGCGCCAGCGCGGGTGCGCAAGGGCAACAGCCGCAGGGCGACAGCGATCGGCTGCTGGCTTTTAACCTCAGCGTGCCGCTGGATACATTCTTACCGCAGGCGTGGGCCAGCTACGGCCTGAGCGCCAGCAGGCATAACGGCGCGACGCACAGCGTTGGCTTAAACGGCGTGGCGCTGGAGAACAGGGCGTTCAGCTGGAACGCACAGCAGGGCTACGGCACGCGCGGCGCGGGCGCGACGGGGAATCTCGGCGGCGATTATAAGGGCACTTACGGTGATGCCTCGGCGGGCTACGGCTACGACAAAAATGGCCAGCGTCTGAACTACGGCCTGCAGGGCGGCGTTCTGCTTCACGAGGATGGCGTGACCTTTTCGCAGCCGCTGGGCGAGACCAACGCGCTGGTGAAAGCGCCCGGCGCGCACGACGTCGATATTCGCAACCAGCCCGGCGTCAGAACGGATTATCGAGGGTATACGACCGTCAGCAATCTGTCGAACTACCGGAAAAACGAACTCTCGCTCGCGCCGGAAACGATGCCGGGCGACGTAGAGCTGGAGGTGACGACCCGGACGGTGATACCGACGCGCGGCGCCGTGGTGAAGGCCGAGTATCTGGCAAAAGTCGGACATCGGGCGCTGATGAGCATTATTCACCGCGGCCAGTTTGTGCCTTTTGGCGCCATCGCTGCGCAGATAAAGGGGGAAGGGAATAGCGGCATCGTTGGCGACAACGGCCAGGTGTATCTCGCCGGCCTTGAGGCACAGGGCACGTTGTTCGTGACGTGGGGGGAGAAGGCGGGGCAGCAGTGCCGCGCGCCGTACGCCCTGCCAGAGCGATCTCTTCTTGCGGATATAGCAGAAATTAACGTCAATTGCGTTTAAGGCATTCAGTATGAAAACACTATTTTTGAGCGTCCTGCTGTGCGTCGCGTCGGGGTGGCATTCCGCGCGCGCCGGAACCTGCAGCACGATTTTGCCTCAGGAGTCCACGCTGTCCGTCGGGACCCTGACGGTCCAGCGGGACGTGCCCGTCGGCACGGTTATTTTTTCGCGCGCGGCGACGTCCACGAAATCGTACATGACCGATTGCACAAGCCCTTTGACGCTCGGCTTTAGCATGCGCTACCTCAGCGCGACGCCGAGCGCGTACGGCAATCACGTCTACAGCACCAACATCGCCGGGATAGGAATTCGTTTTTCATCCGGTAATTATTTTGAAAACCCGGCCTATACGTTCTCCTACAGCCCGCAAACCTCTTACGTTGAATGGTGGGGTGGAAAAATTGAGCTGGTGGTCACCGGACCGGTTACCTCCGGGGCGCTTACGCCCGGCGTAGTGGGCGTGGTGACGCTTCAGGGCAGCGACGGCATTTTTCGCGATGCCCTGACGACCCGGATAACCGACGGCGTCGTCAACGTGGTGGCCTGCACGATAACGACGCCTGGCCTGACGTTTCCGATAGGCGATATTTCGGCCTCTACGTTCGGCTCAGCGGTCGGCACTACGCCTGCCGGTACGCAGAATACGCAGGATCTCGGGCTGAACTGCGATGCGGGTGCAAACGTGAACGTCACGCTGAGCGGCATTCAAAACCCGGATATCGCTAACGGCAGCGTGCTGGCCCTGACCGGACAAGGCGCGGACGGCGTCGCAAAGGGCGTGGGGGTCCAGCTGTTATATAACGGTACGCCGCTGGCGATGAACGCGCGGCTCGCGCTAAAGCCCGCCGCTGGCGGGCAGGAATCCTTTCCGTTGACGGCGCGCTATTACCAGACCCGCGCGTCGGTGGAGCCGGGTTCTGCCAACGCGTCCGCAACGTTAAATCTGACCTACCAGTAGCCGGAGACGCGATGAAGTACCGGATTATTTTGACCGCGATGGCGGCACTGATGAGCGCGAGCGCGATGTGTGCGGACGGCGTGAACGTTAGCGTAACGGGGAATATCGTGGCTTCTCCCTGCCTCTTTAACGGTGGCAGTTCAGCTGTGAACGTTGATCTTGGCGATATCCAGGCCGCGAACCTGGCGACGCCGGGCTCAACGTCCGCACCGGTCCTCTTTAGCCTGTCGTTTAGCCAGTGCCCGGTGGGAACCCGCAGCGTGACGGTAGCCTTTACCGGCACGCCCGATCCCGCCGCGGGCAACGACTATTACGCCAACGGCGGAACCGCCCGCAACGTGGCGATTGCGATGATCGACGCGGCAAGCGGTGAGCGTAAGGGAACAGGTTCAGCCGTGTCCCACTCTGTGTCTGCAGACCGAACGGTGATGATGCCGATGAAAGCGATGGTCTCGTCAGCGGCGGGAGGCGCCACGGCGGGTTCGATTAGCGCGGTGGTGATGCTAACCCTGCAATACAACTGAGCGTCGTGCGAAGAGATTCAGGAAGAAAATATGCTCAACATCGTCATTAACGAACCTGACGTGCTGTTTAGACAGGGACTTACGTACCTGTTGGCCGACTTCTTTGCGCAAAAGGACAGGCCAGAAATTCGCATTGATGTGCATTCCTCGCCTGCGGGCATTCTGCTGGCGGATATGCTGGTGCTTTCCCTCGCGCCCGGCGAATGCTTCACCTGCTTTACGCCCTCTTTGGCAGGCCGAAAGGGGGTTGCAATCGGCCTCGTTGACGCGTGCCCTGAATGGGACGCGCTGCCTTCCTGCTTTGAGGATATGCTTTTTATAGCGCGCCGCGCACCGCTGATGCAGATGCGGTTGACGCTGGAAAAGGCATGGGCAAGACGCCTGCTGCACGACGCTTATCGTCGTCCGTCCTCCTGCGCCGACTGTCAATACAGAGGGCTTACGCCTCAGCAGGTCAGGGTGATGCAGGAGCTTCATCAGGGGCTGTCGATCGCCGACACCGCGCAGCGGTTGGGAATCGCCGTTAAAACAGTATTTTCCCATAAGTATGCGGTCATGGAGAAATACAGGCTGCGCAGCGACTACGAGTTGACGTTATTTTTACATCGAATGGCGGAAAAGCGCAGCGGCTTCAGCGCCCACAGCCTGATTCCATGAATAGCGAAACGGAGTGTCTGGTTATGCGCCTATAAGTAAACGCGAGGGCCGTGTTAATTTTTGATTTTTATACGTGACTCTTCAACGATGCAAATTCATAAAACCACAACACCGATTTTCGTGAGTAAGTTTCAGTGCGTTGGCTCGGAATGCTTAATTTCCTGCTGCCGCGGCTGGACAATCAGTATTGATAAGAAAACCCATCAGAAGTATGTCTTTTCCGCACATCCGGAAATAGCAGCAATCGCAAAAGATAACCTAATCCTTCAGCGTAAAGGCAAAAGTAATTATTCCAGAATCAGGCTGGACGAAAAGGGTAATTGTCCTTTTATCGATGAGAATAAGCTGTGCATGGTGCACCGGGATTTAGGCGAAGCGGCGCTATCGCCGACCTGCGCGACCTACCCGCGATTATCGTCACGCTATCAGGACGAAACGCGAAAAAATATGACGCTTTCCTGTCCGGAAGTGGTGCGGCGCGTGCTGTTTGACCCTGAGGCGATGCTGCTGCAGGAGCAGGATGAGCTGCTGGCGGTGTATAAAACCAACCTTATCGGCCAGCGTCAGTCTGTACCGCAGGCTAATCAGGTGATCCATCTTATGGCCTGGAATCTGATTCAATCGCCTTCAAAGGGCATAGAAGAAAACCTGATGGCGCTGGCGCAGCTAATCCTGATGCTGCAGCACGTTAGCTTTGACCTGCACGGCCAGTACGAGCAGGTTGAGCAATTTTATGAGGGGCTGCTTCGGGAATTGCAGAGCGGAAAATCGCTGCTGGATGCAAATAGCGTTGCGCGCTCAAGCACGATGAAATACCTCGCCTTATCTATTCTGGGCACCAACGTGGCCCGCGATTCGGCCCGGGATGGCTTCGTTCTGGAAGGGCACCGGCAAATTGCGCGGTATCTGGATGTGAGCAGCCTGGCCGACCCGGAGGAGATTGACGAGAAGTTCGTCGGCATTAACCAGCAGTGGCAGACGCTGTGTGAGGATTCCTGTATTTCAGAACCGCACGTGCTGCGCAACTATCTGCTCTACAAACTGTATAGCGGCTATTTCCCCGGCATAGAGACGGCAACCATCATGCGGCAGTTCTACCGCATCGTCCTCGATTTCTTCTATTTAAAAACGTTCCTGAGCGTCAAATCCATGCACGACGAGCTTGAACAGCAGACGGTGATGAAAACCATTGCCAGCTTCTCGGAAAAGACCCTGCACAACCAGACCATCGACGCGCGAATGGATTTTGCGATCGATAAAATCAACGGCGGTGACGATCTTACCTGCCTGCTGCTGATTGGCTAAAACGCGAAGAGGCCCGCAGCGCGAGCCTCTTTTTTATCAGACGTTTGCCGCGTCAAGCAGGCGCGTCTTCATATTCTGATAGGCCGCGGCGGCAAAATCCTCCGCCCAGCGCTGATCGTCAATCGCCTCGAGCCGTACCGCGCAGTATTTCGTTTCCGGCGTTTTGGATACCGGGTCGAGATTATCCTGCGTCAGCTCGTTGCAGGCGCCAATCCACCACTGACAGGTCATGTAGACCGCCCCGACGTTGATGCGCTCGCTGACGCTGGCGCGGGTAATGACTTTCCCCCTGCGCGAACGGACCCACACCAGCTCGCCGTCGGTAATGCCGAGGTTGTCCGCATCGACAGGGTTTAGCTGCACCCGTCCCGGCTCGTCGGCCAGGCTTTGCAGCGCCGCGCAGTTGCCGGTCATCGAGCGGCAGGAGTAGTGTCCGACCTCGCGCACCGTGCAAAGCACCAGCGGATAGTCCGCGTCCGGGACTTCCGCAGGCGCGCGCCACTCGGCGGCAAAAAGCTGCCCCTTGCCGCTTGCGGTATCGAAGCGGTTGTCTTTGTACAGATAGGGCGTACCGGGATGATCGAGGGTAGGGCATGGCCACTGGACGTGGCCCATTTCGCCCATTTTCTCGTAGGTCACGCCGTAGAACAGCGGGCACAGCTCGCGCATTTCATCCCAGATTTGCCGTTCGGAGTCGTAGCGCATCGGATAGCCCATTTCAGTGGCGAGCAGGCTGATAATGTCCCAGTCGCGCTTGACGTTGCCGCGGGCGTCGATGGCTTTACCGAAGCGCTGGAAGCCGCGGTCGGCGCAGGTAAATACGCCGCCGTGTTCGCCCCAGGAGGTGGCGGGAAGCAGCACGTCCGCCACCTCGGCCGTTTTGGTCATAAAGATGTCCTGAACCACCACAAAATCGAGCGCGTCGAAGCCGCGGCGAACCAGGCCTAAATCCGCTTCGGTCTGAAGTGGGTCTTCCCCCATGATGTAATAGGCCTTGATTTTGCCTTCAAGGGCAAGGTGCGGGACTTCGGTGATGCGGGTACCGACGCTAGCGTCCATCTTGTCGGGATCAATCCCCCAGGCATCGGCAAATTTCTGCCTGACGGCGGGGTCGGTCACCGCCTGATAGCCGGGGAACATGTTGGGCAGGACGCCCATGTCGCAGGCCCCCTGAACGTTGTTCTGCCCGCGCACCGGGCCAACGCCGACCGCCGGACGGCCCAGGTTGCCGGTGAGCAGCGCCAGGCTGGAAAGCCCTTTCACCACGTCGACGGCCTGACCAAACTGGGTGACGCCCATCCCCCACATGACGGTTGCCGACGGGGCGGCGGCAAAGGTGCGCATGGCCTGGCGTATCTCCTGGGCCGGTACGCCCGTCAGGTGCTCCACGCGCTCCGGCGGGTAGTTCTCGACGGTTTTTCGGTAGGCATCCAGCCCCTGCGTAAAGCGCGCCACGTAGTTTTTGTCGTACAGCTCCTCTTCCAGCAGCACATAGCCAAAGGAGTTGACCAGAGCCATATTGCTGCCGTTTTTCAGCTGAAGGTGCTGGTCGGCGATGCGGGCCGTTTCAATGCGCCGCGGATCGCAGACGATAATTTTTGCGCCATTCTCACGCGCTTTCAGCACGCGCCTGGCAACGATGGGGTGTGAATCCGCGCAGTTGTAGCCAAAGACCAGCAGGCATTTCGAGTTTTCAATGTCGCTAATGGCGTTGCTCATTGCGCCGTTGCCGAGCGTCTCCTGCAGCCCGGCAACCGAAGGCCCGTGGCAGACGCGCGCGCAGCAGTCGACGTTGTTAGTGTGCAGCACCGCGCGGGCAAATTTTTGCATCACGTAGTTGGTTTCGTTCCCTGTTCCGCGTGAAGAGCCGGTGGTCATGATGGCGCGGGGGCCGAACTCCGACCTAATGCCGCTCAGCCTGTGGGCGGTATAGCGAATGGCCTCTTCCCAGGTGACTGGCGTAAAGGCGTCGCCCTTACGATAGCGGATCATCGGCTGCGTCAGGCGAGGGGTAAGCAGGCGAGTGTCGTTTAAGAAGTCCCAGCCGTAAAATCCTTTCAGGCAAAGCGTGCCCTGGTTGGTGACGCCGTCTGCCGCTTCGGCGCGGATGATACGGTTATTTTCAACGACAAGATTGAGCTTGCAGCCTGCGCCGCAGTAGGGGCAGACGGTGGCGATTTTTTTCATCAATAACAGACCTGTTAATAAATGAAGCGATGTTTAACTGGAGCATTCCAGTCCCGTACCCGGCTAAAGCAGGATCCGTGCCACATCGTAGCATCTTGATTATCAGGAGGTTATTGCGAGCAAAGTCGTGTCATCGTCAACAGGTTCGTCATATGTGACGATGACACGTCAGGAAGGGGAGTACAGCCGGGTTAAAGATCGTCCATGGTGTAGCCCACAACAATCTCAAGCGTTTTGCGGATAACATCGGCCCGAACAACGTCGTGCGTGCCTTCAAGCGTCTGGATCAGCCACAGAATAATGGCCTTATTGGTGATATGCCCTTCAGTGGCCTGGATACAGCGTACTGCCGTAGAGAAAATAGCGGACTCTTCAGCAAAACGATCGCCTGCGTGACGGAAATACTCCGACAAAGGGCTTTCATGAAATGCCGATGTGTACTCGGGTTGAATCTGAATATTCTGTCTCATTTATTCTCACCGTAGCTGTTAGGTTGTAGTCAATGTATTTTCTTTGGATCGGACGGTTTTCCTTTACCAAATAAGGGCACTACATTGTCTTCCGTTATCCGAAGAGATCCCTCTCCGTGAGTCCTTCCCTGTGCGGTGCGGCGATGTTTAAACGCGGCACGGTTTTCGCCTACGTCGGCAATAACGCGCGCTATGGCTTCCCGCCGCCCGGGATCTTTTTCATGCGTCTTCATGCTCCATAGACGCTCGATTAACGTGCCTGTCGTGAGCGGCCCGCGCTCTTTCAGTAGCGAAAGAACGGCTTCTCCGATAAGCGAGTCAATCAGCTTGTCTACGTCACTGCTTTTCATAACGGCGTTTTTATCGTTCGAAGAGCAGGCCAAGCAGCATGTGGTAATGCTGTTCCTCTTCCGGACTGGAGGCCTTTTCGAGGCGGCTTAACAATTTCGTACAGAGCGATTTTCGGTTGAGATTTCGCCCGTCGCTCAGAATTTCTACTACCACCTGGCCCAGCGTTTCCTGCTGGGTTGGAAGCGCTGCCTTTTCGAAATACTGCGCAATCGCTGCGGCGGAATCTCCGGCATAACCGTTCTGGTACATGTTTCGCTCCTGTTAAGGTCCGTAATCAGTAACGTTACATTTAAGGTATACACTTTTTTCAAATCTGTACATTTAAAATGTACAATTTTTTAATAAATTGTCATATTTTCTTATAAAGGCGTTTTTATACAACACGTTATGCATGCTGTTTTTTATCGGTCAAGGTTGGGATATATTGTACAAGCTTCAGCTGCAGGAGAGAGTTGTACAAAGGATAATGAAGGGGCTGAAATGACGATAAATCATTGAGATGTAAATTATTTGTTAGGCAATTAATATGCTATAACAGAATGTAACCCACACGTTTTATCGTCCACACCTAACCCCAGGAATAGCATGCTCACGACCATCATTTACCGCAGTCATATCTGCGATGACGTGCCTGTGAAAGCACTCGAAGACATGGTAGCTGCTGCAAATCATCATAATCGACATGAAAATGTCACAGGGATTTTGTTATTCAACGGCACGCATTTTTTTCAGCTGCTTGAGGGTCCCGCGGAGAGCGTGACGGCTATCTATCAGCATATTTGCTGCGATCCGCGCCATCACAACGTGGTTGAGCTGTTACGGGATCACGGTCCGTCGCGCCGCTTCGGTAACGTCGGCATGGAGCTTTTCGATCTGCGGCATTACGACAGGGATGACGTGCTTCAGAGCGTGCTTGATAAGGGCACGACGAAATACCAGATGACTTATAACGATCGCGCCCTGCAGTTTTTCCGCACCTTCGTTGAGGCGACTGAAAAAGCGAACTATTTCGAGCTGCCTCCGGCGGATTCGTGGGAATTTATTCCCGAAGAAACGGCGCTTTCCGTGCAGCCGGAGGTTGTCGCGCCCGGCGCCGACTGTAGCTTCGCCTTCCAGCCCATCGTGGACCCGTTTATGCAGGAGGTGGTCTCATGGGAAGCGCTTATCCGCTCGCCTGGCGGTGAATCACCGGGGGCCTATTTTGACGCCTTACCGCGTGAGGAGCTGTACGAACGGGATTTGAAAAGTAAGCAGGTCGCGCTGTCGATGGCCAGCGCGCTGGGCCTACAGGACCAGACGTTATCTCTCAACCTGCTGCCGATGACGCTGGTGAACGTCCCGAGCGCCGTGGATTTCCTGCTCACGGCGATAGAAGCAAACGGCTTCGTGCCGGAGCAAATCGTGGTGGAATTTACCGAAAGCGAAGCCATATCTCGCTTCGAGGAGTTTACCAGCGCCGTCAGGCAGCTTAAAAGCGCGGGCATCAGCGTGACCATCGATCACTTTGGTGCGGGGTTCGCCGGGCTACAGCTGCTGGCGCAGTTCCAGCCGGACAGAATCAAGATCAACCGCGACTTGATTATGGACGTCCATAAGAGCGGCCCGCGGCAGGCGATTATTCAGGCGATCATCAAGTGCTGCGCGTCGCTGGAAATTCAGTTTTGCGCCGTCGGCGTGGAGAAAGCCGAAGAGTGGATGTGGCTGGAGTCGGCGGGCATTTCTCAGTTTCAGGGCCATCTGTTTGCCAGCCCGCGCCTGGGAGGCATTCCGGCTATAGCCTGGCCCGAGAAAAAGTTCGGATTTTAATGAAGTTGTACACATTGATGACGGCTTAGCTGTACGTGACGTCAAATTTATACAACAATGTATTAACGAGTGAATGGTTTTTTGCACCATTCACTTGTCTCTGAGTGAGGTATTAGTTATACAAAAGCGTTGTACAATCTGATAAGGTTGGTTCGGTTGGGTATGGAAGTGTTAAGCGTGAGGGAGTTAATGGCCTATTACAGTATCGGTGAAGTCGCCGAACGATGCGGTATCAACCCCGTTACGCTGCGTGCCTGGCAGCGTCGCTACGGGTTATTGAAACCCCAGCGCAGCGAGGGGGGCCATCGTCAGTTTGACGATGAGGATATCCTGCGCATTGAAGAGATCAAGCGCCTGATGAAGTCCGGCATATCGGTCGGAAAAGTGAAAGCGCTGTTGGGAAACAGCGAAGTGTTGACCCAGGGCAGCTGGGCAACGCTGCAGGAAGAGATGATGACCGTCCTGCGCTACGCAAACCCTGCGAAGCTTCGCGCGAAGATCGGCGAATTCCGCCGGGACCACGCGATGGATGTGCTTATCGATAACATTATCACCCCGGTTCGTCAGCGAATGAATCAGGACCAGAACACGGTGCGCCACATGGCGAGCCTGCTCGACGGTGTGCTGATTGAGTTTGCCATTGCAAGCCTGACGGAATCACGTAAAAAAGCCGGAAAAGACGCCCTGCTCATCGGCTGGGAGTGCGACGATCGCACGCATCTCTGGCTTGAAGCCGCCCGTCTTGCGCAAAAAGGCTGGCACATCGACGTGCTGGCAGACCCTATTGATTCACCGCGTCCGGAGCTCTTCCCCGGGCAAAAAATCTTCGTCTGGACGGGAAAACCGATGACGCCTCGCCAGCAGGAACAGCTCGACCACTGGCGGGAACAGGGTTTTGCTATAGCGTTTCATCCAGCACTGTAACGGGTCCGAAAGGGCCTTTTGTATTTTTTCCTCTCATTCCCTCATTTCGTGACGTTAACTTTCGCTGCCATCAATCATCTATTTCAAAAATAGGCATTTTCGATGCATATTTTGTCTTTCACCATTACCGTCTCTTTCTGTAAATAAAATACATTATCTATCAATGTATTGAACAAATAATTCCATCCCAGCCTTATCTCCGTACAGGGTCTATGCTTAGTAAAAGGTGCCAAAAAGGGCGGTTAAGCACAAAGCCCCTGCTGTCAGGGGGTTGAAGTGATAATCGTTATCACTAACATGGTGTTATGCCCCTGTGGCTCTCGACATGAGGTGGAACTATGGAATTGCATTCAGAAACCTTTAACCCTGCCGACTTTGCCTGGCGTGGCCTTACGCTCACGCCAGCGGCAGCGGCACATATACACGAGCTGGTGGCGAAGAAGCCGGAGATCCTCGGCGTGCGCCTTGGCGTTAAGCAAACTGGCTGCGCGGGCTTTGGCTATGTTCTTGATACGGTCACCGAGCCTGAAAAAGACGATTTAGTCTTCGAAACCGACGGCGCAAAGCTGTACGTGGCGCTGCAGGCGATGCCTTTCATTGACGGAACCGAAGTCGATTACGTGCGCGAAGGCTTAAATCAGCTTTTCAAATTTCATAACCCGAAAGCCCAGAACGAATGCGGCTGCGGCGAAAGCTTTGGGGTATAGGCGGTACTATGTCTCGACAGACTGAAGCAACTGACGATGTAAACACCTGGAGCGGCGGACACCTCAACTATAAAGAGGGTTTTTTCACGCAGCTGCAAACCGACGAGCTGGCGAAGGGCATTAACGAGGACGTCGTCCGCGCGATTTCGGCCAAGCGCAACGAGCCGGAGTGGATGCTCGAGTTTCGCCTGAGCGCGTTTCGCGCCTGGCTGGAAATGGAAGAGCCCCACTGGCTGAAAGCGCACTACGATAAGCTCAACTATCAGGACTACAGCTATTACTCCGCGCCGTCCTGCGGCAGCTGTGACGATACCTGCGCCTCGCAGCCCGGCGCGATCCAGCAAACGGGCGCCGAGAACAGCTTCCTGAGCAAAGAGGTTGAAGAGGCCTTCAACCAGCTGGGCGTTCCGGTACGTGAAGGCAAAGAAGTCGCGGTAGACGCCATTTTTGACTCCGTGTCGGTGGCGACGACCTATCGAGAAAAGCTGGCGGAGCAGGGGATCATTTTCTGCTCGTTCGGCGAGGCGATCCACGATCACCCCGAGCTGGTGAAAAAGTACATCGGCACCGTGGTGCCGAGCAACGACAACTTCTTCGCGGCGCTCAACGCGGCTGTGGCTTCTGACGGGACGTTTATTTACGTGCCGAAAGGCGTGCGCTGCCCGATGGAGCTTTCCACCTATTTCCGCATCAACGCGGAAAAAACGGGCCAGTTCGAGCGCACGATCCTCGTCGCCGATGAGGGCAGCTACGTGAGCTACATCGAAGGGTGCTCCGCGCCGGTGCGCGACAGCTATCAGCTGCACGCGGCGGTGGTGGAGGTCATCATCCATAAAGATGCCGAAGTGAAATACTCCACTGTGCAGAACTGGTTCCCCGGGGACGGGAATACCGGCGGCATCCTCAACTTCGTCACCAAGCGCGCGCTGTGCGAGGGCGAAAACAGCAAGATGTCCTGGACCCAGTCGGAAACCGGCTCGGCCATTACCTGGAAATACCCGAGCTGTATTCTGCGCGGGGACAATTCCATCGGCGAGTTTTACTCGGTGGCGCTGACCAGCGGCCATCAGCAGGCGGATACCGGCACCAAGATGATCCACATCGGTAAAAACACCAAATCCACGATTATCTCGAAAGGGATCTCCGCCGGGCACAGCCAGAACAGCTATCGCGGGCTGGTGAAAATCATGCCGACGGCCACCAACGCGCGCAACTTTACCCAGTGCGATTCGATGCTGATTGGCGCGGACTGCGGGGCGCATACCTTCCCGTACGTCGAGTGCCGTAATAACACGGCCCAGCTCGAGCACGAGGCCACCACCTCGCGGATTGGGGAAGATCAGCTCTTCTACTGCCTGCAGCGCGGGATCAGCGAAGAAGATGCGATTTCAATGATTGTGAACGGCTTCTGTAAGGACGTGTTCTCTGAACTGCCGCTGGAATTTGCCGTTGAAGCTCAGAAACTCCTCGCCATTAGTCTTGAACACAGCGTCGGTTAAGGAAAGCACATGTTAAGCATTAAAGATTTAGAGGTTGGCGTCGACGATAAAGCGATCCTGCGCGGCCTCAATTTTGACGTTAAGCCGGGCGAAGTCCACGCCATCATGGGGCCAAACGGCTCCGGGAAAAGCACGCTTTCAGCGACCCTGGCGGGACGGGAAGATTACGAAGTGACCGGCGGTTCGGTTGAGTTCAACGGTAAAGATCTGCTGGAGATGTCGCCGGAAGATCGCGCGGGCGAGGGCATTTTTATGGCCTTCCAGTACCCGGTGGAAATTCCCGGCGTCAGCAACCAGTTCTTCCTGCAAACCGCGCTGAACGCGGTGCGCAAATACCGCGGCCTTGAGGCGCTGGACCGCTTTGACTTCCAGGACCTGATGGAAGAGAAGATCGGGCTGCTGAAGATGCCGGAAGATCTGCTGACCCGCTCGGTGAACGTCGGCTTCTCCGGCGGCGAGAAAAAGCGTAACGACATTCTGCAGATGGCGGTGCTGGAGCCTGAGCTGTGCATCCTCGACGAAACCGACTCCGGGCTGGACATCGACGCCCTGAAGATTGTCGCCGATGGCGTAAATTCTCTTCGCGACGGCAAGCGCTCGTTCATTATCGTCACCCACTACCAGCGTATTCTGGACTACATCAAGCCGGACTACGTCCACGTGCTCTACCAGGGCCGCATTGTGAAATCCGGTGATTTTACGCTGGTGAAACAGCTGGAGGAGCAGGGCTATGGCTGGCTTACCGAACAGCAGTAATGCGCTCCAGCAGTGGCACCGCCTGTTTGAAGCGCAGGGCGTTGCCCGTTCTGAACAGGCCCAGCAGCACCTGCAGCAGATGCTGCGTCTGGGCCTGCCCACGCGCAAGCATGAGAACTGGAAATACACGCCGCTGGATGGCCTGCTGAACGGCGAGTTTGTCACCCGGCGGGCAGCGATCGGTTCGGTCCAGCGCGACGCGCTGGCGCTGAACGTGGACGCGGTGCGGCTGGTCTTTGTCGACGGCGTCTATTCCCCCGAGCTGAGCGACGACGCGCGGGAGAGCGGGTTCGAAATTGCGATTAACGACGAGCGCCAGAGCCTGACCGCCGCCGTTCAGCCCGAGGTGTTCCTGCACCTCACCGAGAGCCTCGCGCAGACGGTCACGCATATTTGCGTGAAGCGCAACCAGCGCCCGATGAAGCCGCTGCTGCTGCTGCACATCACGCAGGGGCTGGAGGGCGACGAGATCAACACGGCGCACTATCGCCACCATCTTGAGCTGGCAGAGGGCGCGGAGGCGACGGTGATTGAGCATTACGTCAGCCTCAACGAGGTCCGCCACTTTACCGGTTCGCGTCTCACCATGAACGTGGCGGCCAACGCCCAGCTACACCACATCAAGCTGGCGTTTGAAAACCCGGCGAGCCACCACTTCGCCCACAACGACATCGTGCTGGGCCAGGACGCCGCGGCCTATAGCCACAGCTTCCTGCTCGGCGGCGCGGTGCTGCGCCACAATACCAGCACCCGGCTAAACGGCGAAAACACCACGCTGCGCGTTAACAGCCTGGCGATGCCGGTTAAATCGGAAGTGTGCGACACGCGCACCTGGCTTGAGCACAACAGGGGCTACTGCAACAGCCGCCAGCTGCATAAAACCATCGTCAGCGATAAGGGCCGCGCGGTGTTTAACGGCCTGATCAACGTGGCACAGCACGCCGTTAAAACCGACGGGCAGATGACCAACAACAACCTGCTGCTGGGGCGCCTGGCGGAAGTGGATACTAAACCGCAGCTGGAAATCTACGCCGATGACGTGAAGTGCAGCCACGGCGCAACGGTTGGGCGTATTGACGACGAACAGATGTTCTACCTGCGTTCGCGCGGTATTGACAGGCGGTCGGCGCAGAAGATGATTATCTACGCCTTTGCGGCCGAGCTGACGGAAGCGCTGCGGGACGGCGAGTTGAAACAGCAGGTGCTGGCGCGCATTGGCCAGCGTCTGCCTGGAGGCGATGCATGAGTTTTCCGGTAGAGAAAGTCCGGGCAGATTTTCCGGTTCTGGCCCGTGAGGTAAACGGCCTGCCGCTGGCGTATCTCGACAGCGCGGCCAGCGCGCAGAAGCCGAATCAGGTGATAGAGGCGGAAGCGGAGTTTTATCGCCACGGCTATGCCGCGGTGCACCGGGGCATTCACACCTTGAGCGCCGAGGCGACCCGGCGCATGGAGAACGTGCGTACTCAGGCGGCGACTTTCCTCAACGCGCGCTCGCCGGAGGAGCTGGTTTTCGTGCGCGGCACCACGGAGGGCATCAACCTGGTGGCCAACAGCTGGGGCAGCGCGCAGGTCCGCGCGGGCGATAACATCATCATCACCCAGATGGAGCACCACGCGAACATCGTTCCGTGGCAGATGCTCTGCGAACGCACTGGCGCGCAGCTGCGAGCGATCTCGCTGAATCAGGACGGCACGCTGCAGCTTGAGCAGCTTGATGCCCTGCTGGACGAGCGTACGCGGCTGGTTGCCGTGACGCAGGTCTCTAACGTGCTGGGCACCGAAAACCCGGTGGCGGAGATTATCGATAAAGCACACCGGGCGGGCGCGAAGGTGCTGATTGACGGCGCGCAGGCGGTGATGCACCACGCGGTGGACGTTCAGGCGCTGGACTGTGATTTTTACCTCTTCTCCGGGCATAAGCTCTACGGGCCGACCGGCATCGGCGTGCTCTACGTGAAGGAAGATATTCTCCAGGCCATGCCGCCGTGGGAAGGGGGCGGCTCGATGATTGCCACCGTCAGCCTGACCGAGGGCACCACCTACGCGCGTGCGCCGTGGCGCTTTGAGGCCGGTACGCCAAACACCGGCGGCATTATCGGGCTCGGCTCGGCGCTGTCTTACGTCTCCGCGATTGGCCTTGACGCCATTCAGGCGTACGAACAGCAGCTGATGCGTTACGCGCTGCAGGCGCTGGCCAGCGTGCCGGATCTGACCCTCTACGGCCCGCAGGATCGCCAGGGCGTCATTGCCTTCAATCTGGGGAAACATCACGCCTATGACGTTGGCAGTTTCCTTGATAACTACGGCGTCGCCGTGCGCACCGGACACCACTGCGCGATGCCGCTGATGGCGTTTTACCAGGTGCCGGCAATGTGCCGCGCGTCGCTGGTGATGTACAACACGACGGAAGAGGTCGACAGGCTGGTGGCAGGGCTGAAGCGCATTCACCAGCTGCTGGGCTAAGGGAGAGCAAGAGATGGCAGAGCTGCCGGACAAAGAAAAACTGCTGCGCAACTTTGGGCGTTGCGCAAACTGGGAAGAGAAGTACCTCTACATCATCGAGCTGGGGCAGCGTTTACCGCCGCTCGGCGCTGAAGCGCACAGCCCGGAGAACATTATTCAGGGCTGTCAGAGCCAGGTGTGGATTGTGATGAAGCAATCTGACGACGGGACCATTGAACTGCGCGGCGACAGCGACGCCGCGATTGTCAAAGGCCTTATCGCCGTTGTGTTCATCCTTTACCATCAGATGTCGGCGCAGGACATCGTCGCGTTCGACGTGCGGCCGTGGTTTGAAAAAATGGCTCTGACCCAGCATCTTACGCCGTCCCGATCGCAGGGGCTCGAAGCAATGATTCGCGCCATTCGCGCCAAAGCCGCAATCCTTAGCTAGACTTAAAAGACAGCATTCATTCTGTTCCGCGAGGTGGTTCCTGCCTCGCTGGTTTTTCAGCTTTCTGGCGTCCTGTCAGTGAATAAGGAATCTCAGCATGAAGCGCGCGTCTCTTATAACTCTATTACTCCTTGGTTCGCTCAACGCCCTTCATTCGGCCTGGGCGGTGGATTATCCTTTGCCCCCTGCGGGCAGCCGGCTAATTGGTCAAAACCAAACCTATACGGTGCAGGAGGGGGACAATAAGCTGCAAACGATCGCTCGCCGGTTTAATACGGCCGCGCAGCTTATTCTCGAAGCCAATAACACCATTGCGCCGGTTAATCCCGCGCCCGGTACAGCGATCGTCATTCCTTCGCAGATGCTGCTGCCCGATACCCCGCGCGAAGGCATCGTCGTCAACCTGGCGGAGCTGCGGCTCTATTATTTCCCGCCGGGCGAGAATATCGTTCAGGTTTATCCGCTGGGCATTGGACAGCTGGGGCTTGAAACGCCGGTGACGACGACGCGCGTCAGCCAGAAGATCCCCAACCCGACCTGGACACCAACGGCGGGCATCAGGGCGCGTTCTCTGGCGCAGGGGATTAAGCTGCCCCCTGTGGTGCCAGCGGGGCCGAATAACCCGCTAGGGCGCTTCGCGCTGCGTTTAGGCGTGGGAAATGGGGAATATCTTATCCACGGGACCAGCGCGCCGGACAGCGTTGGGCTGCGCGTGAGCTCCGGCTGCATGCGGATGAACGCCCCGGACATTCAGGCGCTGTTTGCGCAGGTGCGCGTTGGTACGCGCGTGCAGATTATCAATGAGCCGGTGAAATATGCCGTCGAGCCGGACGGTAGGCGCTATATCGAAGTGCACAGGCCGCTGGCGCAGGAGGAGGGAGAAAATCCTCAAACCTCGCCAATTACGCACTCGGCGGCGTTTGCGTCGTTTGTTTCGCAATCCGGGAGCGATAAAGCGCTTATCGATAAAGCCCTGTCTCGCCGGGCGGGTATTCCCGTGGCGGTGAATGCGCAGAGCGGCGCATCGGCCAGCACGAGCGTGCAGTCGGTGCAAAACAGTCGGATATCGGACGCTATTGCAGAAAACGAAGGGGAAAAGGTCACGCAGTAAATGTCAGCGGAATGAGATAAAAAAAATGGCGCACAATGTGCGCCATTTTATTAACAGGTACTATTACTTACGGTATTTAGTAGCCTGGTTGTCCAGACGCTGGTTAGCGCGAGCTGCGTCGTCTTTAGCAGCCTGAACGTCGGAACGCATTGCGTTCACGTCGTTGCTCAGCTGGTCAACTTTAGCGTTCAGAGTCTGAACGTCAGAAGACAGCTGATCGATTTTAGCGTTGCTGGAGCAACCTGCCAGCAGAGTAGAACCCAGGATTACCGCGCCCAGTACCAGTTTAGTACGATTCATTATTAATACCCTCTAGATTGAGTTAATCTCCATGTAGCGTTACAAGTATTACACAAAGTTTTTTAGGTTGAGAATATTTTTTTGATGGGAATACGCCTATTTTTGATCGTTCGCTCAAAGAAGCATCGTATTCGGCGTTTTTGAACAAAAAGCTATGTTAAAAAAGGCATTTTTCATCGGATTCATCTTAGATAAATCGCAATTAAATAGAAAAACCCGATTTGCTTTTTGAATGAAATTGGCTATTACCGGAAATAAAAAAAGCGCCCACAGGGCGCTTTTCGCAAAATTAATTCGTTCAGGAATTATTACAGTACGTGAACAGATGCAGTATTGGTTGTTCCGCTTGGTACCAGCGCGCCGGAAACCATCACGACAACGTCACCTTTCTGAGCCAGGCCGCTTTCCAGCGCCAGCGCTTTACCCTGAATGTAGAAATCGTCAGTAGAGGCGATCTCTTTGACCAGATGAGCCACAACGCCTTTGCTCAGCACCAGCTGACGCGCGGTAGTCTCGTTAGTGGTCAGCGCCAGGATGGTGGCATCTGGGAAGTATTTACGCACGGCGCGAGCTGATTTACCGCCCTGGGTCGCAACCACGATCAGCGGCGCGTCCAGTTTTTCTGCGGTTTCAACTGCACCACGGCACACGGCTTCGGTGATACGCAGCTTGCGGCTGTCGTTGTTGAAGTCCAGACGGCTGGTCATCACGCGGTCAGTACGCTCACAGATGGTTGCCATGATGCTAACGGCTTCCAGCGGGTACTTACCTTTAGCGGATTCGCCGGACAGCATAACCGCATCGGTACCGTCGAGGATGGCGTTCGCCACGTCGCCTGCTTCTGCGCGGGTAGGACGTGGGTTTTTGATCATGGAGTCCAGCATCTGCGTCGCGGTGATAACCACCTTACGCGCGCGAACGCATTTCTCGATCATCATCTTCTGCGCGAAGATTACTTCTTCAACCGGGATTTCAACGCCCAGGTCACCACGTGCAACCATGATGCCGTCAGACGCTTCGAGGATTTCGTCGAAGTTGTTCAGGCCTTCCTGGTTTTCAATTTTGGAGATGATCTGGATCTTCTCGCCGCCGTGGGCCTTCAGGTGCTCACGGATTTCCACCACGTCGGAACGCTTACGGATGAAGGAGGCTGCCACGAAATCAACGCCTTGCTCGCAGCCGAAGATCAGGTCCTGCTTGTCTTTTTCAGCCAGTGCTGGCAGTGCGATGGAAACGCCCGGCAGGTTAACGCCTTTGTTTTCGCCCAGGTCGCCGTTGTTCAGCACTTTACAGATAACTTTATTACCTTCGATCGCGGTCACTTCCATGCCGATCAGACCATCGTCTACCAGCACGGTGTTGCCTACGGACAGGTCGCTGGTGAAGCCTTCATAGGTCACTGCAACGATTTCGCTGTTACCGACGACGGATTTGTCGGTGGTGAAGGTGAAGGTCTGGCCCGCTTTCAGAGAGACGTCGTTGCCGCCTTCCAGCTTGATGGTGCGGATTTCAGGTCCTTTGGTATCCAGCAGGATAGCGGCTTTTTTGCCGGTCTTGCTCATCACGTTGCGCAAGTTCTGGATACGCTGGCCGTGTTCTGCGTAATCACCGTGGGAGAAGTTCAGACGCATAACGTTCATGCCGGCATCCAGCATTTTGCTCAGCATCTCTTCGGATTCGGTTTTTGGGCCGATGGTACAAACAATTTTCGTCTTTTTCATGACAGTCTTAGTCTTTAAGTTGGGAAGGATATGGAAATCTCGCTCCGGGGGCGCACCGCCGCAGAGCCAAACCTGTGTTGCAAAATTGACTATGGCACGCAGTAAGGATAGGTGACATCAAATGAGCGTGCAGAAGAAAGTGTGCCTGAGTTTCAGCCCAAGGAGAGAGAGCAGAGTGTGTACGTTGTTTTTTATAGTCCAAGCGCTGAAACCATTCACCAGGGATTAGGCGCGCATTATACGCCGATTTCGAGATAAAAGGAAAATGGAAACAGCGTTTCAAAAACAATCTGTGCAGAACCTCACAATATTGTTATCAAGGCGTTAAGGTAGATTGAAATCTTATCGCGGCGTAAGAATGACCCGCCGCGTTTTGCTCATTAATCCAGCGCTTGAAGAAGCTCGGCAATCAGGTCGCGGCTATCCTCAATGCCCACAGAGAGACGGATTGGCTCAGGCACGATGCCGCTAGCAAGACGTTGCTCCAGCGGAACAGGCGCGTGGGTTAACGCTGTGGGAATATTCATACCCGGTATGCTCCCCCGTGCGAGTTGCGCAAACGTCGAGGTCGGATAATCATTGCCGAAATTCTTCTATTGGCTTCTCGCCGCAGAATTCGCTTCTTATTCCCGGGCGCTATAAGACATGCCTTTTTGTTCATTTAATTCCGTAGATAGCCTGATTAGTATCGTTTGGACATCCATACTGCTAAACCGCTATATGTACTACGGATATTAATAAGAATGATTGAACTCAGGAATATTTCGAAGGTTTTTGACAACGGCAAAGTCGCGCTGACCGCTGTCGACAACGCGAATTTAACGGTTGAGCAGGGACAGATTTACGGAATTATTGGCTACAGCGGGGCGGGGAAAAGCACCCTCATCCGGCTGCTGAACGGCCTGGAGAAACCAAGCACTGGTAGCGTGACCATTAACGGGCACAACATCTCGGCCGCGAAGGGCGAGGCGCTGCGTCAGGCGCGTCTTAAAATCAGCATGGTGTTCCAGCACTTCAACCTGCTGTGGTCGCGCACGGTGAACGAGAACATCGCCTTTTCGATGCAAATCGCGGGCGTACCTAAAGCGAAAATTAAGGCGCGGGTGGCCGAGCTGGTGGATCTGGTCGGCCTGAAGGGGCGCGAAAATGCCTATCCGTCGCAGCTGAGCGGCGGGCAAAAGCAGCGCGTGGGCATTGCGCGCGCGCTGGCCAACAGCCCGGACGTGCTGCTCTGCGATGAAGCGACCTCTGCGCTTGACCCGCAAACCACCGATCAGATCCTTGATCTGCTGCTGGACGTTAACCGTCGCTTTCAGCTGACCATCGTTTTGATTACCCACGAAATGCACGTGGTGCGCAAAATCTGCGACCGCGTGGCGGTGATGGAGAACGGAAAAGTCGTGGAAGAGGGCGACGTGCTGCGCGTCTTTACCCATCCGCAGCAGCCGATCACGCAGCAGTTTGTCCGCCAGGTTAGCCAGTACGCCGAAGAGGAAACGTTTAACACGGAGCTGGCAAACGACCTGGAAGGCGCGGTGATCAGGCTGACGTTTACCGGGCACAGTACGCACCGGCCGATCGTAGGGGAGCTTACGCTGCGCTACGGCCTGCCGTTTAACATCCTGCACGGAAAAATGACGCAAACCGCCCACGGCGTTTTCGGACAGCTTTGGGTCCACGTCGTGGCATCAGATGAGCAACTGAACAATATCCTCGCCGACCTGAAGCAAAGCGATATTGACGGCGAGGTAATTAAGCATGGCTGAGAATCTTTTTCCGCACCTGAAGTGGGACCAGCTGTGGTCGGCCACCCAGGAGACGCTGTACATGACCGCGCTTTCCGGCGTGGCGACCTTTGTGCTCGGCATCGTGCTGGGGCTGGCGCTGTTTTTAACCGCCCGCGGCGGTCTGTTCCAGAACCGCACGGTCTACAGCGTGATGTCGATCGTGGTGAACGTGTTCCGCTCCATCCCGTTCATTATCCTGATCGTCCTGCTGATCCCGTTCACCAAGACTATCGTCGGGACCATTCTCGGCGCAAACGCGGCGCTGCCGGCGCTGATTGTCGGTGCGGCGCCGTTCTACGCTCGCCTGGTCGAGATCGCCCTGCGCGAAGTCGACAAAGGGGTTATCGAGGCCACGCGCTCAATGGGCGCGCGGCTGAGCACGCTCGTATTTCGGGTTTTACTGCCGGAATCATCACCTGCACTGGTTTCAGGTATTACTGTGACGCTCATTGCGCTGGTCAGCTACAGCGCCATGGCGGGGGTGATTGGCGCCGGCGGGTTGGGAAATCTGGCTTATCTGGAAGGATTCCAGCGCAACCACGGTGACGTCACGCTGGTGGCAACGGTGACCATTTTAATCATCGTTTTCATTATCCAGTTCTGCGGCGATGTCATTACTTCACTGTTAGACAAAAGATAATCTCTAATAACACACGGGAACCATCATCATGAAAAAAACGCTGACGCTGATCGCCGCCGCAACCCTGAGCGCCCTGAGCTTTGCCGCCTGGGCCGACACCCTGACCGTGGGGGCGTCCAACACGCCGCACGCGGAAATTCTCGAGCAGGCGAAGCCGATTCTGGCGAAGCAGGGGATCGACCTGGAGATCAAGCCGTTCCAGGACTACATCCTGCCGAACACCGCGCTGGCGGGCCGCGACATCGACGCCAACTACTTCCAGCACATTCCCTACCTGAACAGCGTGCTGAAGGATCACGCGGGTGATAAGGATTACGATTTCGTCAGCGCGGGCGCGATCCACATTGAGCCAATCGGCATCTACTCGAAAAAATACAAGTCGCTGAAGGATCTGCCGGAAGGCGGAAAAATCATCATGCGCGACGCGGTGTCCGAAGAGGGGCGTATCCTCTCCATCTTCGAGAAAGAGGGCGTGATCACGCTGAAGCCGGGCATCGACAAAGTGACCGCGCGCATCAGCGACATCGTCGAGAACCCGAAAAAGCTGCAGTTTACGCCTAACGTCGAGGCCTCCCTGCTGCCCCAGATGTATAACAACGACGAAGGCGCGGCGGTGGTGATTAACGCCAACTACGCGATTGACGCCGGTCTGGACCCGGTTCACGACCCGATTGCGGTCGAGAGCGGTGAAAACAACCCGTACGCCAACATCATTACCGTGCACCGCGGTGACGAGAAGAAAAAAGATATCGTCGCGCTGGTAAACGTCCTGCACTCGAAAGAGATTCAGGACTGGATCCGCACCAAATATAAAGGCGCGGTGATCCCGGTAAATAATTAATTAGCTGATTTACAAGATGAAGCCCGGCGAGACTCTCGTCGGGCTTCTTTTTTGTATACCGCCAGCGAATGAATTAAGCTGAGTTTTTCGGGCAATGGAGCGATGGCAATGGGCAATGTAACGAAAGACGAAGCGCTGTATCAGGAGATGTGCCGGGTCGTTGGCAAGGTGGTGCTGGAGATGCGCGATTTAGGCCAGGAGCCAAAGCATATCGTGATTGCGGGCGTGGTGCGGACCGCGCTGGCAAACCAGCGGATTAAACGCAGCGAACTCACCACCCAGGCGATGGAAACGGTGGTGAAAGCGCTGGCCGGGTAGGCCCTGCGGCCATTTGCTTATCCTGCGCTGGCTGGAACGAGAGGTCTGCCGTCGGTGTAAAGTCTTTTTAAACGGAAAATGAGGCAATGAACGACTCGGAGAGTTGATGCGCTTTTGTTACCAATGTGTCCTTTCATATCATGGAGAAAATGATGAAACGGACCATGCTAACTACCGCGCTCGCGTGCCCGGTTTTACTGTTTGCTATGCAGGCGGCACACGCCGCGCCGCAGGCCCACGTGGTGTGCGGCTACTCCCATACCCTCGGCGATGACGCCATCATGATGTATGGCATGCCCAACCATGCCATGCTGCACGACTTCTTTGGCAATGCCCATACCGATGCCGATTCCACCCGGGAAAGCCTGCGCAGGCTTGAACGCACCACCTGCGACAACAAAGCCGACAGCTCCGCCTACTGGGCGCCGTCGCTGCGCCTGCCCGACGGCACGGTGGTAAAACCGGCCTATCAGAAAACCTACTATCAGGCGTCTCACGTGGATACCGCGCCGCTAACGCCTTTCCCGGCCGGGCTGGCGCTGCTGGCGGGGGATCACCACGGGACGGCGCCAAACCCGCATATCACGTTTTTGTGCGCGAACGGCAAAGGCTACACCTCCAAAGTGGGGGAGGTATGCGGGCTGCGTAAGGCAAAAGACGCGGTGCAGTTTAATATCGGCATTCAGTTCCCGAACTGCTGGGACGGCGTTAACCTCAAGCCCGCTCACGGCCTCGCCAACGCTACCTACGACGTTAAAGGCGTGTGTCCGGACGCATTTCCGGTGAAAATCCCGACCGTGAATATGAACGTTGCCTACGTGCTGCCGATGATATCATCGCTGGATACCGGCAAAGCCCAGCTTTCGCTCGATCCGCTGATGCACGGCGACGAACGCGAGGAGCGCTGGGGCAGCCTGTATACGGCGCACGCCGACTTTATGAACGGCTGGACGGAGGACGCGGCCCGGTTTATGACCGACCTGTGCATGAACCGCGGGATGGACTGCGGCACGACCGTTCCTTACGGCTATGAAAAAGCGAAGGCGAACGTCTGGCTAAGCAGCCGGGAACCAGACGCCTCTCACGCGAACGCGCAGAGTCTGCTGGTGGAGGATAACTGGCAAAACGGCGGGCGCACGAAAAACGGCGAAACCCTGTCGCTGGTGAAATTCAAGATCCCCGCGCTGCCTGCCGGACAGGATCCGTCGCTATTTAAATATCGCGTGCGTATCTACGGTGGGAAAGTGGAAACCGACGGGGCCGACCAGATCTTCTTCTATCCGGCCAGCAGCGACTGGGATCCGACCAGCGTGAGCTGGAATGCCCGTCCGGCCTGTAGCTATAAATCCGATGCCGTGCTGTACCTCAACCACAAGCGTGAATACCGGATGGTCGATGTCGATAAGGCCGTGCGCAAGGCGCTGGCGCAGGGGAAAACGCAAATCTCATGGTACATCGGCGGCGATCGTCAGGGGAATCATTATCAGTTCGAGCCGGCCTCATCTCCAGAAAGCCTGATTCTGATGCTGTCTGGGTTCCAAAAGACGCCTGAAATTTAAAGCCAGCGGAGGTGAGGCGAAAAAAAAGCACCGGTAACCGGTGCTTTTTCTTTAGATTTTGCAGGCATCGCCGCAGTCGTCGTCGGCGATAACCGCCTGAGCTTTCTTGTCTGCGTCTTCCAGACGTTCCGCGTTACGCTCTTCTGCTTCGTCCAGGCCGCTAAAGACCAGGTTATCGAGATCAATTTCCATAGTACACCCGCTATATTCAGTTTTTGATACCGGCACAGTATAGGGGAAAAAACGGAGACAATGTACCTCGCAGCACATAAGGATAATCCCTGCCATACTCAGTGATTTAGCGCTGAGGAAAGCCGATGATTATTCTGTGTAAAACCTGCGGGACCTCCTACGACCATCAGCCTGACCGCTGCCCCATTTGCGAGGATGAACGCCAGTACGTTCCGGCCACCGGTCAGGCGTGGACCGATTTTGAAACCGTAACCGCGACCCACGCCAACAAATGGCAACAGCTTGAGCCAGATTTGTTTAGCCTCAAAACCGTGCCCGCGTTTGCCATCAACCAGCGCGCGCTGCTTTTACGCACCCCGAACGGCAACGTGCTGTGGGACTGCATCGCCAACCTGGATGCGGCAACCAAAATGCTGATCGCGGCGCTGGGCGGCATCAGCGCTATCGCCATTTCGCATCCGCACTATTACACCACGCTGCAGGACTGGGCAGACGCGTTCGATGCTCCCGTTTATCTCCACGCCAGCGATCGCGAGTGGGTGATGCGCGAAAGCCCGGCGATCCGCTTCTGGGAGGGCGATGCGCTGGATATCCTGCCTGCGGTAACGCTGCTGCGGCTCGGGGGCCATTTCGCGGGTGGAACGGTGCTTCACTGGCAGAAGGGCGAGGGCGTGCTGCTGGCGGGCGATATTCTGCAGGTGACGCCGGGGAAGGATGCCGTCTCGTTTATGTGGAGCTATCCGAACATGCTCCCGCTGCCCGCGCGCACGGTGGAGCAGGTGACGGCGCGGCTTGAGGGCAGAGCGTACGCGCGTCTCTACGGCGCGTTTGAAGGTCAGAATATCCTCGCGGAGGCTAGCGAGATCGTGCGCCGGTCGGGCCAGAAATATATTGCTTGTATGAAGTAAAGCGTGGTGGGTAAACTTTAAGAGCGTGATCTCGATCATGTCTAAACTAAAACAGATAAAAGAGATATTGCTATGCAACATATCATTGAAGGTTTTCTCAGCTTTCAAAAAGAGATTTTCCCGCAACGTAAAGAGCTCTTCCGCAGCCTGGCGTCCAGCCAGAATCCCAAAGCGTTGTTTATTTCCTGCTCCGACAGCCGCCTGGTTCCAGAGCTGGTGACGCAGCAGGAGCCAGGACAGCTCTTTGTCATTCGCAATGCTGGCAACATCGTGCCGCCTTTCGGGCCTGAGCCGGGCGGCGTTTCCGCAACGATTGAATACGCCGTTGTGGCGCTGGGCGTGACCGATATCGTCATCTGCGGCCACTCTAACTGCGGCGCGATGAAAGCGATCGCTGACGACGCTGACCTGGGCCCGATGCCCGCCGTCTCCCACTGGCTGCGCTACGCCGACGCGGCGAAAGCGGTCGTTGAGAAGAAAGCGTGGGAGAAGCCGATCGACAAAGTGAACGCGATGGTGCAGGAAAACGTATTTGCCCAGCTGAGCAACATCAAAACTCACCCGTCCGTTGCGGTAGGCCTTCGCAACAACGCCATCCGCCTGCACGGCTGGGTATACGACATTGAAAGCGGCGAGATTCGCGCGCTGGACAAAGAGACAAAAACCTTTATCTCCCTGTCTGAAAATCCTGGCGTGTTCTTCGAGTAACGCACGCCGAGGGCAGGGAAGCCCGTCAGCCCTCCACCCACGGCAGCTTTCTGCGTGCCCCAGCAGCAGGCTGATGCACTCCTTTCGCGATAGCGTCCCCTATCTCCGCGCATTCGATGATCCCCTGTACGAAGGGGTGGTCGTGCATGAGCCACGGAATGGCACCAAATGCAATGCGTCCACGAATCGATTCGGGGCTTCTTAACGTATAGTCTGCGCTGACGTCCGGTATGTCATCGCCCGTTTCCATCAGCTGTTTGCGCAGCGTGGGGAAAGGCAGATCTTTCGTTTTAAGCGGCTTCTGCCCGCGGGCGTCGATAAAAACGTCGAAGCGCAGGGTGTGGCCGTGATGGGTGATTACCGTTTGACCGCTACCGATGTCCATATCATAGTCGTCCCCCAGGGCGGCGACGCTCACGATGCCCGCCTCGCGTAGCGCCAGCAGTCGGCGAATAGACTGCGGTGGGATCGCTGCATAGTTATCAATAAACACGCGCGCCAGCCCCGCCTGGAACCGCGCCCTGTCGCGCTCGTTCAGCGCAGGGACAATCTCTGATACCACGTCGTGCAGCCGAAGCACGGCGTAGCGCCACGCCACCGTGCGCCGCTCGCGCTTGTTGCGCTCGACCTCTTTCAGGTTCTCTTCTGCCCAGGTAAACGGGCCGTGCCGTTTGCGATCCTCGTACCAGGCCTCCAGCAGGTTGTCCGCATTCAGGTCGTGCAGCGAGATCGCCTGACACCACTCGGGGTCGGCCAGTTCCAGCTCTTTCACCATCAGTGCAAAAACGCGATCGAGGAGCCCGTCTGCGCCTTTGGCGATTTCAGACTCGACGGCAGATTCAGTCAAAATCGAGAGCGGCTCATAGGGGATAGGACAGTAAAAATCCGCCTCAGGCAGAATTCCCGTTCGGGACATCAGGACGATACGTAACGCCTCGCTGCCTTTATCAAGAATAAACTGTTGGTCAGCGAAATGACCGTGCTGCATCACCACCGCCATCGCGGCATCCAGCCCGCTCAGGGAGGTGCCCATAATGCCGACGCGGCAGGCGGGGATGCGCGCGTCCATGAGCCCGGACCAGGGGCTTGGAAAGAAGCTGCGCGTGGCTTCATCTTCATCCGGCCAGACGTGCCCCGTGGCGACGACAACCCGGTCAAACCGCGCAGGATGCGGCTTACCGTTGACCGAGAGCATTACGCCTTCTGGCGCCGCGTCAATGTCGGTGACCCGAGCGGATTCATGGACATTGACCTCAAACCCCTGCGTTTTGGCTTCTTTAACAAGGGTTAAAAAGCCGTCGCGAAAGTATTCTCCCAGCAGCAGCCGCGGCAAAAACTGGCGATCGTGCAGGCTGGCTTTATCGACCTTGAAGCGCGCAAGATAGGCTTGGTCCTGGCGCCTGAGCCAGTCAAGGTACGTGATGAACAGTGGGGGTATTTCAATACTGGCAATATTGGCCAGCATAAAGCGCGCGTTTTCATCATCGCTGTAGGGCATGCCCACGCCGGCTTCGTCAGCCTGTTCAAAAACGGAAACGGCCAGAGGGATTTTAGTTTTCAGAAGGGAATAAAAGGTGTAAATCCCGGTCGGGCCGGAGCCGATAATGGCGATTTTCTTCATCGACAGTCTCCCTGCGTTTTTTTCCATACGATAAGCGTAGCAGGTGACGGCTTCAGGGTTTGGAATGCGGGGAGAATTCGGATATTAACGAGAGGACCGACGCGAACGGTGAGCGCCAGTCTGCTGGCGCTTATTGTCCTGTTGAGGTTTATCTTACGCCTGCAGCGCTTTTGTGAAGATCACTTTATCTTCATTAGGAGCATAGTAGTGACGTATTCTCGCCTCATTGATAAAACCTTGCTTACCGTAAAACGCGCGGGCCGCGCTAAAATCGTCAAGGCTGGAGGTCTCAACCAGCAGCAGCCTTGCCTGCTTATTTCTCAACTCCTTTTCAACCTCGTCGATCAGGGCCTGTCCGATACCCTGCCGCTGGCGGGAAGGGCAGATCCATAGCATCAGTAAGTTCCAGACGCTGTTGGTCATCACTTCGGGGGCGCAATAGGCAACACCCACCAGACCTTGCTGGTCTGCGCTAAACCATATTTCATCCGATTTACCAGAAAAGTAGGTATCAAGCGTGTCCTGCACATGCAAGAGCCCTTCACGATCGAACTGTCCGCTCGCTTCTAACATCGCGAGTAAGGGTTCTGAATCGGAGGGAGTGGTGGGGCGAATAAGCATAGAAATTCCTTTTTTACGCTGGAGATCGAAAGCTCACGGCTTGAGTGAGTAACGAATGTATAAGCAGAAATCGCAAGACGCGTGGTTGTTTTAATGAATTTTCGTATTGAAAATAGGAAGGAATACAGAGAAGAAATAGAATGGTGCGTCTGAATGGACTCGAACCATCGACCCCCACCATGTCAAGGTGGTGCTCTAACCAACTGAGCTACAGACGCAAAATGGTGCGTTCAATTGGACTCGAACCAACGACCCCCACCATGTCAAGGTGGTGCTCTAACCAACTGAGCTATGAACGCAACGTGTTGTCGGCGACAACGGGGACGAATATTAGCGGCACAGCCCGGCTGAGGCAAGAGGGAAAATGCAATTTTCTCTCTGATTTCACGCGATTGCTTCATTACCGCGCAAAGTGTAGAGAAAGTAGCCGCCAGCAGGCGGCTACCGCCTGATTAACGCGCAGCGCGCTGCAAAATCACCGTGGACGGCTGACGCTGCAGGAAGCGCATCCGCAGCATCATCATGATGGCCGCCGAGGTCAGGCCGATGATAAAGCCCATCCAGAATCCGGCCGGCCCCATGCGGTCCACCACCAGATCGGTCAGCGCCAGCACGTAGCCCGTCGGCAGGCCGAGCACCCAGTAGGCGATGAAGGTGATAAAGAAGATGGAGCGCGTATCTTTATACCCGCGCAGCACGCCGCTGCCGATGACCTGGATAGAGTCCGATATCTGGTAGACCGCCGCCAGCAGCATCAGGTGAGACGCAAGCAATACCACCTGCGGATTGTCGTTGTAGAGCAGGGCGATTTGCTCGCGTAGCGTAACGGTAAATAGCGCCGTGCAGACGGCCATGCACACCCCGACGCCCAGCCCGGTCCGCGCGGCGGTTTGCGCATCCAGCGTGGAGC
This sequence comes from Enterobacter sp. RIT418, assembly GCF_003057745.1. Taxonomy (GTDB): domain Bacteria; phylum Pseudomonadota; class Gammaproteobacteria; order Enterobacterales; family Enterobacteriaceae; genus Enterobacter. The sequence goes on from NZ_QBJD02000001.1 coordinate 361,176, forward strand.
CCTGTCCCAGGCGGAAGCCCACCCGGATCGTCACCGCGGCGGCCAGCGACATCGGCAGAACGAACATCAGCGAGCTGAAGTTGAGTGCAATCTGGTGTCCAGCCACGTCAATAATCCCCAGCGGGGAGACGAGCAGTGCCACCACGGCAAACAGCGTGACTTCAAAAAACAGCGCCAGCGCAATGGGCAGGCCGAGCTGGATGAGCCGCGTCATCACGTTCCAGTCCGGCGTGCTGAATCTCGTCGCGTTGCGAATATCGCGCATTGATCGCGCGCGCTTCACGAACGTAATCATGCTGAAGAACATCACCCAGTAAACCGCTGCCGTTGCCACGCCACAGCCTACGCCGCCCAGCTCCGGCATGCCGAAGTGGCCATAGATAAAGACGTAGTTTACCGGAATGTTGACCAGCAGGCCGATAAAGCCCATCACCATGCCCGGCTTGGTTTTCGCCAGCCCCTCGCACTGGTTACGCGCGACCTGGAAAAAGAGGTAGCCCGGGGCGCCCCAGAGCAGCGCGCGAAGATAGCCGACGGCTTTGTCGGCCAGGACAGGATCGATGTTGTGCATCGCGCGGATGATGTGGCCCGCGTTCCACAGCACGACCATGATCAGAATTGACACAAAACCCGCGAGCCAAAAGCCCTGGCGAACCTGATGGGCGATGCGATCGCGACGGCCAGAACCGTTAAGCTGCGCGATGACCGGGGTTAGGGCCAGCAGCAGGCCGTGACCGAACAGGATCGCCGGCAGCCAGATAGAGGTACCAATCGCGACGGCGGCCATATCAGTGGCGCTATAGCCACCCGCCATCACCGTATCCACAAATCCCATTGCGGTCTGAGCGACCTGCGCGACGATCACGGGTATCGCCAGTGCCAATAATTGACGCGCTTCAATCATGTACTTCTGCACGTGAACACCTTTGTATTGTTGTTATTTGAGAGACAAAAAAGCCGCCGAAACTGGCAGCAAGAAGAAAATGAAGGGAGATGCCAGCTATTGTAGCGGGGTTTAACTAATTATCTAGTGAAAAAATCGCCAGAAAATGCGCTTCGCTGGCAACCTCTTTTTCCAACTGTTATTGTGGTGAGATTAAACGGTGTCGCCACCGTAAGAAATGAACAGGAGCTGTAGGCATGTTTACTGGTATTGTGCAGGGCACTGCGAAAGTGGTGTCTATTGATGAAAAACCTAATTTTCGTACCCACGTGGTCGAGCTTCCGGAATATATGCTGGACGGCATTGAAACCGGTGCCTCGATTGCGCATAACGGCTGTTGCCTGACGGTGACCGAAATAAACGGCAATCAGATTAGCTTCGATTTAATGAAAGAGACGCTGCGCATCACCAACCTCGGCGAGCTGGCGGTGGGTGACGTTGTCAACGTTGAGCGCGCGGCGAAATTCAGCGATGAGATTGGCGGGCATTTGATGTCCGGCCATATTATGACTACCGCTGAGGTAGCGAAGATTGTGACCTCAGAAAATAACCGCCAAATCTGGTTTAAAGTGCAGGACCCGGCCCTCATGAAATACATCCTGTATAAAGGATTTATTGGCATTGATGGGATTAGCCTGACGGTCGGTGAAGTGACGCCAACGCGTTTTTGCGTACATCTGATCCCCGAAACGCTGCAGCGCACGACGCTGGGCGCGAAAAAACTGGGCCATCGGGTAAATATTGAAATCGATCCGCAAACCCAGGCGGTGGTTGATACCGTTGAGCGCGTGCTGGCCGCAAAAGAGGCGGCGATAATAAAAGCGGCAGAAGACGAATAAAAATAACCCCGGCGAGCCGGGGTTATTTTTTTATCGCGCGACGCGAAGCCCGTTCTCAATTCCGCGGCTAAACACCACCTGCCAGAGCTGAATATCGCGCGCGCGGAAAGCACCCGCGCAGGCGTTCAGATAATAGGTGAACATCCGTTTAAAGCGTTCGGAATAGTTGTCGGCAATGTCCGGCCACGCGGCCAGGAAGCGTGCGTACCAGGCCATCAGCGTGGTGTCGTAATCCGCACCGAAATTATGCCAGTCTTCGACAAGGAAATGCGGCTCGCTGGCGTTCGCAATATGGCGGACAGAGGGTAAACAGCCGTTAGGGAATATGTACTTATTGATCCACGGGTCGACGTTATTGTCGGTCCGCTTTGAGCCGATGGTGTGGAGCAGGAAGATGCCGTCCGGCTTGAGGTTACGGTCGGCAACGGTGAAATAGGTATCATAATTTTTCGGCCCTACATGCTCGAACATCCCGACGGAAACAATGCGATCGAACTGCTCGTTGAGGTCGCGATAGTCCTGAAGGCGAATATCCACGTCCAGATCCTGGCACCGTTCCTGCGCCATTTTCCGCTGTTCAGCAGAGATGGTCACGCCTACAACGCTCACGCCATAGTGTTTCGCCATAAACCAGGCAAGCCCGCCCCAGCCGCAGCCGATATCCAGCACGCGCATGCCGGGCTGGAGCTGCAGTTTTTCGCAGATCAAACGGAGCTTATCCTGTTGGGCCTCTTCCAGGGTGGTGGCCTTTTTCCAGTAGCCGCAGGAGTATTGCATCAGCGGGTCCAGCATGCGGCTAAACAGATCGTTGCCAAGATCGTAATGCTCTTTGCCAACGATCCACGCGCGCTTCTTGCTTTGCAGGTTGAACAAACGCGCAGATGCGATGCGCAGCGTGTCTTTGAGATGATGCGGAAGCTGTTTTTCCAGCCCCGCGCGCAGCACGCTGGTGAAGAACACGTCCAGGCGCTCGCACTCCCACCAGCCGTCCATATAGCTTTCGCCCAGGCCGAGAGACCCTTCCTGCAGCACGCGTTTAAAAAAATCGGGATGTTTGACCTGTGGGTCCGCAGGAGACGGTCCGTTAATCGTAATGCCGGCTCGACCCAACAGTTCACTGACGATCCGGGACCAGTTATCGTCCGGAACGCTGACTTCTTCTATACACGATGAACTCATAGCTTCTCCATCACCTTGCTGTGATCAGAACCTTCAAACAGCGTAGACGCTTTTTATGGTTTGTGAGAAATCTCACGGTTAATCCCGCGAGGCTAGTATCCGACGTAGAACAGAGGAAGGGAGATAGCCCTTGCCGAAAAGCCTTCCATGGTAAAACGGGAGCACTCCGGCTCCCGTTAACGCTTAATATTTATCGTGTTTATTGAACCAAATTTAGTATAGGCCTCAAAAATGGCTGATTCAATATAAAATTCTTAGCAACCTAATCACTGATGCCTAACATAATTACGGCCGCGATTAGGCATGCGAACGCTCAGCTTCGCTGCGCTCATCCTGAACGGTTTGCGCTGAAGATTGCATCCGGTAGCCCACGCCAGCCAGAAGAACCGTTGCCAGCATCACGCTGGTGGTGGTCAGCAGTGGCGTAGCAATCAGCGCGGAGACCACGAGGCTTGCCAGGAAGCACAGGCCCAGCTGCAGGGTGTTTTGCAATGCGGCTGCGCGACCCGTAGCATGAGGGAACGGGCGCAATGCCTGGGCCACCACGATAGGGTAAATGGCGCCGTTAGCGACCGCCATAACGCAGAACGGAATCAAAATTTCTGCCAGCCCCGCCCCGGGGATAAAGCCTACTGCCCAGGTTCCAACGACGCTAAGGGCGTACAGCACCAGCAGCCACGGCAGCATCTGCTGGCCTTCCCATTTTTGCAGCGCGGCGCGACAGCCGTAGCCGCCGACCAGGAAAGCGATGGTCTGTGGGACATAGCTTAGGCCAATCGCCGCTGGGCTATAGCCCATATCGTGCAGAATAAACGGCGAGCCGGTCAGCCAGGCAAAGAAGCTTGCGGAGCAGGCGGCGTAGATCAGTACGTTGCCGCGGTAAGCTTTGGCCTTCAGCAGGGAGATGAAGGTGATCGGCTTCGCGTCAGCGTGCTCTATTTTTTTATGCGCGGGCTTAAGCGCGAAGGCGGGCAGCATCAGTACCAGCGTAATCGCAAACAGCGTGGCAAAAATCGCCTGCCAGTCAAAATGCGCCAGGATCCAGCTGCCCAGCAGCGGGGCCAGGGCAGGCGAAAGGCCAACCAGCGGCATGATGGTGGCAAAAATTCGGTTCGTGCGCGACGCTGGATAGTAATCGGTCACCAGCGCCTGCCAGGTCACCGCCGCGGCGCAAACGCCCACCGCCTGAATGAAGCGAAGCACCAGCAGCCAGGCGGCATCGCGCACCCACAGCATGCCCAAACAGCCGACGGCGAAAATGGCCAGGCCGAGCAGCAGAACCGGCTTGCGGCCAAAGCGGTCGGAGAGGGGCCCCCACAGCAGCTGTGCGAAGGCAAAGCCTGCCAGGAACAGGCTCAGGCTCGCGCTGATGGCGGCAGCAGGCGTTTGCAGATCTTCCTGCATGGCGGCAAACGCGGGCAAATACATGTCGGTCGCTAAAAAGCCCAGCACGCTCAGGCCGCCGAGCCAGACTAAAAATCCTTTCCTGGGTTGCACTCTTTTTTCTCCTCAAGGAGGCAGGTATACGGTGGCGAAGAGTGTAGGGAGTGCAAAGCAGCTTGTGAAACGCTAATATTTGGCTGTTGCAATCAAAAATTTTGCAGGCAGAAAATGTGGTCAGATTATTCTCTTGAAGTGATTGATGCCGTTGCGCGCAACGGCAGCTTTAGCGGTGCCGCACAGGAGCTGCATCGCGTCCCCTCGGCGATAAGCTATACGGTTCGGCAGCTGGAGGAGTGGCTCGCCGTTCCGCTCTTTGAGCGACGGCATCGGGATGTGGAACTGACGCCAGCTGGGGCGTGGTTTTTGAAAGAAGGGCGTTCTGTTATCAAAAAAATGCAGATCACCCGCGAACAGTGCCAGCAGATTGCCAACGGCTGGCGCGGGCATCTCTCCATCGCCGTAGATAACATCGTCAGGCCGGAGCGCACGCGGCAGATGATCGTCGATTTCTACCGTCACTTCTCGGACGTCGAGCTTAGGGTATCGCAGGAGGTGTTCAACGGCGTATGGGACGCGCTGGCGGACGGCAGGGTAGAGATGGCTATCGGCGCGACCCAGGCAATCCCCGTGGGCGGGCGCTACGCCTTTCGGGACATGGGCATGCTGAGCTGGATCTGCGTGGTCGCGCGCCATCATCCGCTGGCGGCGATGGAAGGACCGCTGAGCGATGACGCGTTGCGCAACTGGCCGTCGCTGGTGCTGGAAGATACGTCGCGATCGCTGCCCAAGCGTATTACCTGGCTGCTGGACAACCAGCGGCGCGTGGTGGCGCCCGACTGGGACTCTTCAGCAACCTGCCTGAGCGCGGGGCTGTGCGTGGGTATGGTGCCCGTCCACTTTGCGCGTCCGCGAATTGACGCCGGAGAGTGGGTTGCCCTGGCGCTGGAAAATCCCTTTCCTGACGCGGCGTGCTGCCTGACCTGGCAGCAAAATGACGTCTCGCCCGCCATGGCCTGGCTGCTGGAGTATCTGGGAGATAGCGAAACGCTGAACAGGGAGTGGCTGCGGGAGCCAGCGTAGCTGGCCCCGAAGAGGTTTAACGGCGGTAGTCGCGGAAAGGACCGTCCGCAACGGAGCGGCGCTCAATCAGGCGAGGGTGAACCTCAATTGACTGCGACTCTTCGCGCTTGCTGACGATCCTGTCCATCAGCATGTTAAACGCCGTTTCGCCCAGCGAGTCTTTCGGCTGGTGAATGGTCGTCAGCGCCGGGGTGAAGAAGCGCGCGTTGCGCACGTTGTCATACCCGATCACCGAAATGTCCTGCGGCACGCGCAGGCCGAGCTCGTCTGCCGCACAGAGCGCGCCCATCGCCATAATGTCGCCGCCGCAGAAGACGGCGGTAGGGCGGTGCTGCTGGGAGACGATCTGCTGCATCGCGCGGTAGCCGGATTCCGGCTCAAAGTCGCCCTGAACTATCCAGTTTTCCGGCACGTTAATCAGCGCTTCTTCCATGGCTTTCATGAACCCGGCCAGGCGTCCCGCGCCGGTGTTGCGCTCCAGCGGGCCCGGGATGACGCCGATATCGCGGTGGCCGCGCTCGATCAAATAGCGCCCTGCCATATAGCCGCCTTCAAAGGCGTTATCGATAACCGAGTCGGTGAAATCGGCACGCGCTTCGCCCCAGTCCATGACCACCATCGGAATATGGCGATACTCTTCCAGCATGGAGAGAACGGACTCCGGGTACTCGGAGCACATGACCAGCAGGCCATCTACGCGCTTTTGCGCCATCATCGACAGATAGGCGCGCTGTTTTTCAATATTGTTCCACGCGTTGCCCAGAATGAGGGTATAGCCTTTCTGGAAGCAGTTTTTCTCAACGGCTTCAATAATTTCGGCAAAGTAGGCCGCTTCGCTGCTGGTCGCCAACAGGCCGATAGACTTGGTGTGATTAACCTTCAGGCTGCGCGCAACCGCACTCGGTGAATAGTGCAGTTCTTTGATCGCGGCCCAGACGGCGTTGCGCGTCTCTTCCGCCACGAAGCGGGTTTTGTTAATAACATGTGATACGGTTGTAGTGGAAACGTTTGCGCGTTTTGCTACGTCTTTAATTGTTGCCATTAAATGTCACTCCAGACCCTATCCTAATATCCTGAAAAATGGGGAGGTAAACGTTTGCCTTCTCTCACCCTTATTACGCAATGTTGAATTGCGACACGCCGGGAAAACGACACAGGACGTCAGGAGGGGGTCAATGGCCGGTACGCTAATAAATTTAGCGTGGAATTTTGTCCTATCTTGAGGAAAAGGGGAAGAGCAAAAGTGGTTATCATTTTAAATCCGGGAAGATTTTTGACGTAAACTGTGCAAAAATGAGCAAGCTCACTTTCCGTGTGGGGATTAAAAGGAGAAAAATTGATGAGTTCCGATCTTAAGTTTTCGCTGATGACCACCGTTATTGTGCTGGCGCTGATTGTTGCCGGCGGGCTGACGGCTGCACTGCACTGATTTTGAGGGGGGGAGAGTCCTCTCCCTCCTGCTCGTCTCTAGATTGTTACTTCTGTGGCAAAAATCTTTTGCCAAATTGTTAACTTCTCATTTTTTGTGATTGATGTCATGCTTTTGACTTCTTTGTTCTGTGTCGTGCTATGACGCGGCATCCGGAGTAAACGCATGAAAATCAATTTTCCCCTGCTGGCCCTCGCCATTGGCGCGTTTGGGATCGGCACCACTGAATTTTCCCCGATGGGGCTCTTACCCGTTATCGCCCGGGGCGTGGACGTCTCGATCCCGGCGGCGGGGATGCTGATTAGCGCCTACGCGATCGGCGTAATGGTCGGGGCTCCGCTGATGACGCTGCTGCTTTCCCATCGCGGGCGCCGCAACGCGCTGATTTTCCTGATGGCTATCTTCACTCTCGGCAACGTGCTGTCGGCGATTGCACCCGATTACACCACGCTGATGCTGTCACGCATTCTGACGAGCCTTAACCACGGCGCGTTCTTCGGCCTGGGCTCCGTTGTAGCCGCAAGCGTTGTGCCTAAGCACAAGCAGGCCAGCGCGGTCGCCACCATGTTTATGGGGCTGACGATTGCGAACATTGGCGGCGTACCGGCTGCGACATGGCTTGGCGAAGCGATTGGCTGGCGAATGTCCTTCTTAGCGACGGCCGGACTGGGCGTGGTCGCCATGGTGGCGCTGTTCTTCTCGCTGCCGAAGGGCGGGGCGGGCGAGCGGCCAGAGGTGCGCAAAGAGCTGTCGGTACTAGCGCGCCCGCAGGTGCTTTCCGCGCTGCTCACCACGGTGCTGGGCGCGGGCGCCATGTTCACGCTTTACACCTATATTGCCCCCGTCCTGCACGATATCACCCGTGCGACGCCGGCGTTCGTTACGGCGATGCTGGTATTGATTGGCGTGGGCTTTTCCATCGGCAACTATCTCGGCGGCAGGCTTGCCGACCGTTCGGTCAGCGGAACCCTGAAGGGCTTTTTAACTCTGCTGATTGCCATCATGGTGGCCATACCGTGGCTCGCGCAAAGCCAGGCGGGTGCCGCCGTGGCAATGGTCGTTTGGGGAGCCGCGACCTTTGCGGTCGTTCCGCCGCTGCAGATGCGCGTGATGCGCGTTGCGCACGAGGCGCCGGGGCTGTCGTCTTCGGTGAATATCGGGGCGTTTAATCTGGGGAATGCGCTAGGTGCCGCAGCGGGAGGGGCGGTGATTTCAGGTGGTCTGGGATACGGCTTTGTGCCGGTGATGGGCGCGATCATCGCGGCCCTGGGGCTGCTGCTGGTGCTGATGTCCGGTCGTAAACAGCCGGAAACGGCCTGCGCCGTAGATTAAATAAAAACGCAGAAGGGCGGTCCCTTCTGCGTGTGATTTATGCGGCGAAGTTCTTCGCCACAAATTCCCAGTTTACCAGCGCCCAGAAGTGCTCCAGGTAGTTCGGACGGGCGTTACGGTAATCGATATAGTACGCGTGCTCCCACACGTCCACGGTCATCAGCGGCGCTGCGCTGGTGGTCAGCGGCGTACCGGCGTTCGAAGTCGATACGATAGCCAGCTTGCCATCCGCCTCTTTTACCAGCCAGGTCCATCCGGAACCGAAGTTTTTCACTGCGGCATCGGTAAACTTCGCTTTGAACTCTGCGAAGCTGCCAAATGACGAAGTGATAGCGCTCGCCAGCTCGCCGGTCGGTTCTCCGCCTGCGTTCGGTGCCAGGCAGTGCCAGTAGAAGGTGTGGTTCCATACCTGCGCGGCGTTATTGAAAATACCGCCTTCTGAGCTGCGCACGATCTCTTCCAGCGTTTTGCCTTCAAAGTCGGTGCCCTTAATCAGGTTATTCAGGTTGGTGACGTAGGTCTGGTGGTGTTTGCCGTAGTGGTATTCCAGGGTCTCCGCGGAAATGTGCGGGGCCAGGGCGTCTTTTGCATATGGTAGTGCAGGTAATTCGAACGACATTGCTACTCTCCTTATTGTTTTTACGTTGCCAATAGCCTTACAGACAACAGGGATAGAGTAGCAAATTGAAAGGGTATGCAAAAGAGGAACTTACCCTGCCGCCGGAGCGGCAGGGCAGGGTTTAGCGGATCGTTTTCGGCGTCATAACGCGGCGTGCGCCGACGTAGTGGCGGACCCAATACTCTTCGCTAAGCGAGGTAATCTGAATGTCGCGCCCGCTGCGCGGTGACTGAATAAACTTACCGTTGCCGACGTAGACGCCAACGTGGTCCGCCGTGCCGCGTCCCTGGGTGCGGAAGAAGACCAGATCGCCGTTTTCCAGTTCGCCGCGGTTAACCGGAGATGCGTCGCGCAGGTGGTACATTTCATTCGCCGTACGCGGAATGCGGAACTTCACCAAATCTTTATAGGCATAATAGACCAGGCCGCTGCAGTCAAAGCCGGTGCGCGGAGAGGTCCCCCCCCAGCGGTACGGTTTGCCGATTTGCCCCATCAGCTTATTCATCGCCGTTTTTTGCGCTTTCTGCATGCGAACCTTGTGTATGTCGGCCAGCTTCGCGGATTTAACGCATTTTGTTTTACGCCCTTTACGGACGGTACATTTTTCCGTGGTGAGGTTGGCGGCGGTTTTTTGCGCTTTAAGCTTGCTTGATTGAGCTGTTCGGGAGGATTTGACGCTGGTCTTGCTGGATGCGGTTTGCTTTGCTTGCGTGCTGTTTTTTTTCTTTGCTGTTTTGCTGCTGGTTTTTTTCTTACGTTCGGTGCTTTTCGCCAGATGCGTTTTTTGTACGGCAGAATGCCGCGCCTGCTGAGATGCGTTCGCCGCTGGCGTGAGAGAAAGAGTGGTAAACAGTAAAGCACAGAGCGTGATCGAGATTTTATTTATCCGCGCCACTGGGCAGTCCCCTGGTAAATGCAGGCTTTCTATAATACCCGCGTGTGATTTACAAAACCTGTCGATTCTAATCTATATAAAGCAGATAAGTTAATAGCATTTTTCAATCTAAAAATGTGTTTCGTTAGCAAGTGCAAAAAAATTCACCGTTCTGTCGCACTATTGGTCACTCCCTAAGCAAAACCTTATAGGGAATAGGGTTAAGCTACATTTCCAATGCAACTTATAGCCGCACGCGTTAAAATATATAACGTGACTAAAATGTTATTTTCCGATGTCTGCCTGAACCGCTACAATGTCAGACGATTGCCGTAACAGAAGTTTAAGGAAGCAAGATATGAGCACCACTATTGAAAAAATTCAGCGCCAGATCGCTGAAAACCCGATTCTCCTGTACATGAAAGGTTCTCCGAAGCTGCCAAGCTGCGGTTTCTCTGCACAAGCGGTTCAGGCGCTCTCTGCCTGTGGCGAGCGTTTTGCTTATGTTGATATCCTGCAAAACCCGGATATCCGCGCCGAGCTGCCAAAATACGCAAACTGGCCGACGTTCCCGCAGCTGTGGGTTGACGGCGAGCTGGTTGGCGGCTGCGACATCCTGATTGAAATGTATCAGCGTGGCGAACTGCAGCAGCTGATCAAAGAGACCGCGGCTAAGTACAAAACCGAAGAGCCGGACGCAGAATAATTTTCTGCTCAAATAAAAAAGCGACCTGAAAAGGTCGCTTTTTTTTATTCTTCGCTGTCGCCCATCGGCAGCGGCCAACCGCCCAGGCGCTTCCAGCGATTGACTATCTCACAGAACAGCTCGGCGGTGCGCTCGGTGTCGTAGAGCGCCGAGTGCGCCTGCGTGCCGTCAAACTCGATGCCCGCCGTAATGCAGGCCTTGGACAGGACCGTCTGTCCCAGCGCCAGCCCGCTGAGCGCGGCGGTATCGAAGGTCACAAACGGATGGAAGGGGTTACGTTTCAGGGACGCTCGCTCGGCGGCGGCCATCGTAAAGCTGTGGTCGAAGGTCGCATTGTGGGCCACCATGATGGCGCGGCTACAGTCGTTGTCCTTCATGCCTTTACGCACCATTTTGAAGATGGCGTGAAGCGCATCATATTCGCTCACCGCGCCGCGAAGCGGGTTTTTCGGATCGATACCGTTAAACGCCAGCGCTTCCGGCTGCAGGTTTGCGCCTTCAAAAGGTTCTACGTTAAAATGCAGCGTGGTGTCCGGTGTAAGCCAGCCCTGTTCATCCATCTTCAGCGTGATGGCGGCAATCTCAAGCAGCGCATCGGTTTTAGCGTTAAATCCGGCTGTTTCTACATCAATGACAACGGGATAAAAACCACGAAAACGGTCGCACAGACCGGTAAGTTGAGCGTTATCGGACATCAGGGTCTCTTACAAGGGGAAAAAAGCAGTGCGTATTATGGCAAATTTTAACAGGGGATGCAGTAAAACTACGGGCGCATAGCGCGCCCTGCGGGATCAGTTGCCCAGACCGCGACCGGCGTCTTTGGCTTCAATCAGCTCGATTTTGTAACCGTCCGGATCTTCAACGAAGGCAATGACGGTGGTGCCGCCCTTAACCGGACCGGCTTCGCGGGTCACGTTGCCGCCGTTGCTGCGGATGCGCTCGCACGCCTCGGCAGCGTTGTCCACTTCAAGCGCAATATGGCCGTACGCGGTGCCCAGCTCGTACTTATCTACGCCCCAGTTATAGGTCAGCTCGATAACCGCTTCCTCGCTTTCCGGGCCGTAGCCCACGAACGCCAGCGAATATTTGTATTCCGGGTTTTCGCTGGTACGCAGCAGCTTCATGCCCAGCACGTTGGTGTAGAACTCGATGGAACGTTGCAGGTCGCCAACGCGCAGCATGGTGTGAAGTAGGCGCATAATTTCCTCTTAACCAGTGGAATGGATTAACTTTTTTAACAGAAACGATGTTTGAGTATAGCGGCGAAACATCGCCGCTATCAATCACTATGGCAGGGATTACAGAGAAGGGTAGTCGGTATAACCTTCCGCGCCGCCGCCGTAGAAGCTTTCCGGACGCTGTGGGTTCAGCTCTGCTTTTTTCTGCAGGCGCGCAACCAGATCCGGGTTAGCAATGTAGTCTCGGCCGAACGCCACGGCGTCGATGAGACCTTTACCAATCAGGTCTTCCGCTTTCTCTGGCGTATAAGCGCCGGCACCGATGATCACGCCGTGGAAGCGCTCGCGCACTTTCTGGCGGAAGCTTTCCGTGTAAGGCTGGCCGCCGGCCCAGTCCGGCTCGGACATGTGCAGGTAGGCGATGCCGCGTTTTGCCAGCTCTTCAATCAGGTACAGCGCATCGGCTTCTTCATTCGGGCCGTTATCCACGTTCTGGAAAGAGCCGATCGGAGAAACGCGGATGCCGATGCGGTCCGGGCTCCATTCCTGGCAAACGGCATCCACCACTTCCAGCACCAGGCGGGCGCGGTTTTCAACGCTGCCGCCGTACTGGTCGGTACGATGGTTAGAAGACGGTGACAGGAACTGGTGCAGCAGGTAGCCGTGAGCGGAGTGCAGCTCAATCAGGTCGAAACCGGCTTCGCGCGCGTTTGCGACCGCCTGGCGGAAATCATTAACGATGCCGGGGATTTCGTTCAGCTCCAGCGCGCGAGGCATAGAGGTGTCAACGCGGATGGCGTTGCCGTTTTCATCGCGCAGGGAGGTGCGGGTATTCGCGCTCAGGGCAGAGGCGGAAACCGGGGCTTGACCGCCGGGCTGGATGCTGCTGTGTGAGATGCGGCCGGTGTGCCACAGCTGAACCGCAATACGGCCGTCTTCAGCATGCACGCCCGCGGTGATTTTTTTCCACGCGGCGATCTGTTCCGGGCTGTGCAGCCCCGGCGCGCCAGCGTAGCCTTTCGCCTGTGCGGAAATTTGCGTGGCTTCTGTGATAATCAGGCCCGAGCTTGCGCGCTGGCGATAATATTCACCCATCAGAGGCGTAGGGATGTCACCCGGCTCGATGCTGCGCAGGCGGGTAAGGGGAGCCATAAATACGCGGTTTGGCGCGGTAACGGCACCCACTTTCAGTGGGGTAAATAGTTTTTCAGCGGACATAAAGACTCCTGAGTAGACCAGTCGACTAGTAATGGATTAAATAAAAACGCCTGCTACACGCGAGGCGCTGTGATACTGCTTTTTACATGTGCCAGCGCGCTTTCCAGCGGCACGGCACTGCGAGAAATTTTGGCCTGCAGGTTTGCACCCAGCCAAAGGGAGTACAAAACCTGCGCCTGCGTCAGGGGATCACCCGTGAAGCTGAGCGTTTTCTCCTCGCGGCCTTTATCAAGCGCCTGCGCCAGAAGGGCAATCACGCCGCTGGCGCCTTTATCCATGGCAGTACGCATATCTTCAGAAAGATCGCAGACTTCGGCAGAAAGCTTTACCGTCAGGCAGCCGCTGATGATGCCCTGCTGACAGAACTGCGTCAGCGTCTCCTGATAGTAGTTCAGAACGCGATCGCGGAAGTTGCCTTCACCGCGGGCAAAGTGAACGGCCAGGCGCTGGTGGTAGCCAGCATAGTGCCGCTCCAGCATCGCCACGCCGAAGGCCTCTTTGGACCGAAAATAGTGATAGAACGACCCCTTTGGCACTTCAGCGGTTTTTAACAGCTCGCTCAGTCCCATACCGGTAAACCCGCGATGCATGCAGAGCCGCTCGCCGGTTTCCAGTAGATGTTCGCGCGTATCGTGTTCTGTATTTCTGCTCATGCCGTCACTCTAATAGACCATTCGGTCTAATTCAAGCCCGTTATGATCGACATTGCGCCAGAATATCCAGCTGCTGCTGATAAACGCTTGTTTTTATGTCCATCATTCCCAATACGGTGGAGAACAGATTATCCTGTGAAACCGCATTTTTTGCTGCACGGTCGCGCAGGCACTGCTCGTTGACGCCAAAGTTTTTCGCATAGTCCGGGGACAGCCAGAACATAAATGGAATATGCGTTTGCTGCTCCGGTGCCAGCATATACGGCGTACCGTGAAGGTAGATACCGCTTTCCCCCAGCGATTCACCGTGATCTGACAGATAGACCAGCGCGGTATTCATGCTTCCCTGACGCGCCTTCAGCGCATCGATGGTTTGACTGACCATGCTGTCGGTGTACAGAATCGTGTTGTCATAGGTATTCATCAGCGCCTGGCGATCGCAATCCTGGATTTCGTTGGTATCGCAGGTCGGCGTGAACCGGCGGAAGTTCTCCGGGTAGCGGCGATAGTAGGCAGGTCCGTGGCTCCCCATCAGGTGAATGACCAGCACCGTATCCTGCTTAAGCCCGTCCAGCACGTTGTCCAGCCGATAGAAGTTCACGTCGTCAATGCACGATTTATCCTTACAGAACTGATCCAGGTTCCACTGGGTCATGTCCGTGTGCGGGATACGGTCACAGGCGCCTTTGCATCCGCCGTCGTTGTCGCGCCAGAGAAGATTCACGCCCGCGTGCTTAAGCACATCGAGCAGGCCTTCCTGGTGACGCGCAAGATCGGCATCGTAATGCTGACGCGTCATCCCGGAGAACATGCACGGAACGGAAACGGCCGTTTCGGTGCCGCAGGAGGTTGCCTGCGGGAAGTTAATCACGTTCTGTTTTTTCAGCTGTGGATTCGTTTCGCGCCCATAGCCGTTCAGCGAATAGTTCGCCGCGCGGGATGCTTCCCCCACGACCAGCACCAGCACGGTTTTCTTCTGCTGGCCCGCAATCAGCGGGCCTTTATGGGCGTCTTCCCCAATGCGCACCAGCGTTTGATCGCCGGCAAACCAGCGCGTTTTGCTGTATTTCATGAGGGCGCTGACGTAGTTCGCCGGGGTCACCATCTTGACGATGGCCTTGTTATTGCGAAACAGTGACGCGTAATCTTTATAGAATACGGAGGCAACAAGGATAATCACCAGCAGCGCGCCCAGCATCGCGGCAACGCGCGTCAGCAGCGCGTACCACCATTTACCGGTACGAATGCGCGTCAGCGCCAGCATTACAGAGGGCACCAGACCCGCACCCACAATCCACAGAATCATCTGCGGCGTGACCAGCGCGGTGGCTTCCTGCGAGTTGGTCTCAAAGACGTTAACCATCATGTTCTGATCGATAACCGCGCCGTAGGCGTACATAAACCAGGTCGCTGCGGCGCATCCCATCGTCAGCACAATCAGCAGCGGCTTGCGAATATACGGGATATTGAGCAGGCTAAAGACAACCACCCAGCCGCAGAACAGCACCAGCGGTACCGAGGCGGCGAAAAGGACGTCATGCAGCTGCGATGGCGCGATGATCGCCCAGCTGCGTTGAATGAAAAGCGCATTGAGCCCCGTAAAGAAAAGGGCGCAAACCAGAGTGAATTTCGTATCGTTACACTGTAACTTTTTAATAGACCACATTTTCAAAAAAAACCATTCTTTATAGTGATAGCGTCAGTATAGGGAGGGAAGATTAGTGAAACCTTAATGCCATAATTCTGTGCTAATCCTCTTGCATGCTGGCCATTTAGCGTCTTCACTGTAGTTGAATATTGGCCTTTTGGAGGTATTTGTGGCAGAGCAGCTGGAATTTTTCCCCATCCAGAGCCCGTGCCGGGGTATTTGTCAGGTTGACGAGCGCGGTTACTGCCGCGGGTGCATGCGTACCCGCGAGGAGCGTTTTAACTGGCAAAACTTTAGCGACACGCAAAAGCAAGAGGTGATTCGCCTCTGCCGGCAGCGTCTGTTGCGTAAATTACGCGCAAACAAAGCCGATCAAACCGAAGAACCTCAGCAACCCTCACTGTTTTAATCCGCTAATTGCGTATACTCAGGGCATGACTTCCTTGAGGAAAATGTAATGGTTCAGCGTATTACCCTTGCCCCGCAGGGCCCGGAATTTTCACGTTTTGTCATGGGCTACTGGCGTTTAATGGACTGGAACATGTCCGCCCAACAGCTTGCCAGCTTTATTGAAGAACATCTCGACCTGGGCATTACGACGGTCGACCACGCCGATATTTATGGCGCCTATCAGTGCGAGGCGGCCTTCGGTGAAGCCCTCAGGCTAGCGCCTGCGCTTCGCGATCGTATGGAGATCGTGACGAAGTGTGGTATCGCTACGACGGCCAGGCCTGAAAACGCGCTGGGCCACTACATTACCGATCGCAACCATATTATTGAGAGCGCCGAACGGTCGCTGGCGAACCTGGCAACCGACCGTATCGATCTGCTGCTCATTCACCGCCCGGATCCGCTGATGGACGCGGATGAGGTTGCGCAGGCGTTTCTTGAGCTGCACCAGAGCGGCAAGGTCCGGCACTTCGGCGTGTCGAACTTTACGCCAGCCCAGTTTGCGCTTCTCCAGTCTCGTCTGCCGTTTACGCTGGCGACGAACCAGGTTGAAATCTCCCCTGTACATCAGCCGCTGCTGCTGGACGGCACGCTCGACCAGCTGCAGCAGCTGCGCATTCGCCCGATGGCCTGGTCGTGCCTCGGCGGCGGCCGGCTGTTCAATGACGATGAGTTCCAGCCGCTGCGCGATGAGTTAGAGGCCGTTGCGCGCGAGCTGAATGCCGAAAGCATCGAGCAGGTGGTTTATGCCTGGATCCTTCGCCTGCCGTCAAAACCGCTGCCTATCATTGGCTCCGGCAAAATTGAGCGCGTCCGCTCCGCGCTGGCTGCGGAAGCGCTGCAGATGACCCGCCAGCAGTGGTTCCGCATCCGCAAGGCTGCGCTGGGCTACGACGTGCCGTAATCTAAAAAAGGGTGACTTTCCGGTGAGTTCTTCGGCCCTGGTATACACTTAAGAGGCTAAAAAATAACCCGGGAGGTCACATGAAGCGTTTTGTTCTGTCTGTAGTTGCATTGGCTTTTTGCGCAGGGGCGCAGGCGGCCAGTGATGAAGTAGAAATGAATCTCGTCACGTCTCAGGGAATCGGCCAGTCTATCGGGACGGTAACCATCACCGAAACCGATAAAGGGCTGGAATTTTCGCCCAATCTCAAAGCACGTCCTCCCGGCGAGCATGGCTTTCACGTTCACGCCAAAGGCAGCTGTCAGCCCGCAATGAAGGAGGGCAAAGCCTCTGCGGCGGAAGCGGCGGGCGGCCACCTCGATCCGCAAAAATCGGGCAAGCATGAAGGGCCGGAAGGCATGGGGCATCTTGGCGATCTGCCCGTACTGGTGGTCAATAACGACGGCAAGGCCACGGATGCGGTTGTTGCTCCGCGGCTGAAAAAGCTGGATGAGGTTAAAGGCAAAGCGCTGATGATCCACGTCGGCGGGGACAATATGTCCGACAGCCCTAAACCGCTCGGGGGCGGCGGGGCGCGCTACGCCTGCGGGGTGATCTGATCCCCAATCGTTCCCGGTGGCGGAGCCTGTTCCAGCTGCGACAGCGAGCAGTGCAACCGCCAGACGATTGACGCTAAATCGCGCGCGGCAGGAAGGTGATGGCGCGCGAGGCTATCGCAAATTCGCTGCAGTTCGGCAAGCGTCGCGCTGAGCGGGCGCTGCTGAACGCCGCGCTCGCTCATCACGTCTCTCAGCAATGCAATACAGATATCACGCACCTGCGAAAGCGGGTCTGAGCGCGTTTCCCAGGCGCGCAGCTGCCACACCACGTGCGAGCAGTTAAGCAGCACTACGCCCCAGCGCAGCAGCCAGCGGCGGGACAGGGAGTCCTGACTGGTGTTGAGCTGGCTTACGTGATGATAAACCAGCGACTCATACTCGTTTTCGCTCAGGTGGGGCTTACGGCTGAGCTGATCGACAAAGCCCCGGCGCAGCTCGCGAATATGGCGTCGGCTCTTGCGGGCGTCCGAGCCCGGGCGCAGGACCGCAAACGCCAGCCACGCCAGCCCGACGCCGAGGATCTTCGCCAGGTTGTCGTTGAGGAAATCAGCGTAATCATAAATCGGCGGGTTGGTGACGGAGATGAACGAGCCCATAAAGACGATCAGCTGCCCCCAAAGCCCCGCCAGCTTTGGCATTTGCAGCTTCAGCAGCTGCATGGTGGTTAACAGCGGGAAGAGAAACAGCAGGAATTGCCACAGGTCGCTAATCTGTACCATCAGTCCGAATTTCACCACGAAGCTGAACAGCGAGAGCAGCACCAGCGTGCGCAGCAGCAGCGTCAGGGAGTTGAACGGCGACGCGGCGACGGAGTAGAGCACGCAGCTGATGGCCGCCAGGGTCAGCGCGGCGCTTCCGGCGTCCCACTGGGTGGTAATCGCCCACGCGCCCACGAGCGTGAGCGCGCAAAAGGTGCGAAAGCCGCTCCACAACGCCTCCATGTAGTCCGTGTGCCTCGTTAGCGCAGGGCTGGCGGGTACCGCAAATTCCGTTATCGGCGTGGCGTTCTCAACGGCCTTTATCCAGCGGCTGCTGCGCAAATAGAGGCGGCAAAAATAGTTCAGGCGCTGCCAGAAAGCGCGATGGCGGTAGTCGTATTCGTCCGTAGGGGCGAGCGGGGCGATAATGCGCGCCACGGTGTAGATGTCCGCGTCGGGGCGCGCGAGCGCGGCCAGGAGCGCATCGATCGCCTCTCGGGTTTGCGCCGGAGGCGTTGGCCAACTGAGCAGCATGCGCCGCAGGCTGGAGATGGCGCTGGTCATGCGCAGCTGCTGGTGAAGCAGATAGTTAAGCAGCCGGTTCTGGCGACGGAAGCGGTAATGACTCCAGAAGGCCTGGATGCGCAGAAGGTTCATGGTCAGGATCTGGGCGATGACTTTCTCATGCGCAATGCGGATGTCGTCATTGGTATCCGGCTGCCAGAGAAGGCTGGCGTGCTCAAGCAGGCGGGTATGCATCGTTTTGAGGGCCGTGATGAGCGCCGTGCCATCGGACGTGCTGGGCAGTACCATCATCATCACGCCGCCGCTCAGGATACCGACGATCACCTCACAAACGCGGGCCTGCGCAATGTCCCACAGTTCCGTCGTGTCCAGCACGTTGACCACCGGAAAGGCGATGATCGCGGCGGTGTAGCCCGCCAGCTGAAAGGCGTAGGCGACGTTATTGGTAAAATGGGCGCAGGCCCAGGTGCAGAACCCCAGCCAGGCCGCCATGCTCAATAAGAATAGCCACGGATCGTTGAGGGTATGTCCCGCAATAATCAGCGCCGCCGTAGCTCCCAGCAGGCTACCGGCGACGCGCCCCAGGCTTTTACTGATCACGCCGCCGACGGTGGGGAAGCTCACGACCGCCGCAGAGGTCATTGCCCAGTAGGGCTGATCCAGGTTGAGGTAGTAGGCGACGGTCAGCGCAAGGCACATCGCAATGCCGTTACGCAGCGCATAGCGCCACTGGGGGCGCGTCGCTTTAAGCCACGGCGTATTGCGCCAGGAAAAGGCCTGTAGGTTCATCAAGGCGTACCGATGGAAACGGTACAGGTTGTCCCGGAGACCAGCGTAATGGCCTCCGGCAGCTTATCAAATTCGACCCGCACCGGGATGCGCTGCGCCAGACGCACCCACGGCACGTTCGGTTTGATGTCGGGGACGAGGCCTGAATCCGTTTCAACGCTCTGGTCGTAAATGGCGCGACCAATACTGGAAACGTGACCCTGTAACGTTTGCGAGCCGCTATAGAGCGTAATGGTGGCAGGGGCGCCTTGCTGAATGTGGCGCAGCTTGGTCTCTTCGAAATAGCCCACCACGTGGAAAGAGTGGCTGTCCACCAGCGCGAAGACCGGCTGCCCCGTGGTCGCATAGTTGCCCACGCGCGTTGAAAGGTTTGTTACCCAGCCGTCAACCGGGGCCTTCACCACCGTTTGCGTCAGCTGCCACTCGGCCTGCTTGAGCGTGGCTTCTGCCACGTTGACGCTGGCCTGCATCGCCTTCACGTTAATGTTTGCGGTGTCTAAATCTTCTGCGGAAATGTAGTTTTGCGATAAATGACGGCGGCGGTTGGCCTCGTTATTGGCTTTCGCCAGATCGGACTGGGCCTTAGCGAGCTGGGCCTGCGCGTTGAGAACCGCGATATGGAAAGGCGTTTCGTCGATACGAAACAGGACATCCCCCTGCTTAACAAACTGGTTATCCTTCACCAGAAGCGAGGTGATACTGCCTGATACCTGAGGCGTTATGCTGACCTGCTCCGCGCGGATTTTGCCGTCGCGCGTCCAGGGAGACTGCATATAATAATTCCACAGCCACCAGCCCGCGATCAGCGCCAGAGCAAGTACCATCAGGGTGGAAAAATATTTCAACGTTTTCATAGACATATTCACCAGACAATCAATACGGCAAGGCCCAGACACACGGACAGCGCAAACAGGGAGAGATCCATCAGCATGGGATGCCAGATATCGCCGGAATACATCCAGTCGCGCAATACGCGATGCGCAACGAGCCAGATCAAAAAGCCCAGCAGAACGGCCTTAAACAGCGGGGGAAAATAGACTGAAGCACCGACGATCAGGTCCTGAAGGGGAAGCCCCGTCGAGCTGTAAGAAAACGTCACGAGCAGTGATCCTTTGCTATGGGTAGAATGTTTTTTCTTAACACACCGAGGCGTCAGCTTTCAGTGTAAGTCATACTTTGTGCGTCGACGAATGCAGTATTGCATTTGTTTTGGCAATACAAATGCTGCACACTATTCTAAAATCAGTATAATAACTTAGCAAGCTAATTATAAGGAGATGAAATTGGAATCGCCATTAGGTTCTGATCTGGCAAGGTTGGTACGCATCTGGCGTGCTCTGATTGACCATCGCCTGAAACCTCTGGAACTCACGCAGACGCATTGGGTCACGCTGCACAACATTCACCAGCTGCCGCCCGAGCAGTCGCAGATTCAGCTGGCAAAAGCGATAGGCATCGAGCAGCCTTCGCTGGTGCGTACGCTCGACCAGCTTGAGGAGAAAGGGCTCATCTCCCGGCAAACCTGCGCCAGCGATCGTCGCGCCAAGCGGATTAAGCTTACGGAAAAAGCGGAACCGATCATCACCGAAATGGAAACGGTGATCAGCAAGACGCGAGGGGAGATCCTTGCGGGAATTTCTCCTGCTGAACTTGAGATGCTCATCGGGCTTATCGCGCGTCTTGAGCAAAATATTCACGAACTGCAGGCTCGTGACTAGCAGTATTGAAAAAGGCCTTGCACCCGCAAGGCCTTTTGTTAGTGAAAGACCACGACCCGGTTTCGCCCCGTTTCTTTGGCCTCATACATTGCTTTGTCCGCACACTCCACGCACCCTTCAGGTGACATCGCGCCTGACTCTGCGGTGAACACCCCCATACTGATGGTGATCGTCTCCGGCAGTTGACCGCCGCTGCTGGCCTTGTCAAAGCTGCTCAGATGCAGGCGGATACGCTCAGCCACCTGCCTCGCCGCGTCGGACGGCGTGTTAGCCAGCATCAGTACAAACTCCTCGCCGCCGATGCGCGCAGCAATGTCATGCGGGCGCACGGAGTCCATTAACAGATTGGCGACAAACATTAATACCTTGTCGCCCTGCAAATGTCCGTAGCAATCGTTAATGCGCTTGAAACGATCCAGGTCGCTCACAATTACGGAGACAGGATGGTTAGCGTTTGCCTTCGTCAGCGCCTGGGTTAACGATTCATAAAAATAGCTGCGGTTATAGAGCCGCGTGAGCGGATCGCGAATAGAGTTCTGGTATGACTGTTGATATTTTAACGTAGATGCGCGATAGAGATTGAATACATCATAGAGCAGCACAAAAATAATCAATAACGTTGCCACGGTTTCAAATAAACGGGCGCGATACCAGGAAAAATCTTCTGCGTGCCCGCCAAATAACAGCATGGTCAACGTCACGATATAACAGACGCATAAAAAATTACCGGCGTGCCAGAACAGATCGCGCACGCGCGTAATAATCATCAGGGCTAACAGGGTGCCCGTCCAGAGGATAATTAATATGATATTAATGACCTGACTCCAGAGCGTCATAAACTGCAGCGTTTCATTGTCGATCAGGTCAACCCTGAATAAGGGAGATTTGCTGGAGTACAGCCAGGCCAGCGTCACTATGCTGGCGGTAAACAGTACCACGCCCGAGACAACGGCGACATGGAACATCTTTGAGAGCGGACGATGGCGCAGCGTGTAGAGTACGGATGACGCCGTGAACAGGACGGACATCAGTAGGTGGCGGAACGAGAAAAAAACCATTGCGTCGTTGTAGTTAATCGCGTCACGCTTGTAGTAATGCAGCCAGGCCGGGAAGCTGGAAAGTGTTCCCACCATCAGCAATGCCGAACCGACGAATGCAAATGCAATGGCGATCAGATAAAGACGTCTTCTGTCGCATCCGTATCTCATTACCATAAAACAGGCAATAAACAGATGAAATACCAGTAAAAAAATCGTCAGCGTTGGGAAAAGTAATGGTGAAAATGAAGGTACCCACTCGGCGAGTTTTAAATACAAGGCGTTCAAAATACCAATAACCAGTATGCAGCCCATGCAGAAGCAAACATAGCGGTTCTTAATATAGCGATTAATCAATATCATAGGTGTTTTGTAACAAAATAAATTTAATTCATCATTTTTGACATTGTGCGAAGTTTACCAATTTAAAAACGGGATGTTTTGCGCAGAAACAATATATAGGGCTTATGCCGGAAGTATTATGGGCTTAGATATAAATGGCGTGAATGTATTTGGTGGGGTTATATATTTGAATGATGAATACAATAAAAGGTGTAGCCAAAAGGCTACACCTTTTAAACATTAACGCGGAGAAACGGTAACCTGGCTACCGTTGCTGGCAAGCACGACGCGCTGACCGGCGGAGAAGCGGGTGTTGCCCTGTTTCTGCACAACCATAATGGTGCTGCCGTCGTCCTTACGGATTTCCAGCTCTACGCCCTGAGTTTTGTTCATTGCACCCTGAACGCCCTGACCGGCTACGCCACCAGCAACCGCGCCAGCCGCGGTAGCCAGCGAACGGCCCGTGCCGCCCCCGATAGTGTTCCCCAGGAAGCCACCCAGCACTGCACCGCCAATAGCGCCAACGACGTTGCTATCATCACCACCCTGGATTTGAACAGGACGTGCATTAACAATCGTACCGTAAGTAACGTTCTGAACCTGTTTAGCTTCAGACGCGCTGTATACGTCGCCAGAAAGAGAGCTGTCATTAACGCAGCCCGCCAGTGTTAAACCAATCAGTGAAACGCCCAGTACACGTAAAATCATTTGAATCTCCTGTTCACCAAAAACGCCCGCGTCGGGCATCCGTCATGGCTAAATTATATGGCATAAAAAGCCATCATTCCCATCTTTGCACTACCAATAGGAAAATTGTACTTGAATTTCACTTAACGGCGCATCAACAAATGCGCCTCTGTGGTACATCCCTGAGATTGTTAAAAATTATTATTGGCGCATAGCAAAGCACCGCTGTTTATGGTGGAGTGTCTATCCTTAGCCCACATAACGTAAGGAAAGCGCATGAAATCGGGTCGCTATATCGGTGTGATGTCAGGCACCAGCCTTGATGGCGTTGATGTTGTTCTGGCCGCAATTGATGAAACCATGGTGGCACAGCAGGCGAGCCTGACCTGGCCGATCCCCGTCTCGCTGAAAGAAGATATTTTGAATATCTGTCAGGGGCAGCAGTTAACGCTTTCGCAGCTTGGGCAGCTGGACGTGCGGTTGGGCGCATTGTTCGCCGATGCGGTACAGGCGCTGATGGACCGGGAAAAGCTGAAGCCGCAGGATATCGTGGCGATTGGATGCCACGGTCAAACGGTCTGGCATGAGCCGACCGGTGAAGCCCCGCATACGATGCAAATTGGCGATAATAATCAGATTGTGGCGAAGACGGGCGTGACGGTGGTAGGCGATTTTCGTCGTCGCGACATTGCGCTTGGCGGGCAGGGCGCGCCGCTGGTGCCCGCGTTTCATCAGGCGCTGCTGGCACACCCGACGGAGCGTCGCATGGTGCTTAATATCGGCGGGATTGCGAACCTGTCCATGCTCATCCCAGGACAGCCGGTGCGCGGCTACGATACCGGGCCGGGCAATATGCTGATGGACGCCTGGATCTGGCGTCAGTGCGGTAAGCCCTACGATAAGGATGCACGCTGGGCCAGCGAAGGAAAAGTCATTCTGCCGCTGCTTCAGTCCATGCTGAGCGATCCTTATTTCGCGGAGCCCGCACCGAAAAGCACCGGGCGCGAGTACTTCAACTACGCCTGGCTTGAGCGCCAGCTGCAGCCGTTCCCGGCCCTGGCGGCACGGGACGTTCAGGCTACTTTGGCGGAGTTAACGGCCGTGTCCATTTCAGAGCAGGTGCTGCTGAGCGGCGGGTGCGAGCGTCTGCTGGTCTGCGGCGGGGGTAGTCGAAACCCGCTGGTGATGGCGCGTCTGGCAGCGCTGTTGCCGGGGACTGAAGTCACCATCACGGATGAAGCCGGGATCAGCGGTGACGATATGGAAGCGTTGGCCTTTGCCTGGCTCGCCTGGCGGACCGTTGCGGGATTACCGGGCAATTTGCCCTCGGTGACCGGCGCGCGTGAGGCAAGCGTTCTTGGAGCAATATTCCCGGCGAACCCGCGACATAATCAGAGTTAACTGACATTCAGCCTAATGCGAAGTCGTTACTATGGAAGAGAAACGGGAGGGCAGCCATGTCCTCCAGGACCAGGAAAGTCTTTGGAACACGCCCATGAAAAAATATCTTCTTATCGCACTCCCTTTATTGCTGTCCGGGTGCAGCGCCTACAATCAGCTCGTTGAGCGCATGCAGACCGATACGCTGGAGTATCGCTGCGATGAAAAACCGTTGACCGTTAAGATCAATAACCCGCGCCAGGAAGCAAGCTTCGTATACGACAATAAATTGCTCACCCTGAAGCAGGGCATGTCGGCCTCCGGCGCGCGCTACACGGACGGGATCTACGTCTTTTGGTCAAAAGGTGACGAAGCCACGGTGTATAAACGCGACAACATCGTGCTGAACAATTGCCATCTCGAAAATCCGAAGCGTTGAGATTTTCACAGGGGCGGCGCACAATAGCGCCACCCAATGTCTATTTCAGCTAACGCCATGTCAGATAACGACGAACTGCAGCAAATTGCGCACCTGCGCCGTGAATACACCAAGGGCGGTCTGCGCCGCCAGGATCTTCCCGCCGAACCGCTGGTGCTTTTTGAACGCTGGCTGAAACAGGCCTGCGAAGCGAAGCTTGCCGATCCTACGGCGATGGTTGTCGCGACGGTTGATGAAAACGGCCAGCCCTATCAGCGCATCGTGCTGCTCAAGCATTATGATGAAAAAGGGCTGGTGTTCTACACCAACCTCGGCAGCCGCAAGGCCCACCACCTGGAAAATAACCCGCGCATTAGCCTGCTTTTTCCGTGGCATATGCTGGAACGCCAGGTGATGGTGACAGGCAAGGCAGAACGGCTCTCCACGCTGGAAGTGGTTAAATATTTCCACAGCCGTCCGCGCGACAGCCAGATTGGCGCCTGGGTTTCAAAACAGTCCAGCCGAATTTCCGCTCGCGGCGTGCTCGAAAGTAAATTCCTCGAGCTCAAGCAGAAGTTCCAACAGGGAGAGGTGCCGCTGCCGAGCTTCTGGGGCGGATTCCGCATCCCCATTGAGCAGATGGAGTTCTGGCAGGGAGGCGAGCATCGCCTTCATGACCGCTTTTTATACCAGCGCGAGGACGGCGGCTGGAAAATCGACAGACTGGCACCCTAATCCCCGAAATTTGTTGTGTTAAGCGCTAGCGCTACGTGCGCCAGCGCTTTATTCTATGTTCCTTTCGCACCAGGCGAAAAGTCGTGTACCGGCAAAGGTGCAGTCGTTTATACATGGAGAATTTGATGGCAAGCAGTAACTTGATTAAACAATTGCAAGAGCGGGGCCTCGTGGCCCAGGTGACGGACGAAGAAGCGTTAGCAGAGCGACTGGCGCAAGGCCCGATCGCGCTCTATTGCGGCTTCGATCCCACCGCTGACAGCTTGCACTTGGGGCATCTTGTTCCATTGTTGTGCCTGAAACGCTTCCAGCAGGCGGGCCATAAGCCTGTCGCACTGGTCGGCGGCGCTACCGGTCTGATTGGTGACCCAAGCTTCAAAGCCGCCGAGCGTAAACTGAACACCGAAGACACCGTGCAGGAGTGGGTGGATAAGATCCGCAAACAGGTTGCGCCTTTCCTCGACTTCAACTGCGGCGATAACGCTGCCATTGCCGCGAACAACTACGACTGGTTTGGCGGCATGAACGTGCTGACCTTCCTGCGCGACATCGGCAAGCACTTCTCCGTTAACCAGATGATTAACAAAGAAGCCGTGAAGCAGCGCCTGAACCGCGACGACCAGGGGATCTCCTTTACCGAGTTCTCCTATAACCTGCTGCAGGGCTATGACTTTGCCTGCCTGAACAAGCTGCACGGCGTTTCCCTGCAGATTGGCGGTTCTGACCAGTGGGGCAACATCACCTCCGGTATCGATCTGACCCGTCGCCTGCACCAGAACCAGGTCTTTGGCCTGACCGTTCCGCTGATCACCAAAGCGGACGGTACCAAGTTTGGTAAAACTGAAGGCGGCGCGGTTTGGCTCGATCCAAAGAAAACCAGCCCGTACAAATTCTACCAGTTCTGGATCAACACCGCGGACGCCGACGTTTACCGCTTCCTGAAGTTCTTCACCTTCATGGACATTGAAGCCATCAATGCCCTGGAAGAAGAAGACAAAAACAGCGGTAAAGCGCCTCGTGCTCAGTACGTGCTGGCAGACGAAGTGACCAAACTGGTTCACGGCGAAGAAGGCCTGGCGGCAGCAAAGCGCATTACCGCAAGCCTGTTTAACGGCACGCTGAGCGACCTGAGCGAAGAAGATTTCGAGCAGCTGGCGCAGGACGGCGTGCCGATGGTCGAGATGGAAAAAGGTGCCGACCTGATGCAGGCGCTGGTGGACTCCGAACTCCAGCCTTCCCGCGGCCAGGCGCGTAAAACAATCGCTTCGAACGCGATCACCATTAACGGTGAAAAGCAGGCCGACCCGGAATATACCTTCGCTGACAGCGATCGCCTGTATGGCCGCTACACGCTGCTGCGTCGCGGTAAGAAAAACTACTGTCTGGTTTGCTGGAAGTAAGTCAACGTAGCCAGGGGCGTGGGAAACCACGCCCCTTTTGTATTTTCAGGGTGTGGTAAGCAAAAAATGAAGAATATTCTCGCCATCCAGTCCCATGTTGTTTTTGGGCATGCTGGCAATAGCGCAGCGGAATTTCCCATGCGCCGCCTCGGTGCCAACGTCTGGCCCCTCAATACGGTACAGTTCTCTAACCATACGCAATACGGAAAATGGACCGGCTGCGTTATGCCGCCATCTCATCTCACGGAGATTGTGCAGGGCATTGCGGATATCGATCAGCTTAAGCGCTGCGACGCGGTGCTGAGCGGCTACCTCGGCTCGGCGGAGCAGGGCGAACATATCCTGGGCATCGTTCGTCAGGTGAAAGCGGCAAATCCTGCGGCCAAGTTTTTTTGTGACCCGGTGATGGGCCACCCGGAGAAGGGCTGCATCGTGGCGCCCGGCGTGGCGGAGTTCCACGTTCGTCATGCGCTTCCTGCGAGCGATATTATCGCGCCGAACCTGATTGAGCTGGAAATTCTCTGTGAGCACCCGGTCAACAGCGTAGAGGAGGCCGTAAGCGCCTCTCGCGAGCTTATCGCGCAGGGGCCCGAAATTGTGCTGGTCAAGCACCTGGCGCGCGCAGGGCTGAGCCAGGACCGTTTTGAGATGCTGCTGGTGACCAAAAGCGAAGCGTGGCACATTAGCCGCCCGCTGGTTGATTTTGGCACCCGTCAGCCGGTTGGCGTGGGCGATGTCACCAGCGGCCTGCTGCTGGTCAAGCTGCTGCAGGGCGCAACCCTGCGCGACGCGCTTGAGCACGTGACTGCGGCAGTGTATGAAATTATGATTGCAACGAAAGACATGCAGGAATACGAACTGCAGGTGGTGGCGGCGCAGGATCGTATTGCGAAGCCGGAACACTACTTTAGCGCGACGCAGCGTTAACTCCCTCCCCGGCGCTGCGCTTGCACGGGCCTACGAATGGGTAGGCCGGGTAAGCGTCAGCGCCACCCGGCAATACAGGCCGCTCGGTTAGTTCAAACCTTCCGCCTTCAGCGCCGCAGCAACCGCAGGGCGTGCCGCTACGCGATCCATATAAGACGCGATATGGTTTAACCCTTCCAGATTCAGCTTAACCGAACGCGCCCAGCGCAGGACGGTAAACAAATACGCATCGGCGATGGTGAATCGCGCGCCGCAGATCCACTGCTCGTCCTTCAGCGCATCGTCAACGTACTTCAGCTTTTTCTCCAGCAGCGCGCGCACGGTGGGTTTGTACTCCTCCGGCGTGTCCGGGCGGAACAGCGGCGTAAAGCCTTTATGCAGTTCGGTTGCGATAAAGTTCAGCCACTCCAGCGTCTTATAGCGCGCTACGCTGCTGGTGGGCGCCAGCAGCTGGCGGTCAGGCACGGTGTCGGCCAGGTATTGCATAATTGCCACGCCTTCGGTCAGAAGCGTACCGTCGTCCAGCAGCAGGGCGGGCACTTGTCCTTTCGGGTTAATGGCAAAAAAGTCATCGCCGTTTTCCAGGCGTTTTTTCATCAGATCAACGCCATCAAGCGTAAAATCTTTGCCGCTGTCGCGAAGGGTAATATGGGAAGCAAGAGAGCACGCGCCCGGTTTATAGAACAGTTTCATCGGTAACTCCTTTTTGCTGAGGTTCCAGCTATGTTAGTGCGCGTTCGAATAAAAAAAAAGCCGCTAATGCATTAGCGGCTTTCGTTCAGTCGTTTCCCGAAGACATTACGCGGTAGCGGTTTCTTTCGCTTTCACGTCGTTATCGTCGTCCTGAGTCATGCGGTTCAGCTTAGGCGCAGTCAGCAGCATCAGCGCGGCGATAACCGCAGTGGCGATACCAATCTGCATAAATACGGTGCCGTACACGTTCAACGAGACCAGCGGATCGGTCACGTTTTCTGGAACCGCCATCAGGTTTGCAATCTTACCGGCGATGATAGCCGCGCCAGCGGTGGTCAAGAACCAGCTGCCCATGATGAAGCCCATCAGGCGCTGTGGAACCAGCTGCGCAACCATTGCCAGGCCCAGGCCAGAGATCATCAGCTCACCGATGGACTGCAGGGCATAGCTCAGGATCAGCCAGTTAACGGAGACAATACCCGCGTCGGTCGCGAACTTCGCACCCAGCGGCAGCACCAGGAACGCGCCGGAGCACAGCACCATGCCGATGGCGAATTTGTGCGGCATTGGCAGGCGGTCACCCATCTTGTTATAGATGGCGGCCAGAATCGGGCTACCGATCATGATCCAGAACGGGTTCAGCGCCTGATACTGCTCCGGCTCGAACGCGATACCCAGAATTGAGTGCTCAACGTTACGGATAGCGAAGAAGTTCAGCGAGGTTGGCATCTGGCTGTAGAGCACGAAGAAGACAATCGCTTCTACCATCAGGATAAATGCAACAATCATCTTACGGCGAGCGGCACCCTTCATAGCAAAGGCTTCTTTACCAAAGATAATCACGATACCGAGTGCGACAACGCCCAGCACGGCGCGCGCGATGCCCTGGTTGTGCAGCAGCCAGGTTGCGATAGCGACCAGCACCACTACGCCCGCGATCGTTGCCAGCAGTTTGCCCATGTGTACCGGTGCGAAGTCGGGTTTAGAACCGTAGTCTTTCACCCAGCTGCGGCAGAACAGGAAGTTCACCACGGTGATCAGCATGCCCACAAAGCTCAGCGCGAAAGCCACGCTCCAGCCGAACTTCGCCGCCAGCCATGGCGTTGCCAGCATGGAGAAGAAGGAACCGATGTTGATGGACATGTAGTACATGGTGAATGCACCGTCCAGACGCGGATCGTCTTTGCTGTAGCAGGTAGAGAGCAGGGAAGACGGGTTGGCTTTGAACAGGCCGTTACCTACGGCGATAGTCGCCATACCCATATAAACAACCGCAGCATCGTGTCCAGACCATGCAACCAGCCCGTAGCCAATGGCCAGAACAATGGCACCTAACATAATAACGCGTTTAGTACCGAGCACTTTATCGCCCAGCCAGCCGCCGATAGCGACCAGACCGTAGACCAAAGCACTAAAGGAAGAGAACAGCGTGATGGAATCGGCTTCTGACATACCCAGCTGTTTTACCAGGTAAACCGCCATAATCCCTTGCAGGCCGTAGTAACCAAAACGCTCCCATAACTCAATAGAGAAGATGAGATAAAACGCTTTAGGCTGTTTAAAAGCGTTCATGCTCACGCTTTCATCTGTTGGTTTATTGTTTGCAGTAGACACATATACCTCTTTTTTTACATCCCATATTAACGGGGGTGTTCACAGCGTGATGACCGTAGTCCATCCGCCTTATAGTTATATTGGGAGGGGGAAACGGCAGGTAATGTTCACTATCCTGAACGTTCTGGCAATACGTTTGACATACTCTGTTACATATAACCATGGCGCTATAATCCACCCGTCATCTAAATGTTATTCAGCGTTAAATTTCGATGGTGGATTTTTAGCAGTTTTTTTCACTACTAAAGCCCCGGTGAAACCGCTGTATGGCGATATCTTCTGCTCTTTGTCCTTAATGGCAGTGATATAGCCTGTATTCTGAAAAATGACTGGTCTTATCTGCGGTGCAAAATGACTTTGGACCTGTCTGGATAAAGGGTTAACGGGCTTTTGCCAACAAAAAATCAACATGACGTTATCAGAGTGATCTCGATCACATATGTATAGAAATTTTTGGTGATGAAAAAACAATTAACCTGTTTGAGCGTTAAATAGCCGCACGATCGGGCAGTGGGTAGACGAAGCAGGCGTACAGAGTGCGGTGAAAAGGAAGGTTATTAGTTGGCCTTCCTTAAGTAAGGTTTTGATTAGCGGGCAGACGTTTGCAAGCTGCGATCAGTCATAGACCTTTTCTTTGTATTCGCATAGATCTTCTATGATGCAGGAACCGCAGCGCGGCTTGCGCGCAATGCAGGTGTAGCGTCCGTGCAGAATCAGCCAGTGGTGGCAGTCTACCTTAAACTCTGCGGGAACCACTTTAAGCAGCTTCTCTTCAACCTGCTCCACGTTCTTGCCCGGGGCGAAGTTTGTTCGGTTTGAGACGCGGAAAATATGGGTGTCAACCGCAATGGTTGGCCAGCCAAACGCGGTATTAAGCACCACGTTAGCGGTTTTACGCCCCACGCCGGGCAGCGCCTCTAGCGCCGCGCGATCTTCCGGAACTTCTCCACCGTGCTGTTCCAGCAGAATGCGGCAGGTTTTAATAACGTTCTCTGCTTTGCTATTAAACAGGCCGATAGTTTTGATGTACGACTTCACGCCGTCAACGCCCAGTTCGAGCATCGCCTGCGGCGTATTCGCGACGGGGTAGAGCAGCGCCGTTGCCTTGTTAACGCTCACGTCCGTCGCCTGCGCGGAGAGCAGCACCGCGATCAGCAGTTCGAACGGTGAGGTGAAGTTGAGCTCCGTCGTGGGATGGGGATTCTCATCCCGCAGCCGGGACAGGATCGCGACGCGTTTCTCTTTATTCATACAGCCTTCTCGGGTATCCCTTCCTGAACGCTGCGCTCGGCGGCGCGGCGCTTGCGTTTTTCATCAATGAGGTATTTTACCGCCAGCATCATGCCCAGGCCAATAAACGCGCCCGGCGGCAGCATCGCCAGCAGGAACGGCGTGTCGGTGTGGAAAACTTCAATGCGCAGGGATTTCGCCCAGCCGCCCAGCAGCGCATCCGCACCGTCAAACAGCGTGCCGTTGCCCAGAATCTCGCGCATTGAGCCCAGTACAAACATCGCGCCGGTGGCGCCCATTCCGATAGAAAAACCGTCTAGCGCCGACATGGCCGGGCTATTCTTCACCGCAAAGGCCTCGGCGCGACCGACCACGATGCAGTTGGTCACGATGAGGGGGATAAAAATCCCCAGAGACTGATACAGACCGAACGCGTAGGCGTTAATTAGCATCTGCACGATACTCACTACCGAGGCGATGATCATCACGTAAATCGGAATACGGATTTCCGTCGGCGTCCAGCGGCGCAGGGCAGAGATGGACAGGTTGGTCAGGGTCAGCACCAGCGTGGTTGCCAGCCCAAGGCCAAGCGCGTT
Organism: Enterobacter sp. RIT418; assembly: GCF_003057745.1. GTDB lineage: Bacteria > Pseudomonadota > Gammaproteobacteria > Enterobacterales > Enterobacteriaceae > Enterobacter. Next base: position 393,059 of record NZ_QBJD02000001.1, read on the forward strand.
CGTTGCGGTGGAGGTCACCGCCAGCAGCGGACACATCCCCAGCAGCTGTACCAGGGCGGAGTTGTTTTTCCAGAGCCCCTGAACGATAACCTCTTTAACCTGGCTCATGATTACTCCTCACAGGGGGTAAGATTGTTAATCTGCGCGGGCAGGGTTTCTGCGTACAGCCCGGCGCGCTTAACGGCGTTAACGACCGCGCGCGGCGTGATCGTGGCACCGGTGAACTGGTCGAACTCACCGCCGTCTTTCTTCACCGCAAACGCGGCGTCATTTTCGCCGTGAATTACCTTGCCGGCAAAGTGCAAAATCCAGTCGCTCAGGCGAGGTTCAATTTTGTCCCCGAGGCCTGGCGTTTCGTGATGTTCGGTGACGCGGGTGCCCAGTACGGTACCGGAAAAATCCGTACCGACCAGCAGCTGAATCGCGCCCGAATAGCCGTCCGGCGCCGTTGCTTCCATGACCGCACCGACGGGGGCATCGCCTTTGCGGGCGATAAAGATCCTGTGCGAGCCTTTGCCGAGCTGTGGCGCCTCTACGACAAAGCAGCTTTTCTGCAGGTCATTGTCGTAGAAGTCCGAGGGGATCACCTGATCGAACAGCGCCTTTTGCTGCTTAACCGCCTGCTCGTCGATAGTGGTTTTCGTGAGCTCGTTTACCAGCGCGGTTAATCCCGTCAGGGCTGCGGCGAAAATGGCCAGCGTGACGCCGTGTTTCTGCATTGTTTTTAGCATGACGAGCCCCTTAGCGATGACCGTACACGCGCGGACGCGTGTAGTAGTCGATAAGCGGAACGGTGATATTCGCCAGCAGGACCGCGAAGGCCACGCCGTCAGGGTAGCCGCCGAAGCTGCGGATCAGCCAGACCAGCAGCCCCGCAAGCGCGCCGAAAATCAGACGACCGCGGTTGGTTGTCGACGCGGTGACCGGATCGGTCAGTATAAAGAACGCGCCGAGCATGGTTGCGCCGGAGAGCAGATGCATCTGCGGGCTCGCCAGCGATTCAGGCGAGAAGAGCCAGCCAAGCGTCGAACACGCCGCGAGCGTAACGATAAAGCTGACCGGAATATGCCAGCGAATCGCCTTTTTCCACAGCAGGAATACGCCACCCAGCAGATACGCGAGGTTGACCCACTGCCAGCCTGCGCCCGCCAGCACGCCGCTGTAAATCGCGGATTTCATGATCTGCTCAACGCTCTGTCCGGCGTGAAGAGACGTTTTAAAGGTATCCAGCGGCGTCGCCTGGCTAATGCCGTCTATGCCCATACGCAGCGCGTTCATGTCCGCGCCGAGCGCCGTGTGGCCGGTAAAAATCACCTGCAGCGCGTCCATAAAGCCCGGCACCGTTGCGGCGATGTCATGCGGCGGCAGCCAGCTGGTCATCTGGACCGGGAAGGAGATAAGCAGCACCACGTAGCCAATCATCGCCGGGTTAAAGGGATTATGGCCCAGCCCGCCGTAAAGCTGCTTGGCGATAATGACCGCGAATACGGTACCCAGCACCACCATCCACCACGGCGCAAACGGCGGAATACTGATGGCCAGCAGCAGGCCGGTGAGCAGCGCGGAGTTATCGCCAAGGACGCGGGTAACGTGCATTTTGCGCAACTTGAGCACGGCCGCCTCGGCCGCAAGGGCGCTGGCGCAGCCAAGGACGAGCTGAATAAGCGTACCCCAGCCAAAAAACCAGAACTGTACGGCGATGCCGGGTAAGGCCGCCAGGCAGACCAGCATCATGATGCGCGATGTCTGGCGCTGGTTATGGGTATAAGGGGAACTTGCGATTCTGAAAACCATTTAATCCTCGTTAACTGCTTGCTGCGCGGCTTTCTTTGCCTGAACGCGCGCAATCGCGGCAGCGACTGCGGCCTTGCGCGGGTCATCGTTAGCGGCCAGTTCTTGCTCTTCCTGCTGCGCCGCTTTGCGCGCTTTGGCGCGAGCGATAGCGGCCTCTACCGCGGCTTTGCGCGGGTCAACCGGCGCAGGCGTCTCTTCCGCGGGGGCCGACTGGGCCGCTTTTCGGGCCTTGGCGCGGGCAATGGCGGCTTCAACCGCCGCCTTGCGAGGATCGACCGGTTCGGCCTCAATCACCACGTCCTGCTGCGTAGCTTTACGGGCTTTAGCGCGGGCGATAGCCGCTTCCACCGCGGCTTTACGCGGATCGACGTCCGTTTCAGCCTGCGCGAGCTGCGCTTTCTCAGCCTGGCGAGCGCGGGCCTCGGCCTTACGCGCTTCACGGGCGGCAATCGCTTCGCTGTTGTCCGGCTTTGCGCCTGCAGGGATCACCACGGCCTGCGCCGCGTTGGCCTTTTTCTCACGCACGCGCGCCAGAGCGGCGTTAATCGCATCCTGATCTTTTTCAGCAGGCTGAACGGCGGCCTGCTTATGCCGCTCCTGCCGGGCAAGCTTCTCGCGCTCCAAACGCGCCTGGCGCGCTTCAAAGCGGGCTTTTGCTTCGGCAGCGCGCTTCTCTTCCATGGAGATAGCGTAAATCTCGGCTTTCTCCTGGCGGAAGTATTGCACCAGCGGAATATTGCTCGGGCAAACCCACGCGCAGGCACCGCACTCAATGCAGTCGGCAAGGTTATGCGCCTGTGCTTTATCGTGAAGCTGGCCTTTGCTGTACCAGTAGAGCTGCTGCGGCAGCAGATCCGCCGGACAGGCGTCCGCGCAGGCGCTGCAGCGGATACAGCCTTTCTCCTCCTGCTCTTCGCCCATCTCGGTTGGGGACGGCGCAAGCAGGCAGTTGGTGATCTTAACGACGGGTACGTCCAGCCAGGGCAGGGTAAAGCCCATCAGCGGGCCGCCCATGATGACCATCTGCTCGCTGCCGGGGCAGAATCCTGCCTGCTCAAGCAGATGACGAACCGGCGTGCCGAGACGCGCCCAGACGTTGCCCGGGCGGGAGACGGATTCGCCCGTCAGGGTCACCACGCGTTCCGTTAAGGGTTCTCCGTCCACCACGGCGCGCTTCACCGCATAGGCGGTACCGACGTTCTGCATCAGCACGCCGATATCCGAGGAGCGCCCGCCGTGCGGCACCTGCTTACCGGTCAGGATCTGCGTCAGCTGCTTTGCGCCGCCCGAAGGGTATTTGGTTGGGATCACGCGCAGGCTAATGTCGTGGCTGCCCGCCAGCACCGCGCGCAGCATCGAGATGGCCTGCGGCTTGTTGTCCTCAATGCCGATCAGCACCTCGCGGGGCTGGAGGATGTGCGCAAGAATGCGAATGCCTTCCACCACCTGCGCCGCGCAGTCCTGCATTAAGCGGTCGTCAGCGGTGATATAAGGCTCGCATTCGGCGGCGTTGATAATCAGAGTCTGGATTTTGTCTCCGCCGCCGCGCAGCTTGGTGCCGGTCGGGAAGCCCGCGCCGCCCAGCCCGGCCACGCCGAACTGATGGATACGTTCGATGAGCGCCTCGCGGCTGTGGGCGCGATAGTCGCTCCAGCCGTCACGATCGATCCAGCGATCTTCGCCGTCGGCCTCAATAATCACGCTGAGTTCCGACAGCGCGGAAGGGTGAGCAACGGTATGGGGAGCGATCGCCACCACTTTACCGGAGGTCGGAGCGTGAACCGGCAGCATGCGCCCGCGCCCGAAGGTCAGCGGCTGGCCGCGCAGGACGCTATCGCCTTCCTTCACGCACAGCTCGCCCTCGGCGCCGATATGCTGTTTAAGTGGCATCACGTAGCGCGTCGCCAGCGGAAGCTGGCGCAGCGGCGTGCCGTTGGACTGGGTTTTCATTTCGGGCGGATGAATACCGCCGTCGAAATCCCAGATCTTCTCTTTTCTGAAAGCAGAAAATAACTTAAGCATGTTGTTCCACAGGAATGATACGAACCGGAATGGTTTGAAGATCCCACTTCCAGCTGTCGGTAGTCGTTTCAACCGGGCGCAATTCTATGCACTGCGTCGGGCAGGGGGCCACGCAGAGGTTGCAGCCGGTGCACAGATCCGCCACCACGGTGTGCATGGCGCGGGTGGCGCCGACGATGGCGTCTACGGGGCATGCCTGAATGCATTTGGTGCAGCCAATGCAGTTGGCTTCGTCGATCACGGCCAGCATCCGAACGGGCTCCTGCACGTCTTCGTCACCTTCTGCAGGCTGAGGATCAACGTTCAGCAGCGCGGCAATTTTCAGCATGACCGCTTCGCCGCCGGGCGCGCAGCGGTTAATTTTTTCGCCCTGAACGCCCACGGCTTCAGCATAGGGGCGGCAGCCCGGATAGCCGCACTGCCCGCACTGGCTCTGCGGCAGAAGCTCATCAATTTTTTCGACAACCGGGTCGTCCTCTACCGCAAAACGGCGTGAGGCATAGCCCAGAATGAGGCCAAACACTAAACCCAGCACGCTGAGCGACGCGATGGCAATCCAGATAGTACTCATTACAACTTCACCAGACCGCTAAAGCCCATAAAGGCCAGTGACATGAGCCCAGCGGTCACCAGCGCGATGGCGTTCCCGCGAAACGGCGCGGGGATATCCGCCGCCGCCAGACGTTCGCGGATAGAAGCGAACAGAACCATGACCAGAGAGAAACCGACGGCGGCAGAGAAACCGTAAAGCGCCGACTGCAGGAAGTTATGGCCGAGGTTGATGTTAAGCAACGCAACGCCAAGCACCGCACAGTTGGTGGTAATGAGCGGAAGAAAAATCCCCAGCAGGCGATAGAGCGCCGGGCTGGTTTTGCGTACCACCATTTCGGTAAATTGCACCACCACCGCGATGACCAAAATAAAGGCCAGCGTGCGCAGGTAGATCAGATCCAGTGGGATCAGAATCCAGGTGTCAATCCACCAGGCGCAAATGGACGCGAGGGTCATGACGAACGTGGTCGCCAGCCCCATGCCCATTGCCGTCTCCAGCTTTTTGGAGACGCCCATAAACGGACATAGGCCAAGAAACTTCACCAGCACAAAGTTGTTAACCAGCACAGTGCCGACGAAAAGCAGTAAGTAATCGGTCATTATTTAGCCTGAAATAAAAAAGCCGCCTATTATCGGATAAACCACAACGGGCGACAACAGGTTAACTGTAAGGTTATTACGGATTCACGAACGTATTTTTCACGCGCGTCGAGCGCTTGAAATAGGGCACCAGAAGGGCCGCGGCCAGCAGCGGGAAGAGAAGCTGCCGCACGGCGAGCAGGTCCGAAACCGGTGAAAAGGCAAACGCCTTCACGGCCAGCAGCACGGAGACCAGCAGCCAGATGATGTAATGCTTCGGCACGCTTTTGCGTCGCTTAAAGAAGGCAATCGTCAGCCACAGCGTGTAGTACCACATGGCAATCGCAAACACGAAGGAGACAAACCACATCGTAATGTTCAGCGCGCTCTGCGACATTAAGGTCTGCAGGGCGTGAGGGGTTATTAATGCGGTGGTATAAAGCAGAAGCGCCAGCGATGCGCTTAATAATGCAACCAGCAACCATGCCAGCGGGGCGATTAACCAGCCTCCAATTCTTTCTCCAGGCGATGCGGTCATGAGCTCTCCCATAAGTCTGCGCGAAATGTTGTACGGCTAATTTGCAGGGCGGAGAGTATATAACATTTCGCGCCGATGGCTACTGACTTATACGACGTAGCGCCATACGGACTTCGGCACCTCGCCCACGTTGAACAGACGCCCGCCTGAAACAAGCTCAGCCCGGCGATGGTCGGCGGCGCGATACATATTGATAATGTCCTGATTATCCGACAGCGTGTAGTTCAGGTGATCAAACAGTTTTTCCAGACTCTCAAGCGAATTGATTTTACGAAATTTTAATAAATAGTCCTGAACTGTCATTCTAATAATCTTCCATATAAAAGTGAGTCCTACCCAAGAGGTAATTCGTCAGAATAATAAACGGATTAATAAAGACGTAAACTGCTCACTCAGTTGATGCGCTGAAATTAGGAGTTTTCTCTGAAGAAATTCAGGCATCAGACGATGCCTGGAAAAGAAGGTTAACTCTGTTCAACACCGCTCGCAATAAGTTATCGACAGAACAGTCCATCCGTTATGATTACGTCGGATTACTTAGGCTGTGCGGCCGTAACGGGCTCTGGCGGCTGGTAGTTATCGATATGGCTCGCCACCCCGAGTGAGATAACCGAAACACCCAGAACAACCCATCCCGCTAATTCAATGATTCGAGTAATAATTGACGTCATGATTGGCACTTGCAATTTATCCATAAATTCAGATTGCGGATGTTACAGCGCGTTATTCATCACGGCAAGTGCTTTGGGAACGGTTCCCTTAAACAAAATCAGAAGGTTATATAAATGTAACAAAAATGGCTGACACAGAGTGCTATCTTTAAAGCATTGGCACTGTAATCATCCGTCATGGCGCAGGAAATGCCAGCATGAAATACGAACATCACGAGAGGGTAAGGCTATGAGTGAAAACATTCGTGTCGGACTGGTTGGCTATGGATACGCCGGTAAAACGTTTCACGCGCCGCTGATTTTCGGTACGCCGGGGATGGTGCTGGCCGCGGTTTCAAGCAGCGACGCGGCAAAAGTGCATTCTGACTGGCCCAGCGTTCCGGTGGTTTCCGAGCCTAAGCATCTTTTCAACGATCCAAATATTGATTTAATCGTCATTCCCACCCCTAACGACACCCACTTCCCGCTGGCAAAGGCCGCGCTCGAGGCCGGTAAGCACGTTGTCGTTGACAAGCCCTTTACCGTGACGTTGTCACAGGCTCGTGAGCTGGACGCGCTGGCAAAGGGTCTTGGCAGACTCCTGTCGGTCTTTCATAACCGGCGCTGGGACAGCGATTTTCTGACCGTGAAAGCGCTTATCGCAGAGGGGACGCTGGGGGAGATCTCCTTTTTTGAATCGCACTTCGATCGATTCCGACCGCAGGTGCGGGATCGCTGGCGGGAGCAGGCCGGGCCGGGCAGCGGTATTTGGTATGACTTAGCCCCGCACCTGCTCGACCAGGCCGTAAATCTCTTTGGCCTGCCGGTCAGCCTGACCGTCGATCTGGCCCAGCTCAGGCCCGGCGCCCAGACCACCGATTATTTCCACGCCATCCTCAGCTACCCGCAGCGGCGCGTTGTGCTGCACGGCACGATGGTGGCCGCAGCCGAGTCTGCGCGCTATATCCTTCACGGCACGCGCGGCAGCTACGTCAAGTTTGGCCTGGATCCGCAGGAAGATCGCCTCAAAAGCGGCGAGCGCCTGCCGCAGGAGGACTGGGGTTATGACATGCGCGACGGCGTGTTGACGCGCGCGGAGGGGGAGATCATGGTGGAGGAGACGCTGCTGACGATCCCGGGGAACTATCCGGCGTACTATGCAGCCGTCCGCGATGCGCTCAACGGCACGGGCGAAAATCCGGTCCCGGCAAGCCAGGCGATTCAGATTATGGAGCTGATAGAACTGGGGATAGAATCTGCCAAACATCGCGCCACGCTTTGTCTGGCATAACGTAGAGATATTTTGTAGGCCGGGTAAGGCGTAGCCGCCACCCGGCAAAAAGGTTTACGCAGCGGACACCTTGTCCCGCAGCGCCTGCTTCTCTTCCTGCGTGAGGAAGGCCATCTCCAGGCCGTTAATTTGCGCCTGGCGAATCTGCTCGCGGCTCAGGCCGGCCTGTGGCGCGGCGATGTTGTATTCATGGATAATATCCACGCCCTGAACCGCCGGATCGTCCGTGTTCAGCGAGGCCAGCACGCCGTGTTCAAGGAACGTTTTCAGCGGATGCTTATCCAGCGTCGCCACGGTGCTGGTCTGAATGTTGGAGGTCAGGCAGGATTCAATCCCAATGCGCTGCTCGGCGAGGAAATCCATCAGCGCGCGATCTTCAACCGCCTTGACGCCGTGGCCGATGCGCTCTGCGCCCAGCTCGCGGATTGCCTGCCAGATGCTTTCCGGACCGGCGGCTTCACCCGCGTGTACGGTAACATGCCAGCCCGCGTCGCGCGCGCGATTGAAGTGGGAGAGGAAGAGGCTGCCCGGGAAGCCCAGTTCATCCCCCGCGAGATCCACGGCGGTGATGCGATCGCGGTGCGCCAGCAGGGCATCAAGCTCCTGAAGGCAGGCCGCTTCGCCGAAGGTGCGGCTCATAATGCCAATCATGCGGGCCTGAACGTCGAAGGCCTCGCAGCCTTCGCGAACGCCCTCAATGACCGCTTCCACTACGCCCGCAACGGGCAGGCCGTGGGTCATTGCCATATAGCCCGGCGAGAAGCGCAGCTCAACGTAGTGAAGGCCATTGCGGGCCGCATCCTCAATGTTCTCAAACGCCACCCGGCGGCAGGCGTCCAGCGAGGCCAGCATCTTCACGCCCCAGTCGAGTTTGCTCAGAAAGCTGACCAGGTCGGGCTCGCTGGAGGTGACCTGAACGTGCGGGATGAGCGTTTCGAGCGTTTGGGCTGGAAGCGTTAAGTTGAACTGGCGGCCAAGATCGAGGATGGTTTGGGCACGAATGTTGCCGTCAAGGTGACGATGAATGTCGGTGAGGGGAAGGCGTGTATCAATCATGGTCGCACTCTTTTCTGGTTAAAGTGCGCCACATTATAAAAACAAAACGAGGCAAAAAGCTATTTGCGCAAGGGAATATTCCGTTGCGCAAATGGTTTACAGAAGAGCGTTAATCCCCGCGATAAGCCGCTGAACGCCTTGCTCAAGCTTGGCGCGCGGGCAGCCCGCGTTCAGGCGTACGAAACCACTTCCTTCAGCTCCGTAGGTATATCCCGGCATGATCGCCACCTTTTGCTGCTCGATCAGTACTTTTTGCAGCGCGTGCTCGTCGATATTCAGCGGGCGTAAATCAATCCAGGCAAGATAGGTCGCCTCCGGCGGCTGCCAGCCCAGTTTCGGAAAAGCACTGTTTAACGCGTGCGCAATGTAGTGCAGATTTTCTTCCAGATAGCCGCGCAGGGCGTCCAGCCACTCCGCTCCCTGCTGATAGGCAGCGATGTGTGCGGTAAGCGCCAGCACGGAAGGGGAAGAGAGCCCGTCGCGGCCCTTAAGGGCGCTCAGGTAGGCATTGCGGCTTTCCGCATCGCCGATAAGCCCGTACACGCCGGTAAGCGCAGGGATATTGAAGCTTTTAGAGCCGGACGTCAGCAGCGCCCATTTTCCCTGCGCCACCGCGCTCCACGGCGTGTGTGCGTGATTGCTCCAGACCATATCCATATGGATCTCATCGCTGATTACGGCGACGCCGAAGCGGGCGCAGAGCGCGGCCATGGTCGCCAGCTCGTCCCGCGTCCAGACCTTACCGGTCGGATTTTGCGGGCTGCACAGCAGCAGAATTTTGTTCTCTGGCTTCGCCAGCTCGGCTTCAAGCGCTGCCATGTTGCCCAGCCAGCCCGAGGCGCTTTTCTCCATTGCAATCGGCACAACGCGGCGCCCGTTGCCCTCGATGGCTTTATAGAACGCATCGTAAGCGGGGGTATGAACCACAACGCCGTCACCGGGATTTGACCAGATGCGGATCAGCTCGGACGCCATGTAAATGACGGACGGGCCGTAAACCACGGATTCGGTATCGATATGACAGCCAAAGCGCTGCTGGAACCAGTGGGCCACGGCGGCCAGAAACTCATCGTTTTTCCAGCGGCTGTAGCCAAACACGCCGTGGTTAATGCGCTGGTGCAGCGCCTCGGTGATGCAGGGGGCCGTGGCAAAGTCCATATCGGAAATGGTAAAGGGCAGCAGGTCGGCGGCGCCAAAGCGGTCGGCGACGTAGTCCCACTGCGTACACCAGGTGCCGTGGCGATCCACGACGGTGGAAAAATCAAACATGACGGTGCTCCTAAAAGTAAAACCCCCTCGTGGCGAGGGGGCGAGGCATCAGGCTTCTACTGTTCGCATCAGGGTGGCCAGCTCGTCCTTCACTGACTGCACCTGCGGGCCGATGACCACCTGCAAATTGTGCTGATTCAACTGTACCACGCCGATAGCCCGGTTGGCTTTGAGCGCGTCGGTGTTCACTTTAGACATATCCGCTACCGACAGGCGCAGGCGGGTAATGCAGTTATCCAGCGAGGTAATATTATCCGCGCCGCCCAGCGCCGCCAGAATGGCCGGGGTGTTATAGCCGGATTTCCCGACCGTGCCCGCCACCGCCTGCTCTACGCTGGCGGTATCCACGTCGCGACCCGGCGTTTTCAGGTTAAAGCGGGTGATAGCGAAGCGGAAGATACCGTAGTACACCGCAAACCAGATAGCCGCCACAACCGGCACCAGATACCACTTGGTGGAGAGGCCGTGCAGAATGCCGAACACCACGAAGTCGATCACGTTGCCGTCGGTGTTGCCGATGGTTACGCCCAGCACGGCCATCACGGTGAAGCCCAGGCCGGTCAGCACGGCGTGGATCAGGTACAGCACCGGCGCGACGAACAGGAACAGGAACTCGATTGGCTCAGTTGTACCGCCCACAACGCAGGCAATTACGCCGGAGATCAGCAGGCCTTTAATCTTGTGACGGTTTTCCGGGCGAGCGCAGTGGTACATCGCCAGCGCCGCGCCCGGCAGGCCGCCGAGGAAGGCCGGCATTTTGCCCTGAGACAGGAAGCGGGTAGCGCTCTCGGAGAAGCCGTGCGTCGTTGGGCAGCTCAGCTGCGCCTGGAAGATGGTCAGCGCGCCGCTCACGTCGTGGCCGCACACGTCCATGGTGCCGCCCGCTTCGGTAAAGCGGATCAGGGCCACCAGAATATGCTGCAGGCCAAACGGCAGCAGCAGACGCTCGCCGGTACCGAAAATCATCGGGCCGAAATCACCCGCGCCGTTAATGATGCGGCCAATACCGGTAATGCCCATCGCGAAGACTGGCCAAATCAGCGGAATCACCAGGCCGAACAGCCCCATGACCACCAGCGTGATGATCGGCACAAAGCGGGTGCCGCCGAAGAAGGCCAGCGCGTCCGGCAGGCGGATGTTATGGAAGCGCTCGTGCAGCATCCAGATAATCACGCCTGCAATCACCGCGCCGAGGATGCCGGTGTCGATAGACTGAATGCCGATTACGCTCTGGATATTGTTCGCTTTCAGTACGGCTGCGTCGGTGGTCGGCAGAATGCCTTTCGCCGTCAGCCAGAAGTTAACCGCCAGGTTCATGACCGCGTAGCCAACAAAGCCCGCAAATGCCGCAACGCCTTTGTTCTCGCGCGCCAGGCCCAGCGGGATGGCGATGCAGAACATGACGGGCAGGAAGCTGAAGGCAAACGAGCCGACCTTACTCATCCAGATAAAAATCGCCTGCAGCACGGGGTTGCCGAGGAACGGGATGAGGGTAATAACATCGTGACTGCTTAGCGAGCTGCCGATCCCCAGCATGATCCCGCAAAAAGAGAGAAGCGCCACGGGCAGCATAAAGGTTTTACCCAGTTGCTGGAAAAACTCCCACAGCGATATTTTTTGTGCTGCTTTCGCCGTCATAAAACGACTCCTTGGTGGTTTAAACGATAATAACCTGCTTTTGATGGCGAGAAGATAAAACGTTTTACCAAAGTTTAGTGCGCGCTGAATCACATTCCTGTTCTTTGAGTGGTAGTATAAAGAGACCTTATTGATAAAACGTTTTACCGATCTCATTACAGGGAGTCACGCCACGCATGGCTGTAGCGAAAAAAATCACCATTAATGACGTCGCGCTGGCGGCGGGTGTTTCCGTCAGCACCGTTTCGCTGGTGCTGAGCGGGAAAGGGCGCATCTCTTCCGCCACCGGCCAGCGGGTTAACGAAGCCATTGAACAGCTTGGATTCGTACGTAACCGCCAGGCGTCGGTGCTGCGGGGCGGGCAAAGCGGCGTGATTGGTTTGATTGTGCGCGACCTGACCTCGCCCTTTTACGCCGAGCTCACTGCCGGGCTGACCGAGGCGCTGGAAGCGCAGGGAAGAATGGTGTTTTTACTGCACGGCGGGCGGGAGGCGGAGCAGCTTCTCCAGCGGCTGGATATGCTTCTTGCGCAGGGCGTAGACGGCGTCATCATTGCCGGGGCGTCCGGCGTGGGGAGCGAACTGTGCGAGCGTGCCGCAGCGAAGGGCGTACCGCTGGTCTTTGCCTCGCGCGCCAGCTACCTGGATGAAGCCGATACGCTGCGCCCGGACAACATGCAGGCGGCGCAGATGCTCACCGAGCATCTGATCCGTCGAGGCCATCAGCGCATTGCCTGGCTCGGCGGGAAAAGTTCCTCCCTCACGCGCGCCGAGCGCGTCGGGGGCTACTGCGCCACGCTGATTAAGTACGGCCTGCCGTTCCACAGCGAATGGGTGGTGGAGTGTGAGTCCAGCCAAAAGAGAGCGGCAGAGGCGATAGGCACGCTGCTGCGCAGCAATCCCACCATCAGCGCGGTGATTTGCTATAACGACATCATCGCGATGGGTGCGTGGTTCGGCCTGCTGCGCGCGGGACGCCAGAGCGGCGAAGGCGGCGTGGAAACGTTCTTCGGCCAGCAGCTCGCGCTCGGAGCCTTCGCCGACGTGGGGGAAAACGCGCTCGACGATCTGCCGATAGTCTGGGCGACCACGCCCGCTCGGGAGATGGGCTACACCCTGGCAGACAGAATCATGCAGCGGATTGAAAAGGCGGACGTGCAGGTCGGACACCAGATCGTAGCGGCACGGCTGGTGACGGTGAAATAAACGCAACAAGCTGGAATCGTAGGCCGGGTAGGGTGCAGCGCCACCCGGCAATAAAAAGCCCCTCGTCGAGGGGCTTTGTTTTTACTGCTGTGGTGCCGGAGGCGCTGCCGGTACCGCGGGCTGCGGCGCGCCCAGGGTTGGCATACCAAACATACCGACAAAGTCTTCCAGCGGCATTTTATCGCCGTTCAGCGTAACCTGGCCACTTGCGTACTGCAGGCTGGTGGAAATGGTGTTGTCTTCCACCTTGGTGATGCGGAACATCTGGCCCATCGCCGCCAGGCCTTTCACCTGCTGGCTCGCCAGCTTGCCGGCGTCCTCATCCCCGTAGCCTTCCAGCTTCGCAATCTGGGTCATAAACTCGGTCGCCATATCCATCGGAATGGTCAGCTTGCTGTCGAGCGACTTCATGCTGCGGTCTACTTCCTGCGCCAGCGTCTGCGGCTCGCCCGCGGCGGCTGCCGGATCTTTCAGGAACAGCGACAGGTTAAGGTTGGTTTCGCCCTTGCTGTTTTTCCAGCTCAGTGGCGCAACGGTAATGACAGGTTCGCCCTTGAGCAGGATCGGCAGATTGTTAAACAGCACGGCCATAGCCTGCTGCTGATACACTTCCGGGTTCTGCTGCAGCGCGGCGTCGGTGAGCAGGGCCTGGCTCTCTTTGCCGTATTTCTGGCTAAATTCATGCCACGCTTTGCCGTCGATATTGCCGATCTTCATCGAAAGCCTGCCGGTGCCCAGATCCTGATTCTGCACCTTCAGGCTCTTAAGGGTGTAATCCAGCTGCGTGTTGATGCTCTTGCCGTCTTTGGAAACGTCGGATTTACCGTCGAGATCCATCCCCTCCAGCACCGCCATCTCTTTGCCCTCAACGGCAATGGCGAGCTTTTCAAGGCTCAGCTTTTGGTCGCCAATGCGCTCATCAAAGTCGGTCATGCGGCTGTTGCCGCTGGCTTTGATGTTATTAAAGGTGAGCTGAACCTTCTGGTTGTATTCGTTAACCGCATTGACCAGGCCGCTTCCGGCTTCACCCGTCAGGGAGACGGTTTTACCCTCGCGGTCGGCGTCAAGCTGGAAATTACCGCCGCTGAAGGCCACCTTATCGGTGCCGTTTTCGTAGTTCAGCGCTTTCAGATCGATATCGGAATGGGTATCACCGGAATAGCTGATGCGGGTGTTGATCTCAAACGGGGACGTATTTTTAGCCATGTCAAAGAGCGGTTTCGTTATCTCATTGTTGACCAATACGGTTCTGGCAGACGCCATTGAGGGGATCAGATTAAATCTCTTCAGCTGCGCCAGCGGGAAAGGGCCGTGGCTGACCGCTTCGTCCAGCACCACGCTTTGCCCAGGCTTGAGCCATGAATTTTGGCTGCCCGCGACGGGCTTCACCACGACCTGCATATGGCTGGTAAAGACGCCGCGCTGGTAATTCTGGTAGCTCAGCTCAATGCCCGCTTCAGGCGCGCTGCGCTTAATTTCGCTGTTTGCCTGCGCCATCATCTCGGCCAGACGGCCTTCCAGCTGCTTGCCGGTAAACCATGAAGCACCCGTCCAGACCACGCCTAAAGCAACAATTACGCCTACCGCTACGACCGATTTTTTCATTGCGATTATCCCTAAAATGAAACCAGGCGGTCCATAACCGCCCGGTGATAAAGTCTTTATCTAGCTTAGCAACATTTGTTAAAAAATTCAGTAAACGGCCTATAGCTTATTGAAAACGCGCGCCAGGCGGCCGGTGCCGCTCACGCTGACCGGAGATTCATTTGCCGCCACGAATGCCGACTCGCCGGGCTTAAGGACAAGACGCTGCTCGCCCTTGTGCAGGGTAGCTTCGCCTTCCACGCAGAACAGGATTGCCGCGCTCTCCTGAGCGATAGCCGTTTCTGTCTGGCTCAGATCGTGCAGTGAGAACGCAAAATCCTCTACAGGAATAGGGAAGTCCAGCTCCGCGCCGTGCTGCACGGGCCGGGTCAGCAGCTCGGCCGCCGGCTTGGCGACAAACTTGACGTTGGCAACCAGCTCGGGGATGTCGATATACTTCGGCGTCAGGCCCGCGCGCAGTACGTTGTCGGAGTTGGCCATGACCTCGAGCGCGACGCCCTGCAGATAGGCGTGCGGCGTTTCTGCGAACAGGAACATCGCTTCGCCCGGGTTCAGCTTCACCACGTTCAGCAGCAGCGGGGAGAACAGGCCGCTGTCGTCAGGATAGAATTCTGAAATGAGGCGGATCGTGTCCCACGGCTCGCCCTGATGGTCGTTCAGCGCGGCCTTAAGCACCGCCAGCGCGTGCGATTTCTCCTCGTCCTGCATGTTCAGCAGGCTGGCAAACAGCTGGCTCAGGCCTTCGGCGTTCGGGTTTTCCAGGAAGTGGGCGATGGCGTTGTTGGCGCCCGCGACAGGTTGGAGCAGGGAAATGATCTCTGAAAATTCCCGGAAGGCGTTCATCGCCAGGAAGGGGGTCAGGGCGAAAACCAGCTCCGGCTTGTGGTTAGGATCTTTGTAGTTACGCTCTGCGGCGTCTAGCGGGATGCCGGCGTCATTCTCCTTCGCAAAGCCAATCTCAGAGGCTTTTTTATTCGGGTGAACCTGAATGGAAAGCGGCTGGTCGGCGCACAGAACCTTAAACAGAAACGGCAGTTCACCGAAGCGATTCGCCACCTTTTCGCCCAGCAGCGCGGCTTTATCCGCGTCGATTGCGTCGCGCAGGCTGCGGGTTTCACCGTTTGCGTCAGCAATTTTTGAGCTGCTCTTCGGGTGCGCGCCCATCCACAGTTCTGCCATCGGCAGGTTATCCGGGTTGGCGATACCGTAGAGATCCGTTAACGCAGTTTTACTTCCCCAGGCGTAGTTTTGCACCGAGTTGATGAGTTTTTGCATTATCAAGCCCTGATTTTAATGTGAAATTAACTTCGCGTATTAAAGCAATAAACCGCGTGGAAGTAACCTTCGGATGCAAAAAGTCGTACTAGTCTCAGTTTTTGTTAAAAAATTGTGTAGGATAAGCTAACTCGCTTTTAAGCCGGGCAGCGGAACATCTGCCCTCACTAACCAGACCGAAGCAGTAAGTGAGAGAACAATGTCGAATAAACCCTTCCATTATCAAGATCCTTTCCCGCTGAGTAAGGATCAGACCGAGTATTACCTCTTAACCCGCGATTACGTTTCCGTCTCTGAGTTCGAAGGCCAGGAGATCCTCAAGGTTGACCCGCAGGCGCTCACGCTGATGGCGCAGCAGGCCTTCCACGACGCCTCCTTTATGCTCCGTCCCGCGCACCAGCAGCAGGTTGCCGATATCCTGAGCGATCCGCAGGCCAGCGAAAACGATAAGTACGTTGCGCTGCAGTTCCTGCGCAACTCCGATATTGCCGCCAAGGGCATTCTGCCAACCTGCCAGGACACCGGCACGGCGATCATTACCGGCAAAAAAGGCCAGCGCGTCTGGACCGGCGGCGGTGACGAAGCGGCGCTGGCGCACGGCGTTTACAACACCTACACCGAAGACAACCTGCGCTATTCGCAAAACGCGGCGCTGGACATGTACAAAGAGGTTAATACCGGCACCAACCTGCCCGCGCAGATTGACCTCTACAGCGTGGACGGCGACGAGTACAAATTCCTGTGCATCGCCAAGGGCGGCGGCTCGGCCAACAAAACCTATCTCTACCAGGAGACCAAAGCGCTGCTCACTCCCGGCAAGCTGAAGAACTATCTGGTTGAGAAGATGCGTACGCTCGGCACCGCGGCCTGCCCGCCGTACCACATCGCGTTTGTGATTGGCGGGACCTCGGCGGAAAGCACCCTGAAAACCGTGAAGCTGGCGTCAACCAAATATTACGACGGCCTGCCAACCGAGGGTAACGAACACGGCCAGGCGTTCCGCGACGTGCAGCTTGAGCAAGAGCTGCTGACCGAAGCGCAAAACCTGGGGCTCGGCGCGCAGTTTGGCGGTAAATATTTCGCTCACGACATCCGCGTGATCCGCCTGCCGCGTCACGGTGCGTCTTGCCCGGTCGGCATGGGCGTCTCCTGCTCGGCGGATCGCAACATCAAGGCGAAGATCAACCGCGACGGCATCTGGATCGAAAAGCTGGAAAATAACCCGGGAAAATACATCCCTGAAGCGTTGCGTAAAGCGGGCGAGGGCGAGGCGGTACGCGTTGACCTGAACCGTCCGATGAACGAGATCCTGGCGCAGCTTTCCCAGTACCCGGTCTCGACGCGCCTTTCTCTGAACGGCACGATTATCGTCGGCCGCGACATCGCGCACGCGAAGCTGAAAGAGCGCCTGGACAACGGCGAAGGCCTGCCGCAGTACATTAAGGATCACCCGATTTACTACGCGGGCCCGGCGAAAACGCCTGAGGGGTATGCGTCCGGCTCGTTAGGTCCGACCACGGCGGGCCGCATGGACTCTTACGTTGATCAGCTTCAGGCCAACGGCGGCAGCATGATCATGCTGGCGAAGGGCAACCGCAGCCAGCAGGTGACGGACGCGTGCCACAAGCACGGCGGCTTCTACCTCGGCAGCATCGGCGGCCCGGCAGCGGTGCTGGCGCAGGGCAGCATCAAGAGCCTGGAGTGCGTGGAATATCCGGAGCTGGGTATGGAAGCCATCTGGAAAATTGAAGTGGAAGACTTCCCGGCGTTTATCCTGGTGGATGACAAAGGCAACGACTTCTTCAAGCAGATCCAGTCTTCACAGTGTTCTGCGTGCGTGAAGTAATCTGACCACATTACCCGACCACCGTTTCCGGTAGGTCGGGTAAGCGCCACCCGACGCATAAAAGAGCGCACAAAGCGCCATATCGTTTCCCAGAAGTCATCAATACTTATCCTTCAGGCATGTGAGCAATCCCATCTTTGTTATCAAGGAGAAAGTAATGACTACGGTACGCCATGAGAAAGACTCGATGGGCGCAATCGAGGTTCCGGCAGACAGGCTATGGGGCGCACAAACCCAGCGTTCGCTGGAGCATTTCCGTATTTCTACCGAAAAGATGCCCGTCTCGCTGATTCAGGCGCTGGCGCTTACCAAGCGCGCGGCGGCTAAAGTGAATCAGGATTTGGGCCTGCTGGCGGCAGAGAAAGCCACCGCCATCATCAGCGCCGCCGACGAAGTGCTGGCGGGCAAGCATCCCGAGGAATTTCCCCTTGCCATCTGGCAGACCGGCTCCGGCACCCAGAGCAACATGAACATGAACGAGGTGCTGGCGAACCGGGCCAGCGAGCTGCTGGGCGGCGTGCGCGGGATGGAGCGAAAAATCCACCCGAACGATGACGTCAACAAAAGCCAAAGCTCTAACGACGTCTTCCCGACCGCGATGCACGTGGCGGCGGTTATCGCTATTCGCGAACAGCTTATTCCGCAGCTGAAGGTTCTTAAAACCACGCTTAATGAGAAAGCGCAGGCCTTCCGCGATATCGTCAAAATTGGCCGTACGCACCTGCAGGACGCCACGCCGCTGACGCTCGGCCAGGAGATCTCCGGCTGGGTGGCGATGCTGGAGCACAGCCTTAAGCACATCGATAATAGCCTGCCGCACCTGTCGGAGCTGGCCCTCGGCGGTACGGCGGTCGGTACCGGGCTCAATACCCATCCGGAGTACGCGGTGCGCGTTGCCGAAGAGCTGGCGGCGATTATCGGACAGCCATTCGTGACCGCACCGAATAAGTTTGAAGCGCTGGCGACCTGCGATGCGCTGGTCCACGCCCACGGCGCGCTGAAGGGGCTGGCGGCGTCGCTGATGAAAATCGCCAACGACGTGCGCTGGCTGGCCTCCGGCCCGCGCTGCGGCATCGGCGAAATCAGCATTCCTGAAAACGAGCCGGGCAGCTCGATCATGCCGGGGAAAGTCAATCCGACCCAGTGCGAAGCCATGACCATGCTCTGCTGCCAGGTGATGGGCAACGACGTGGCCGTGAACATGGGCGGCGGGTTAGGCAACTTCGAGCTTAACGTCTATCGCCCGATGGTGATCCACAACGTTCTGCAATCGGTTCGCCTGCTGGCGGACGGCATGGAGAGCTTTAACGCGCACTGTGCGGTCGGCATTGAGCCTAACCGCGAGCGCATCAGCCAGCTGCTGAACGAGTCGCTGATGCTGGTAACGGCGCTCAATACCCATATCGGCTACGATAAAGCCGCCGAAATTGCCAAGAAGGCGCACAAGGAGGGGCTCACGCTCAAGGCCTCCGCGCTGTCGCTGGGCTACCTGACGGAGGACGAGTTTGACGCCTGGGTCCGGCCGGAAGCGATGGTCGGAAGCCTGAAATAGTTACTCTGCAACGTACAGGTGTAGCCGCGGAATGATAAGACGCAGCGGCTGCGCCTGGGGCTTATAGCGATGCTGAACGTTTTCGGCATCGTAGTTCAGCAGCTCGCCAATATCCGGCACCGCCGCTCCCTGGTCCTCGTCATAGAGCGCAATCAGCGGCGTCGGGCAGGCATACTGCACCTGCTTTTGTTCCCCGGAATACCAGACGCGAGCGATGGGCTGCACCTTCACGGGACGTTTGATCTTCAGGCGGGCCTGCGGCGGCAGCGACGCAATGCTTTGATACTCCTGCTCCAGACGCTCGATCCACTGCTCGCGGGACCACGGCGCTACCGTCCGCGGCGCGCGCAGGCTTTTTTCGAGCAGGGCGAGAACCTCATTGCGGGTAAAGTTTTTGATGATGTGCTTGTTGGCCCAGCCAAAGCGCAGCGTGGCGGGACGGCGCAGCGTCGTCAGCGTGCGGTAGGCGTTAAGCGTGATCAGCCCGGGCAGCTGGCGGTGCACCCACTCAAAGCGGGCGGCGGGGGCCAGGCCTGACTCTACGGTCACGATCTTTTCAAATGCGGCTTTCAGCGCGTTGATATGGGCGATCTGCGCTTCCAGCGACTCCCGCGTCTGCGCATCGGTTTGCAGGCAGATAACGCCGGGCAGGCGCACGGCGGCCTTGCTGCTGCGGTTTTCCGACTGTTGCTGGATAAACAGATGACGATAGTGCGCAAGCGCCAGCGTCAGCCCGGCGCTGCCGATATGCTGTTTCACTTCAATGGTCGCCAGCGGATCGTGCTCAGCGCCCTTGACCACGTCGGGCAGGGAAAAAACGCGCGCGGCCAGCAGCCGGCAGCTCTGCAAATGCTCTGACAGGGTGAGCAGCGCGTGCTCGATTTCCCGGAAGGTGGTGTTCAGCCGCTCGATGAGATCGTAAGTCGCCATAGTGCCTCTCATTAGTTACAACATACTTACGGTATAGCACAGCACGCCGGGTCAGGCCAGCGTGCGGTTAAGGTCATGCAGGAACGGGAAGGGGAATGTTGTGGTAGACCGGCCACTGAAAGGTAAAGCATGCGCCGCCAAGCTCGCTCTCGCCGCAGCGAACGGACCCACCCAGTGCCTGCGCGATGGAATGGACAATCGCCAGCCCAAGGCCGCAGCCGCCCGTGGCGCGGTCGCGGCTTGGATCAAGGCGCACAAAAGGCTCGAACACCTTCTCGCGCTCCTCGGCGGCAATGCCGGGGCCGTCATCTTCAACCGTCAGCGTGGCCTGGCTTCCCTGCAGATCTAAACCGATCCGCAGGGTTGTGACACTGTAACGCATGGCGTTGTTGACCAGATTATCCAGGACGCGCTCCATCAGGCGCATATCCAGCGCCCCGTAATCTCCCGGTGCTAGGGCGGTCAGCAGCGTGCGCTGCGGATTAACGCTTTGAACATCTTCGATGTGGGTGCGTACCCAGGCGGGCAGATCCAGCGTGGTGAGATTGAGTTCGGTTTGCGGTCGGTCCAGGCGCGCGTAGGTCAACAGCTCTTCTATCAGCGCTTCAAGCTGGCCGATATCGCGATTGAGCGCCAGAGACTCCGCCTCGGTAAGGTTCTCGCTCATCTCGAGGCGGTATCGCAGGCGTACCAGCGGGGTACGTAGCTCGTGAGCAATACCGTCAATCAGCTGTTTCTTACTGGCAATCAGCGCGTTGATGTTATCCGCCATCTGGTTAAAGGCAATCCCCAGGCGGTCGAAGCTGGACCCGCTGTCGAAATGTATCCGCTCGGCCAGATGCCCTTCGCCAAAACGCTGCGCGGCGGATTCCAGCTTCAGCATGTCCTGCCAGTGCGGGCGCATCCAGATGAAGACCGGAAACGCGAGGGAAATGGCGATAAACGCCAGCAGCGCCATGTCCAGCAGCCGCATCTGGTGCAAATAGTAGAGATAGGGCACAGGCCCCACGGCCAGCACGTAGTGGCTGCGGGGAATGCGCTGAATGAAGGTGTACTTCTCGTCAAGCGCCACGATATCGCCGTCGCGCAGGCGCTGCATGGCAGGCGCGTCTAAGTCGAAATCCTTAAGTGGTTCGATACGAAGATCGAATGACAGGTTCAAATCCAGCTCTTTCATCGTCCGCGCCCAGTCGTGCGGCGGAATTTCCCGCAGTTCGCTGCGCATCAGGTAGAGCGAACTTTTCATCAGATCGTCCAGCGACTGCCGGCCCGCGCGCTCGGCGGTGAACTTATAGACCAGCCCGACCAGCATGGTCATCACCAGAAAGCAGACAAACAGCAGAAGATAAAACTGGACGAACAGCTTTTTCATGGAGTCTCACCGCTCTTTATTAGGACATGACGTAGCATGGGCCGAGGGCTGGTGAATATCCACCAAATTATGCTTTCACGCAATATGTGGCACGCCGTTTTGCAGGGAGGAAAAGGCGAGCACTCTCTCGCCTTCAGTTTCCAAATGACTTTGAATGTGCCCGGTTTCTTTCCGCAACGAGTTCAGCGTAAGCGGCTTCGAGTATCCATAGACAGTTTGCGCCATCGCGCGTTGTCAGCAATGCCATCCGGGTACGGTGGTAGAACGCATCAATTTCGGTCCATGTTTTCTCCGCTGGGGGAGTACAAACAATTTCGCTCCCGAGCATATGAGGCCATTTCCCGGCATCAATGGTCCGCAGGGCTTCTAGCGTAACGCTGGGATTGGTGCCAAGTGCAGCCGCCATTGCATCCTCAAGCAGCAGCGCCTCGCTCGCGTTTGCAACCGCGGCTAACGCGGGCGTCTGATTGAGCCACTGTGCATCACCCGCTGTCACGCCGCGTAACGCAACGGGCCAGTTAACCGTGCCAGCAAATACGGGCAGCGTAATCCCTGTGAACAGTAGAACAGCCGCCGCGCGCTTCACCTCACCACCTCTAACTCACCGCCTTCGCGGAGGATTTTCCTGCGCGTTTTCAATGAGAGAATAATGCACCCTGCTGAAGCATAACCCGCCGGTCCCGTTATGTGTTCACCATGTATGCGAAACGCTGAACGCCCGAAAGTGTCACCCGACGTTTGTTCAAGAATAATGGTCACAGGCCCCACGGAGTTTGAATGCCCCGCAATTTTATACGTGCCGCGCGGTAGCGGACCAAGTCCCTTGACGTGCTGTCTGTCAGGATTATTTTTATTCGTCAGGGCACCCGAGTAGCCGGTTTTTATCAGCGTACCGTCTTTGTATATTTTCCCGGTTGACTGCTCATATTTCCATGCCATTACATTTATTCCTTATGCAGTTACGCGGACGTTCCATCCGTCCCGGTGTATTATATTTCCATCGGCATAGCGCCAGGTGATTTTTTCGTAAAGCATCTCAATAAGCTCTATGTGTCCATGCTTCTCATTGCTGGCGTCTTTAATATCCAGCATCAAAGGACATACGCTAATGATTTTTACCCCTTCCATATATGTTGAGAAGTATTCGACTTCCTGCCCGGCATCGTTGATCTTATAAAATCTCACTTCTGCAGATTCGAGACGCTGACCAGTCGCAACGGCTTTATACAGATAAGGGCTCGATGCATCGATCTCTTTATAAAAGAGAAGGGCGAATGCGCTCGCAGGCCTGTTGCCTTGCCGCTATGCATGTCTGTGGGCTGCATAACACCATGATTTATGCCGATTATTTCAATGGCGCCTTCTCTTCCTTTCACCGCCACCGAACCCTGGATGGGCATACCGCCCTCATCCTTTAGCCATAAGTAGGCTGGAATTGCCATGTTAACTCCTTTTAATATTTCCTCATAATATGCGCGAATATTAATAAGTGATCGGTAAGAGAAGATATTAGGCAGGAAGTGCTATATGTAATATATCCCATGGCATGCGAGAAAGATTTTTTATTTTGATGTTGTAATATACATTCCTTAATGTCTCGATTAATAAGGGGGCGCGTTATGATAAGATGTATTAGGAAACCTTGTTGAAAAATTCAAAATTTATTTCGGAAATATTTAACGCCTGCAGTACCTCTCGGTATTTTCAGGCGTATTTAAGCACTATTATGCAGATTGCAACGCAATCAGGTTTCCCAGGCGTGCGGCGCAAACAGGTAGCCTTTGTTACGCACGGTCTTAATGCGATACGGTTCCGTTGCATTATCCAGCAGCTTCTTGCGCAGGCGCGAAATGGCAACGTCCACGCTGCGGTCCATTCCATCGTAGCTTACGCCGCGCAGGTTTTTCAGCAGGGCGTCACGATCCATGATTTGCCCGGCGTGCGTGGCCAGCTCCCACAGCAGGTCGAAATCTGCCGTTGAGAGCGCGACGGGCTCGCCGGAAAGCATCACCTGGCGGTTAACCGGATCGATAGAAAGGGTGCCGAAACGCATCGCTTTATGCGGCGTCAAAGAAGAAGGCGCAGGCTCGTGTTCATTGCTGGCGCGCTGGCGCAGGTGCAAGCGCAGGCGTGCCAGCAGCACGGCGGGAGGCGTGGTTTTGAGGATATAATCATTTGCCCCCATCTCCAGCGAAAGAATGTGGTTCATATCGCTGTCCAGCGAGGTTAACAGCACGATCGGGCCGTGCCACTGTGCCCGCAGGTCCCGGCAGAGCGTCATCCCGTCTTTACCGGGCAGCATGATATCCAGCAGCACCAGATCCGGGTTTTCGCGCATGACCACCTCTTCTGCGCGATCGCCGCGAGGCTCAACAATAACGTCCATATCGTGTTTGCCGAGATAGGCAGCAATCAGTTGCCCAACCTCTGGCTCATCTTCCACATAAACAATCTTATTCATACAGCGTCTGTTATGGCGAAAAATGCCAACATACACCGCAGAACCTTAACCTTCCATTAATCTTTCAAAATTAACGCCGGTTCCGCTATGCTGCGTTTTATTGTTACTCGAATGTTATAGGGAAAGCGATGGGACTGCTGCTCAAAGCCGCGCTGGGAGCGCTGGTGGTGTTGCTGATTGGCGTGCTGACGAAAACGAAGAATTACTATATTGCCGGACTTATCCCGCTGTTTCCGACCTTTGCGCTGATTGCGCATTACATCGTGGCGTCAGAGCGCGGCATCGAGGCCCTGCGCGCCACCATCGTGTTCGGCATGTGGTCGATTATTCCCTACTTTTTGTATCTCCTGTCGCTGTGGTATTTCACCGGCGTGATGCGGCTGCCGCTTGCCTTGGGCGGCGCCGTGGTCTGCTGGAGCCTCAGCGCCTGGGTCTTAATCTTCTTCTGGAGCCGATTCCACTAGCGCAGCGGGCGCCCGCCATCCACGGCAAAGGTTCTGCCAGTGACATAACAGCTGGTGAGCAGGTAGTCGATCAGGTCGATCACCTCTTTTTCGCCGGGCGCGATCTTCATCAGCGATTTATTGAGCGCCTGCTGACGGTACTCCGCGTCATCGCCTTCGTTAAACAGAATCATCGCCGGGGCAATGGCGTTCACCTTAACCTCCGGAGCCAGCTTGCGGGCAAACGAGCGGGTCATATTATCCAGCGCGGCTTTGCTGGCCGCGTAGGCAATATGCTTGTCGCTCCCGCGCTCCACGACATAATCCGTAAAATGAATAATATCTCCGGCCGCGTGCCCGTGGCCGCGCAGCAGTTCCTGCAGAGCATGGTTGAGCAAATAAGGGGCGTTGACGTGGATTTGCAGCATGCAGGAGAGCGTTTCGCCGAGCGGCGTGCCGGGCGTTTCTGCCTGCCATGCGCTGGCATTGTGAACGATCGCCCGCAGCCCGCCGGTTTCAGCTTTTACCTGCTCGGCAAAGCGTAGAATGCCTTCGTCCGTGGAAAAATCGGCCTGAATACAGACGGCGCCCGCTTTGCGTAGCCCCTCAATGGAAGGGTATTCGTTACGATAGCTGACGATAACCGGATGGCGGAGGTTGAGGAAGTGATGGGCGAGGGCGAGGCCGATGCGTCGGCCTCCTCCGGTAATCAAAATTGGGCGTTGCTGTGCGTTTCCCATCATTTTCTCCTTTCAGTTCAACAATGGGAAAGGTTTGATTATCCCATTAACATCCACGTTGCCGGCACGGCCGCGACCAGTAGCAATCCAATCAACGCCATTTCGCGGCGCTTCAGCGCGTTTTCCAGCTGGTGGGTACGACGCGCGTAGATAAACACCAGCAGGCCGGGCGCGTACAACACCACAGACAGCAGCAGGTGCATCGGACCGGAAGCATATAACAACCATAGCCCGTAAATGCAGGCACCGACACCGACAACATAGTGTGCCGGTCGGGTAGCGATTTTTAACAGATATGCGCCGACGAGGAAATAGGGTACCAGAATCATTTCGGACGCGATGGTCAGCAGGATGTTGTAGTCCGAACCTGTGAGCCAGATCAGCACCAGGCAGACCTGCACGCTAATGTTGGTCAGCCACAGCGACGCCGAAGGCGCATTGTTTTTATTCTGGCGCGCGAACAGGCGCGGAAACGCCCGGTGCGTGGCGGCCAGGAACGGTACTTCTGCCGCCATGATCGTCCAGCTCAGGTAAGCGCCGCATACGGAGACGATCAGCCCAGCGGCAATCACCACGTCACCCCATGGACCAAGCATTTTCACCATCAGCCCGGCCATTGACGGGTTACGCATCTCCGCAAGCTCAGGACGTGCGACCACGCCGAGCGAGAGCAGCGTGACCAGCAGATAAACGCCCAGCGCCGCTAAAACGGCCAGCAGCGTGGCGCGTCCTACGTCGCGCTTGTTGCGCGCGCGGGCGGAAACCACCACCGCGCCTTCCACGCCGATAAACACCCACAGCGTGATCAGCATGGTGTTTTTCACCTGTTCCCAGACGGGAACGCCTAGCGCGAGGCCGGTGAAGTCAAGGTTGAAGACGTCCAGACGAAAGGCGATAAACGCCAGCACGATGAACAGGCCCAGCGGCACCAGCTTGGCGAGCGTCGCCACGAGGTTGATGCTGGCTGCGGTCTGAACGCCGCGCAGAATAAGCAGATGGACAATCCACAGCAGCACCGATGCGCCCACGATGGACTGCCAGGTGTTACCGTCGCCGAAAATACGCAGCTCGGGCGTGTCGGTAAAGAAACTGAGCGCCGAGAAGACGATCACCAGATACGATACGTTGGCGATCACCGCACACAGCCAGTAGCCCCAGGCGGAGCAGAAGCCAATCAGCTCGCCGAAGCCCGCGCGCGCGTAGGTGAAAATGCCGCCGTCAAGATCGGGGCGAATGCGCGTTAACAGCAGCATCGCAAAGGCCAGCAGCAGGATCCCCACGCCGGTAATGCCCCAGCCAATCAGCAGCGCGGCAGGGCTGGCGACCGCCGCCATGTTCTGCGGCAAACTGAATACGCCCGCGCCCAGCATTGAGCTTAAAACGAGTGCAGTCAAAGCACTCAGGCCAAGTTTCTTTTCCATTGGCTTCCTGTTATGAAAGGTCGAAATCCAGAATAATTATTTCGCACAGGCGCATAAAAATGGTGGATCACACTAAGGCGCGGAATTTTACGGAGAGTCGTGAAGGCATGCAATGATGTGCAACAGAAATTCACATAAAAGTGACAAAAAAAGGGGCAGCATAGCGCTACCCCTGAAGTAAACGACTCGTTATTTGTACAGGTCGGCGCTGATGGTCATGTTGTTACCGCGTTCCTGCCACTGGCGGGTAATGTGGTAATACTTCGCGCCTTTCTTCGCCGCACGCTTGGCAACCTGATAAGACACTTCCGTTCCGTTGCCGTAGTTGCCGGTAAACTTGATGCTGTCGAACGGGACCATCTGCGCAGCAGTGGCGTTGTTCAGCTCTTCAACTTTGGTGCCGTCCGGTAGCGTGACGGTGTAACGGCCACCTTTGGTGGTTTGCGTTTCAAAGAAGCGGCCCACTTCAGCGCTCGGTGACGCCGTGGTGGCGACGCCTGGAATTTCAACTTTCTTCGCTTCTTCACCGCCTTTCGCTAACGCCGCGCGGCCCGCGTCGGAATCAGCAGGGATAGCGTCCGGGCTTTGCAGCACGCGTTTTTTCGCATCTTTTTTATAGATAAATGCGGTAATACGCTGGTTGCCGCCCTGGTTAGCATCAACCTGACGCACGATGTAGAAGGAGTAAGCGCCTTTCGCCTTCGCGGCCTTGGTGATGACGTCATTGACTTCCGGCTGGCTGCGGTAGAAACCCTGAACGGTCACGGTGTCGTACGGCTCCAGGGCAATAGCCTGATCTTTAGGCAGTTCAACGATACCGTTAATCACGCGGTTTTTTGGCTCATCGGCCGACGGCGCATTTTCTTTATACAGCGCAATCGTCACGCGCTGGTTGCCGCTGTTGCCCTGATCGGATTGATCGAGCACGTAGAATGAGGCAGCGCCGTTTTTATCGGCGGCTTTGGATGCCGCGTTAACCGCGTCACCAATGGAGTTGTAACGACCCACAATGACCGTCTGGTCAAAAGGTTTTAACGCTGCCGCTTGCTCCGGCGTTAACTCTGTCGCGGCATTCGCAGACAGGGCGGTCGCAGAAAGAAGAGCGGACGCCAGGAGTGTGTTCTTAAGCTTCATAAAAATAGTCCTTCGCCTTGCGCAAACCATGTACTGGTATTGTTGTTAATTTGAAAACGGCCTCGATTATGGCATTTAAATCCTATTGCTGTCTGCGCCATTTTTCACACCCCGTGCCCATGGCGTGATGCGATTCGATAACATTTGCTCATATGTTGAAAAAACAGACGTTTGACAAGTAAAACTGATAAAGCATATGACTTTTACAAGTTAATTTAATGTTAATGAGTTGTTCTGTTATGGGGCTATATCATGTTTTTACCGCTTCGCTTGCGCGATTTATCGGTTCTGGCAATGATTTAAAGGTAAATATCGCTGTCAGCGACGCCGATCGCCTATTTTTCACAGATAAAGTAAGAAATAGTGTTTTCAGGCGGTAGATCGCAGGCGGTATTTTCAGTAGGTTATAGAAAGTTTGTTACTGTTTTATTTTCCGGGGTTTATCATTCTTCGCGGCTGTCAATAGCGCGAAAAATGACACGGACCGCGGGCATTTATCGACAAACCATCATCAATAACCGATGGAAGGGAAAACTATGCGTATTGGGGTACCAAAAGAACGGTTTGCCAATGAGACCCGCGTAGCGGCCACGCCGAAAACGGTGGAGCAACTGCGTAAACTGGGTTTTACCGTCGCGATTGAAAGCGGCGCGGGCAAGCTGGCGAGCTTCGACGATGAAGCCTTTATTCAGGCTGGCGCGGAAATAGTGGACGGTGCTGAGGTGTGGCAATCACCGGTCATATTAAAGGTGAACGCGCCGGAAGAGAGTGAGATTGCCCTGCTGAACGCAGGCACCACGCTGGTAAGCTTCATCTGGCCTGCCCAGAATCCTGAGCTGATGGAAAAACTGGCGGCGCGCGGCGTGACCGTGATGGCGATGGACTCCGTGCCGCGTATTTCGCGCGCGCAGTCGCTGGATGCCTTAAGCTCGATGGCTAACATCGCCGGCTACCGCGCGATCGTCGAGGCGGCACACGAGTTTGGCCGCTTCTTTACCGGTCAGATCACTGCCGCGGGCAAAGTTCCCCCGGCGAAAGTGATGGTGATTGGCGCCGGCGTGGCCGGCCTTGCCGCCATCGGCGCGGCGAACAGCCTGGGGGCGATCGTTCGCGCCTTTGATACCCGCCCTGAAGTGAAGGAGCAGGTACAAAGTATGGGCGCCGAGTTCCTTGAGCTGGACTTCAAGGAAGAGGCGGGCAGCGGCGACGGCTACGCGAAGGTGATGTCTGAGGCATTCATCAAAGCGGAAATGGCGCTTTTCGCCGCGCAGGCGAAAGAGGTCGATATTATCGTTACCACGGCGCTTATTCCGGGCAAACCGGCACCGACGCTGATCACCCGCGAAATGGTGGATTCCATGCAGCCGGGCAGCGTCATTGTCGATTTGGCCGCGCAGAACGGCGGCAACTGTGAGTACACCGTGCCGAACCAGGTGACCACCACCACCAACGGCGTGAAGGTCATCGGCTATACCGATCTGCCGGGCCGTCTGCCTACGCAATCCTCCCAGCTGTACGGCACCAACCTCGTCAACCTGCTTAAGCTGCTGTGCAAAGAAAAAGACGGCAACATTACCGTTGATTTTGACGACGTGGTCGTGCGCGGCGTAACGGTCGTGCGCGAGGGCGAAATCACCTGGCCTGCGCCGCCGATTCAGGTTTCCGCGCAGCCTCAGGCGGCACCGAAAGCCGCGCCAGAACCCAAAGAACCGGCAAAACCGGCTTCTCCATGGCGCAAATACGCCATCATGGCGTTGGTCATCGTCCTGTTTGGCTGGCTGGCAGACGTGGCGCCGAAAGAATTCCTCGGCCACTTCACCGTCTTCGCGCTCTCCTGCGTGGTGGGTTACTACGTTGTGTGGAACGTTTCCCATGCGCTGCATACGCCGCTGATGTCGGTCACCAACGCCATCTCCGGCATTATCGTGGTGGGGGCGCTGCTGCAAATTGGTCACGGCGGCTGGATCAGCTTCCTGAGCTTCATCGCGGTGCTGATCGCCAGTATCAATATATTCGGTGGTTTCACCGTGACTCAGCGCATGCTGAAAATGTTTCGTAAAGGCTAAGGGGTAGCATATGTCTGGAGGATTAGTGACGGCCGCATACATTGTGGCTGCAATCCTGTTTATTTTCAGCCTGGCGGGGCTTTCCAAACACGAAACGTCTCAGCAGGGAAATAACTTTGGTATCGCCGGGATGGCGATTGCGCTGATTGCCACCATCTTCGGGCCGGACACCGGCAACGTGGCGTGGATCCTGGTGGCGATGATCATCGGCGGTGCGATTGGTATTCGCCTGGCAAAACGCGTTGAGATGACCGAGATGCCGGAGCTGGTGGCGATCCTGCACAGCTTCGTGGGCCTGGCTGCAGTGCTGGTGGGCTTTAACAGCTACCTGTACCACGAACCGGGCATGGAGCCGATCCTGGTGAACATCCACCTGACGGAAGTGTTCCTCGGCATCTTCATCGGTGCGGTGACCTTCACCGGGTCGATTGTGGCCTTCGGCAAGCTGCGCGGTAAGATTTCGTCTAAACCGCTGATGCTGCCTAACCGCCACAAGCTGAACCTGGCGGCGCTGGTGGTCTCTTTCCTGCTGATGGTGATCTTCGTGCGTACCGAAAGCGTGGGCCTGCAGGTTCTTGCCCTGCTGGTGATGACCATCATCGCGCTGGCGTTTGGCTGGCATCTGGTCGCCTCGATCGGCGGGGCGGATATGCCGGTTGTGGTATCCATGCTGAACTCCTACTCCGGCTGGGCGGCCGCGGCGGCAGGCTTTATGCTGAGCAACGACCTGCTGATCGTGACCGGTGCGCTGGTCGGTTCCTCCGGTGCGATTCTGTCCTACATCATGTGTAAGGCGATGAACCGCTCGTTTATCAGCGTCATTGCGGGCGGTTTTGGTACCGACGGCTCATCTACCGGTTCCGATGAGGAAGCGGGCGAGCACCGCGAAATCAGCGCGGAAGAGACGGCGGAAATGCTGAAAAACTCGCACACGGTCATCATCACCCCAGGCTACGGCATGGCGGTGGCGCAGGCGCAATATCCAGTGGCGGAAATCACCGAGAAGCTGCGCGCTCGCGGCATCAAGGTGCGCTTCGGTATTCACCCGGTTGCGGGGCGTCTGCCGGGCCACATGAACGTGCTGCTGGCGGAAGCGAAAGTGCCTTACGACATCGTGCTGGAGATGGACGAAATCAACGATGATTTCTCCGATACCGACACCGTGCTGGTTATCGGTGCTAACGACACCGTGAACCCGGCGGCGCAGGACGATCCGCGCAGCCCAATCGCCGGAATGCCGGTGCTGGAAGTGTGGAAGGCGCAGAACGTGATTGTCTTCAAACGTTCGATGAATACCGGCTACGCAGGCGTTCAGAACCCGCTGTTCTTCAAGGAGAACACCCACATGCTGTTTGGCGACGCCAAGGCCAGCGTGGATGCGATTTTGAAATCACTCTGACAGGGTAAAGCCCGGTGGCGCAAGCTTACCGGGCCTGGCAATCCGTAGGCCGGGTAAGGCGAAGGTGCCACCCGGCAAAAAAAAACCGCCGGTATCCCGACGGTTTTTTTTCATCTTACGGATTAATCGTCTTCGTCGTCGTCCAGCTCAACCGGCGTCTGGTACTGATCCGGCTTGATGACCAGCAGGTCACAGCGCAGGTGGTCGATCACCTGTTCTGCGGTATTGCCCAGGAACGCGGCTGAAATGCCGGTACGCCCCACGGTGCCGAGCACCACAATCCCCGCCTGCAGATGCTCTGCCAGATCCGGGATCACTTCTTCAGGCAAGCCTTTTTCCACGTGCGTCATTTTTTCATCGATGCTGAACTTCTGGCGCAGCGCTTTCATCGCCAGCAGGTGCTGGCCGCGAATGGCGTCGTTATAAACGCTGGGGTCAAACTCCGGAAGTTCGATAGCGATGTTGATAGGCGTTACCGGATACGCGCCGACAAGATGCACTTCGGTGTGGTTAACCTGATCGGCAAGCTGAATGGTCTCCTTCACCAGCTTCTCGTTCAGCGAATTGTGATAATCCTCTTCGCTTGCCAGGTTGACGGCAACGACCGCTTTTCCGCCTTCCGGCCACGGCTGGTCTTTAACCATCCACACCGGGCACGGGCATTTGCGCAGCAGGTGCCAGTCGGTTGGGGTGAAGATAACGGACTCCAGCTTGTCGTGCTGGTGCGCCATTTTCAGCAGCAGGTCGTGTTCGCCGGAGATGACTTCCTGAATGATGGCTTCGAAAGGTCTGTTGTGCCAGACAACTTTGATCTCAATAGGGACGCCCGCTTCCAGGTAATATTTCGCCTGCTCGCGGATCCACGCGGTACGTTGACCGATCACGCCCTGACGCATTGCGGTGCGCTCGTCAGGCGACAGAAGGGTGGTCATTTCGTATGAGAAGTCATAGATCGGCAAAAACGCTTTGATTTTGCCACCAATCCGTTGATGTAAATACACAGCACGCCGTAATGCGGGTTGATCGTCCTGGTTAGGATCGATGGCCACCAGCATGTTTTGATACTTTGCCATACAGGTCTCCTTACAACTGTCACCACAGTCTGTAATTCAAAGAGTAACCTATATATGTTGAATGAAACAGGGGGGAGAAGTTTGCCAGATCAATAATTACGAAAATTTATCGATCTGGCATCGGCGGTGCGGGGAGCGTTAGGCCACGTTGCGAGCGTGACCGGCGAGGATCGCCAGCGCTTCACCGTTTTCAATGGTGATGTACTTACCTTTTACGGCCAGCATACCGCTTTTCTGGAAACGTCCCAGCAGGCGGCTGATGGTTTCAACCGTCAGGCCCAGATAGTTACCGATATCGCCACGCGTCATGGTCAGGCGGAATTCGCGCGGGGAGAAACCACGCTCCGCGAAACGGCGGGAGAGGTTATAGATAAAGGCAGCCAGACGCTCTTCCGCGTTCTTTTTGGACAGCAGCAGGATCATGTCCTGATCGCCTTTGATCTCGCCGCTCATCAGGCGCATCATCTGCTGACGCAGGTTAGGCATTTTACCGGACAGGTCGTCCAGCGTTTCGAACGGGATTTCGCAGACCATTGAGGTTTCCAGCGCCTGAGCGAAGCTCGGGTGGTGCCCCGTACCGATAGCGTCAAAGCCGACCAGATCGCCCGCGAGGTGGAAGCCGGTGATCTGCTCATCGCCCTGTTCGGTGATGGTGTAGCTTTTAATGGTGCCAGAACGGATAGCATAGAGCGATTTAAGTTCGTCTCCCGCCTTAAACAGCGTCTGCCCTTTCTGAATAGGCTTCTTGCGCTCGATAATATTATCAAGCTGATCGAGCTCATGCTCATTCAGGGTAAACGGGATACAGAGCTGGCTGATGCTGCAATCCTGGCAATGGATAGCACAACCGCCAGACTGAATGCGTCGTATAATTCGCTTTTCCGGGATCATAGGTTTGCTCAAGCCTTAATTGATATTGGTCAATTTTAACATCTTTTTGGTAAGTACGTAAGCCTGGCAAACCGCCAATAAAGACAAGAGAGGGCAACGTGTTGCCATCTCTTTGATATTCCACAGATTTAATAAGGATTTTTAGCCTAACCGGAAGAAAATTAAGCACTAAAAGCCTGGCATTTAGAGCAAAAGATACCCTTCATGGCGCAGCAACCACTCCTTGCGCTGCACGCCGCCGGCATAGCCCGTCATGGTGCCGTTGCGGCCAATCACGCGGTGGCAGGGGACGACAATGCTGACGGGGTTAGAGCCATTCGCCGCGCCCACCGCGCGCGCGGCGCCTGCGCGCCCAAGCTGCTCCGCGAGCTGGCCGTAGTGCATGACGTGTCCACAGGGGATCGCGCGCAGCGCCTGCCAGACTTCGCGCTGGAAAGGCGTTCCTCCCGTCGCGGTGGGCAATTCATTGATGATGCCAAGATCGCCTTCAAAGTAAGCCGTAAGCTTATCGCTCAGCCCGCCGGGGTTAGTCGCGCCAATGCGTTCGTAACCCTGAGCGCGATAATGAATGTTGAGTAACTCCACCATGCGGTCGCTATGCTCTTCCCATTCGACGGCGCGCAGATTGAACTGCTCGTCCGCGAGCACCCACAGCGGCCCAAGCGGGGTGTCGATTTTATCTTCGAGTAATCTCAGCATCCTCTTATCCTATGTGTTCGAGCCTGGCGCGCTTCGCGATCCTGTCGGCAGATCGACACAATATCACGCCAGCGGCGTTTTCAGCCATACTCTGAAATGGTAAGACGCATTCTCTTTAAATAAGTGGATGTTAATTCTGGGGTAATATTGAGAGGGGAAATAAGTCAGAACCAGACAATAAAAAAATAGAGCCTGTCGACATCAAACAGACCCTATAGAACACACAGCAGTATATCCTTTCGCATATCCCGCGAGTTTTGTCCATCAGGCAGGTATAATGAGTTATAACAGTTAATCGCCAAAAAGAAAGTAAATTGAGTGATTGATTTCACGTATTTTTAACTTAAATTTTATATTTTATCGATGCTGAAATTTTAATTAAGGAACGTTTAATCTTTTCGTTTGCTTATTTGATATATTCTCTCGGTAATTATTTATTAATATTACTTATATTACGATCTTCCCGGTCATTGAGACATGCATCGGGCGCGGGTATAGTACAGGCTCAGATGTAGCCGGAGGATTTCCATGAACCCTGACGACAAATCCCTTTTTCTTGACGCCATGGAAGA
Organism: Enterobacter sp. RIT418; assembly: GCF_003057745.1. Taxonomy (GTDB): domain Bacteria; phylum Pseudomonadota; class Gammaproteobacteria; order Enterobacterales; family Enterobacteriaceae; genus Enterobacter. The sequence continues at coordinate 427,132 of NZ_QBJD02000001.1, forward strand.
TGTCCAGCCCCTGAAGCGCTGCGCGGATGTCCACTGGCAGCCGGGCCGCAACGCGCGTCCTCGCCAGGAGATCGACACCGAGCAGTTGGATAACTTCCTGACCCTGGGTTTTCTGGAACTGCTGCCGCTTGACGAGCCGCTGGCGTTTCAGCGAGAGGGGGTACAGCAGGGGGTTATTGATAAGCTCCGCGCAGGTAAATACTCCCGCCAGGCCAGCCTGAACCTGTTACGCCAGCCCGTTGAGCAGTGCCGGCAGATGCTGTTTTCCTTTATCCGCCAGGCAGTCCGCGACGGGCTACGCAATCTGGTGATTGTTCACGGTAAAGGGCGTGAGCAATATTCCCATCCTAACGTGGTGCGCAGCTATCTGGCGCGCTGGCTTGCGGAGTTTGACGACGTGCAGGCGTTTTGCGTGGCGCTGCCGCATCACGGCGGCAGCGGGGCGTGCTACGTATCGCTGCGTAAATCAGATGAGGCTAAGCAGGAGAACTGGGAGCGGCACGCCAAGCGCAGCCGCTAGCCTCCTGATAAACGCGGGCGATTTTACTCGCCCGCGCTTTCATTCAGAACGTTTCCCAGTGGCTATCGCCCGTGCCCGCGCTGGCGGTTGCCGGTCGCAGGAGCTGCGGCGTTTTAATGGCTGCGGCGCGTGGAACCGCGGCGTTTTCCTGCACGTTCAGGCGAAACGCCGCCACGGCCTGGCGCAGCTGCTCGGACTGATCTTCCAGCGCGGCCGCGGCCGTAGCGGATTCCTGCACCAGCGCGGCGTTCTGCTGGGTGACGCTGTCCATCTGCGATACCGCCAGGCTCACCTGCTCAATTCCGCGGCTCTGCTCGTCGGACGCGGATGAAATTTCCCCCATAATATCGGTCACGCGGGTGACGGCAGCGACGATCTCTTTCATCGTATCGCCCGCCTCGCTGACCTGCTCAGAGCCGGTATTGACCCGGTTCACGGAGTTCTCAATCAGCCCTTTGATCTCTTTTGCCGCCTGCGCGCTGCGGCTTGCCAGCGTGCGTACTTCGCCCGCCACCACGGCGAATCCGCGGCCCTGTTCTCCGGCGCGGGCGGCCTCCACGGCGGCGTTAAGCGCCAGGATATTGGTCTGGAAGGCGATGCTGTCGATCACGCCGGTGATGTGGGCGATTTGCTGCGAACTGTCGGCGATTTCGGTCATCGTGCGCACGACGTTATCCACCACGCGGCCGCCGCGCGCGGCGGTATCGGAGGCGTTCTTGGCCAGCAGCGTGGCCTGGCGCGCGTTATCGGAGTTCTGTTTGACCGTGGCGGTCAGCTCTTCCATGCTGGCTGCGGTCTCCTCGAGCGACGCGGCCTGCTGTTCGGTACGGGCGGAGAGATCGTTGCTGCCCGCCGCAATTTCACCTGCACCGGTATAGATTGCGTCGGTGCTGCCGCGCACCGCGCTCACCGTGCTCACCAGCGACTGCTGCATCTCGTCCAGCCCGGCGGCCAGCTGGCCCATTTCGTTATGGCCGGAGAGGGGAATGGTGCGGGTCAAATCACCGCCCGCGATGGTGCGAATATGGTCCATAATGGTTTTAAGCGGCCTTAACAGCAGATGCTGCAGGCCCTGCCAGATCACGACCAGCACGGCGATAACGGCAAGGAAAATGCCCGCAAGCGTCCACTGCATCTGGGTAAAGCTGCTCTGGTTTTCTTCGGCGGCAGCCTTAAGCAGGGTATTGTTTTCCGCGCGCCAGCGGGTGTAGACCGTCTCCATATTATCCTGCGCCTGCTGGGCGTCGAGGTCACCGTAGGCCTGGTAGTTATCCGCACGCAGGTACTCAATCGACAGGCGCATCACCTCATGCATCTGGCTCCAGGATTTCTGCATCTCCTGCGTGAGCGCCGCGTTTTGGCCGTTCACCTGCGGCATTTTTTGCCAGGCGCCGTAATAGGCTTCCGCTTTGGTCAGAGAATCGCTGGCCGTGCCCAGCAGTTTATTGATGGCCTCCAGGGACGCCGGATCGCGCTGGTTTTTCAGATAGCGAATCGCCACGCGGGTGACGGTGACGCGGGTTTTCACCAGCGTGTTAACGCTGTCGCTTAGGCTCTCCTGCTGTGCGTTCAGCACCCCGGAGTTCTGGAAGTTATGTCGGTCATTGTTGACGGCGGAATAGAACAACCCGCCCGTGACAACTTGCAGCAGACAGAATATGGTGAGAGCAAAAATAATTCCGGTAATCACGTGCAGATTTTTTAGCATGGGTTACGTCCGTTATATTGGCTGGGGTTACCTAACTACTATCGTCGTAGCGAAATTAAACTTTAATTTAACTATTGCTTAACTAATGGTTCCGTCACGGAACCTCTTGTAAACCCGAATTTTTTAATGAGGAAGGTCACGATGAGCAGCATCGATCAAAGCGGAACCTGGACGTTAGGCACGCGCACCGTTAAGCGACTTGGCTATGGCGCAATGCAGCTGGCCGGGCCCGGCGTTTTTGGCCCGCCGAAGGATAAAAACGCGGCGCTGGAGGTGCTTCGTGAAGCGGTGGCGCTGGGCGTGAACCATATCGATACCAGTGATTTTTACGGCCCGCACGTGATCAACCAGCTTATTCGCGAGGCGCTCCATCCTTACCGGGACGATCTGACAATTGTGACGAAAATCGGCGCGCGGCGCGGTGCCGATGCCGCCTGGCTGCCGGCGTTTTCCGCGCAGGAGCTGACGCAGGCCGTGCATGACAACCTGCGCAATCTGCAGCTCGACGTCCTGGACGTGGTTAACCTGCGGATCATGTTTAGCGCACACGGTCCGGCGGAGGGATCGATTGCCGAGCCGCTCGCCGCGCTGGCGGAGCTACAGCAGCAGGGGCTGGTCCGCCACATCGGCCTGAGCAACGTAACCGCCGCGCAGGTGGCCGAAGCGCAGAAGACGGTGTCCGTGGTCTGCGTGCAGAACATGTACAACATTGTGAACCGCGGTGACGATGCGCTGATCGACTCCCTTGCGCAGCAGGGCATTGCGTACGTGCCGTTCTTCCCGCTGGGCGGCTTCACGCCGCTGCAATCATCCGGGCTACAGGCCGTCGCCGATTCGCTGGGCGCGACGGCGATGCAGGTCGCGCTGGCCTGGCTGCTCCAGCGCTCGCCGAATATTCTGCTCATCCCTGGAACGTCTTCCGTGGCGCATCTGCGGCAAAACCTGGCGGCGGCGGAACTTGTTTTACCTCAGGAAGCCCTCGACACGCTAAACGCACTGGTGGAGTAAATATGGACTTTAAGGCAGTAAAGCTTCAGGCGACGATCGCGCCGCGCGGATTCTCCGACGCGGCGCCCGTTCCGCTCACGGACGGGACCCTTCAGGCGCGAAAAGACGCTATTCTTGCCCGAATGGCGGCCGAAGAATTTGACGCGCTGATGATTTATGCCGATAAGGAGCACGGCGCGAATTTTGAATACCTGACCGGTTTTATTCCCCGCTTTGAAGAGGGGCTGTTAATGCTTAAGAAAAGCGGAGAGGCGACCGTTATTCTCGGCAATGAAAATCTGAAGATGGCCGCACACTGCCGTATTCCGGTTACGCTGAAGCACAGCCCTTATTTTTCTTTGCCTAACCAGCCGATGGAAAATGATTTACCGCTGGAAACGCTGCTGCGGGAAACGGGCTTGCAAACAATACATCGCGTTGGGCTAGTCGGCTGGAAAATGTTTACCTCTGCGCGTGCGAATAATAAGCAGCTTTTCGATCTGCCTTATTTTATTGTCGACGCTATTCGCCGCAGCGTTTCAGAAACTGCCGTCCTTGAAAACGCGACGCCTCTTTTTATTGACGGTGATATCGGCGCGCGCACGACTAATAATGCCAACGAAATTGCCCACTACGAATACGGCGCGAATCTTGCCTCGACCTGCATGCTTAACGCCATGAACGCGGTGGTTCCGGGCATTCGCGAGGCCGATCTCGGCGCCGCGCTTGCGGCGGAAGGGCAATATCATTCGGTCGTGACCATTGCCGCCGGCGGGCCGCGCTTTGAAAAAGCCAACCTGTACCCGACGCACAGGCCGATACGGCGCGGCGAGCCGCTTTCGATGACGACCGGATTTAAGGGCGGATTATCCAGCCGCACCGGGTTTGTCATTGCCGATGAAAGCGAGCTGCCGGAGACCCAGAAAGATTATCTCGACCGCGTCGCCAAACCCTATTTTGCGGCCGTCGTCGCCTGGCTTGAAAATATCCGCATCGGCATGACGGGTGGAGAGATATATTCGCTGATTGAGACCGTACTGCCGAAAGAAATATACGGCTGGCACCTTAATCCGGGCCATCTCAGCGCGGACGAAGAGTGGATGTCATCCCCCATTTTTGACCGCTCCGTACAAACCCTGAAAAGCGGCATGATCCTGCAAATCGATATCATTCCTTCCGTGAAGGGCTATTCCGGGACCAGCGCGGAGGAGAGCATCGCCCTGGCGGATCGCGATCTTCAGGCCGAGATCCGGCGTGATTATCCTGAACTCTGGGCGCGCATCGATACCCGCAGGCGCTACATTCGCGACGTGCTTAAGATTCAATTGAGTGACGACGTTATTCCATTGTCCAATACGGTGGCGTATTTACGGCCTTTCTTCCTGGCGAAGGAAAACGCGTTTACCTGCTAAATGCCCGTCGGCAAATCTGTAATAAAGAGCATGGTTATTTTTAACGTTGTCGGCCATGCTCTCTGTATTCGCACTGTAAAACACGGAAGCGCCATCCATGCGCAATGTCCTGATCCCGCTCGCCGCAGCCGTCGCCGTTCTGGTGTTTGGCTTTTTTATTCTCAACGCCCAGCTATGGTATTCAGCGCGGGCAGACGGCTTGGCCGGCGCGCGGTTTGCCGTCAAAAATATGGACGCGATTCTTGGCGAAGCGCGTCTTGCCACCCGCGCGGCGAGGGGCATTGCGCAAAAGGGATGCGGCCAGGACGGGCAATTCCAGCTCGGCGCCGAGGCCGCGCTGCAGCCACATCTGCGGACGATTTTCATTCTCCAGCAAGGGAAAGTAGCGTGCTCGTCGCTGTCCGGCAACCGCGTGCTGCTGACGAACGTAGCCGACTTGCCGGACGCACCGCTGCTGCTGTTGCCCACGGAAAAGGTGGTAAACGGCGCGCCGGTTCTGCTTTATCAGACCCATGCTGATGGCAACCGGATTGTGGCCACCATCGGCGATCGCCATATTCAGGAGGCGCTGGATATTCCCCTCAAAGGCGTGGCCTATACGCTACGGGTGGGCCACAGCGTTATGGACGCGTCGGGCAACGTGTCGACGGAACTAGCGCCAGCACCGGGCGTGGGCCGCGTAGCGGCTGCGGGCGACCCGTACAGCATTGAATACAATCACCCTCCGATGCTGAGCGTACAGAGGCTGGTCAGGCAGGGGGGCGGCATCCTGCTCTTTCTGCTGCTTATCGCCTGCCTCTCTGCCTATGTTGTCTACAAATACCTGAACAAAAATACGCTTCCCGAGGAGTCGCTTCGCCGCGCGATTGCAAAAGGGGAAATCGTTCCGTTTTATCAGCCCGTCGTCAACGGAAGGGAAGGCACGCTGCGGGGCGTGGAGGTGCTGGCCAGGTGGAAGCACCCTAAAGCGGGCTATATTTCCCCAGCGTCGTTTATTCCGATTGCTGAAAAATCCGGCCTGATTGTGCCGCTAACGAAGAGCCTGATGGCGCAGGTTGTTGCCCACATGAACGCGATTTCCAGCAAGCTGCCTGAAGGTTTTCACGTCGGGATTAACTTTAGCGCGTCGCATATCACCTTACCTACCTTTGTAAATGACTGTCTTGACTACAAAAACAGTTTCAGCAGGAAGGATTTAAACCTGGTGGTTGAGGTGACGGAACGCGAGCCGTTGAACGTTGACGAACATCTTGTCCAGACGCTGAACGCGCTGCATGAGAACGGTTTCGCCATCGCGCTGGATGATTTTGGCACCGGTTATTCCGGGCTCTCTTATCTGCACGATCTGCACATTGACTACATCAAAATCGATCGCAGCTTTGTGAGCAGGGTAAATGAGCACGATGAATCCACCCGCATTCTCGATTGCGTGCTGGATCTGGCGCGAAAGCTCTCTATCAGCATCGTCGCCGAAGGCGTGGAAACCCGCGCCCAGCTTGACTACCTCAACCGAAATAACATTACCTTCCAGCAGGGATACTATTTCTTTAAGCCCGTTCCCTTTGCCGGTTTGATACACATTTTGCTGTCGAAGCCCAGGGTGAAGGTGATTGTTGAATAACTGACCAAACGATTTGCCCTGTCGAAATTAAAACCCCCGCACTTCAATGCGTTTGGCTTAATCCCCCAGAAAGCGGCTTGATCGCTGTCCAGGATCCGTAATACTGTATATAAATACAGTAAATGGTGAATAGGGCATTTATGAGCACTCTCATTTCTTATCATTCCGGGCAAAACGTGGAACTGCCGCTGTTCGTCGAGCGCGTTCCCTGCGGCTTCCCTAGCCCTGCGCAGGACTATGTGGAGGAGCGTCTCGACCTTAACCGGCTGGTGGTCAGACACCCCAGCGCGACCTATTTTGTGAAGGTGAGCGGAGACTCAATGATTGGGGCGGGGATCGGCGACGGCGATCTGCTGGTGGTCGATCGATCGCTGGATGCCGTGCATGGCGACATCATCGTGGCGTCGGTCGGCGGAGAGTTCACGGTAAAGGAGCTGCAAACGCGCCCCGCGCTTCGCCTGGTGCCGCACAATCCCGGCTATAGGCCGATTGTCTTTCAGTCCGAGGAGGAGCTACAGATCTTCGGCGTCGTCACCCACACGCTTAAAACGTATAAACATGTTCGCGCTGGTTGACGTCAATAGCTTTTACGCGTCCTGCGAGACGGTTTTTCGACCGGACCTGAAAGGGAAGCCGGTGGTGGTGGTTTCCAATAACGACGGCTGCATCATTTCGCTTTCGCGGGAGGCTAAACGGCTCGGCATCAAAATGGGAGAACCCTATTTTAAATTCAAAGAGAAGGGCTATCCGGTACAGGTTTACGTGTTTAGCTCGAACTATGCGCTGTATGCCGATCTCAGCAGCCGCGTGATGCAAACGCTGACGGATATGGCCCCGGCAATTGAGATTTACTCCATCGATGAGGCCTTCGTCAGCGTATCGGGCGTTAACAACTGTATGTCGCTGGAGGCATTTGGGCATCAAATGCGCGATAGCGTCTATAAAAACACCGGTTTGACGGTGGGCGTGGGCATTGCCCCAACGAAAACCCTGGCAAAGCTGGCGAACTTCGCGGCTAAAAAATGGCCTTCAACGGGCGGCGTTGTCGATTTATCCTGCCCCGAACGGCAGCGCAAGCTGCTGGCGGCCGTCCCCGTTGAGGAAGTGTGGGGCGTAGGGCGGCGCATCACGAAAAAGCTTAACGCCATGGGGATCGCGACGGCGCAGGATCTGGCAGCAAGCTCGCTATGGGTTCTTAGAAAACATTTCAACGTTGTTCTGGAACGCACGGCCCGCGAGCTGCGCGGCGAGTGCTGCCTGGGGCTGGAGGAGTTTGCCCCCACAAAACAGCAGATCGTCTGTAGCCGCTCGTTTGGGCACCGCATTACGGAATACGTTGAGATGCACCAGGCCATCTGCGCGTATGCGGAGCGCGCGGCGGAAAAGCTGCGCGGGGAACGCCAGCACTGCCGCCTCATCAGCGTGTTTTTACGCACCAGCCCGCATGCGGACAATGAGGTTTATTACGGCAATCAGGCGTCAACGATACTCATGACCCCGTCCAATGACACGCGCGATATTATCCGCGCCGCGACGACGGCGCTGGATCGCATATGGATCGATGGGTATCGCTACATGAAGGCGGGCGTGATGCTGGCCGATTTTTTCAGCAGCGGCGTCGCGCAGCTGAATTTGTTCGATGCCCAGCAGCCGCAGGCCAACAGCGCGGCATTAATGGACGTGATCGACAGCCTGAATCATTCCGGGAAAGGCAAGGTGTGGTTTGCCGGCCAGGGCATTGAGAAAGCCTGGAAAATGAAGCGTGAAATGCTTTCTCCGGCGTATACGACGCGGTATGCGGATTTGCCGGTAGCGAAATAACGCAGCACGCTAACTGCCTGCACCCGCGGTACGGGCAGTTGGCGTGCTGTTCAGCATTACTTCTTATTGAGCATCGACTTTAAATCGGCAAACGGATTGTACGTAGCCGCGCCCACGTCCTTCTGCGCATCTTCACCCGCCACGACGGTGGTGCCGTACTGGTCGGCTTCCGTGTACTTTGAGTGCTCGTGGTCGTGGCAGAACAGGCACAGCAGCTCCCAGTTGCTGCCGTCGGCCGGGTTATTGGTATGATCGTGGTCGATATGGTGGACCGTGAGTTCACGAAGGTTTGAGTAAACAAACTCGCGCGAGCAGCGCCCGCATACCCACGGGTAGATTTTTAAGGCTTTTTCACGGTAGCCGCTTTCAAGCTGCGCGTAGTTTCTTGGGATTAAGGCCATGGCCGATGTTACCTGTGACGAAGGGTCCCTTCGCGGGACGAAAGCGTAAGAATAACGCAAAGCGAGGGCGGGATGAAGCGATCGCCGCCGCGCGCTGGCCGTGCCAAATCAACGAGGTGTGGATTACAATGCGCAGGCTATTAAATCCTTAACGTGAGATGCACCGCGTGACCGCCATGGAAAATATTGCTCTTGAGTATCGCCGTTTCGGCGAGCCTGACGTCGTTCTGCAGGCTGAATCCGTTGTCCCCGCGGCGCGGCTGGCAGGGCATCTTCGGGTGCGCATGCTGTTCGCTCCCGTTAATGCCTCCGATCTGATCCCCATCACCGGCGCGTATCGCCACCGGACGCCGCTGCCCGCCGTGGCCGGTTACGAAGGCATCGGCGTTGTCACCGACGCGCCCGCTGGGTTCGCGCATCTGCTGGGCAGGCGCGTCCTGCCGCTGCGGGGGGAGGGTACGTGGCAGCGCGTTGTTGATTGTCCGGCTGAGTATGCGGTTCCCGTGCCGGCAGAGATGGATTCGCTGCTCGCCGCTCGCGCGTATATCAACCCGCTCGCCGCGCAGATGATGCTCACGCGCTATTCTCCTCGGGGGAAAACGGTGCTTTTAACCGCAGCCGGATCGGACTGCGCTATCCTACTCGGCCAGTGGGCGCTGAACGCGGGAGCGCTGGCGGTCTACGGCATTCACCGTTCCCCCATTCATGCCGACAGGCTGGCCGCGATGGGGATTATCCCGATCGCGCAGGATGATGCGGCAGCCGTTCGCGAGGCCGCCGTGCGCGCGGAAGTGACGTATGACGCCACCGGCGGTAGCCTGGCAGAAGCCATCCTGAGCGTCATGCCGGAGAAGGGTATTTTTGTCTGCTACGGGCTGCTTTCAGGGCAGACGTTCCGCCAGCGCCAGGCGTTGCCGCGCGTGGAATGGTTTCATATTCGCAACTACCTGGATGCGCTAGACGCGCCGGCCTGGCAGGCGCAGTTCATGCAGATCTGGCCTAAGCTTCGCGCCAGCCGGTACAGCGATGCGGCGCTGTTCCCGCTGGCGGAATGGCGGGCGGCGCTGGGCGCATACCGCGAGGCCGGAAGGCTCAGCAAGCCCATGCTGGCGATGGAGGGCTGAGCCCGGGCGCTATTTGTGGCTCATGTCGCTCAGCAGAATGGCGATGCTTTGCCCGCCTTCCGTTTGCTCCAGGCCAATCTTCACGATAATGGTCAGCGGAACGGAGAGCAGCATGCCGACGGGGCCGAGCAGCCAGCCCCAGAAAATCAGCGACAAGAACACCACCAGCGTGGACAGCCCCAGGCCGCGCCCCATCATCCGTGGTTCCAGAATGTTGCCGAAAACGAGGTTAATCGCCAGATAGCCTGCCAGCAGGACAAGCGCATCGTAAAACCCGCTGAACACCAGCACCTGGAGGATCGGCGGAATGGCTGCCAGCACGGAACCGATGTTGGGGATATAGTTGAGCGCGAAGGCCAGCAGCCCCCAGACAAACGCAAAGCGCACGTCCAGCGCGACGAGCATTGCCCAGACAACAAGCCCCGTCACCAGGCTGATGGCCGTTTTCAATACCAGGTAGCGAGAGACGCTGTCCAGCGCCCGCTGAATGGCTCCCATACCTTCCACGGGGCGGACCATGATCTGCTGCAGCTTGGCGGGCAGCTGCGGCACCTCCAGCAGCATAAAGACCACCGTCAGAAACAGCAGGAATATCGACGTCATCGCATTGGAAAGCTGCGTCAGCAGGCCGGTGACGAGCGTCATCGCGGCATTCGGATCGATATACTTCAGCAGCTCCTCCACGGAGATTTCAATGCCCGCGCGCTGCAGCCAGGGTTCAAGCTGCAGCAGGGGGATCGCCAGCGATGAACGGTATTTCGGCAGGGTGCGCGCCAGCTCGTTCAGCGAGGTGCCCAGGTACGCCACCAGCAGCACCATAGCGCAAATAATAATGCTGATAAGCAGCGTAATCGCCAGCACGCGTGGGATGCGCAGGCGAACCATGCGCTGCACCAGCGGGTTCAGGATCACGGCAATAAACAGCGCCAGAATGAAGGGCACGATGATATCGGCGGCAAAGCGAACGCCGGTGAGAATGATCACCAGCATGCCCAGCATAATAACGATCTTCAGCCCGTTCAGCGTAATGATGGGTTTGGCCATGGAATGTCCTGATTAAACTTTTTATTTATAATAGAGCCTAACCACCTCGCAATAAACTAACCAAAATCAAACGAACTGGGTAAAGAATTGAAAAGGCTTTGAGTAAAATCTTAGCTTGTGGTACAAATTACGCGTGTTCAACTACTGAGGACAATTTTCATCCGCAAAGACGAGAAGCAACAACGCGGATAATTGTAATTTTATGGACAATTTGTTCAGGACCTATTTTTCAAACAACACCGCAGTATTCTCTACTTCTTTTAGTCTCCTTTCTGCTGAGCAACACTGGCGCAACGCGCTATAGTCACGTCTTCTGCCTGAGCTGGCGCTATGCGCTTAGCTGACCAATCGTATTTCAAATTTTAGGTTTGCTGTCTGCAGCGAGCCACGATGGACAATATTCTCAAGCAGGAGAAGACTATGTTTTACTGGATTTTATTAGCTCTGGCGATCGTCGCTGAAATTACAGGCACGCTGTCTATGAAATGGGCGAGCGTCAGCGACGGCAACACCGGCTTTATTTTAATGCTGGTGATGATTTCACTCTCCTATATTTTTCTCTCCTTCGCGGTGAAGAAGATTGCGCTGGGCGTGGCGTACGCCCTGTGGGAAGGTATCGGTATTTTATTGATTACCCTCTTTAGCGTTATGATATTTGATGAAGTGTTATCGCCGATGAAAATTGCTGGCTTGACCACGCTGGTCGCGGGCATCGTGCTGATTAAATCGGGTACGCGTAAACCGACGAAACAGCAGAAGGAGAGCGCACATGCAGCAGTTTGAATGGATCCACGCTGCCTGGCTGGCCCTGGCCATCGTGCTGGAAATTGTCGCGAATATCTTTTTGAAATTTTCAGACGGTTTTCGTCGTAAAATGTATGGCCTGATGTCGATTGCGGCGGTGCTGGGCGCGTTCAGCGCCCTGTCGCAGGCGGTTAAAGGTATCGATCTTTCGGTGGCATACGCCCTGTGGGGCGGATTTGGTATCGCCGCAACCCTGGCCGCGGGCTGGGTGATGTTCGGGCAGCGTTTAAATAACAAGGGCTGGATCGGCCTGGTGCTGCTGCTGGCGGGCATGATCATGATAAAACTCGCCTGATTAGCGGGTCGTCACGTAACGGGCAGCGAATTTCGCTGCCCGTTTTGTATTCTGCTATTGAGCCAGCGCCTCGAGCCTGTCGCGGAAACCGGTCACCGAGAGCGCGCGGTTATCGGCTCGCCACCGGTCCTTGGCCGCCGGGGCAGAGCTTTGAACGCCAATCAGCTGCCAGCCATTTTCAGTTTTCAACATAAGCGGCGAACCGCTATCGCCCGGCAGCGTATCGCACTGGTGCGACAGTACGCTGTTCTGCGCCCAGCCGGTGACCAGACAATCCGTATGCGTATAAAGCGTGTCCAGATGATCGACCGGATAGCCCGACTGCGTGACCTTGCGATCCGCGGCCTTTAGCGCGGCGGTCAGCGCGGCTTTATCGCCGTCAAAGAGCGGCAGCGGGGTGATGCCGGACGGCGGGTAGCGCAGCACGATCAGGCCAAAATCCCACGAGGCCGCGCCCGGGGGCACAATCCAGCCGTCGCCGTCAGGCTTTAGCCGTTTACCCAGTGAAGGATCGACCCGGCCTTCAATACCGTGGATCTCATAGCGCCACATCCCTTTTTGCGAGACGAAGCGCAGGGCAACGGCTTTGTCCGGCCTGCCGTTTGGCGGCGTGAGCAGACAGTGGCCTGCGGTCAGCGCAAGTTGAGGGGTGATGAGCGTGGCCGTACAGAGGTTGCCGCTGGCGGTTTCCAGCTGCCCAATCGCATCCCAGGGAGCCTGGGTCGGATCGGTAACGCGCGTGCGGTCGTCATGACCGAAAAAAAGCGTTTTTACGTCCTTCGCGCTGATGCCGTCATCATCGCCGTCATCCGCATGTGAAAAGCCCGCAAAAAGAGTCAACGTTCCCAGTAACAACACTACAGATTTACGCATATCACACTCTGGTGGGGGTAATTATGATTATTAAAAGTGAACCCTATGAAAATACTATAGACGGGACGGCGCGAAAGTGGGAGTAAAATCAGCGTGCTACATTCATGAAAGATAAAAATGGCTGGCGATGATCGCGCATAAAATTAGCACGATAAGAATGAACTCAAACCGATAGCGTCGCAGCATACGCCCTCCGGATAAAAAAACGGCGCCGATCCTTTTCCGGTTCAGCGCCGGTTTACCAACGTGCCCCGAAGGGCACGGTTCAGCCTGTACGCTTACGCAGCTGGCTGTGCAGCCGGTTTAGCAGCTTCGTGTTTTACTGCTTTTTTGTGATGCTTTTTAGCAGCCTGAGCTTTCTGCGCTACAGCAGGCTTAGCGGCTGCTTTGTGGTGCTTTTTAGCGGCCTGGGCTTTCTGCTCTGCAGCAGGCTTAGCGGCTTTTTTGTGATGCTTTTTAGCGGCCTGGGCTTTCTGCTCTACAGCCGGTTTAGCGGCTTTCTTGTGGTGCTTTTTAGCCGCCTGCGCTTTCTGTTCGGTTGGCGCTGCGGTCGCTGGAGCAGCGGCGTCTTTTTTCGCTGCGGCTTTGTGATGCTTCTTGTGGTGAACCGCTTTTGCAGGTGCCGCGGTAGTTGTGGCCGCTGGCGCTGCAGCAGGTGTTGCGGTTGCGGTAGTCTCAGCAGCAAACGCAGCAGAGGACAGACCCATAGCAGCGGCAACAACCAGAGCTAATACTTTATTCATTCTCATACCCTCGAATTTGGTTTTTCATGTAACCCCACTGCGGGGCCGTTGAAAGAACTATATCCCTGTAAACTCGGGGTTTCCGTGAGTGATTGGTATCGGCGTGTAACGGAATGTACAGCGCCGGGCAATAACCCGGCGCGCGGTCTTACAGATAGCGTGCGGTCAAGTGTTCGCGGAAATAGCGGATGTTGAGATCCTCCCCCGTGGCCTGGGTTATCAACTGCGAGGTGCTAAAGCGGCTGCCGTGCTGCCAGATGTTCTGGCGCAGCCAGTCGAACAGGGCGGAGAAATCCCCCTGTGCGATAGCGTCCTGCAGGCCGGGAAGGGCATTTTTGGCGGCGCTGAACAGCTGCGCGGCGTACATCGCGCCCAGCGTGTACGACGGGAAGTAGCCAAAGCCGCCGTCGGTCCAGTGGATATCCTGCATGCAGCCGTTTCGGTAGTTGTCTTTCGTCGACAGCCCGAGCCACGCCTGCATTTTCTCATCCCAGAGCGCCGGAATGTCATCCACCTCAATGTCGCCATTAATGAGCGAGCGCTCAATCTCATAGCGCAATACCACGTGCGCCGGGTAGCTCACCTCGTCGGCATCTACGCGGATATAGCCCGGCTTCACGCGCTGGTTCCAGGCGATGAAGTTTTCCTCGCTGAACGCCGCCTGGCTGCCGAAACGGGCGTGCACGGCAGGGAGAAGATGCTTGAGGAACGCCTCGCTGCGGCCGAGCTGCATCTCAAAGAACAGGCTTTGTGATTCATGAATTGCCGTCGAGCGCGCCAGCGCAACGGGCTGACCGGCCCAGGTGCGCGGCAGGTTCTGCTCGTAGCGGGCGTGCCCCGTTTCGTGGATCACGCCAAACAGCGCGCTGAGCAGCTCATTTTCATCATAGCGGGTGGTGATGCGTACATCTTCCGGCACGCCGCCGCAGAAGGGGTGCGCGCTTACGTCCAGGCGCCCGCCGTTAAAATCGAAGCCGAGCATCGTCATGGCTTCCAGCCCCAGCTCGCGCTGGGTGGCGGTCGGGAAGGGCCCCTGTGGGGGGACGAACGACCGCTGGGCCTGCTTATCTACAACGTTTGCCAGCAATTCCGGCAGCCAGCTTTTCATGTCGGCAAACAGCGTATCGAGGCGGGCGCTGGTCATGTCCGGCTCAAAAATATCCAGCAGCGCATCGTAAGGCGAGCAGCCTTTGGCCTCGGCGCGCAGGCGGGCCTCTTCGCGGCTCAGCTTGACGACCTCCTTCAGGTTGGCAGAAAAGCCCTGCCAGTCGTTCGCCGGACGCTGCGTGCGCCAGGCGTGTTCGCACCGACTCCCCGCCAGCGATTTGGCCTCTACCAGCGCTTCCGGCAGCAGCGAGGCCTGCTGGTAATGGCGCGTCATCTCGCGAAGGTTGGCCTGCTCAATATCGTTCAGATCTTCCTCTGCAGCCGCCTCCAGCCATTCACCGACCCGTTTATCGGTCAGGATCTGGTGCTGAAGCACGCTCATTTCGGCCAGCGCTTCACCGCGCGCGGCGCTGCCGCCCGGCGGCATCATGGTAAACATGTCCCAGCTGGCGATGGAGGAGAGGTGCGAAAAGCGGGAGAGGCGCTGGAAGGTGCGGGTGAGTTGCTGGTAGCTGTTGTTTTTCATGAAGTCCTCGTGTCTGAATCAGCCGATGACAAAAATTAGCATCGGCTCGATTTAAACACGAAGAGGGCTGAAAGTTAATGCAGACGTTTATGCAGGCTGGCACCGACCAGCAGCGCCGCACACAGCATCAGCGCAATAAACCCGCCGACGCCGTTCCAGCCGTAGTGATGCCAGAACACGCCGCCTGCCGTCCCGGCAATGCTGGAGCCGAGATAGTAGCTGAACAGATACAGTGAAGAGGCCTGGCCTTTCGCGCGGCGCGCGCGCGGGCCGATCCAACTGCTGGCAACGGAGTGCGCGGCGAAGAACCCGGCGGAGAAAAGCAGCATGCCCGCGAAAATGAGCCACAGGGAAGAAAATAGCGTCAGCAGCAGGCCAAGCAGCATCACCGCCGTGGAGACCAGCATCACCGGGCCGCGGCCAAAGCGCGCGGTCATCGCCCCGGCTTTTGGCGAGCTCCAGGTGCCGGTGAGATAGGCCACGGAAAGCAGCCCCACAACCGCCTGGTTTAAGTGCCACGGCGAGAGCATCAGCCGGTAGCCAATATAGTTAAAGAGCGTCACGAACGCGCCCATCAGCAGGAAGCCCATCAGGAACAGCCGCGGCAGGCCTTTGTCGCGCCAGTGCAGGCGGAAGTTGATAAACAGCGTTTTCGGGCGCAGGGAGGTAGGGCGAAAATGCCGCGACTCCGGCAGGATTTTCCAGAACATTAGCGCCGAGGCGAGGGCAAAGCAGCCTATCACCGCCAGCGCAATGCGCCAGGTGAAGAAGTCGGTAAATACCCCGCTCAGCAGGCGTCCGCTCATCCCGCCGATCGAGTTCCCGCTGATATACAGCCCCATTGAAAACGCCACGAAGCTGGGGTGGATCTCTTCGCTAAGGTAGGTCATCCCGACGGCGGCCACGCCGCTGAGCGACAGCCCAATCAGCGCGCGCATCAGCAGGATGCCGTGCCAGCTGGTCATCATCGTCGAAAGCAGCGTACACACGGAGGCCAGCATCAGAGCGGTGACCATCACCGGCTTGCGGCCAATGGCATCGGACAGCGGGCCGGTAAACAGCAGGCCGATGGCCAGCATGCCGGTGGAAATCGAGAGCGAAATACTGCTGCTGGCGGGGGATACGCCGAACTCGTGGGAGAGCACGGGCAGAATCGGCTGGACGCAATAAAGCAGGGCAAAGGTTGCCAGTCCCGCCGAGAAGAGCGCCAGCGTTACGCGCATAAACAGAGGGGTACCGCGTTTTATAAACTGAACCGGCTGCGATGGGGCGGATAAATCATCGACGTCGCTTGCCGGTGCGATATCAATGGAGGTTGTACGACTCACACAATTTCCTTGCTTAACATCCCCGTGATTCAGGTGACGGGTAAGACCACGCCTTAAGGGTATGAAAATGTAAATATTCTGTCTAATATATTAATAATCTCAAATGATACTTTTAAAATATGAATATCGAGCTGCGTCATTTACGCTACTTCGTCGCCGTGGCGGAAGAGCTGCATTTTGGCCGGGCCGCCGCCCGGCTTAACATCTCTCAGCCTCCGCTTAGCCAGCAAATCCAGATCCTCGAACAGCAGGTTGGGGCGCGGCTGCTGGCGCGAACCAACCGCAGCGTCAGCCTGACGGCGGCGGGCGCGCAGTTTCTTGCCGACAGCCGCCAGATCCTCGCCATGGTGGAGGAAGCTGCCGCCAGAGCGGAACGCCTGTACCTGGGCGAGGCGGGCGAGCTGCGCATCGGCTTCACCTCCTCGGCGCCGTTTATTAGCGCCGTGTCGCACACCCTTTCGTCGTTCCGCCGCCATTACCCGGACGTGCACATTCAGACGCGAGAGATAAACACCCGCGAGCAAATCGCCCCCCTGAACGACGGCGCGCTCGACCTGGGGCTCATGCGCAATACGCAGCTGCCGGACTCTCTGGCGCGGCAGGTCATCCTGCGCGAGCCGCTGATGGCGATGATCCCGCGCGATCATCCTCTCGCCGCGCGGCCAGTCGTCACGCTGGCGGAGCTTGCGAAGGAGCCGTTTGTCTTTTTCGATCCGCAGGTGGGCACAGGCCTGTATGACGATATTCTTGGCCTGATGCGGCGCTACGGTCTTGTGCCCTCTATCGCTCAGGAAGTGGGAGAGGCGATGACGATCATTGGCCTGGTCTCGGCGGGGCTTGGCGTTTCTATTCTTCCCGCCTCGTTTAAGCGGGTACAATTGCAGGAGATGCGCTGGGTCCCGCTTGCAGAAGAGGATGCCGTCTCGGAAATGTGGCTGGTGTGGTCGAAGCATCGCGAGGAGAGCCACGCTGCGCAGCGCTTTAAAAACCAGCTGATTAGCGCGTCGCAGGCCGGTTAATTCAGGGAAAAGTGAGCAAAAATGTGCGTCAAATCACATGGCTAAGTAAAAATTTGACGACGCCTGGTGAAGTGCTTCACCATAGCCCACAGTTTATTTCGAAGCTCGAAAATAAGGGAGTACGAGGTGGTTGCTGATAGTCAGCCAGGGCATATCGATCAGATCAAGCAAACCAATGCGGGCGCGGTGTATCGCCTGATTGATCAGCTTGGCCCGGTTTCGCGTATCGATCTTTCGCGTCTTGCGCAGCTGGCGCCCGCCAGTATCACCAAGATTGTTCGCGAGATGCTGGAAGCGCACCTGGTGCAGGAAACGGAAATTCAGGAGCCCGGCAGCCGCGGCCGTCCGGCGGTGGGGCTGGTGGTTGAGACCGAAGCGTGGCATTACCTGTCGATGCGCATCAGCCGGGGAGAAATTTTTCTCGCCCTGCGCGATCTGAGCAGCAAGCTGGTGGTGGAAGATCAGCTCGACCTGCCGCTCGACGTCGGCCACTCCCTGCTGGACGCCATTATTACCCACATCGATCGGTTCTTTATTCGCCACCAGCAGCGCCTCGAGCGCTTAACCGCCATTGCGATCACCCTGCCGGGCATCATTGATACCGAAAACGGCATTGTGCACCGCATGCCGTTTTATGAGGGCGTAAAAGAGATGCCGCTGGGCGAGGCGCTGAGAAACCATACCGGCGTGCCCGTCTATATCCAGCACGACATCAGCGCCTGGACGATGGCCGAAGCGCTGTTCGGCGCCTCTCGCGGCGCGCGGGACGTGATTCAGGTTGTTATCGATCACAACGTGGGGGCGGGCGTCATTACCGACGGGCGGCTTCTCCATGCGGGAAGCAGCAGCCTGGTCGAAATCGGCCACACGCAGGTCGATCCCTACGGCAAGCGCTGCTACTGCGGCAATCACGGGTGTCTGGAAACCATTGCCAGCGTGGAGAGCGTGCTGGAGCTGGCGCAGGTTCGGCTGAGCCAGTCGATGAGCTCCTCGCTGCACGGCCAGCCCCTGACGGTCGAATCCCTGTGTGCCGCCGCGCGGGAAGGCGATCTGCTGGCGAAGGACATTATTACCGGCGTGGGTAACAACGTCGGGCGCATTCTCGCCATTATGGTGAATTTATTTAATCCGCAAAAAATCCTCATCGGCTCGCCGCTTGGCCAGGCGGCGGATATATTGTTCCCGGCAATATCGGCCTGCATTCACCAGCAGTCGCTTCCGGCCTACAGCCAGAAGATCGTGGTGGAAAGCACGCAGTTCTCTAACCAGGGGACGATGGCCGGCGCGGCGCTGGTAAAAGACGCTATGTACAACGGCTCGCTGCTGATTAGGCTATTGCAGGGTTAACTCTTTCCCGCAGATGCAAGAAAAATTGCGCTATCTCAAGCCTGATAGCGCACACATCCCGTAGACTTCCCCCTTTGAATTATTTACCTGGTTTATATTTCCGAAGCATACCCAAGAGGTGGAGTGAGTCATGCTTAAGCGTTTCTTTGTTACGGGTACAGATACCTCTGTCGGGAAGACCGTGGTCTCCCGCGCGCTACTGCAGGCCCTGGCGGCGAGCGGTAAATGCGTTGCCGGGTACAAGCCCGTCGCAAAAGGCAGTAAAGAGACGCCAGAGGGGCTGCGCAATAAGGACGCCCTGGTCCTGCAAAGCGTCTCATCCCTTGAGCTGCCATATCACGCGGTGAACCCCATTGCATTAAGCGAAGATGAAAGCAGCGTGGCCCACAGCGGCCTGATCAATTACGGCCTGCTGTCTGACGGCCTGGCGAACCTGAGCGATAAGGCTGACCACGTCGTCGTTGAAGGCACCGGCGGATGGCGCAGCCTGATGAACGATTTACGTCCGTTATCGGAGTGGGTGGTACAGGAACAGCTCCCGGTCGTGATGGTGGTGGGCATTCAGGAAGGGTGCATTAACCATGCGCTGCTGACGGCGCAGGCCATTGCCAATGACGGCCTGCCTTTCATCGGCTGGGTGGCAAACCGCATCAACCCAGGGCTTGCGCACTACGCAGAAATCATTGACGTCCTGAGTAAGAAGCTGCCCGGACCGCTGGTGGGGGAGCTGCCTTATCTGCCGCGCGCCGAGCAGCGCGAGCTAGCGCAGTACATCGATCTCGCGGCCTTCGGCGGCGTGCTGTCCGTAGATAGAGTCGTGGCGTAACGTCCGCGACAGCACGGACGCCACCACGCAGGCGACCAGCAGGCCGGGCAGTAAAAAATACTGCCCGGTCATTTCACAGACCATCAGCGCAGACATGATCGGCGCATGGGTCGTCGCCGCAAGCAGCGTCGCCATCCCCGTTAATCCCAGCAGAATCGCCGTCTCCGAGCCTGGAAGCCCCCACGCGAAAAGCTGCGCAAACAGCATGCCCGTCGCCATGCCGACAAACAGGGTTGGCGTAAAAACGCCTCCCGGCGCGCCCGAGCCGCTGCTGGCGAGCACCGCCAGCAATTTGCAGATGAATACGCCCACAATCACCGACAGCAGCGGCGGCGAGATCAAAAACGCCTGCACCACGCTGTAGCCGTTGCCCCAGACCTTCGGCGTCAGCAGCGATAGCAGCCCGACGATCAGCCCGCCCAACGCCAGCTGCCACGGGGGCGAAAGCCGAAGGCGCAGGAACAGCGCGTGGCTGGCGTCCATCAGCCACATCAGCAGCGGGCCGCAAAGCCCGGCGAGCAGCCCCGTTCCGACGATAAGAGAATAATCCATTGCGGTCAGCGTTTCGCTGAGATGAACGTCATACAGCGTATTGGCCCCCGGGCTGAGCAGCCGCGTGGTCAGCAGCGCGACCACGGCGGCAATCACCACCGGGCCGAGCGAGGCCAGCATGAGGGTGCCAAATAAAATCTCGGCGATGAAAAGGCTTCCCGCGAGCGGCGCGTGGTAGGCGCTTGCCATCCCCGCGGCCGCTCCGCAGGCGATCCACAGCTTCCACTCCGATTTAGGGGTGAAGCGGCGGGCAAACAGCGAGGCGGCGAGGGCGGCGAGCAGGATCATCGCGCCCTCCCGGCCGATGGCGCTTCCGCTGGACACCACCAGCAGCGATGCGAGGGATTTCACCAGGCTGGCCGCGTAGTCAAATTGGCCATCTCCCGTTTCCAGCGCTTCCATATAGTCCGTCGGCGCGTGTGGGCGCTGCGCCGTCATTCGCTGCCATCCCCACAGGAGCAATCCCGCCGCCAGCCCGCCCAGGGCAGGCGTCAGCGCGCGTCGCCAGGGCGAGAGGGCCGCCGCCGCGTTAACCAGGCTGCCGCTTTCGTTACTGAGAAACAGCCATTCCAGCAGATACATGGAATGGCGAAAGATCGCCACGGCGAGGGCGGCCAGAACGCCGGTGACGGTGGCTATCAGAAGTCGGCGAAACATCGCCCGGATGTCAGGGTAAGCGTGAAGGCGCTGCATGGGTTACGCATCAACGGGAAAGATACAATATTGTGGCGGCAAATCGCGGGGTTAGCAAAAGTTATGCGTGCGAAAAAAAACCGGGCAGCGCCCGGTGTGGAGGTTAGCTGTCGCTGTGGATATTGAGCGCCCGCCGCGTGCGGCCCGAGCTGAGGTATTCCGCAATGTAGTCCTGCGAGATTTCGCCGTTGTAGCGTCCGTCTTCGTCCACGATCGGCATCCAGCTGGTGTTGCTCTCATACAGGCGGGAGAGCACCACGCGCAGGTTGTCTTCCGCCTTGCCGGTCATGCGGAACGGGTGCAGCAGATCCGCGCACGTGCCGCTGGCGTGGCGCGCTTCACGGCGCTTCACAAATCCCAGCGGCTTGCCGTGTTCATCGACCACGGTGATGGCGCGAATGTCGTTATCATCCATCAGCGCAAACGCCTCCGGCAGCGGGGTAGAGCTGCGGACCGTAATCGTCGGCTGTTGGTCCGTGACGTCGCCCGCGGAGACCAGCAGCAGGCGCTTCAGGGTGCGGTCCTGCCCAACGAAGGAGCCGACAAACTCGTTCGCCGGCTTCGCCAGCAGCTCGTCCGGGCTGGCGCACTGCACGATGCGCCCCTGGCGGAAGACGGCGATGCGGTCGCCCAGCTTCAGCGCTTCGTCAATATCGTGGCTCACCAGCATCACCGTTTTCTTCAGCTTGCGCTGCATCTCGAGGAACTGGTTCTGGATCACCTCGCGGTTGATTGGGTCGACCGCGCCGAACGGTTCGTCCATTAGCAGCACCGGAGGATCGGCCGCCAGCGCGCGGATCACGCCGATACGCTGCTGCTGGCCGCCGGACATTTCGCGCGGATAGCGGTTGAGGAACTTGTGCGGGTCCATCGCCACCATGTCCATGAGCTCCTCGGCGCGGGATTTGCAGCGGGCTTTATCCCAGCCCAGCATGCGCGGCACCACGGTAATGTTCTCTTCGATGGTCATGTTCGGGAACAGGCCAATCTGCTGGATCACGTAGCCAATGTTGCGGCGCAGGGTCACGGTGTCCATTGCGCTGGTGTCTTCGCCGTTGATCAGGATCTTACCGCTGCTTGGCGCAATCAGGCGGTTAATCATCTTCAGCGTAGTGGTTTTGCCGCAGCCCGACGGGCCGAGCAGGACGCACATTTCACCTTCCGGCACGTTCAGATTAACGTTGTCGACGGCCTTAAACGTCTGGCCGTGCTTCTGTGAAAATTGCTTGGTGAGGTTTTCCAGTTTTATCATTATCGAATCCCCTTCGGAGTCAGAGCCACCTGCAGACGGTGCAGCAGCCAGTCGAGCACGATGGCTAAAAGACAAATCATCAGCGCGCCCGCAATCAACATACGAATATCGCTTCCGCCGATGCCGTTAAGCAGCAGCAGGCCAAGGCCGCCCGCGCCGATGACGGCGGCAATTGCCATGACGCCGATATTCATCACCACGGCGGTGCGGATCCCGCCGAAAATGACCGGCAGCGCCATCGGGATTTCAACCCAGCGCAGACGCTGCCAGAAGGTCATCCCGATCCCGCGGCCCGCCTCGCGCAGTCCCGGCGGCAGGCTGTCCAGCGCCGTGTGGGTGTTACGCACAATTGGCAGCAGCGAATAGAGAAACACCGCGGTCACGGCGGGCAGGGCGCCAATCCCCTGACCGATTAGCGAAAAGAGCGGGATCATCAGGCCAAACAGGGCAATAGACGGAATGGTCAGCACGATGGTCGCAATCCCCAGCACCGGCGTCGCCAGCCATTTGTGCCGGACGATTAAAATCCCCAGCGGAACGCCGATGATAATCGCCAGCCCCACGGCCAGCGCCACCAGCCACAGGTGCTGCAGCGTCAGCGTTAAGAGATAGTCCCAGTTATCAATAATGTAGTGAATCGTCTCCATAGCGCCTCCTACAGCAACTGTTTGCTACGCAGGAAATCACGGGCGACCTGCTGCGGTGACTGATGGTCAATATCCACCTTCTTGTTTAGCTCGGTGATGACGTCGTTATTGAGCTGGGCGGAGAGGGTGTTAAGCGCCTCTTCGAGGCCCGGATTGGCCTCCAGCGTGTCTTTGCGCACCACCGGGGTAACCGCATAGCTCGGGAAAAAGCCTTTATCATCTTCCAGCACCTTCAGGTCGAAGCCCTTCACGCGGCCGTCGGTGGTGTAGATGAGGCCAGCGTCAACGAAGCCGTCGCGCACGGCGTTATACACCAGGCCCGGGTCCATCTGGCGGATCTGCGGGCGATCCAGCGCCATGCCATACGCCGCCTGCAGCGGCTTCATGCCGTCGCTGCGCCCGGCAAACTCCAGGTCCAGCCCGAGCAGCCAGTTGTTGTCCGGGTCGGTTTTACGAACCTGCTCAATCTTCGCCACCATCTCCGACATGGTGTTGATATGCTCCGCTTCGGCGCGCTTGCGCTGCATCGCGAAGGCGTAGGTGTTGTTCATATCTGCGGGCTTGAGCCACACCAGGCCGTGCTTCGCGTCCAGGCGTTTCACGGTCTCGTAGGACTCCTCTGGCGACATACGCTTGTTGATGTGGTTGAAGATAATCAGCGACGTACCGGTGTATTCCCAGGTCATGTCAATCTGCTTGTTGATCATCGCGTTGCGGGAGATGACGGTGGCGATATTGGTCTGCGGCTGTACCTGAAACCCTTTTTTCTGCAGATATTGCACGGTCATCGCCGAGAGGATGTGCTGCTCGGTAAAGCTTTTGGTGGCCAGTATCAGCGGGGCGGCGAGCGCCTGGCTGGAGAAGAGCGCGGCGGCGCACAGCGCCGTCAGGCTGGAAAACAGTCTCATACACAGCTCCTTGTTATTGTTATCGGGCCAGGTGCGGGCTCATCAGGCGGCCCAGCGCGGCCAGCAGCGTATCCAGAATCATAGCGAACAGGGCCGTGGCCGCCGCGCCGAGGATCAGCGTCGGAAAATCGTTGAGGTAGATGCCCGGGAAAATCAGCTCGCCGTAGCTGCTGGCGCCGATTAGGAACGCCAGCGGCGCGGTCCCCACGTTAATGGCCGTGGCGATGCGGATGCCGGACAGCATCACCGGCCACGCGTTAGGGATTTCAACCTGGCGCAGGCGCTGCCATTTGGTCATGCCGATGCCGTTTGCCGCTTCCAGCAGCGACGCGGGCACGGAGCACAGCCCGGCGTAGGTGTTTCTGACGATAGGCAGCAGCGAGGCGAGGAACAGGGCGATGATCGCCGGCTTATCGCCGATCCCAATGACCACCATCGCCAGGGCGAGGACCGCCAGCGGCGGAAGCGTGTTGCCGACGTTAAAGATCTGCATCACGTATTCCGCAACGCCGCGCGCCGCCGGGCGGCTCAGCAGAATGCCGCTCGGAATACCGACCAGCAGCGCGAAGAACATGGATGAGAATACGAGGATCAGGTGCTGTTGCCCGAGGTAGAGCAAATCAACCTGACGCGCCTTGATCGTTTCCAGCCCAATTCCCCAGACGAGGAGGGCGAGGACCACGATAATCGCGCCGACGAAGAGCAGCGAACGTTTAAGTAATGGGTGCATTGCGGTGTGTCTCCCTGTGCGCATGCGTTATAGCAACCGCCGGTTGCCTGTTGTTATGCCATGTTTCGGCAGGGGTCATTCAGCTATAGCAAGGGAATGGGAAGGGTTCCAGCGAAGGGGTAAAAAGAGTAACCCTATGATAGTAAGGAGATCTTAGTTTAAGCCTTATGGGATAAGGGCTGTCAGCGGGTGGGCAGAATAGTCTTAAAGAGAGTCGCCTAAGGTGACGTTGTCACCTTAGGCGTGCCGGATGTCATTATCGGCCGACCGCTGCGCGCACCTTTCGGACGCGCCATGAGATGCGGGCAATCGAGAACGCGGCGACGAGGACCAGCATTATTCCCAGGGCAAGCATGGCGTTAAATCCAAACCCTCTGAAAAGGAGCAGTCCCGCAATACCGCCGGTAATAAAGGAAAAAAGGGTCGTCAAATGGGTTTTGAGCTGGCTCTTTTGGGCCGCCGAATCTTTAGAGTAATCCCGACGGAGCATGGCAACCGCAACGGAGGCCAGAGATATGCCCGCATCGGTCAGCGTGCCGGTAATATGCGTCGAGCGTACCCGCCCCCCAGAAAGCTGAGTCGAGGTGGAGTTATGTACCCCCATCAGCCCGCAGAGGAAAATAATAATTTCACGGTTCGTGGCGAATGAATGAAAATAGATTTCGTACAGCGACACGCCCCCCAGCAAGAGACCTTCAGCAAAAAGAACCTGACTGAATATCAGCCGAACGTTGTGGGTTATTCCCCAAAGGACAGTGATTCTCGCAATAATTGCGCCCGTGACAAACGACAGGATAATGGCGCTAAAGAATAGAATGTCGCTAAGATCGGTAGCGGAGACTTCGCTGGACAACTGTGAGGTGTTGCCCGTCATATGGGAAGGGAAAAAGCCAAAAGCCCCCAGCGCGATAGCATTCAACACGCCCGCTGAGGTTGCCAGCCAGAGCGCGAGCCGGCGATCTTCCCCATGCGTTCGTTCTTTCTTTAGTTTAATCAGCAAAGAATACCTCCGGATTAAGCTTTGCCTGATTTCTCACGCTAGCAAAACGATGCTGCTGGCTGACCAGGATATTGCTTAATTATTATTTGATCGGAAAGTATTCGAGGTTTTGTAATTAATTAAACGCTTACGGTGAAGATGCGTGACCGGATGCTAAAGGGTAAGCAAAACTGAACTCAGAGGGCCGACCCTTAGCGTGCGCATCTTACTCCGTCTGGTCTGTAATCGTTTCGGCGTTAAGTTCAGGGAGTTTGCTGGTGCGCAGAATGTGCTGCACGGTCTCTTTGTGCTCGGCGAAATAGAGCCCGAGATCCTCCGCCTGCGTTTCGTCCATTTGAATTCCGCTTTGCAACAGCCATTCGGTAAAGGCGTCTGCCATGTCGAGCAGTTTGTCGTGAGCGTCGGCCTCTTTCTTCGTGGCAAATGTCATTTTCTCTTCACCTTTTCTTACGACAACATATTTGATTTCAACAGCCATGATGAACCCCTTATACTGTAATTATATACAGTATATCAGCTTAATGTTTTCGTTGCAGCAGAAATGTCATTATAAGACATGCGGCGAGCTAGCTGGCTTGCACATCGGGATGCGCAAGCCAGCGTCTATTAGCGGTACAGCGTTTTTTCAGCAACGGGGATAAGCAGGGTGGACTGCCAGTCCGCGAGCGTCAGCTGGGCGAGCCTGCCCAGCGCGGCATAGAACGGATGCCCGGCGTGGTCGATAAACTCGGAAAGGAAACGCGCGCTCCACGGCAGCAGGTGCCAGGCGAGGAGCTGGTCCCGCTCGGCGTCGCGCCCGTTTTCTGCAAGCCACGCGGCCAGCAGCAGCAGTGTGCCAAAATGGTCTTCCGGCTCATTCTGCTGGACCTCGAAGGCGATATTGTTTTCGCGCATCCACTGGCGTAGGGCCAGCGTAGAGTCGCCAAACAGCACGGACTCGCGGTCCAGCCAGACGGACCCCCACGGCGGCGCAGGCAGCGCGTACGGGCCGATAAACAGGCGCTGCCAGGCGTCTGGCAACGCTTCATCGGAAGGGGTTCTGAACGTATCGGCGACCGGCTGCAGCGCCTCGTTTGCCAGCGGCCAGTCCTGAACCCAGTCTCCCGCCGTCAGCGCATTCACCAGCGGTGCCGCCTGCTCGCTATCAGGCGCAAAATAAAACAACGCGCCCAGCACGCGGGCGCTAAAGGCAAAGGCTTTACGGTCTTCTACTTCACTCATTACTGCATTCCTTACTCGCGCGGGGGTCACCCGCGCGCTTATGTTAACCCGCGATGGCCGTTCCAACGGTCATATGCAGACCGTAGAAAAGGCCGCGGCCAATCAGCTCGCCCAGTACGACCAGAACAACGCCGACAGCGAGACCAAACGCTTTTGGCTCCCGGTGACGAATCAGCGGACAGAGCCAGCAGCCCAAACCGGCAGCAACCAGCACAATACGCCAGACCTGGAGCGTACCATAGTCGGGGAGCAGGGCGCTGGCCTGCTGGATAGCGCTGTGGATCG
Organism: Enterobacter sp. RIT418; assembly: GCF_003057745.1. Taxonomy (GTDB): domain Bacteria; phylum Pseudomonadota; class Gammaproteobacteria; order Enterobacterales; family Enterobacteriaceae; genus Enterobacter. The sequence goes on from NZ_QBJD02000001.1 coordinate 453,926, forward strand.
TGGACAGATCCTGACTTTGCAGCACAATAACGGCACAGCTCGCCAGCAGCGCCAGCGCGCTGACGGCTGCCGCCAGCGTGCCTTTGTACGTTGCGTTCGCCGCGCGCAGCAGCAGCGCCGCCAGCAGTGGGCCACCCAGCGCTGCGGTCAGGAAAAAGGCGGCGGTAGTGTAACCCGTATACCACGTTGGCACGGTGTCGATCTGATACACGCGCGTCATGGCCCAGATAAAAATAATCCCGAGGAGCTGGCTCACCGCCATCCAAATCTTGCTAAGCGCGGGCGGCATTTTACCGATAACCGACAGCAGCCACCAGAATCCCCCGACGGCGAAGAAGGCTGAGCCCGCGGCGATCTCATTGCTGAGCGCCGAGTCGCCCACGCGGTTCAGCGAGTTAAACGCGCGCAGCGGCGAGCCGAGGTGCAGCACCGAGGCCATAAACCCGACGCCCATCACCACCCAGAGAAAGAACATGCTGCGAACGATCCGCGCTTTCAACGCCGCGTCTTTTTCGTAAAGCCAGGCCAATCCGGTGACGATTAACGCTCCGGCCACGCACTGCCCAAATACGGTGAAGATCACCAGCGGCCATTCATGCCATCCACTTCCCATCTCACACCTCCTTCGGGTTTGCCAGGTAGCCGGTGATGTCACCCGTCGGACGGCTATTGGCGTTAGGTTTAATCACAATGCTCGGCTTCGTAAAGTGCGCGGACGGCAGCGGCGCAACCGCCGCCAGCTGGCCGTGCTTTTGAC
>NZ_QBJD02000010.1 GCF_003057745.1 Enterobacter sp. RIT418
TGGCGAGCTGACAGTATAATTTCCGTTTAGGTATTATTTAATGAAATAAATGTGATATGAACTAATCAGTTGTCGATTAAATGTCTTGAGGCGTGGGTTGAGGCTTTCGGCCATGCATTTTCTTGATGGTATGTTCACTCATGAAATGAAATGACTGAGGGATCTGAAATTGAAAAATAGCTCAACAAAGCAAGGAAAGATTTTCTTTCTTGATTACACTTTTAATCCAGCATTAAGAACCTTACAGCGCGGTGATACAATCCTGCAGTTGAGAAAAAAACAGTCAGACGTTCTGGCCCTGCTTTGCGCGAAATATCCCTCCCCGGTTTCTCAGGACGAGTTTCTTTCGGAAGTTTGGGACGGCAGCTATGTGACCTCCCAGAGTATTGCGCAAATGATTCGCTCATTGCGCATTAGCCTTAAAGATGAATCCAAGAACATCATCGTCACTATTCCAAAGCTAGGCTATCAGCTTACCGCCGAACCCACCTGGGAGGCGTCGCTGTCCCAGCCCGAGCTGTTGCCGGACACGCTAAGCGAACGTGCTCCGGCGGCTGGCAAGCTCGAACTGGACAACATCTCTTATTCAGCTAATCCCATTATCAACTACCAGCCCGCGCTTCCCACCACGTCAATGACGGTGGTAACCTATGCGCCGCGGCGCAGGCCGGTAGAACGAAAGCTGACGTCAAGAAAGTGGTTTTTTTTCGCCGTCGCGACGCTAAGCATCATTCTTGTGGGCGTGGCCATGGGGGCCAGGGGATATGCCCAGGATCTGTTTGAAGAAAAGAAGGTATTTTTTTCTGGCGCACTGCTTGCGCAGTACAGTAAGACAAGGCTAGTGGATAGCTATTTATATTGCTGCAAAACGGATCGCGGACTCGTTTGCAGTCCTAAGGCGTCGATGCTTTCAGGAAAATGCACGCTGATTACCGAAGTAATTAAAGAAGATTAACCTCAGGCTCTGCATTGTTTACCCGTTACATCAGCCTTAATTTACGATAAGTGACGGCGTTATTTAACCGACTATTCTCGTCATGCTGATTAAAGCAATAACGCAGGCCAGCGCCTGCGTTATTGCTTTACCTTACCTGCATGAGAAAAGCGTTGGGACGCTGGGCGAGGGAGGAACCGCAATTTTGTCGAGGGTGGCCGTCTGGTGGGCAATAAGTGAGACAATGTTCCGCACATACTTTTCACGCAGAACGGCCGTTCGCGAATGGTAGCTGCCAATCCCGTCCCAGGTATAGCCATACTGCTCAATTTTCTGCTTCAGGATCCAGGTCCCCGAAAACACATTGGCGCAACTGTCCCTGCGCAGGCGCTGCTCATCAATCCCCCGGCTTTTCAGGCTGTTAAAATGCACCGTGTTAATTTGCATGATGCCAACGTCCACGGTTTTATTCTTATTGATATTCAGCGCCTGAGGCTGATTCTTCGATTCGTGCCAGATTATCGCTTTGATAAGCAGTGGGTTAACCTGGAAACACTGCGCTGCCTGAGTAATACAATCGCCGCCCTGAGCGAAAGCATTAAAAGAGAGAAATAAAGGGCTGACGAGAGCAATAACGGTTTTGATCTTCATGATGTAAATACCCGGCACTACGCCGGGTTTGGGTTAAATGAATTAGAAGGACGCGTCGTCGTCGGTTTTGGTGAAGCTTTTGTAGAGCATGTTGTTGTAAAACATATTCACGCCGAGCATCTGGGTCGTCATCCTGTCGAGGGTGCTGTCGGTGTATGTCTTATATTCTTCGTCTTTGCGCAGGATGCCGTCAGCGATGAGGATCGCCGAGTTCAGCTCCTGCATTGAGATCTTCTCACCCGGTTCGGCCAGCTGTTTAAGCTGGTCGATCACGTCGTTTAAAGTACCTTCAGGCTGATTTTGCTTAAAAAAGTCCAGCACCTTATCGTTAAAACTGCTGCCCGTCGCATTTTCTTCATCGGATGCGCTGGAGTAAGCGGCAAGGGCAGCAGGGGAGGCTGGGTTAATCTGACTCATCGTGTTCTTCCTGTTGATGTTCTGAATAGGTGGATGTGAGGGGAATTTGATTGCTGAGGCCAATAAGCTGGCTGGCGATGTCTCGCAGCACGTCAGGGGCCAGATGCGCCATTACCGCCTCGGTGGGCGCGACCTGTTCATCGGCATGATGTAGCCACTGGCGACAGAGTGATTCACTGGGAAAGCGGATGGCATCCATATCATTTTGCACGGTGATATGGTTGTCATCGGTGAACTGATAGTTTGAGGCGTCGGCACCTTCCGGCAGCTTCACGGCAGCGGGGATGATGATCCGCAGCGCCTTCTGGTGACCGCACTTTTCCTGCAGGTGGTGAATAATTCGATGCACGATCGTTGTGTCGTGCAGCGCGCTTTTCAGCGCACTGCCGACCTGCTCACGAAACTGCGTCTGGTGCTGGCGCTGCAGGCGCTGATATTCATCAATCAGCGTCACCAGCTGGTCGAAGAACAGGCGAAAACCGGCTTCAAAGCCCTGCTTTTCACAGCTCTCTCGCAGCCTGATGGTCTGTAATTCATATTCCGCGTGAATTTCACTGCAGCGGCTGAGGGTGCGCTCAAGCGCTACGGTCATTCGCTGATGGCGAGTCCGTTCACCGGACTTAACCACAACCTGGTTATCGATATCTTCAGGAAGGGTATCAGTAGTAATGGTTCGCATAGGTCAGGGCCATTCGGAGTAGATTGATATGGTTAAGCGTTTTTCCCACCGGCAGCGGCTCAATCGATATCCCCACGGGGAAGTGCAGGAGCAGGCGCTGGCGTAGCGCCTGAGGTAACCCGGGGAACTGGCTTAGAATAAATGCCAGCCCACAGGAGGTGGTTGCCATTGAGGTCTGGCTGCCGGGATTGAGCACAATCCCGTGGGGCATTGGCAATGAAATAAAGGCCAGAAGCCGCGGATCGGACATCAGCAGCGCGCCGCGCTTCAGCAGATGATTACGCATGAGATAGCCGCCAATCAGGTGCGCCGTTTCCGGAATCAGATGCCAGCAGGACAGCATCTGCGACAGGGTTTCATTATCGGATCGCCACGCTGGCGGAAGATGGCTGAGCCTACCCTGACGGAGAAGCCACAGGTTACGCAGCGTCGGGCAGTCGATCTCGCCACCGGCTAGCGCTGGCGGGAGATGGCTCATGTGGGCGTACCCGGCCGGCGCATAGAGAATGGACATCATATGCTGATCGTCGGCTCTCATGGTTCCGCGGTCTCCGGCGCGAGCGGCTCCTGGCCGTGCTCTTTTTCAACCGGCGGGCGGCGGCTCACGCGATAAAGCATATAGCCTGATGTGACCGCTCCGCAGAGCGCGAGCGCAGCGAGAATGAGGATCCAGGTGGCCGGCAGAGCGTCAGGGACTTTGGTTGGCGTAACGTACTGGATCATCGGCGCCGGGAAGAGCACAACCGAGATATTTTCATAACGCACGTCATCAAAGCTGTTTTTAATCAGAGACTTAACCTGTGAAATGAAGAGATTATCATCAAGTTCACCCTTGTAGGTGATGATCACCCCGACGTGACCGGTTGGCGTTCTGCCGCTGTCGTTGTTGAACGCCGGATAGCTGACGTGAACGCGCGCGTTAACGACCTGCGCTATCATGCGCAAAGATTGCTCAAGCCTTTGCTCCTGGAGAGAAAGAACGCGCGCCTGTTCAGCATTAGGGGAGGAGACGAGCGCGCCCTCGGGAAAGGCCTGGGCTATCTGCACGTCTGCGGACCACGGCAGCTGGTACTGGTTGATGATTGACAGCGCGGCGGTGCTTTCGGACTTGTTCACCGCAACGGTATAGCCCGCCTTGAGCGTGCCTTCCTTATTGGCAGAGATGTTGTGCTGTTGCAGGACGGCCAGCACCTGATTGGCCTGTTCCTGGGTCAGGTTAAACAGCAGCTTTTCGTCATTACAGGCGCTCAGCATCAACGCAAAAAGGACTACCGCCAGGGCGCGGAAATATTTATTGCTCATTATTGCGATTTTCCCAGGGTTTCAATGGTGCTCACCCCCTTACGCGCCAGCGTGCTCACCAAAGAGACATAGTTGCTGTACTCGCCGATATAGCTCTGCAGCATCAGTAGCTTTTGCGGATCGCTGGTGAACTGGGGCGACTGGCTGAGCGTGTTAATGACGTTCTTGAACTGCATGTCGGTGTCGCTGATTTTATTAAACGTGCTGGCAACCAGATTATTGAAATACTGGTCATGTACCGTGACGGAGGTATTGTCCTCAGGATTAATACCGTGTGGGCTCAGGCGAGTTAATGCTGACAATGCTTCAATTGGCTGACTCATAAAATCTCCAACAAAAGGAAAGGGTACGAAAAATTCGTACCACTTATAATTAACGGAAGTTCTGAATAATGGCTGCGCCAATATCCTTATAGGCTTTAACCGTACTGGTTTGGGCGTTACGGAACAGCGTGTATTCCTGCAGCTTCGCCTGATAGTTTGCCAACACGGCGGGATCGGATGGATCGGCTTCTAGCGCCGTTTGGGCATCCTGAAGCTGCTTCATCATTTCAGCCGCACCGGCTTCGAACGCGACCGAGACGTCATCAAGAAAATAACCGTTGCTCGTGGGGGTGGTTGGGTTTGGATTTGTATCAGCCATTTATATCTCCTTGCTTTAATGGAAAGTACCAGTGACGAGGGTTTAAAAACAAATAACCGTTCGATGAGTCAAGGTAAGATTTATTCTCTAGCCAATTCTCATTGAGGTTAATCGAAAAATTAATGATGTGGGTTCCCCATTGACGATTGAAATCATTGATAAAGCGCTGCAGTGCCGAAAGGGCATTATCGCTGAGCGCGTCGCGGATCACTAAGGCGTAGCCGCTGGGCGACGTTATTTGGCGATAATGAATGTGCATGCGGTCTAATCCCTGACGGGCATCCTGCAGGAGCTGCTGTTTGCTTTTAATAAATACCTGGATATCAAGCGCAAACGGTATTTTCTTAAGGGCCAATGACGTCAGCTGCTCTCGCTGAATGGGAGACAGATCCTGCCAGAGAATAATGACAGGGTGCTGGGGCTTGCCGTAATCGATCTGCACAACCGGATAGCCTGACTTGATCAGCGCTTCGACCGTGGCTTTCTGGTGCTGAACTAACCATAAGGGAGTGACGTTATTATTTTCACCCAGCTTGAATAAGGCCTCTTTGACCCACTCCAGCGCCTGGTATTTGCTTGCCAGAACGTAAATTGTGCTGTTCTCACGGCCACGATAAATATCGATAGCCGCAGGCGCGCCGGCGAGGGCCTCATTCAGGTTTAATACCTGACGATCGCTTTCCAGTTTTTTATACCAGATAACGGCAGCGGTAATGATTAATACCAGCAGAATGGCCGCGCCAACGATCAGCGTATGATGCTTTTTCGCATTAAACTCGGCAATCGTCTCCTGAGCGTTAAATTCTGCATCAACATTAGGGGGAAGCGCAAAATTACGGACGCTTTCCGGCCACTCATCTTCACTGCGCTTAAGGGCGAAACGAATATGCTCGCGGGTAAATATTTCGTTTTCATTAATGGTGGTCGGGAAACTGTTATTCTCATCCTGAACCTCTATCCGAAAGCTGCCCGGGCCTTCGCCGTCTTCTGCTGGCGCCGAAAGGCGTAAAATGAGATTCGGTGATGGCCGATCGCAAGGGATATAGAGCGTATTATGGGTATATGCCGCGGCATGTTCACCGCTTGATATCGCTGCGCTACCGGCATCGTCGATAGCAATGCCCTGATTAATAATGATAAAATAGTCATCTGCTGGCAGGTTTAATTCACAGCCAAACATAGGGCCAAACAGCACCTTCAGTGTGTAGCTTTTCTTTGTCTCTGGCACAACAGGCATCGCTTCAGTTATTTCATTCATGTCGCTGTTCATCGAAAAGGACCATTCAATATAAAAAAACAATCAAACGGATGCGGCATCCGTACGATTGTATATTTAATCTGCTACCGTTAAATTGTTTGCCACCGGTTTCAATATACGGGCCAGTTGCTGTTAATAGACTGTTGGGTCAATCAAAATATAAATGATATTTGATCTTCTATTGCATCCCGATTGCGCCGCGTAACAACAGTCGTCTTCGGGAAAATGAATATACGGACACCAGGAATAATCCGCAACAATTCGTTTTGATCTTTTTTTGAAGTTTTTATAATAAAAATTATTAAAAATTTAATCTTATTTTACGCCGTTGACCGTACGGAATTTTCTGATAATTTTACGGAAATTCCTAAAATCCGTGCTCGTTTATTTGTCTTTATCTGATTCGTTAGTATTGATAGACATGCTTACTCACCTAGGGTGCAACGATGATAAATAATCAGAAACAATGCCATCTGGAGCAAAAATCACAGCCGCTCCTGTCTGATGATCTGCTCAGAGGGAAAACGCATAAAATTGAAGGTAAAGATATCAAGTGTCACTCAGCGATTCTATTTGCACGGCCGGTTAATCAGCATTCCGTTATGTCACTCTCTGTCGACCAAACGGAGGAAGAGAGCGCAGTGGCGTTCGATGCTATTCGTCATGCTGTAATAATTGCCACCCTGAGCGAAATGCACTTATGTTTTTCTGGGGAATGGATTGTTGAGGTTATGTCGATGTCCCAGGCGACGACGCTTTTTTCGTTTCTCGACTATCAGGCGAAATGCCCGGAAGCCAGCAGCGAGAATATCGTGGGGCAGAATAGTGTGATGCTGCTTAATGCCTCTCATCTGGTATTAAAGGTTGAGCAAGAAAGTCATTCGCTGATGGCGCTGCTTATTTCAACGCTATTAAAACCGCAGGACCGTCGTCTGGAAAGTCTGTTCACCTTTGTGCGTAACGTCGAGAGTTATTGGATTGCGTATTTTTTGCTGTCGCAGGTCATGAATGAAGATAAAGAGAGCGAAACGCACAAAATTTATAATGCCAGTCGAATCTATGGCGTTTCAGAATCCTATTTCAGAAAGCTGTGCCACAACGCCTTTACACGAAGCCCAAAAAAACAGCTGCGCTTATGGCGCGCGGCGAATAGCGCATTGCAGCTGATTGAGAATGACCAGTCCATTGCCACCATCGCGGGTGACAATGGTTACGCTTCGTCCTCGCATTTCTCCAGCGAAATTAAGTCGCTGTTTGGCATTACCCCCAGGGAGTTTAAAAAAATTGGAAGGTTTGTTTCATGAATAAGTTTGTTCGCAAAACGCTGAATTGCAGAGTGCCTTGTCTCCTGCTGACGGTATTGTCCAGCGTGCCGGCTGGCGCAAATATGCTGAATACCTCCTCGGCGCCCGCGACGTCCGTTCAGTCGACGGCGGAAAATACCTATGTCGCGAGCAACAACAGCGTTCAGCAGCTCTTTTTTGTGGTTGGCGGCGCGCTCCATAAGCCTTTTATCGTTAGCGTCGAGGCGGCGAAGAAGCGGGTATCCGGTAATTTTGACCTCAACGATCCGAAGTCGGTGCTCGATACCGTGGCCGCCCGCACCGGCCTTATCTGGTATGACGACGGCAGCTCGGTCTACATCTACGACACCAGCGAAATACAAAGTAGCGTCGTGCGCCTGGCCTTTGCGCCCTATGACCGGCTGGTCGCTTATCTGCAGTCTTCGGGCCTGTACGATCCGCGATTTCCACTTCGTTCCGACGGACGTTCGGGATCGTTTTACGTTTCCGGCCCGCCGGTTTACGTCGAGCTTGTCTCCGCCGCGGCAAAGTATATTGATGCCACCTACGCCAGGCCGGGAACCGGAGAGACCACGATCCGCGTAATTAAGCTGAAAAATACCTTCGTCAACGACCGTAACTATACCCAGCGCGACGTGCCTATCACCGTGCCCGGCGTGGCGACGGTGCTGAATCAGCTGTTAAACAACACCAGCAGCCGCGAGGGCGGGCGTTCAGCGCCGGCGGGCGCGAACATTACCGTTGATAACGATACGCGCAGCGCGCTGGAGGCGGCGTCGGCGACGCAAAAAGGCAACTTTCCTCCGCTGCCGTCATTTAACGCGGCGCCTGCGGCGAGGAGCGGGGCGGTAGACCGGGATATTCCCAGCCAGCAGACCATCAACATCGTGGGGTATTCAGACACCAACAGCCTGCTTATTCAGGGCTCCGAGCGCCAGGTGAGCTTCGTTGAGGATTTGGTAAACGCTATCGACATTCCTAAACAGCAGATCCAGCTCTCCCTGTGGATTATTGATATCTCTAAAGACGATATCAACGAGCTGGGCATTCGCTGGCAGGGCGCGGCGAAGATGGGCAATACCGGGGTGACGTTCAACACCAGCTCCCTGACGCCGGAAGGCAGCCTTCATTTCCTGGCGGACGTCTCCGCGCTGGCGAAAAAAGGGAGCGCGCAGGTGGTGTCTCGCCCGGAGATCCTCACCCAGGAAAACGTTCCGGCGCTGTTTGACAACAACAGCAGCTTTTACGCGAAGCTGATCGGCGAACGCACCTCGTCGCTGGAGAAGATCACCTACGGCACGATGATAAGCGTGCTGCCGCGTCTGGCCCAGCGTCAGCAGGAAATCGAGATGATCCTCAATATTCAGGACGGCGGCCTGCCGCTGAACGCCGATGGCTCCACGGAAAATATCGACAGCCTGCCGATGGTCAACAATACCCAGATCAGCACCGAGGCGCGCGTGCCGGTGGGCTATAGCCTGCTGGTCGGCGGCTATAGCCGCGACCAGGATGAGCACCATAGCCTCGGGATCCCGCTTCTGCGCGACATCCCGTTTGTCGGCAAGCTGTTTGACTACAGCTACACCAGCCACAAAAAGATGGTGCGCCTGTTCCTGATCCAGCCGGGCCTTCTCACCAGCGGTGAAACCTGGCAGGGGCGCACGGAAAACAACCCGGTTCTGGGACGTACCTGGACGGGCAACGAGGTGACCCTGAAATCGACGGTCTCCATGCTGCGCGAAACGATGAAAGGTAATTAAGGGCTTCTCTCGTGATTAATATTCGTTCTGTTCCCGGCGTTGATTTTAAACGCATCGATACCCCGGCGCCGCAGAGCCACTCCGGGTCGCTGATGGCGGACGGGGGAGAGGAAGTACAGCCTCTTAACCTGCAGCAGGAGCTAAGCAATGCGGCGGAGGAGATGGCCGACATCCTCAGCGCCTTTGGTCGATTCAGCAAGCTGGGGCGAAAAAACGACAGCGCGGACAATGATTTCGTCTCCGCCATGCTTGAGGACCAGGCCGATGAGAAGCTGGATACGCTCATTCGCCAGGTGGCAAAGCTGCGCGACGTTAATACGCTGATTAATTTTGCCCGCCAGCTTTTCCCCAACGACAGCGATTTGATGCTGGCGCTGCGGGAAATGCTGCTGAGCCGCCAGCTGTCAGAGCTGCAGAAAAAGAAAATCAAAGAGGCCATTGCCGATCTGGAGAAGTTCGGCGACAGCAAGAAGATGCAGTCCGGGATAAACGTTGGCCGTCTGGCCAGGCGTTTTAGTCAGGAAAGCGAAGGCAAGCCGCTGTCGGCGAAAGATCTGCGCAACAGCTACCTTAACTTTCTCGAGCTGGATATGCCGGCGGGGTTTATCTACAAAGACTGGGTTGATGTGTACGGCTATGAAAACCGCACCCGGCTGCTCGCCTTTACCCTGGCGGCACTGGTCGCGGATATGAAGGCGAACGAGCCTGGGGTGCACTCTTCGGAGTTCGGCCCGCTGAGCGCCAAGCTGTCAGACGCGCGGGTATTAAACACGCTCGACAAGCTGCTGAATGAAAATTTTGCGCAGTTTCCATTTCGCGAGCAAATGCGAAATCAGCATCTTCTGGCGGGAGAGGCCGAAATTGTCGCGCTGTATATTACGGGCCTCGTGGATACTGATGAATTTAAGAGCGTCCTTAAGCGTTTCAGTAAAGAATTTATGTCCCTGCTGTTGCTTAAACAGCGTGCGACGGTGATGCAGGCATTACGCAATATTTTTAACCTGACGCCTGAATTTCTCTTTGCGGACATCATGTATCGCGAAATTATTGTGGATCATTTATCCATGATATTACGCAAAATGGCTGAAAAAGAGAAAACCACGGGCATCTGGAACGAACACTATAAATAATTGCCGATGGTGAACCATCGCCTCCAACTTAATGCGTAAATAAAATGATTGAAAAGTTTATTCTGCAGCTTCGCAGCCGGCCAGAACTCATTATCCTGTCGATAATGATCATGGTGGTGGTGATGTTGATTATTCCCTTGCCAACGTACCTGGTGGACTTTCTTATTGGTCTAAACCTGACTATGGCATTATTGATTTTCATCGGCTCGTTCTATATTACGCGGGTGCTGGAGTTTTCAACCTTCCCGTCAATATTGCTGATTACGACCATCTTCCGCCTGGCCATATCGATCAGTACCAGCCGTCTGGTGCTGACCGATGCCGATGCCGGTGAAATTATTGCCAGCTTCGGTGAGTTCGTGATTGCCGATAACCTGGTGGTCGGCTTCGTTATCTTCTTCATCGTGACCATCGTGCAGTTTATCGTGATCACCAAAGGGTCGGAGCGTATTGCCGAGGTGGCGGCGCGCTTCTCCCTTGACGCGATGCCGGGCAAGCAGATGAGCATTGATGCCGATCTGAAGGCCGGGGTGATCGATGAAAAAGAGGTGAAGCGACGCCGTAGCGACCTGGAGGCAGAAAGCCAACTGTACGGCGCGCTCGACGGGGCAATGAAGTTCATTAAAGGTGACGCCATTGCCGGGATCATTATTATCTTCGTGAACCTCATCGGCGGTATTTCCGTCGGGGTGCTGCAGCACGGGATGGATCTCTCCCACGCCATGTCGGTCTTTACGCTGTTGACCATCGGCGATGCGCTGGTGGCGCAGATCCCGGCGCTGCTCATCTCGATAAGCGGCGGGCTGATCGTGACCCGCGTGAATAACAGCGAGAACAGCAACCTGGGGGCAAGGATCCTCCAGGATATGTTCTCCAATAAATTTATTCTGCTGGTTACCGCCGTGCTCGCCATCGCGCTTGGCCTGCTGCCGGGGTTCCCGCTGCCCGTATTCCTTCTGCTCGCGGCGATTTTGTTTGGCATTTACATCAAAGATAAAATTGACGAGAAAAGAGGTAAAAAACCGGCCGCACCGGCAGAAGAAGAGGATGAACAACCGGTATTAAAAAGTAAGCCGGTGATGATTGACGGTGAATATATTCCGGAAACCATTCCGCTGATTATTTCCGCGTGGAAAGGCTACGAGGAGTATTTTAATGAACATAATCTCTGCTCGTTGCTGAAGCGTAATTTCTTTATTGAGTACGGCGTCCGCCTGCCGGAAGTGGTCATGAACTATGACGAGCACATCGAGCGCGGCAAGCTGACCGTGGCCATAAACGAAATTAGGGTTGCCGCCTACGATATTCTGCCGGGAATGTGCAAGGTGCTGCTGCGCGGCGAAGAGCTACAGGTGATGGACGACAGCGTGCAGGCCGTGGAAACCGCCCAGGGCGTGGCCTATTGGATCCCAGAATCGCATAGCCAGACGGCGCTGGAGCTTGGATTCTACTCCCGCTCGGCGGTGGATGAGTGTTATGCCTGCATATCCACCCTGCTGGTGCACAATATTTCGGAGTTCTTTGGCATACAGGAAGCCAAAACGCTGCTGGACGATCTGGAAAAGAAATACCCGGAGCTGTTAAAGGAGTGCTATCGCAACAATACCGTTCAGCGTATTACCGAAGTCTTCCAGCGGCTGCTGCAGGAGCGTATTTCAATCCGCAATATGCGTCTGATTCTTGAAGCGCTGGTGCAATGGGCACCTAAAGAAAAGGATCCCATTATGCTGGTTGAGCACGTTCGCGGCGTTTTATCGCGCTATATCTCCAACCGTTTTGCCGCGAATGGGCAGATTCGCACGCTGGTGATGTCGCATGACATGGAAAGCCTGGTACGCGGCGGCATTCGTCAGACGTCCGGCGGTACCTTTATTAATCTGGCCCCGCCAGAAACGGAAAATATTATCCAGAGTCTTGAAAGTTGTATTCGCAGGAACGGCGTAAACGCGCGCGACATTATATTAATGGTGTCATTAGATATCCGCCGTTTTGTGAAGAAAATAATTGAAGGCAGCTATCCAGAAATGGAAGTGCTTTCTTATGGTGACGTCGCTTCCGGTGTGGATGTTGATGTAATTGGTACATTAGAGAAATAACAGAGGTAAGAATGAAATACGATATCGTCGAATTACTGTCCAGATTGCTAAACGATGCAGGTATTAGCGATATTCTGGACAGTGATTTAAATAACCATTCGACAATTTCGCTGACCATGAAAGACGACATTCCGACTATTCATATCCGCGAGGAAAATGAAGAAGTCTGGGTATGGGCGAAAGTCATGGAAAATGCGCCCACCAGCCTGGCCTACTGCAGCGCCAGCCTGCTGCCGCTGATGATGAATCATCAGGAGGAATTCTTCCCTATTGGTCAGCCCTGCCTGTATCCGATTGACGGTCACCTTGAGCTTCGCGCGCAGGTCAAAGAGAAGCATATGTCCAGTCCCGACGCGTTTCTGCCGGTGCTCGACCACTTCCTGACCATCCTGCAGGACTACCGGTCCGTGCTCGTTTAACTCCGGAGGCGATTTCGATGGTTGCGCAATGTCTGGTTCATCTTGCACACCCGCTGCGTATTCAGGGAAATGTCATAGAAGCACATTTGCCGGGAACGCGTATTGGTGAGGTCTGTGAGATTCAGAAATCCCTGCTCGAACCGCAGGTTATGGGCTTTGCCCAGGTTATCGGGTTTAACAAAGAACATACGTTGTTAAGCCTGCTTAATGACAATCAGGGTTTTTCCCGCAGCAATGTGCTCTTACCTACCGGTAAGCCGTTTCGTATCGAGGTGCATGAAAACATTGCCGGGGCCATCATTGACGCAACCGGAACCATCCGTGGACGGCTGGATGAAACCGTCCAGCCGCCGCTAACGGGCGGCGTAAGCCTTGATGCCAGCGGCGCGCCGCGAGACTTTACCCAGCGTAAGCCGATCGCCGACGCGCTGGCGACCGGGGTCCGCGCGATTGACGGGCTGCTGACCTGCGGCCAGGGCCAGCGTATGGGGATTTTCGCCGCGGCGGGCTGCGGCAAAACGTCCCTGATGAGCATGATAATCGAACATTCAGAAGCGGATATTTACGTTATTGGCCTGATCGGCGAGCGTGGCCGCGAGGTGACGGAGTTTGTCGAGGAGCTTAAGCGCTCCTCCCGGCGTTCACAAGTTATCCTGGTCTACGCCACGTCCGACCGCTCCTGCGTGGAGCGCTGCAACGCGGCGCAGATCGCCACCACGATTGCGGAGTTTTTCAGTGAACAGGGCAAAAACGTTCTGCTGTTCGTGGATTCCATTACCCGCTACGCGCGCGCCCTGCGCGACGTCGCGTTAAGCATGGGCGAACTGCCGGCGCGAAGAGGGTATCCGGCCTCGGTGTTTGAGGCGCTGCCCAAGCTTCTGGAGCGCCCGGGGCGCTTTCTAAGCGGCTCGATAACCGCGTTTTATACCGTCCTGATTGAAAACGAGGAAGAGTCGGACGTCATCGGCGATGAGGTGAGGTCAATTCTCGATGGACATATTTATCTCAGCAAAAAGCTGGCGGCCAAGGGGCATTATCCGGCCATCGACGTCATGCAAAGCATCAGCCGCGTCTTTACCCAGGTGACCAGCGAGGATCATCAGGTTCTGGCAACGCGTTTTCGCGAATACCTCGTGCGCCAGAAGGATATGCAGCTCTATCTCGACCTGGGGGAATATCGCCGGGGTGAAAATACGGAGAATGATGCCGCCTTCGATCGTAAAAACCAGATGGAGGCTTTTCTGCAACAGCGGATGAGCGAAAAAACGGGCATGCAGGCCTGTCTGGAGGCGTTATATGGAAGCGTGGCGTAAAGGGCGCGAATTTGTCGGCATGCTCGAGCGCAAGCAGCAGGTATTACAGCAGGATATCGTTAAAACCGAAAATAGCCTGGCCCAGGTGAATATGCAGATTCAGCAATATCAGAAGGAGTTTTCAGATATTAATCAACAAATAAAAATGCTGACCCCCGCGGGGGTAATGAGCCGGGCGGATATTTATAAAGGTATAAGGCAGCAGGGCGCGTTACTCACGCACCAGCAATATGTCTTCCATAAGATCAATCAGCTCGAGAGTGAACAGCAGAAGCTTGAGCACAATAAGGAACAGCTGCGCGCCTCAATGACCCGGCTGGATAAGAAGCATTACAAACTGAATTATTATTTGCAGCCGCTGCGCCGAGATTATCTTCGCCGCTGTGACAACGCTGCTGAAAATGAAATCCAGGAGATGGCGGGATATGGTCGAAAAAGTTTCTGAGGTTAACGTTAATACCGCGCTAAATAGCGGCTCCGCGTCGGATGACAGCGTTTTACTGGAATGGGTGGATAAGAAGAAAAAGCAAAACCGGCTCGATGAACAGCCCGCTTCAGCGGCGGTGACCGCGCAGATGCTGGTGCAGGTGCTCAACGGCGCGCTCACCGGCGGCGGGTGGCAGTTAAAGGAGAATAAGGCGGCCAGCGCCGCGGCGGTGCCCGAGGCTGCACGGCCGTTGAACCACAGCCACAGCGATGACGGCCTGCGCCAGAAGGTGATGCTGGCGGCTTCCGCCCGGCATGAAGCCGCGCCGGTCAAGCCGCTGGCAACCGGCGACAGGCCGACGGCCGCAGGCGGCCCGGCGAAAGAGGGGGAATCAACGCCTCGCGCGGCGATCGCCCCGGTCAGGCAGGCGGACGCCAGGGCGATCGCCCAGCCGGTGGCCGTCGAGCCCGCAGGGGCAGCGACGACCGTCATTTCTCAGCCGCTAACCGCGCGGGTGACGCAGAGTGAGGGCGCGAGCCGTCACCCTGAGAGCAGCCCGCGGCGTAAGGATGAGCTGAACGAGGAGAAGCCGATTTTAGCGCCGGGCAGGGCGGTAGATTTCAGAACAAACGCGCAGAGCGAACGGCAGGTGCAGGCCAGGGCCGTACCGGCGACCCTGCAGCAGCTCAAGGGCCAGGTGAACGCCGCGACGTCAGCGCCGTCGGCCAAAGAGGCGCAAACGCTCGAGGTGGATTATTCGTTCCAGCGCTGGTCTGGCGACCACTCGGTGAAGGTAACCATCCCTGCCCAGGCCCTGCGGGAGGGCAACATGACGCTGCTGCCGTCGGACGCCCGCGCGGCGGATGCGCTGTCGCGCAATCTGGGCACGCTGGCGGGGCATTCGCCGGAGCTTTTGCAGCCGAGGCAGGAGAGGGACGAACAGCAAAAGCGCGAGCAGCAGCCCCAGCAGGATGAGGAGCAAGAATGAGTTTACGCCGCCATTTGCGCAAGCGTTGTGAGGACCAGCAGCAGCTGCTGCAGCTGCATAACCGGCTTCCCGGCAGTGAAGTTTCGCACCCGGCAGCGGATGCGCGCTATCTGCCGCTGAGGCTGCGTAATGAAAACGACGACCAGGCGCAGGCCTGGTTTGACGTCGACGCCTGGCTCAGGCAGATGAATCTCCATCTTCCCGGCATCCCGTGGAAGGAGGTGCCGGTGGATTATCTGGCGAGCTGGCTGGCCAGGCTCGGGCTGAATTTTTATTTCGCCGAAACGGTCTGGTCCGTTGAGGAGATTACGCCAGCGGTGGCAGAGCTCCCTCCCGCTGCGCTGTTGCTGCACGCGGATCCCTGTCCGCTGTGGTGCCTGGACTGGCCGGAAGATCCCCTTGAGCGATACCGCTCCCCGGGCATCCCGGCGTGGCTTATTCCGTACCCGCTGCAGTTTAGCCTGGGAAGCAGCCGGCTCAGCCTGTCGCAGCTGATGGACGTTGCGCCAGGCGATCTGCTGTTAATCAAGCGCCCCGAGGCGTATCTGACCGTCGGCGCGCGCCGCATTTATCGAGTGAGCTATACCCTGAATCAGGAGGTTATTGTGGAAGATCTGTATGTTGAACATGAAGAAGAGTACCGCGATGAGGATGACGCGCTGTACGAATGGGCCAGCCTGCCGGTCGAGATTGAGTTTGTTCTCGACGGCAGCAGGGTAACGCTGGTCGAACTTGAGGATATTCGACCGGGGGCCGCGCTGCCTCTGCCGCAGGATGCGGAAAAAAACATGAAGATTTACCTGAACAAGAAGCTCTTTGCGCGCGGCGAGCTGGTGGCGCTGGAAAATGGCGCGCTGGCCGTCGAGGTGAACCACGTCAACGCTGGGCTTATCGGGAATATGGGCGCATCCGATGCTGAGTAACGATATTTCCCTCATTGCCCTACTGTCGTTCTTTACCCTGCTGCCTTTTATTATCGCAGGGGGCACCTGCTTTATTAAATTTTCGATTGTTCTGATCATGGTGCGTAACGCGTTGGGGATCCAGCAGGTTCCCTCAACCCTGACGCTAAACGGCGTGGCGCTGATTTTAAGCGCCTTTGTGATGATGCCGGTGTGCCAGCGCATCTCCGAGTACATCGAATCGAACCATATCGACTTTAACAGCAGCGCGTCGGTCACGCAGCTGATGGAGCAGGGGCTGGGGAGCTACCGCGACTATCTGGTGCGCTACTCCGACCACGACCTGATCCGCTTCTTCAATAAGGTCCAGCAGCAGCGCAGCGGCGAGCCGGTGCCGGAAGTGGAAGATCATGAGCTGAGCACGCTGTCGCTCATGACGCTGATGCCCGCGTATGCATTAAGCGAAATTCAGAGCGCGTTTAAAATCGCATTCTACCTGTACGTGCCGTTTGTCGTGATTGATATGGTGGTCTCCAGCATATTGCTGGCGCTCGGGATGATGATGATGAGCCCGGTGACGATCTCCATTCCAATTAAACTCATCCTGTTTGTGTCGATGAACGGCTGGGCCTTATTAACCAAAGGATTGATCGCTCAATATGCCGATCTGATGACATCATGAATAACGTTTTATTTATTGGAAATACGGCGCTGATCGTGGTGCTGAAACTGACCGCGGTACCCATTGCCTTTGCCACCGTGGTGGGCATTATTGTTGGCTTATTCCAGACCATTATGCAAATTCAGGAGCAGACGCTGCCGTTTGGCCTGAAAATGCTGGCGGTCTTCGCCAGCATTTTTATGCTGATTGAATGGTTCTCGGCAGAAATGATGAACTTTGCTAACCAGGCTTTTTATATGGCTTTTCGCTAACACGGAATCACTATGCTGTTTGTTGCGTTGTATCTTAATTTTCAGCACAGCGTGCTGACGTTTGTGATGGTGTACGCACGGCTGGCAATCGTTTTTTATATGCTGCCAGCGCTAGGCGAACGGGTCTTATCCAATTTAGTTATCAAGAATACGATTATTGCGCTGACGATTATCGGGCTGTGGCCGAGTTTTGCCACGGTGGTCACGCCGGAGCAGGGCTGGTTTATTATTCTGATAAAAGAGTTCGTCGTTGGATTAATTCTGGCGGTCACGCTGTGTATTCCCTTTTGGATCGTCACGGGCCTGGGTGAAATCCTTGATAACCAGCGCGGGGCCACCATCAGCGACAGTATCGACCCCGTGAACGGCGTGCAAAGTTCAATATTGTCCGGCTTTCTCAGCTTTGCTTTCGGCGCGATTTTTTTCGTCAGCGGGGGCATGCTGAAGCTGATGGAGGTGATGGTCCAGAGTTACGAAATGCTGCCGAGAGGCAGCTCGCTGGACGGCATACGCTGGGAGTATGCGGGCGTACTGCTTCAGGTGCTCATGCAAAACAGCATCATGCTGGCAGCGCCGATCATGCTGGTGATGATGACGGCGGAGATGCTGCTCGGCGTATTTGCTCGCTACTGCCCGCAGCTCAACCCCTTTTCGTTGTCGCTTACGGTGAAAAGCACCATCGCCTTTATCGTTTTTCTGTTTTACGGTTTCCAGGCATTAACCGAGAAACCGCTGCAGCTGTTTTCCATTGCCGACTTCCGTCAGTTTATTTCCTGAGAGGACGCAATGGCTGAAAAAACAGAACAACCTACCAGTAAAAAACGGAAAGATTCGGCAAAAAAAGGGCAGACGTTCAAAAGTAAAGACGTCATTACCACCGTTATTCTGCTGGTGGGGATTTATTTTCTGGCGCACGCCGTGAGCTTCGGCCCGTTTATCTCATTTTATACGCATCTCTTGCAGTATCCGACCCGGCCCGGCATGGGCGTATTCCTGCTGGAGCTCGCGAGGATTTTTTTCACGCTGGCTTTGCCTTTTATTGCGGTATGTACCCTTGTCGGTTTTGCTGCCACCCTGCTGCAAACGGGATTTACGCTGGCGACCGAAGCCATCAAGCTGAATTTTAAGGCGCTAAACCCCGTGGAGGGGATCAAGAAAATATTTAGCATGCGCACCGTTAAGGAGCTGGTGAAGTCGCTTTGCTATCTGGTGGTGTTCGCCGCCACCTGCCATAGCCTGATTCAGGAGGATCTCCGCCAGGCGTTGACGCTGTATCGCGCCGACATGCCGGGACTGGTCGCCGTGTGGGTAGCGCTGGCGGTGAAGGCGGTAGTGGTATTTATTGCCTGGTCCATCTTTGTGCTGCTGGCCGATCTCATGGTTGAGTACTTCCTCCATTTTAAAGATATGAAAATGGATAAACACGAGGTGAAGCAGGAGCACAAGGAGAGCGACGGCAACCCGCAAATTAAAAGCGCGCGGCGCCGTGCGCATCAGGAGCTCCTTACCGGGGAGGAGATGGCGGCGGTACGCAATTCAGAAGTCGTGCTGGCGAACCCGACCCATATCGCCATGGGGGTCTATTTTAACCCTGAGGTCGCGTCGCTGCCCTTTATTGCCCTGCGTTGTACCAATCTGAAAGCGAAGGCGGCGATTGCCTACGCCGAGAAAGTTGGCGTGCCGGTGGTACGTAATATTCCGCTGACGCGGCGGCTTTATCATACCTACAGCCAGTACAGCTTCATTTCGCTGGATGATGATGTGCTGATGGACGTGATGGACGTGCTCATCTGGCTACGCCAGGTCGAAGCGGCAGGGATCGCTCCCCTCAAGGCAGAAACCGCCCCACCACAGCCTGATTCTGAGAACGGCCCCCTTCCATAGTTCTGCCCCGGGGGCTGTGCGGTTTTTTTGTATTAACGACCCATGGACAACAGTAAGATGTTTATATCTTCTTGGCTGTCTGTCCATACGTCAATTGCGTGACTTATACGTTGCTTATTAATAAGGGAAGAGACACAGATGGTTGATAGAAATATGCTTGAATTTCTCACCGATGATGAGACTTATAAAACGGATGAAGAGTTGGATGTTTATTCTGACCGCTTGCTGGATGCCCTTCAGAATGGCGCAACGATGAAGGATATCCACGGCGTATCCAGCGACACGATGCAGGATGTTTATAAACTCGCATATGATTTTTATCACCAGGGAAAGCTGAATGACGCTGAGTCATTGTTCCGTTTCCTCTGTATTTATGACTTTTACAACCCCGAATACGCAATGGGGCTAGCGGCTGTGTATCAGCTGAAAAAAAATTATGCGAAAGCCATTGATTTCTACGCTCTCGCCTATTCCTTGTCGAAGGAAGATTATCGACCGATGTTTTACGCCGGGCAGTGTAATTTAATGCAGCGTCAGGCTGCGCAGGCCCGAAAATGTTTTGAAATTGTAATGGAGCGCTGTCGCGATCCGTTATTAATCGAGAAAACTGCAGCTTATCTTTCCGCGATGAATAAATTAAAGCGCGAACAGCCTAATGAGATGGAGCAGAAAAATGAATATGAGGAATTGTAATGAATATGCGTGTCGATAGCCAGGATGCCGGGAGTTATCACCAGGTTAGTCTGGAAATAGGGAAGGACGAACTTAAAAAGCAGTCTGAACAGGCCAGGCGACTGGGCAATGACGGCTACAAAAACCACGCGCAGGCGGGAAGCGTTAAAAGCGCCGTGCAATCGTTACAGCCGGAGCAGCTGCTGGCGGTGCTGAAAAATACTCAGCAGGCGCTGGGGGGCAATGGCGGCAAGGCGGCCATTAACGCTCAGGAGATGCCCGTGCTTCAGTCGCCGCAGGGCGGTGATGAAAAGGCCGCGGCCAGCGGTGGCGGCCAGCGCTCCAGCGCGGCTGAGCTGACCGAGCTGCTGGGGAAAATTACGCAGCTCACGGCCAATACGTCGCTTGAGAAAATGCTCTCACAGCTCAACAGCTTCAACGCGATGATGTCCGGCGCAACCAGCGCGTGGTCTGAAATGGCCGCGATGCTGGAGCAGCAGGGAACCCAGTGGGCCGCCGATTCCGACGCCCTCAATGCGGCGCAGCAGCAGGCCGACGGGCTTTCCAGCGACGTCGATGCCGCGCAAAAGGTGCTTGATAGCGCGCAGTCGGAGCTGGACGCGCTCAAGAATCAGGCCGCCGGGCAGGATCCGGTGCCTGACGATCTGCAAAAGCAAATCGACAAGGCCCAGACAGCGGTGAACAGCGCCCAGCTCGCGCTCACGACGGCTACCGGTCTGTATAACGGATTCGTTGAAAAGACCCTGAACCCGGCAAAAGCCGCTGAATCAAATTCGCGCATGGCGCTGGAAGCGACGCAAACCAAATCCCAGGCGCTGATTAACACGCTCACGCCGCAGCAGCAGAGCGCCGTGGAGTTTCAGCGCAAGCAAAACGATGACCAGTCGAAAAGCCTCAACTTCCTGATGGCGCTGATGTCGCAGCTGATTGCCAAAAGCTCCAGTGACGATCTGCAGGCTACCGCAGAGCTGAAGCAGAAGCTGGCGGAAGCCTCGGCCAAGGACGCGGAGAAAAAGGCCAAAGAGTACGAAGAAGAGGTGCGTAAGGCCGAGGAAATGCAAAAAACGATGGGCTGCATCGGGAAGGTCCTCGGATGGCTTATCACCGCCGTGAGCTTTGTTGCCGCCGCGTTCACCGGCGGGGCGTCGCTGGCGCTCGCCGCCGTCGGCCTGGCGCTGGCGATCGGTGACGAGATTAACCAGGCGATCACCGGCAACTCCTTTATGGCCGACGCGATGAAGCCGCTGATGGATGCGATCGTCAAGCCGCTGATGGAGCTGATGGGCAAGATGTTTGCCGGCATCCTTGAGGCGATGGGCGTCGATAAAGAGACGGCCGAAATGGTCGGCAAGATCCTGGGCGCTATTGCCGCCGCCGCGGTGCTGGTCGCCGGGGTGATCGTCGCGGGCAGCGCGCTGAGCAAGGTGTTTGGCGTCGTCATGAAGAAGATCGGCCTCGAAGTGGGTGAAGAAGCCAGCAAGACCATGGGCAAAAGCGTGGCCGCCGAAGTGCAGAAAGAGGTGACTCAGGATCTGGCGAAAACCACCCTGCGCACCGCCGCGAAGGAGGTCTCTGAGGAGGTGGCGAAAGAGGTGACCGAACAGGCAACGAAAACCACCATGCAGCGGCTGATGGACAGCGCCTTTGCGCAGGCCTTCAAGCGCGTGTTCCAGGGCTTTGGCCGGGCAGCGGGCATGGACGAAGTCAAAATGGGCACAATTTACAACCGTACGCAGATGGCGGTGACCGGCGCGGCGGTGGTGAACACCTCCATTCAGGTCGCTGGCAGCATCGTGGTGGCCGACATGATGGTTGAGGCCTCTAAGACCAAGGCTCAGATGATGAAAGACGCCGCGCTGCAGGAGCTGCTCAACGAGATGATGAATCGTGCCATCGATACCTTCACGCACCGCATGGAGACGGTTAACCAAATTGTGAAAAACATTTCCGCCGTGGCTGACACCCAGCTGCAGGCCGGCAGATACATCACTAAGCAGATGAGTTCCGTTGCCGGATAAGCAACGTGCATTTTTACAGAGCGATTCATAACAGGAGTAACTAATTCAATGACCACGTCTATTTCTAACGTATCCGTACGTCCCGTTCAGATCGACTTCACCGAGAGTCAAAAGACGGAAAATGCGAAGCCGGAAACGCGCAGCCTGCAGACCGTGTCCGAGTGGGCCAGCGAAAAGGGCATGCTGTCATCCGTCATGGATATGCAAAGCGCCCGACGCGATGAGGCTCAGGCCGCCGCCGTGGCGCAGCGTAACGCCGGCAATGATGTTAACAGCCAAAGCGCGATGTCAACCGTCACGCTTTCTGCCGCCGGAGAAGGGGACGCGAATAAGTCTGAGCGTATGGCGTCCGCGATGCCGAGCGTGATGGCGGCGCAGACCAACATCACCCAGCCCAATAACAAAGCGGCAGATAGCAAAAGCGCGGTTGACACGTCTGGCAATACCACCACCAACGCGGTGGGGCAGACCCGCTCTCAGCCAACGGTTGCTGGCGGCACGGATATTACCGGTGCCGATTCGGTCAAGCCGACCTTTATCAACGTCGTCGGCCCGATGAGCCAGATCGTCCTGAGCAATAAGCTGACCGTTGCGCTGCTGGAAAGTGAAAATACGCAGAATATGTCGGCGGCGAAAGCCTCGAACCGCTTTATCGAATCCACGGCGCGCAGCGCGCAGAAAGGGATTGAGGCCGCCGAGGAGCGCCGTGATGGCGCCATCGTGGGCGGCGTAACCGCTGCGGTTGCCCAGGGCGGCATGGCGGTGGCGTCCACCAACGCGCTGCGTAAGGAGAATGCATCGCTTAAAAACAACGTCGCCGTGGCGAAAAACCAGGAATTCGGTATTACCCAGCAGAAAAATGCCATCGGCAGCGCCGGCGACAGCATGGTCATGAAAGGACAGCGCATGGACGGCAAGGTCAAAGAAACCATGAGCAAAACCCAGGGCGAAGAGCAGCTTTCCGCGTCGCAGAAGCACCTCAAGCACAATGAAGTGCAGAACAACACGCAGAAAGTGCGCGTGGTCACCGAGCTGGGCAACCAGCTGGCGAATACCACCCGCAATATCACCGAAGGGGCATATAACGTTAACGCCGCCGAAATGCAGGGCGAGGCAGATTTAGCCCGCGCCGACGGCAACCAGAACAGCGAACTGGCCAATACCCATAAAGAAGTGGCGAAAAAAGCGGCGGATACCCGCGCCGCGCTTGCCCAGGCTGCTGAAAATGTGCTCAACGCTAACAACAGCGCGGCCTCAACCATCGCCGAGCGCATGCGTTAATTATCGGCTCACTTTCCCGGCGGGAGTCATCCCGCCCTTTTCGTAAAGGATATAGAGATATGCTTCCAGTTAGCGGCAGCGCGACAGCGCCCGTTCGTTCTTTAGTTGTTGAAACGCCGATGATTTCAGCTTCGCAGGTCGCGGAAGTTGGCGTGGGCTCAACCTCGGAACTGAATACGGTGTTATTAAAACAGCTCATGTCCGCCTTAACCTCGACGGACAGTAATAATCAGCTTGAGGATGTGAGAAACGTGCTGAAGCAGCACGGTCTGGACGACGGCGATGCGGATTTACTCAAAAGCAAGGTAGGCACCGCGCTGGCAGACATAGAGGCGGCAAATAACAAGGTCGGCACGTTAGCCAGGGATGACAAGGCCACCGTGGCAAAGATGATCTCCGCCCAGTACGAGCAGGTTGATAAAACGGCCGCTGCCCTGGGGACGGTTAAAGATGAGTTAGCGCAGAACCGCATTAAGGCCAGGCGTTCTGAGAACCAGCTCAACGCAACGATGCAAACCTCGCTCCACGAAATTGCCGAAGCTGAAGAGGCCGCGAAAGCCAGGACGGGCGATAACGAGATTTCGGTTCACACCAGCTACAGCAAGCTCTGGGCGGTAATGGCCGAGGCCATTAAAAATATCAGAACCAACTACGTCGATTTCTATGCCGGTCTGATGCAGAAATATACGGAGATGTACGAGGCCTACAACGAATATGTGCAGAAAGCCAGCGCCGATGCGGTAAAGGCCGGTGAGGATGGTAATAACGTCGACTTTAATAACAACACGATGAAGGGGGGATACGATAAATTTGATAGTGCCGTTAAGGGCATGGA
Source organism: Enterobacter sp. RIT418 (assembly GCF_003057745.1). GTDB lineage: Bacteria > Pseudomonadota > Gammaproteobacteria > Enterobacterales > Enterobacteriaceae > Enterobacter. The sequence goes on from NZ_QBJD02000010.1 coordinate 23,867, forward strand.
TCTCGGCAGCGTCGACAACTGGGATAAAATGACCGATGCGCAAAAGGCCAGCATGACGGCCACGCTTGAGCCAGCCTTTAAGGTTGATCAAAGCACCGGAAAAATAAGCTTCAATCTCGATCAATATAACGGCCGTCCTTATTATCCAAGCGATGGCGGCGGAAAAGTTTCTACCTCCAGCTACCAGGCATGGCTGGCGTCCTTTAACGCCGTTGGTACCGGGCTGCAAAGTAATATGCAGTCGTTCGCCCAGCGATATACGCAGGCCAACAGCACCTTCGATAACCTGAATAAAGTGCTGAGCGGCGCCATTAGCTCAATGGCCGACAGCGCTAAAGACGTGCTTAAAGCACTGGGGTGAGTTAACAGGTGAACAGCCATGCCAGTGAATAATGACTATTCTAACGCGACTCTTGCATGCTTGCCGGGGCAGGGGGTTGGTGAAACCGCATCTGCATATTATGCCCGCATGGGCGGGCTTAAATTTAGCGCGGCAATCAGCACCGAAACGCTCGCATGGTCTGATAACGAAGACACAAAGAGAGAGGATGTGCGCGTACTTAGCTATTGCACCGGTGCGAAATTGCCGCCAACAGATCGCGTATCCCATAACGTGGTGATGTTTCCGCAGCAGCGTTTACCCGCGCAGTTATTTTCGGCGCATGTCCAGCCGGAACAAACGTGGCGCGAATCAATCGCGCCCCCGGAGGTACATCATTATAAAGCCCCGGAATGCAGCTCAAAACCTAAATCATTTTTTCAGCGTTTCTGGCAGGGGCTGCTGCAATGCCTTTTACCCTGCGTCAAGTTCCAAAAATAACTCACTGGGAGAATAACTGAATGCGCGGAATTACCCGAAGTTTCTCACAAATAGAATTAATACGCCCAAACGCGCAAAGCAACGGGGTGGCAAAAAACGCCATGCAGCAGCACGAGCTGCTTGCGAAGCTCAAGCACGTTAATAATTCGGCGCGCGAGAGTTTTATTACTCAACCTCATGACGAAACGCTTGCTCGCGACGCCCTGCGCTCTGAAATTCAATTAGGCGTGCCGGATAAACTGCACAATGCCAGCCTGACCTATAACGGGACGCGGGCAAGGGATCTTATCGGATTCATCTCTGAACAGGTGAAGGAGCACGGCACGCCGGCGGATAAAGCAAAGCTCGAGAGCATCAGCAACAAGCTGGCGAATCTGGCCGGGCGCGAGAAGGATGAGAAGAAAATCGCCGGTCAGCTTGACGATCTGGTGTCCAAATTTGCCCGTGGTGCGGGTGAAAAATTCATTAATAACTTTATGGAAACGTACTGTTATCCGGCATGGCTCAAGTATCACGAAAGCCAGGGCATTGACGTTAAGGATAAAGAGACGTTTAACGAACAGCTGCATGCCTGCAGCACCGTGTTGAACAGGCGTCTGGACGTGATGAGCGAGTCGGGTAAGCCATGGGAATTGCTGACTCAGAATATGAGCATGCTGATAGACGAATGCGCGGCCGTCTCAAAGGCGCTGATCAGGCATGACTTCGACGCACCGCCCGCTGACGCTGAGCCCGAAAAGCCTGCGCCAGCGCCTGAACCGGTAAAAGCGACGCCGGATGGCCGCAGATACGATATTTACGGTGGAGCAGACAAGGGCGGCGTGACGCTTCACATTAATAACTCTAACTCGAACCGCAACGGTGACATTTCCAATGCCCCTGTGTACCCGGGCGGCCAATCTGCGCCCGTCGATCCGCACACCAGAAGGCTTGAAATCGTCGGGGAGCTAGACATTAGCTCAAAGGAAAAGGCTGAGCTGGCTTCGCTCATTCTCCGCTCGCAGTATGGTTCTCGCGTAATTGATCATATCGAAAGCGTCAGGGTGGATAATCAGGATAGCGTGACCGAACCGCCTCCGGTCATTCCTCCTTTCGCTCAGCAGAGCGAGGCTCCGCCCGTCGATGATAGCGTAAACACGCGCCCTGACGACGTTGACTCCCAAAGGACGCGCGCGCGCGAGCAGGATCCGGATGCGCGGATCCCAGACCCGGCCAGGGGCCTTTCAACCCGTCGGCAGGAAGCACCGCCGCGAGTGGAAGAGCCCCGTACTCGCTCGCAGGATGAGCAGCCGTCGCCAGCGGCCACGCGCAGCGTAGCAACGCAAACGCCAGCAACCCGTTCTGCTGGCGAAAATAAAACGACCCAGATTTACACCACCGAGCGCACGCTGGACCCGTGGAACCGCCGTGAACCGAAGGTGCAACACTTCGCGCCGATGAATAAGCCGGTGGAAGCGTTCCCCACCCTGAGGCCGGTGAATGGTCCACGCCCGGCAGCATCGCCGACGGCCGGACAACCTGTGACGCCGCCGCCCGTGGACGAGCCCATGATATCGACCAGTGACGTACTGCGCGACGGAGCGACCGTTCGCCAGGCGGTAAGGGTCACGTCTTCATACCTGCCTGAGCCCAGCGTTGCCGAACGTGTCACCCTGAGCGACGTAGGCCAGGAGGATCCGTCAGCCTCCGCGTCCGTGGACGAAGCGGATGGCCGCGTGCAGACTGCCGCGTCGGGCATTCCGTCGCCGCGGGCGAATGCCGCAAATCCATTTAGCATCGCCGAGCGAATTAAATATTTCGAAGAGGCGCAGAAGGCCGGGGCGCAGCCCGCATCTGCCAGAGTGTCCCGACCGACCAGCAGCACCGCGCCGGGGCAGGTGTTCTCCACGGTAAGAACGCGCAGCCAGTGGAATTTTGCCGTCCCTGAACCCAAATCCTTCGTTCCAAGAAATACCGAGGCGCCGGCTTCCGGCAGCGTGACGAACGCTAACCCGGCTGGAGAGCGCGACGATGAGTGATGTCGTAGTGGATAACCATGCAGAATCGCTGGTTGCTAACCTTATTTACCAGGTGAACGGCGTGCTGCCAAAGGATATTTCATTACACCATAGCCTTGTGAACGACCTGCTTATGGATTCGATTGAGCTGATCGACCTGCTGATGCGTCTTGAGGAAATAGGCGTCGCTATTCATGAGTCTGAAATAACGAGCGAGCTGACGGTGGGGGATATTGTCACCCACGTGGCGTCAGTTCACTGATGCTATTTTCACCGTCGCCATGTTCTCTGGGTGGCGACGTTTTTCACTAACTAAAGGTATATTTATGGTGTCCATGCCAATTAACTCCGGCTTTGAGCCGAGAAAAATAGATCATAGCGTTTTACATTCCGTGACGACCGCCGTGGGCGATGGCCTGAGAACGATTAAGCAAGGCTTTCTTTCCTGTCTGGAATGTGTTGCAAACTCGCTGGAAACGATGGGCAGGTACGTTCAGTCCGGTCTGCGGCACGTTGCCTCGGCGCTAGGCTCGCTTTTGCCGAATAAGAGTAAGGCTGCGGGTAGCCCGAAGCTGAATACTATCCAACCGGCTACGGCGGAAGCGCTACGCCTGGCCATGACGCAACGCATGGACAACAATCCGGATTATATGGCCGGTATGTTCAGGGAAAGCCTCGAGCAGGATAAAATTCGGACGATCAACGCCGCGTTAAAGCAGCCGGAAAAGATGACCGAGGCTATCCAGCGCGGTGACGTTTCGGGCACGAACGCCTCGGCCTGCATCAAGCGCTGGCTGGGGGAAACGATCGGTGAAAATAAGCTCACGGCGGCAGAAATTGAGAGTATTAACGCTCTTAAATACAATTCGCAGGCCGTAAAAGACCTGATCTCCGAACGAATGGGCACAGATGCACAGCGTTACGATATCTTCTGTTCATTACTTTCCGTTCCTCAGCGATATAAAGAGATCTGCGAGACAAAAGGGGTGGACACAACGTCTCCTTATAATCTCACCGTACTGACGAATGCGGGACTGCCGCTGCAGATTTTTTCGCCTGAAGCCTATATGCGCGCTCCAGCGAAATGCAACGACGCTTTGTTTGTTCTGATGGAGCATTGTTCCAGATAGTCTTTAATTAATAACGCAAGGCGCCACTGAGGGCGCCTTTCTATAATTCAGCAATTTAAAACGGACGGACAGGTGCGAATTATTTCAAATGATAACTATTTTATCGGGGGGCTGAAGGCTATCGCGGAAGAGATGTCGGCTGTGAATACCCGCCATCTGGTCATTTTTGATACCGGGCTACGCTCGGCGTATATTTTTGATTCTGGTGAATTGCGAAGAAACAGAATATTCGATCCCTACAGCGCGTTGCTGCACTGCCGCAGTTTTTATTTTAACCGCGATGTGCCCCTGGAGACATATGCCTATTACCTGGCTGGCCATCGGGTCAATGCTCTGGGGAGATCGCGATTAACCGAGAGAGAAGAGTGGGCGATTAGGGTGATGTGCGGAGAATCTGACGCCGATGACATGGCCGAGCTGCTGTGTTTCAACCGAAAAACGTATAGCTCGCATAAGGTAAAAGCGCTTCGTAAGCTCGGCATCCGTAATGCACTTACGCTGAATTCGCTGCTGCGGGTGTGGAAGAATAACTGGCCCGCCCTTTGCCCAAAGACCCAGCGGGAAGGGGACTTTTCCCGCTACAGTGTTGTGAACGCAACGTCTCAAGTATCTAACGCATAAAAAAATCCACGCACCGGCGTGGATTTTATTTTTGGATTTAAATGGAGCTCCGAAGCTCCCCATAAACCTTAAATTTTAGACGTTGAACCGTGACATTAATTGTATCTTATTGATATTTATTTTTTATTGAAAATTTTATCTTCAGCATACTCATTTTTGTACTCATTTTGGAGTTGGCTTGCTTGATAGTCAGCAAAGTGCTATGTCATCAAACCCCAATGTACGAGCGCTACTTGGCATCGTGAAAGCGAAAAATTCGTCCATTCTCGTTCACTTCCGCAACCTTTCTCAAAGCCTCTGCTGGCGACAAACTGAACTTTCGGGTTAACACAACGAACAGATGATAGAACTCGGATTTCAAATCCGCTGCGAAGATCCCAGGATCATCAGATCCTAGACAAATAGACATAGGGACATCACCTTCAATCACTTCATTCGGCAAGCCCATCCAGCGAAAGATATGATGTTCGCTGACATCTCGATACTGGCTGATACGGGTATTGCTGGTCGGAGGGCACTCAATCGCTATGTTTCGGCCTGCCATTTTTGCCATCACAGCTTGTTGTAATGCAACAACTGCTTCATCCGGCAAATATTCTAGGGCAACTTCAACATACTCTGCACGCTGCTTTCGCACATTGTCAGATGTAAGCCATTGCTTATACAACTTTAGTGGTCTTTTCATTCCTGCAGTTTTAGCCAACTCTCTAGCATGCTCGAACTCTTCCAACCAGAGGGATTTGGTTTTCAACGGCCCATCCAATTCACCCAGTAGGCCTTCCGATTCTGCCAACACCCCCCTCAACTCAAACACCTGATCAAGGGTGGTAATCGAGATTTCTTCTTCTAGCGAAAAAACCTCATGTGCCAAATGAACCGCCTCAATCGCTGCATCACTAGCGTAACGCAGCAGTTCCGGATGACTTCGAAGTTCTCTCCAGATAAACACCAAATCGAGCAATCTCGTTTCTTTGGTCATGGACAAAGACAATGGCAAAGAGCGTTTCCAGATGCCAGGTGTGATGCCAATCGCCGTGCAGTGACCAAGACGGTCGCCATTCCGCAAAGGCAAAAATCTCAAAGCATCATCAATTGATCGAATACCACTAATCAGATGCGGAAAGTCCTCGCCAACATGATAGGTAAAATGAGCAATACCGGATTTGGCTAGTACCCGGAACAAAGGGCCAAACAACTCCGGTGGAGCGTGCATCTCATTAGCTGCGGCATCTACTCCTCTAATCCATTTTGTCAAACGTGGTTCATGATTCAGGATGTCCATCAGAATAGCAGCCTGATTCTTCAAATCCTTGAACAGAAACGCGTAGGGATAGACTTCATCTTTTTTGGGCTTTTTCTTGATAAAGTGCGGCACTAGTGCCAGCTCGGCACATATACTGCCAGGCTTAACCTGCTCAAGATTATCGAGCACCTGAGTAATATTCAGTGGCTGGGAATGCTCCCAATTTATGGACATATGACATTTGAGGTATTCCCAGTACCCACGCAAAACGCTGAAGAGCAGTTTTTGCATTTTGCTGGGGTCGCTCTTTGGAGCAAAGCGTCCTTCCAGATAACGCACCTGAGAATATATACCGGCGCCATGTGCATGTTTGAAACGAGACAAATAAGATTTCTCGGTTTCTTCTCTCAGCTCCGTCATGGTGTATTTCTGGAACTGATCAAAACCGAAAAAATCGTCTCTCTGAACTAGCAGCGTCAAATACTGGTTCTGAATCAGCAGGTAAATCCAAAGCAGTCGTTCCAATCCTTCGGGCGCACCATACCGCCATTTTTCCAATACCCCGGTTAGCCAGCAAAATTCAGATTCCTGACTATATTTGCGGTCCGTTGGCCAAATCGTCGCAAACTCATGCTCCATGCCCTGATGCAGAATTGTGCTGTTCGCCAACTGCTGTGGGTGCTGCAATGATGTCATCCACTCTGGCAACTCCATGCCCTGAGCTACCCGACAAAGGATTTCGCGAATATTGTTGGCAACCTGCAAACGATCCTGGAAGGTTTTGGGCGTCAGTGAGGAATCAATCTGGCCACAGAGTTGTTTCATCTCTTGCGAGACCCATCCCTTATCGAAATCTCTGACGGCCACTTCTGGGTGCCTGAGTGCATCCAGCCAGCACTCTTCCGCACTGGTACTACCATTCAGATGCTGGTGAGTTTCGTGCAGGCGTTCACGGGTAATGTAGTCCTCAACAGTCGGGTGATAAGGGTACAAAGGCCAGTGAAAACAATATTCCTGACTGGCAGATCCAGGATTAATGACCTGATGACACGCCATAACCGGCAGGCACGACACACGGCTCATCAGAGTTTGCCATTCCGAGAATAAAGCAAGATCGGTTCTGGGGCCATCTTTCTCGTTTTTAACAAATTTTTCCGCGATCAGGCGTAAGGCCGCTACCGGACCAAGTTTCATATTTCGCTGTTTGAGTTGCTGTTCCAGGGATGACCAAGCCGATTTGGCTACATGATCAGGCAAACTACGCGTTTGTTCGTATTGAGCAAGGAATATGGATGATTCCACCCTGTCATCAAGTGATACCTCATCCAATGATACGTTACTTAGCCGATCCAACAGTACTGTTGAGTTAAGAAGAAAGCGTTCCATATCCGTTCCTTAAACAGATTAATCTTGGCCATTATCTGACGAATATGTTTTATCTTTCTTTGCCGATTTTGAATCATATGGAGCAGCAGCAATACTGGTGACATGCAAGTTTCTAATCCCCAGACCTGAAAACGAGGGATCATTTTTTTCCATATTATCGAAATCCACATTCTTACTGAATTCTCCGCCAATAATCGTATCCAAACAATTAAGAAAGGATTTTTCTTGCTGGAGGAGTTGCGTATCGGCCGAATTAATCCCACCAAAAGGAAAAAGAAACGGATGTATTAACGGGCACTTTATAATGAGATAAAAAATCGGATGGGTTTTTATCAACCCGCCTAAATCCCCTATTGAATCCAGTTTGGTGACGAATTGACCAACGGATGTAACAGGATTTTGCTTAAACTTAACAGAAATACTAGACAATGAGTTCTCGTCAATCCGATGATAAGCATCTTCTTCAACCAGTACCGCGTGAAGGAATGCTAATATATTAAATCGCATAATTTTTGCAGCATTGGTATATTTTGCATATTTTCCTTGATGCGCATCTTCATCACCACCAAGTAACGCTTTATGCTTTTCAGATATAGAGGACAAATTAAAAAATAATCGAGTCCATATCTTACCAATCAATATAGAGGAAGGTTTTATTTTTGGTGACTCTTGACGAACAAGACGATTCCAAACAATAAGCGCCGTCATTGCTTCACTAATTTCCTTTTCACTAACAATGTCCTGATCTTCCACCTCTTCGACTGTGCCTTTATCCATATGTTTAGACCATATAGGCGCAACACAAGTGGGCTTCGCCAAGACCTTCAGTAAAGCCTTATTAAATACCTGCTCGCCCATATTTGTTTCTGAGCTAGCGTCATCTTCCACTAGGTTATTCGTATCAATATCCGCTAGATCAGCAATGGCGCCAATTAGGTTGAAAACAGACAGAAAATCTGATGGGGCTGGCGTCAATGAGGAGCTAAGAGAGGCTGCAACAGCAAGCTTCGCCAATCCATTTTCTGAATTTATATTTAATGCTTTGTACACCCCTTTCTCACCACGATTTTTTTTATTTACTTGTATCATTCCAAGATATACACCTGCTGATTGGGATGGCAACCCATCATCAGAGATAACGGCACAACTTCTATTCGCCCAATTGGTAACACTTTCACGACGACCAATTGACATATATGACTTAAACTCTACATCTATACTTGGTCGAGTTTTCTCTACATCTCCTCCAAGTCGCTTCTTCACATGATCAAAGAGACTGACACTGCCGCATCCAACCAGCATAAGTTGAAGTATTCGTGAAAGACTTCCTCCACACAAAGCACTTACTTGAGAGGATAAATAAACAGAGCAATTCCTGAGAGCTTCAGAACTTGATTGAGGTCGAAGATAAAATCCGGTATTAACCTCTTGATCCTGACGTGAGTAGCTAAACATATCATCACACAAAGAATCCATACCAAACCGATGCTGCTCATAATTCAAACCCACCCTATAAATACTACTAAGCATTGCTCCATATAACGAATCCCTCAGCAAAACACTTTCAGATATACCAGATACATGCAAACGAGAGTAATAATCCTGCATCACCTGCATTAACAGCCTAACCGGTTGCTTCAAAAGCTCATCAACATACATATCAAGATCGGAGCCAACCCGTATGTTCAAACCATTCGAAACAATATTCTCCAAAGCACTCCTAACAGTATTGACCTTTATTCCATCTGTGGTTTTACTGTATAAAACCTTAATCTTTTCAGAGTTTTGATCTCGTCCTTTCTCTCCCACCAGTTGCAACATGGTTTTCAACTGCATACGCTTCTGTACTGGAAACAGTTTTAACAAATATTGCTGTTCAAGGTGTTCCACCATATAGCCCCGTTCGGCTAAGCGGGCGCTCTCTTTTTCCTGATCGAGCAAAGTTTTACTGTAATTTTCGTATTGCTTACCGCGAATCAACTGGGAATAAAGGCGCAAATCCCCGGTCGCCACCACCACCAATTTCTGGCTGTTAAAGAATTTTCGAATAGATTCAAGTACATCCCAACCCGTATCAAACTGCGTATCGATATCATCAAACGAGATCAAAATGGCCTTACAGCCGAGAATTTCACACGCACGTTCAACCAATTGATCAAAGATTTGCGATAAATTCTGGCCACCGATGGAGTAATCAAGCTGGGCATCCAGCTTCAAAGCGTCACTGAAATATTCCGGCTTGTATTCCTTGTCAGTCAGCAGATGAAGACCGCGCTTGAGCTGTTCAAGGTGACTCTGCCATTCTTCCTTTCGTTTTTTATGGTTATTCGACGACCAATCTCCTCTTAACTCGTCGGATACCATTTTGTTCAGACGGGCGGTCACTGTGACCAGAATGGGCTCATGACGCGGCAGCTTGGTAGGGTCGATGGTCGGCAGACACTTGATGCTAATGTTGGCATCATCTGTGCCACTGTTCAGTGATTTGACCACGCTATTAATAAAAGTTGTTTTACCTGCACCGCGAGTACCATCCACAAAGAACACATTACGGCCTGATTCATCAATAAATCGGGCAAGCCCTGATGGATTGTTGGATTTAGGGAGAGTAATCGAGCTTCGAATGCTTTCAACCAACTGAGTAAGCAACGCTTTCTGGATTAAGTCGCCTTCATTGGTACTGCCCGGAAGATTGGGGGCGAACAAGTCGATGATGATTTCGTTCGTCTCGTTGTTTTTTTTCTGCGCGTTATTAGTCATATCCGTATTGATCCAGTCATTTTGTTTTTTTGCCAGCCTGTACACCAGAACTGGCGCTTTGAGTTTCCACTACATTGAATTCTCAATATTCTCCCCCTAAGTCAGCTCGCGGGGGCATGGAGTGAAGGTAAAACTGACCACTTCATTCAATCCATCCTCGCGATTGATGGTTCGTTGTATTGAGCTGGCATTAGCACGCACTGGAATCACGTATAACAATTTATTAGATTCCTAAATGGGGCAGTTAAACGCCTTATTTGGAGATCTTTCATGCATTCTAAAGAATGCTGACTTCTGGTATAATTACCTGTTTTTACGATGTTACCATAGGAATATCCAAAAGAGAGAACGAGAAAACACGACGAAGCATGAATCGTTATGATCCCTGCAAATAGTGCGGCATTCCAGGAGCCTTTCGCCACTTGGCTATCCCTCAGTATGAATCTGAATCTAGGCAACATATCAACTGCGACTGACATAATCTGTCAGTACACATCTGTTATTCATTTCTGGGCAATCCAAGCCACCGGCCGACAAGAGCGAGCACAGGTCTACATGATGGTGATCCTGTAAACGGTCGTGTTTGCCGGACAGCTGTCGCAGGCATTTTCATTACTGCCTAAGAGATGCAGAACGATGAGTTTCTTAACGAGTTGTTACAGGTACGGCGGAACAGCAGCTGCAGGACATTATCGTGCCCTTACGAAGTACCCAAGGGTCTGGCGCTGTGCGCGATTCATCATAAAGCGTTTGGCCGAGGCTCGATTGACTTGGATGAAAATATGCGTGCGGTGGTTTTCGATGAGGTGAACGTCGATGATGGGCGAATTACAATGCTGTCCTCCACGCTTCTGACACTAGGTACACTAATCCCTCTTCCTCGAACAATTGCGGGGGCATCCCTGGTGTGACATCTTCCTAGTCTGAATAATAACGACAATATCGACTATAATTGTATATGCACGTAACATCTGACCTGCTCCCCGTTGATTAATACACCCCGATGTTAGTAATGTCTTCATCAGCCACATGAGGACATCCCCATGAAGAAGCGTTTTTCCGACGAACAGATCATCAGTATTCTTCGCGAAGCGGAAGCCGGAGTTTCTGCCCGTGAGCTCTGCCGTAAGCACGCCATTTCCGATGCCACTTTCTACACCTGGCGCAAGAAGTTTGGTGGCATGGAAGTTCCTGAGGTGAAGCGGCTTAAATCTCTTGAAGAGGAGAACGCCCGCCTCAAGAAGCTACTTGCCGAAGCCATGCTGGATAAGGAGGCACTTCAGGTGGCTCTGGGGCGAAAGTACTGACGACAGGCCAGAAGCGGGAAGCCGTTGAGTTTATGTGGGATGCGACCGGTCTGTCGCAACGTCGTGCCTGCAGGTTTATCCCTGTCTACCTGCCGCTATGAGGCTCAGCGTCCGGCAGCTGATACGCATTTATCAGGGCGCATCACTGAGCTGGCACTGGAGCGCAGGCGTTTTGGCTACCGCCGCATCTGGCAGCTGCTGCGTCGGGAGGGCCTTCACGTCAATCACAAGCGGGTATACCGTATTTACCACCTTAATGGACTGAGCGTTAAACGCAGACGACGCCGTAAAGGGCTGGCAACCGAACGGTTTCCGCTTCTGCGCCCGGATGCGCCGAACCTGACATGGTCGATGGATTTCGTTATGGACGCACTGGCCAACGGTCGGAGGATCAAGTGCCTGACCTGTGTGGATGATTTCACGAAGGAGTGTCTGACAATCACCGCTGCTTTCGGTATTTCAGGCGTTCAGGTCACGCGTATTCTGGACAGCATCGCGCTGTTTAGGGGCTATCCGGCGACAATAAGAACCGATCAGGGCCCGGAATTTACCTGCCGCGCGCTCGATCAATGGGCCTTTGAGCATGGTGTGGAACTACGGCTTATCCAGCCAGTTAAGCCAACGCAGAACGGATTTATTGAGTGTTTTAACGGACGCTTTCGCGATGAGTGTCTGAATGAACACTGGTTCAGCGATATTCTTCATGCCCGGAAAACGATTAATGACTGGCGGCAGGATTATAACGAGTGCCGTCCCCATTCATCGCTGGATTACCAAACACCAGCTGAATTCGCAACGGACTGGCGAAACAGGAAATATGAAGAAAAACCAACCGACATTACTAACTGAAGGTTGTATCTAATCCTGGGGGCAGGTCACTACTCTTATCTCTATGTTGAAAAATATGGCGTGTGGCGATTGTTCAAAAGTGGGGGATGGTTTCTACATGTTTCTCAGTTCGTCGATGTCCTAAGCCAGAGCATCAAGCGATCTCGATTTTTTTGCGAGCTGAGCCAGATATTTGCTGTTGTATCAACAAATTGAAGGCAGTACTTTAGTTGTTACACTCTTAACTACGCGAATGGTAAAACCGATGAAACTAGACATCATTTCGTTGGACCGATCCTTTACTGCAGTCCATCAGGATAGCTTTGGTGATGAAGATGAAGTATCCACATCCATGGGGGCCTCATCGGGATCAATAAAATGGTCTCAGCTTGAGGATGAGTATAGGGTTGTGATTCTTGCTTCTGCAGGGGCAGGCAAGACCGTTGAAATGCGCTCTCGCGCTGAAATCATCAAGCAAAGTGGCAAATTAGCTTTTTTTATTCGCATAGAAGATTTGAATGAGTCGGATTTTGCTTGGGGTTTGGAAGTTGGCTCTCCTGAAGAGTTTGAGGCTTGGCTGGTTTCAACTGAAGAGGCTTGGTTCTTTCTGGATTCCGTGGATGAGGCTCGTCTGGTAGCGCCAAATGCTTTCGAAAAGGCGGTAAAACGATTTGCATTCAAAATAAGCAAATCTCGTCACAGAGCTCATATTTATATTTCTGGAAGGCCTTATGCCTGGAGCTTCGCAACCGATTATGAAATGGTTGAGCGTTTTTTACCATTCTCAATTCAAAACGCTGCTAACAGTTCCAGAAAAGATAATTCTCTAAACATCTATAGCCTTAATGCTCTAAATTCAGAAGATATTCGCTTTTATGCTGCTCAGAGACAGGTTGATAACGCGACTGAATTTGTTGATGGAATTGAGCGAGCGAATCTACAAGCAATGGCATCTCGCCCGTTTGACCTCGATTTTCTGATTTCAACATGGCGTAGGGAACGAAAACTCGGATCTCGCTTCGAGCTGTTTGAACGAAATGTTGCAACACGGCTTGATGAAATCGATCCTTCAAGGCGTCAGGCAAGACCACTTAAGGCAACAAAAGCGCTTGAGGGTGCTGCTCTTCTTGCAGGTGCCGTAACTTTCACAGGAAAAAGTGGCATTGAGATTTATGATAAGCAAACTGATCGCAACGGTGTGAATGCTGAGGTTGTTTTAGCTGAGTGGGAGCCTCCCCATGTGTGGGCTCTTCTGGAGAGAGGTATTTTTAGTGATGCGATATATAATATGGTTGGTTTTCGCCACCGAGAAATTCGGGATTATCTTTCAGCGAAATGGCTTGATTCATTATTAAAAAAAGGACACTCCAGAAGAATCGTTGAATCCCTCATATTCCGCGATATGTATGGTGAGCAGGTTATCACTCCGAGACTCAGTACATTAGTTTCCTGGTTGATTTTAATGGACGATAAAATAAGGGATAAAGCATTAAGTATCCAGCCTGAAATAGCACTCAATGGCGGGGATGTTTCTCATTTACCACTGTCTGTACGAGTTAGCATGCTTAAAAGCATTGTGAGCCGGATTGCAAATGATACAGACGAAAGATATGTGAGATATAATGATGCTATTGGAATGATAGCCAAAGATGATTTAGTTGAGGAAATATCATCTCTAATCAGAGAATATTATTCAAATGATGATGCTGTTTTCTTTTTAACCAGATTGATTTGGCAAATAAATCAACCTATTTGCCTTGAAGAATTAACGTCTGTCGCAATTGATCAAAAAAGAAATGTTTACTCTCGTATAGGCGCAGTTAGAGCGTTAGTGACAACGGCAACAGATGATATTAAAGCGTTGCTATGGAAAAATCTGAATGAGAAACAGAACATTTTTCCTCGACGTATTTTGGCTGAGCTCGTAAATCACTCAACGTTTGACATTCGAAACGTAAACAATTTATTAAGCTCTCTCATGAAGTTGGAGCCTTATAGGCCATTTGAGACGACAGGATTGGTTGAAGGAATTAAGGTCTTCATAGACAAAGCGTCTTGCATTCAATCCTTTGAAGATGAAGAAGCATTCATCGTGCTATTGGACGGATTTTACGCGTTAATAAAACAACCTCCTTATTGTGAACAACTCGATATTGGGATATCTAAAGAGAATGTGTGGTTGTTACCTTCAGCCATGGACCTTATTGAAAAAATGGTGTTGTTACGCTCGGACACTTGCTTAGAGACAAAAGTGTTAGATTTACTTCTGGCTTTTGTACAAATCAGAGATTGGCATGGCGATCATATTCGGGAATATAAAGGGGCACTGCCTGAACTAATACACGCATGGCCAGAGTTAAACGATGCTCTTTTCTGGCGTGCAGTAGAGAACAGAAGGACTGAAGCTCAATTCAAAAACCGCAGGTTGATTGATGACTGGCATGTCCAATGGCAAGGGCATTTCTTTAAGTTTGATGTTCAAAGTTTTGAGCGAGTTTTGAACTATGTTAGTAAAAAAGAATTGCTTGATGATCGGCTGGTTGCGTTGTCTTTGGCTCTGCGCATTTATACTCAGTCGAATAATAATGAACAATATTTATCCGAAATTAACCAAGTGTCCGAACAACATAATGAGTTAGCACAGAAAGTTGAATTATATTTCAATCCTCCTTTTGATCCAGAAATGGAGGAATTAAACAAGCAACAGGCTGATTTAAAGCGAAAGGGTGAGGAAAAACGAGCGCAGAATGAGCGTGAGCGCATTGAGTGGATTAAGCGTATTAGAGCAAATCCTAAGGATATAAAAAGTCCACCCGGACTGGCGACAGGTGAGATCAGCAATGGACAATATTGGCTCTACAAGGAAATAAATAAGAATAATCATGATCATCTTGCTAAAAATCATGACTGGCATGATCTTATTGAAACATTTGGTATGGATGTTGCCTGTGCGTTTCGTGATGCAGCCATGGCATATTGGCGGATGTATCGGCCTGAAGACGAAAAAACTACTTCGATACCATTTAAGCTTGTTTTTGGATTGCTTGGGCTGGAGATCGAATCTAGAGAGAACCATGATTTTCCTAGCTATCTTCCACCGAATGAAGTTCAACATGCCCTTTTGTATTTAACAAAAGAAATGAACGGCTTTCCTAGCTGGCTGGAAAAGATGTATCAGACTTATCCTAAAATCGTGTTAGCCGCACTTTGGAAAGAAATTGAGCTTGAGTTTGATAATGAGAATCGACCAAATGAAATAAATCAACTTCTACATGACATTCTATACCGGGCCCCGTGGAGTCATATCGGACTGGCTTCACATATTTATCACTGGCTTGAGGGAAACGAGTCACAATTAAATAAAAATTTGAGGAGTTGTATCCGCATCTTGATTAATGGTGGAGTCAGTATTGCTGAGCTTGCAAAATTGGCGAGCGCTAAAATTGTTAATCCTCTAGTGGAGGGAAATCTTCCAATATGGTTTGCCTTATATGTCGATACCTCACCGGATGAGGCCATACCACAGCTAAATAAATGGCTTGAACAATTACCAGAAAATAGTGCGAGTACATTTGCACAACACTTTGTGACAACACTCACCGGGAAATTCCGTCATGGTGAAGATAGAACTTCTTTTACCGGAGGCGTTCGTAAACCTTCGAGCCTAAAAGCATTATTTTTGCTCATGACAAGATACATTAAACCTGAGGACGATTTGGATCGTACAACTGTCACCTCCTACACACCAACGCTCAGAGATGATGCACAGAGCGCCCGTGAACTGCTTTTTCAGTGGTTAGCTGAAATTCCGGGTAAAGAGACCTATGTCACTTTGATGGAACTTATTAACGAGTATCCTTATAAAAATTATATGCATTGGATGACGAGGGCTGCACGCAACAGAGCATTAGCCGATGCTGATTTTGAGCTTTGGACTGATGAACAGGTTAGAGATTTTGATGCCAGTTTGGTGTTTATACCTAATTCTCCAGAACAGCTATACCAAATGGGTGTCCATTATTTGCTGGATTTTAAGGACTGGCTTGAGCGCGGTAATGATAGTTTGGCTAAAACCTATCAAAAAATTACTAGCGAAACTGAGATGCGCACTGTTGTCGCTCATCATATTCAAAACGCAGCAAAAGGGCGATTCACCTGCGCTCAGGAAGCTGAACTTGCTAATAGCCAAAGGCCAGATCTTTGGCTTCAACATCACGATGTTTGTGTTCCCATTCCTGTTGAGTTGAAACTGTTGGATAAATCCTGGTCAGGACCTGACCTCTGTGAGCGTTTGGAAAATCAGTTGATAGGAGATTACTTACGCGAGAATCAAGCCGATTTCGGTGTGTTTTTACTCATCTGGCAGGGTAAAGATCAATCAGATAAGAATTGGGTTATTAATGGTGTGAAAGTAAATCTCACTGAACTTGAAAACGCATTAACTCAACATTGGTTATCTATCTCGCCTAAGTATCCAAAGATAAAGGATGTAAAAATCATTGTGATCGATTTAAGTCTTCGCGAAAGACGATCTGCTGAATAAGGTTTAATTATTTATTATTTCAGTACTCTTTTCCCTTGAATACTGTGTGCATTCAGGGGAAAAGAGGGCGCATTTTACAATGACTTGGGTTCTTGAATTCTGGCAGTGCGTCATGAATCTTGAGACTCACAGATCATCTTCCCCTAAATTGTCACATTCCCATTTCTGGTTTTTTGCTGAACAAACCTAACGCTTTTATTACTCTAGCCCGCTTATATCATTGCGTAAACAAAGGAAGCCAATAGATGGACGGATCCCAAGCCCGTAAACAAATTTTGTTCATGCATGCGGAATGGCTGCCGATACACCTTCAGGAGATCGCAGTATTTGGCCGGCAGTTTTGAGCGAACAACTGACATTAATAATGTAAACAATGTTTATACAGTATTTCTTCAAGCCATCCAAAGTCAGCATATCTGGGTACCAGTGTTGCCCTGAAGTGAGCATATCACCCATGTTAAGGTAGCCAATTTCAGTGTGCCTCTGCAGTCCAATGATGACTGTCCGTTCATCAGGCAACCTTTAGAGTAAGGCCTTTCGGGTACAACTGTTGAAGAATTATTCATAATTAAGCTCACCGAATAAGTCAAACATCAAATCACCGCCAAGAATTTCGAAGGGAAGCTCGACATATTCATCCTTGTGTCTTGGAAGTGCTTTGCCGTCATTCGGGGCGTTCTTGGTATATCCTTTAACTTGCTCACCGTTTTCCTTCATATACGGAAGAACAACAATCCGACCATGATTTTTGGAAATGATTGTTCCTTCCTTCCAGATTGCGTTGCCCCTTGAGGTGATCTCGCTATCATTTACCTCTTTAACACTCCACCCGACCTGGTTCTTTTCCTCGAACCAGAAAACATAGCTGCCTAGGACAAGTACATTTTGCCCATTCCTTCTGGCTTCATCCAACATCCGTTTTACGCTGGCAAGTTGCAGCAATTGGTTGGCGCGCGGAAGTAGCATTGAGCGAATCGCTGATTTAGTTTTGCCCCAATGAGCCCCACCTGGTAACCCAAAGCCCCTAGCGATACGTTCTTGATAGCAGATTTTTGCCGCCCTTGAATTGGTGTTACTCGACCATTCCCAGGTGTTATGGCCGGCGAGTCGAAGACAAACCTGAAAGCGAGGGAGAAAAACGTAACGTAGATAAGGCATCTCACTCAGAACGTCAAGCAGAGGCTGGCGTAAGTTCTCTCCATTAGGCTTGAGAATTAAATCCTCTAGCGAAATGCGCGGATCGTTAGAGTGTCTTCTGATGGCTTCTTTGAGCATCATTTGCTCTTCATCCATCAGCCGCGTTTTAGCGGTGAGCGCCTTATCCACTTTTAAACGTAATGACTCCTTTTCAGGCTGGGATAAAGGGAGTTTATCAATGTCAAAGTCGACATTGTTATTCAGATCTTCTGCCGTTTTCCGCGCATCAGCATAATTATCATAGTCGTCATTAAATGCATGGCCTGGCATACCGCGATCTACATAGCGACGATACCAATTAAGGGTTCCATCGGTCCGAAGTTTCAGGCTATACATCGACCAAGTGTTCCGTTCAAATTTGGGTCGTGGCCAGAAAGCAAGCTCTGGAAGACCATATCCGGGAAGACGATTCATGCGCATAGTGATGATCCTCACGAGAATTAAAAGCCAACTTTAGCACGTTTAACTTTGGCAGAGCTGACGACAAAATTCATAAACATACATTCACAATCCCTGTTCAGTTCCTCAAAACACTAACAAATTTCAAATTTGAGATGTCCGCTCCTGGCACAAAGTGGATCCTGAGGAATGAGTTTTATCTCGTGGTTCACTAAGTGCACTAAGTTCTACTCGGATCCCGCTACCCATTTGTCCAACATATCTGCCCATTCCTGCATCATCACTTTACGCTCATCAAGATAAGTTGCATGGTTGTATGTGCGACGAACATTGTTGGTATCAGCGTGCGCAAGCTGAGCTTCGATAGCATCAGGTCGATAGCCCATCTCGTTTAAGCGGGTACTTCCTGTGGTTCTGGTTGCATGTGGGCTATAAGTACCGCTCCAGCCGAGGCTTTTAAGTAGTTGACGCAGCGAGTGTGATGTCATCGGGCCACGCGGGTTATCACGGCCCGGAAAGAGATGGTGCCGATGCCCGGTTAATCCCTGTAGTGTTCTGAGCATGTTGACAGTCTGGGAGGGAAGGGGAATAACGTGTTCTCTGCGGGCTTTCATTCGCGCTGCCGGAATAGTCCACAGGGCGTTATCAAGATCGAATTCTGTCCATTCTGCTTCGGTGGCTTCCGCAGGACGCGCCAATGTCCACCGCATAAGCCACATGCAATAGTTAACCTGGTATGAGCCACGACTATTGTCAAAACAGCTTAGTAACTTTCCAATTTGCTGAGGATTCAGTGCTTGTTTGTGCTGTGTCCTATTGGCCGGAAGGGCCTTACGCACAGACCAGACAGGATCACTATCAGCTCTAAGTGTCGCTACTGCCAACTCGAAAACTGATGAAATGGTTCGACGGGCTTCAGCGGCAACTGTCGGTGCTCCTCGTTTAGCAGTTTCCTGAAGAATTTTAAGAATGTGGTGTGGGGTGATCTCTCTGACAGGGAGCTTACCGATTGCGGGAAAAACCACTCGTTCAAGCATATCCAGTCGGCGCGTTTTGGTGATTTCGGCCCAGTCTTTCATCTGCAACCACTCTTTGGCGATTAGCTCGAAGGTGTTGGATGCGTCGTTGATCTTGCGAATCTTATCTAACTGACGAGCCTGTGTTGGGCTAACTCCATCCGCGACCTGCTTTTGCGCTTACTCGCATTTCTCGCGAGCTTCGGCAAGTTTGATCGTCGGGTAATCACCTAGCGCAAACATGCTGGATTTACCGTTGAGTTTAAACCGATAGCGCCAGGCCTTTTTGCCATTGGGTTTCACTTCGAGGTAGAGACCGTTGAAATCATTAAGTCGATAGAATTTTTCTTTCGGCTTGGCAGTGCGGCATTGCGTATCGGTGAGCATAACGGGGCCTTGTTTATTTATTATACCGTTATTGTACTCACTTAAAATGAAGATGGAAGAATGTTGTACTCATCCATGTACTCATTTTTGACAGCGTTGTTACGAGATTAGTTGAGACGTTGTGAAATGAAAAATCCACGCAAGTGCGTGGATTTTATGGTTTTTTGTTATTCTCATGAGATATGTTGAGATCGCACGAGACAACAAATTTAATTTAGACGTTGAACAGGAAGTTCATAACATCGCCATCTTTCACGACGTAGTCCTTACCTTCAGCGCGCATCTTGCCCGCTTCTTTCGCACCTTGCTCACCTTTGTAGGTGATGAAGTCCTCAAACGCGATAGTTTGCGCGCGGATGAAGCCTTTCTCGAAGTCAGTGTGGATTTTACCCGCCGCCTGCGGAGCGGTCGCGCCGACAGGGATCGTCCACGCGCGCACTTCCTTCACGCCTGCGGTGAAGTAGGTTTGAAGGTTAAGCAGCTCGTAGCCTGCGCGGATCACGCGGTTCAGCCCCGGCTCTTCCAGACCCATTTCGGCCATAAATTCTTCACGGTCGGCGTCGTCCAGCTCGGCGATGTCTGCTTCAACGGCAGCGCACACGGCAACCACAACGGAACCTTCCGCCGCCGCGATTTCACGGACTTTATCCAGGTATGGGTTGTTTTCAAAGCCGTCTTCGTTGACGTTGGCAATGTACATGGTTGGCTTCAGGGTCAGGAAGCTCAGGTATTTGATCGCCGCTTTGTCTTCGTCAGTCAGGGTTTTCAGCGCGCGCAGCATGCCCGCGTTTTCCAGTTGCGGCAGGCATTTTTCCAGCGCGGCCAGCTCGGCTTTCGCGTCTTTGTCGCCGCCTTTGGCGCGTTTCTGCACGCGATGGATCGCGCGCTCGCAGGTGTCCAGGTCAGACAGCGCCAGCTCGGTGTTGATGACGTCGATATCGTCAGCCGGGTCCACTTTGTTGTTTACGTGGATGATGTTGTCGTTTTCGAAGCAGCGCACCACGTGGCCGATCGCTTCGGTTTCACGGATGTTGGTCAGGAACTGGTTGCCCAGGCCTTCACCTTTGGATGCGCCTTTTACCAGCCCCGCGATGTCTACGAACTCCATGGTGGTCGGCAGAATGCGCTGCGGCTTGACGATTTCGGCGAGCTGGTCCAGGCGCGGATCGGGCATTGGGACAACGCCGGTGTTTGGCTCAATGGTACAGAACGGGAAGTTTGCCGCTTCGATACCCGCCTTCGTGAGCGCGTTAAACAGGGTGGATTTGCCGACGTTAGGCAGACCAACGATACCGCATTTGAATCCCATTTTTAAATCACCTTAATGTCTTGATAATCAATCCGTTAATTCAAACCGATTGATGAAAAGTAAATAACTACGCCTATTATACACGTAACCCGCACGGCGCGCGGTAAAAAAGCCTTCGCGCGCGGATTATTGCGCTTTAAAGGCGTGCAGGCGGTTTGTCGCTTTGGTTAAGCCATCCTGGAGCCAAATTTCGGTGCAACGTGCCGCTTCGTCTACCGCTTCGTCAATTAATTTCTGCTCAGAAACCGGCGGCTTACCGAGGACAAAACCGACAACTTTGTTTTTATCGCCCGGATGGCCAATTCCAAGGCGCAAACGGTGGAAATTCGGGTTATTCCCCAGCTTGCTGATAATGTCTTTCAATCCGTTATGGCCGCCGTGCCCGCCGCCAAGCTTGAATTTCGCCACGCCGGGGGGGAGATCCAGTTCATCGTGCGCCACCAGAATTTCGTCCGGATTAATGCGGTAAAACGTCGCCATGGCGGCTACGGCCTTGCCGCTCAGATTCATAAAGGTGGTGGGAACCAGAAGGCGGACGTCCGCACCCGCAAGATTGACGCGGGAGGTGTAGCCGAAGAATTTGGGTTCTTCACGCAGAGGGGCGCGCAGCCGTTCGGCGAGCAGATCAACATACCATGCTCCGGCATTATGGCGGGTTGCGGCATATTCTGCGCCCGGGTTGGCAAGGCCGACAATCAGTTTAATCGTCACGTTTCAGTTCCTAAGGGGTTCCAGATTTGGCGCGTAGTTTACTGTCTGTCGCGCCGCTTGACAAAATTCCGCGCCATAAACCACAAGAGATGAATAATGACTGATTTGAACCATTAGAATTTCATGTTGTTCAGGCGGTTATTTGTAAACTTTTGTCTGGGCGCGTTACGTAATTGTGATCGTTGACGCAACTCATAAAAGCAGCGTTGTCTATACTTTACACACAAGGAATAGGGGCTTTACCCCTTACAACCCAGAAGTTCCGGAGGTGACATATGAAACGCAAAAACGCTTCGATACTCGGTAACGTGCTGATGGGGTTGGGACTGTTCGTAATGGTCGGCGGCGTGGGTTACTCCATCTTAAACCAGCTACCGCAGCTTGACCTCCCACAATACTTCGCCCATGGCGCGGTGCTGAGCATCTTCCTCGGTGCCGTATTGTGGCTTGCTGGGGCGCGCGTAAGCGGTCACGAGCAGGTCAGCGACAGATACTGGTGGGTGCGTCACTACGATAAACGCTGTCGCCGCGACCAGCATAAGCATAGCTAACAGAACGGATTAAAGAATATGTGAACGACTCCTTTCGGAGTCGTTTTTTTATGGTTTACAGATCGGCGAGCGCCGCTTCGCGGTTTGGATAAAAGGCCAGGCGGCCCGGAATGGGCTGCACGCCCGCGCGCGCCATCGTGCGCAGCGGCTGGAACTCCAGGTTACTGACCCGCAGCTCGCAGCCTTCCGGCAGGCGTGCAACGAAGCGCTGGAAGGCGTCCAGCCCGCCTGCGTCGAGCACCGGAACGGCATCCCACTTCAGCACCACAACGCGTTTACCCGCGATGCGGGACTCCAGGTCGCTAAACAAGCCTTCTGCCGCCGCAAAGAACAGCGGCCCAATCACGCGCAGCACCAGCACGTCTTCCGGCACGTCGACGTTTACCGGTGAGAGACGCGTCATCTGTGCAATCCGGCGCATAAACAGCAGGGACGCCAGCACAATGCCCACGCTGATGGCGATAACCATATCGAACAGCACGGTCAGCGACATGCAGATGAGCATGACGATAATGTCGTCTTTCGGCGCGCGGCGCAGCAGGTGGACAACCTTATGCGCTTCGCTCATGTTCCACGCCACCATCAGCAGCAGCGCCGCCATGGCGGACAGCGGCAGCCAGGAGAGCAGGGGCGCGAGGATCAGCAGGGCGAGGATCACCAGCACGGAGTGGATCACCGCCGAGACCGGGGAGGTTGCCCCCGCGCGCACGTTGGCCGCGGAGCGGGCGATGGCCGCCGTCGCGGTTATGCCCCCGAAGAACGGCGCCACGATGTTGCCAAGCCCCTGGCCCACCAGCTCGCTGTTGGCCTTGTGCTTGGTGCCGGTCATGCCGTCCAGCACTACCGCGCAGAGCAGCGATTCAATCGCGCCCAGCATCGCCATCGAGAACGCCGCCGGCAGCAGCGCGCGCAGCGAGTCCCAGCTTAAGGTGAAGGTAGAGCCGGGCATATCCCACGGCAGCACCAGCTGCGGCAGCAGCTGCGGAATACCGCTGCCCTGCGAGCCGTCGGCCAGCACGTAGTGAAACTGCGAGCCGATGGTTGCCACGTGCCCGCCGAGCAGGTTGACGATAGCCATCACCCCACAGCCCAGCAGCAGCGCAGGTAAGTGCCCCGGTAGACGAATGCCTAAGCGCGGCCAGACGATCAGCGTGCCCAGGGTGACAACCCCGATCGCCGCATCGCCCAGGTTGGCGGTAGGCAGCGCCATAAACAGCGCGCCGACCTTTTGCAGATAATGCTCGGGGACGTGCGCCATATGCAGGCCGAGGAAATCTTTTATTTGCATCGTCCCAATGGTGATGCCGATCCCGGAGGTGAACCCCAGCGTCACGGAAAGGGGTATATACTCAATCAGCCGGCCAAAGCGGGCCAGCCCGAAGAGAATTAAAAAGACGCCGGACATCAGGGTGGCAACCAGCAGCCCCGCCAGACCAAACTGCTGCGATACCGGATAGAGGATCACCACGAAGGCGGCGGTCGGGCCGGAGACGCTAAAGCGCGAACCGCCCGTTAGCGCAATCACGATCCCGGCAACGGCCGAGGTGTACAGCCCGTACTGTGGGGCCACGCCGCTGCCGATGGCGAGGGCCATCGCGAGCGGGATCGCGATGATCCCAACGGTGATACCGGCGATCAGGTCGCGAATAAAGCGCGACGAGGTGTATTTCTCTTTCCAGCAGGCGTCGATGAGGGCGCGGAAGGGGAGAACTTGTGAGGAAGTTGCGTTTTTCACAATAATCTTTCATCCATGTGCGCATCATCTGTCATGTGAATGGCAGGTGAAGGAGGCATTAGTCATACAAATAAAAACTATAAACAAAAAAACCCGCCGCAGCGGGTTTTTTGGCCGTGTTCGATCAGTGTTCGAACATTGCAGAGATAGATTCTTCGTTGCTGATACGACGAATCGCTTCGGCCAACATCCCGGACAGGGTCAAAGTGCGCACGTTTGGCAGCGCTTTGATTTCGTCACTCAGCGGGATGGTATCGCACACGACCACTTCATCGATAACAGAGTTGCGGAGATTATTCACCGCATTACCGGAGAAGATTGGGTGAGTGGCGTAAGCAAACACGCGCTTGGCACCACGTTCTTTCAGCGCTTCAGCCGCTTTACACAGCGTACCGCCGGTGTCGATCATGTCGTCAACCAGCACGCAGTCGCGGCCTGCAACGTCACCGATGATGTGCATCACCTGAGAAACGTTAGCGCGCGGACGACGTTTGTCGATGATCGCCATGTCGGTATCGTTCAGCAGCTTGGCAATCGCACGCGCACGCACCACGCCGCCGATGTCCGGAGAAACCACAATTGGGTTGTCCAGGTTCAGCTGCAGCATGTCTTCCAGCAGGATTGGGCTGCCGAATACGTTATCAACCGGAACGTCGAAGAAGCCCTGGATCTGCTCTGCGTGCAGGTCAACGGTCAGAACGCGGTCAACGCCCACGCTGGAGAGGAAGTCAGCAACTACTTTTGCGGTGATAGGTACACGCGCGGAACGGACGCGACGGTCCTGGCGGGCATAGCCGAAGTAAGGAATAACAGCAGTGATACGGCCTGCGGAAGCACGACGCAGGGCATCGACCATAACAACCAATTCCATCAGGTTGTCGTTGGTTGGAGCACAGGTGGACTGGATGATGAAAATATCACCACCGCGTACATTTTCGTTAATTTGTACGCTGACTTCGCCGTCGCTAAAGCGACCTACAGCGGCGTCGCCGAGGGAAGTGTACAGGCGGTTGGCAATACGTTGTGCTAGTTCCGGGGTGGCGTTACCAGCAAAAAGCTTCATATCAGGCACGAGAAGAACCTCAGGCATGCGTCCAGTGGTGGATAGCGTTCGCCGCAAACTGTGCGGGCCAGGCGAATAGCTATCCAGGCGGTGTATTAAAGAGCGCGATGCAACGTCTGGAACAGGGTGACGTTGTCACCGAAACTCAGTCTGCGCCAGAATGGCCTGCTGTAGGGGGGAGGTGTTCATCCCGCGTGCTACAAAACCATGCAGCCAAACCGGCGCTTGCTCAAGCACCTGACGAGCGGCGGACTCGGTGTCAAATTCAGCAAAGACACAAGCCCCTGTGCCAGTCAGGCGCGACGGCGCGTATTCTAACAGCCAGGAAAGCACCGCATCAACCTCGCGAAAACGTTTTCTTGCGATAACCTCGCAATCGTTGCTGAATTCACAATTTAATAACGTGTCTATTGACCGCACGGGGGTATTACGCGGGAGGTCGGGATCGTTGAAGATAGCCGGAGTAGGAATACTGACGCCGGGGTGAGCGACCAGATACCATTTCTCGGGCGGTTCCACCGGCGAGAGAATTTCGCCCACGCCTTCGGCAAACGCCGCATGGCCCCGCACGAACACCGGAACGTCCGCACCGAGAGTCAGGCCCAGCGCCGCCAGTTCGTCCGTCGACAGCCCGCAGCCCCAGAGATGGTTCAGGGCAACCAGCACGGTCGCCGCATTGGAAGACCCGCCGCCCAGGCCGCCGCCCATCGGCAGGCGCTTTGCAACTTCAATATCCGCACCGCTTCCCGCAGGCAGGCGACCGGCGTCGTCTGCCGCTTTCATCAGCAGACGCGCGGCGCGCACGATCAGGTTGTCCTCATGCTCAACGCCGTCGACCGGCGTGAGCAGACGAATCTGCCCGTCCTGGCGCAGCCCGATGGAGATCGTGTCGCCATAGTCAATAAACTGAAACAGGGTTTGCAGGGTGTGATAGCCGTCGGCTCGCCGCCCGGTGATGTATAAAAACAGGTTCAGCTTTGCTGGAGAAGGCCACTGGGTCATCATTTAACGATCCAGTTGTCCATTTTCAGCTTGATGCGCTGGGTGCCCTGGGTCAGCTCCATGTTGGACGGCAGGGCCGGCTTGCTCTTGCTGTCATAGGCGCTGTAAACCACCTTCCAGGTTTTGCCGTTTTGCGCGTAGTTGACCTGGCTCAGGCGGTACTGGTCGTCGAGCGTATAATCCGTTGCGTCGCCCGGCAGGCCGAGGATCCACTGGCGCAGGCTGTTAAGCGGAATAGGCATCCCGGTCAGCTTGCCGATCATCTCTTCGGCATCGGTCGCGGTGTAGTGCTGGCCTTTATTGTCGGTGATCTGCGCTTCGCCCGGTTTGGCAATCAGCTCAAGCTCGGTACTGCCCAGCGGATTCAGCAGCAGCAGGCGATAGTTGTCCTGCCCCGTCTGCTGCCAGAAGAATCGGGCATACACTTTTTGTTCATCAGACAGATAGGCAAACGCGCCGCGCGTCTGATACTGGCTCAAATTGCGCACGTCCTGCTGGTGCTGACGCCACTGAGGGGAGTCAGGGCTTTTACCCGGGCCTTTCGGCGGGGTGATGGAACACGCGGTCAGGACGAGAGCCGCCAGAGGCAGCAGGCGAATCATTCGGGTCATAATGATGACAAATCCTTGAGATACGTTGCAGTTATAACTGTTAATGCTAGCGCCCCGTTGTTGCAGCGTCTACGTTCAAATTATCTCAAAGCGTTGTCCGGGCCGTAAATAATTTGAGCTACATGACGGAGATAGCGATTACTCCGAAAGGATGCAGTCTCTTTTATTGATCTCGCGCATCCTGTATGATGCCTTCGCTAACCTTATTAACGCTGGTACTACTCCCGCACACATGACCTTATTAGCACTCGGCATTAACCACAAAACAGCCCCGGTTTCTCTGCGAGAACGCGTTACGTTTTCGCCGGATACGCTCGACCTGGCGCTGGACAGCCTGCTTGCACAGCCGATGGTGCAGGGCGGGGTGGTGCTCTCGACGTGCAACCGTACCGAGCTTTATCTCAGCGTGGAAGAGCAGGATGACCTCCACGAAGCGCTGATCCGCTGGCTCTGCGACTACCACAACCTCAACGAAGAAGAGCTGCGCAACAGCCTGTACTGGCATCAGGACAACGATGCGGTCAGCCATTTGATGCGCGTGGCCAGCGGTCTGGATTCGCTGGTGCTGGGCGAGCCGCAAATTCTCGGCCAGGTCAAAAAGGCCTTTGCGGATTCGCAAAAGGGGCACCTGAAGGCCAGCGAGCTGGAGCGTATGTTCCAGAAGTCCTTCTCTGTGGCAAAGCGAGTGCGAACCGAAACCGACATTGGCGCCAGTGCCGTTTCCGTTGCCTTCGCAGCCTGTACGCTTGCGCGTCAGATCTTCGAATCCCTCTCGACGGTGACCGTTCTGCTGGTTGGCGCGGGTGAAACCATCGAACTGGTGGCGCGCCACCTGCGCGAGCATAAAGTCAAAAAAATGATTATTGCCAACCGTACCCGCGAGCGCGCGCAGGTTTTGGCGGACGAAGTGGGCGCAGAGGTTGTGGCGTTAAGCGATATCGATGAACGGCTTAAAGAGGCGGACATCATTATTAGCTCGACCGCCAGCCCGCTGCCGATTATCGGAAAAGGCATGGTGGAACGCGCGCTGAAATCGCGCCGCAACCAGCCGATGCTGCTGGTGGATATCGCCGTTCCGCGCGACGTCGAGCCGGAAGTCGGCAAGCTGGCTAACGCCTATCTCTACAGCGTGGACGACCTGCAAAGCATCATTTCGCACAACCTTGCGCAGCGTAAAGCGGCGGCGGTGCAGGCGGAAACGATCGTCGAGCAGGAAACCAGCGAGTTTATGGCCTGGCTGCGCGCGCAAAGCGTCAGCGAGACCATCCGTGAATATCGCGGACAGGCGGAGCAGGTGCGTGATGACCTGACCGCTAAAGCGCTAGCGGCTCTTGAACAGGGCGGCGACGCGCAGGCAATCATGCAGGATCTGGCGTGGAAACTGACCAACCGCCTGATCCATGCACCAACCAAATCTCTTCAGCAGGCAGCCCGAGACGGGGATGATGAACGCCTGACTATTCTGCGCAACAGCCTCGGGCTGGAATAGCGCCCCCTACCCATTTTCTATTACAAGGTGCATTTACGCCTATGAAGCCTTCTATCGTCGCCAAACTGGAAGCTCTGCACGAGCGCCATGAGGAAGTCCAGGCGCTGCTCGGCGATGCCGGGACCATTGCAGACCAGGAACGTTTTCGCGCGCTTTCGCGCGAGTACGCGCAGTTAAGTGATGTTTCTAAATGCTTTACCGACTGGCGACAGGTTCAGGAAGATATTGAAACCGCGCAGATGATGCTCGACGACCCGGAAATGCGCGAGATGGCGCAGGAAGAGCTCCAGGACGCGAAGGCGCGTTCCGAAGAGATGGAGCAGCAGCTCCAGGTACTCCTGCTGCCGAAAGATCCAGACGATGAACGCAACGCGTTTGTGGAGGTTCGCGCCGGGACCGGCGGTGACGAAGCGGCGCTGTTTGCGGGCGATCTGTTCCGCATGTACAGCCGCTACGCCGAATCCCGCCGCTGGCGCGTGGAGATCATGAGCGCCAACGAAGGCGAGCACGGCGGCTACAAAGAGGTGATTGCCAAGATCAGCGGCGACGGCGTATACGGCCGCCTCAAGTTTGAATCCGGCGGCCACCGCGTGCAGCGCGTGCCTGCCACCGAATCCCAGGGGCGTATCCACACCTCGGCCTGTACGGTTGCGGTGATGCCCGAGCTGCCGGAAGCGGAACTGCCGGATATCAACCCGGCGGACCTGCGCATCGACACCTTCCGCTCCTCCGGGGCGGGTGGTCAGCACGTTAACACCACCGACTCCGCCATCCGTATTACCCACCTGCCAACCGGCATCGTGGTGGAGTGCCAGGACGAACGTTCCCAGCACAAAAACAAGGCCAAGGCGCTTTCCGTGCTGGGGGCGCGTATCCACGCGGCCGAAATGGCGAAACGTCAGCAGGCGGAAGCCTCAACGCGCCGCAACCTGCTTGGCAGCGGCGATCGCAGCGATCGTAACCGCACCTATAACTTCCCGCAGGGGCGCGTAACCGACCACCGCATCAACCTGACGCTCTATCGTCTGGACGAAGCGATGGAAGGCAAGCTCGATATGCTGATTGAGCCTATCGTACAAGAATACCAGGCCGACCAGCTCGCGGCGCTGTCCGAGCAGGAATAATGGATTTTCAGCACTGGCTCCGCCACGCCGTCAGCGAACTGACCGAAAGCGAAAGCCCCAAGCGTGACGCCGAGATTTTGCTGGAACACGTGACGGGTAAAGCCCGCACGTATCTGCTGGCCTTCGGCGAGACGGCGCTTGGCCCTGAACAGGAAGCCCAGCTTGAGGCGTTGCTTGCCCGGCGCAAAAACGGCGAGCCGGTGGCGCATCTGGTGGGCGAGCGGGAGTTCTGGTCGCTGCCGCTGTACGTGTCGGCGGCAACCCTGATCCCGCGGCCGGACACCGAATGTCTGGTGGAGCAGGCGCTGGCGCGTTTGCCCGCTGTGGCTTGCGACATTCTCGATCTTGGCACCGGTACCGGGGCGATTGCGCTGGCGCTGGCCAGCGAGCGTCCGGACTGCGCCGTCACGGCGGTGGACGTCATGCCCGACGCCGTGGCGCTGGCGCAGCGCAACGTGGAGCGTTTGGGGCTGAACAACGTCACGGTGCTGCAAAGCAGCTGGTTTAGCGCGCTTGAAAACCGCGCGTTCGCAACCATCGTTAGCAATCCGCCGTACATCGATGAGCGCGATCCGCATCTGGCGCAGGGCGACGTGCGCTTCGAGCCGCTCACCGCGCTGGTGGCCGGTAACGAGGGGCTGGCGGATATTGAACACATTGTGACCATGTCACGACAGCATCTGCTGCCCGGCGGCTGGCTGCTGGTGGAGCACGGCTGGACGCAGGGGGAGGCCGTGCGTTCGCTCTTCTCGCGTGCAGGCTATTGCTCGGTGGAAACCTGCCGCGACTACGGCGGCAACGAGCGCCTGACGCTGGGGCAATGGGCGTGAGCCTGTTTCACGCGCTCCTCGGCGTTCACCTGGCGGCCGTTGCGCTGACCGTAAGCTTTTTCGTCTTGCGCTACTGGTGGCGTTACAGCGGTAGTCCGCGCATTGACGCCCGCTGGGTACGCATTGCGCCGCACTGTATTGATACGGTGCTGTTTCTTTCCGGCGCCGGATTAATGTGGAAGACGGGCTATCTGCCATTTACTGATAAAGGCGCATGGCTGACTGAAAAGCTGTTTGGCGTTATCATCTACATCGTTTTGGGTTTTATCGCGCTTGGGCGTCGTCGTCCGCGCAGCCAGCAGACGGGTTTTATCGCTTTTCTGCTGGGTCTGGTGGTGCTGTACATCATCATTAAACTCGCCACCACAAGAATACCGTTACTGGGGTAAGTCATGAGGTCCTTAGCCGATTTCGAATTTAATAAAGTGCCGCTCTGCGATGGCATGATTCTGATTTCTGAGATGATCCGCGACGATTTCACGTCGCAGTACGTGTACGAGGAACTGGAAAGTCTGGTCAGCCTTGCGCGCGAAGAGATTAATCAGGCTCGGCCGCAGGACTGGCAGTTAGAGAAGTTGATTGAGCTTTTCTACGGCGAATGGGGTTTCTGCGACACGCGTGGCGTGTATCGCCTGTCTGACGCGTTATGGCTGGACCAGGTCTTAAAAAATCGTCAGGGCAGCGCTGTGGCGCTGGGCGCTATTCTGCTGTGGGTTGCACATCGCCTGGATATTCCGCTGGTGCCGGTTATCTTCCCGACGCAGATGATTCTGCGCGCCGAGTGGCTGGACGGCGAAATGTGGTTAATCAATCCGTTTAACGGCGACACGCTGGATGAGCATACGCTGGACGTGTGGCTGAAAGGCAATATCAGTCCTGTTGCCGAGCTGTTCAACGAAGATCTCGATGAGGCCGATAACGCGGAAGTGATCCGCAAGCTGCTGGATACGCTGAAGTCGGCGCTGATGGAGGAGCGGCAGATGGAGCTTGCGCTGCGCGCCAGCGAAGTGCTGCTGCAGTTTAATCCTGAAGATCCGTATGAAATACGCGACCGCGGGCTTATCTACGCTCAGCTTGACTGCGAGCACGTCGCGCTGAACGATTTGAGCTATTTCGTTGAGCAGTGCCCGGAAGATCCGATTAGCGAAATGATCCGCGCGCAGATCAACGCTATCTCGCACAAACAAATTACACTGCATTAATCTAAATTCCGATTCACACCTGAATAAGGCGATCCTATGAAACAAAAAGTGGTTAGCATTGGTGACATCAAGGTAGCAAACGACCTGCCGTTCGTGCTGTTTGGCGGTATGAACGTGCTGGAGTCCCGCGATCTCGCCATGCGTATCTGCGAGCACTACGTGACCGTGACCCAGAAGCTGGGCATTCCGTACGTGTTTAAAGCCTCTTTTGACAAAGCCAACCGTTCCTCCATCAACTCCTACCGCGGCCCGGGCCTCGAAGAGGGGATGAAAATTTTCCAGGAACTGAAGCAGACGTTTGGCGTGAAAGTGATCACCGACGTGCACGAAGCGTCCCAGGCGCAGCCCGTCGCCGACGTGGTTGACGTGATCCAGCTGCCCGCGTTCCTGGCGCGCCAGACCGACCTCGTTGCCGCGATGGCGAAAACCGGCGCCGTGATCAACGTGAAAAAACCACAGTTTGTAAGCCCAGGGCAGATGGGTAACATCGTCGATAAGTTCATTGAAGGCGGTAACGACCAGGTGATCCTGTGCGATCGCGGTGCAAACTTCGGTTACGACAACCTGGTTGTCGACATGCTGGGCTTCAGCGTGATGAAAAACGTTTCTAACCAGTCTCCGGTCATTTTCGACGTCACCCACGCCCTGCAGTGCCGCGACCCGTTTGGCGCCGCGTCCGGCGGTCGTCGTGCGCAGGTAACCGAGCTGGCGCGCGCCGGTATGGCAACTGGCCTGGCGGGGCTGTTCATTGAGGCTCACCCGGACCCGGACAACGCGAAGTGCGACGGCCCGTCCGCGCTGCCGCTGGCCAAGCTGGAGCCGTTCCTGAAGCAGATCAAAGCCATTGACGACCTGGTGAAAAGCTTCGAAGAGCTGGATACCAGCAACTGATCCGCGCTCGCTATCAGCGCATTTAGCGAAACCCGCCTCGGCGGGTTTTTTTATATCCGAAATAATTGTTCAGTTTCAATATTGTTACTTACCGTGACAATAAGGGTTTAATCCTGTCAGGCAAATATCGCGCCGAAAAACCGTATTAGTATCGCTAATAATCCACCGTCAATTATCACGATTAGACAAGATGAAAAATTTTCAACTCATTCAGGCGCGCGGTAATTTACCAAAGTTAAGCGAATAGTATCTGGCATGACAAATATAACAGGTGAATATTCTGCCATAAGAGGTGAATCATCATTTGCATGAAAATGGCTCAATCGGCATGTTAAATTTTTGTGATTGACTTGTTTTTGACGATAGATATACATTCAAAACGTCCTAATTAAGGCGTGTTATTTTTAAGAGGATACAGAATATATTCTTAGAAAGCCTTATGGGTGGGCATAAAAATTAAGAAAGTAATATTTTTGGTCACGTCTAACGTTACATAACTGCGGTTAAACGTAATTTCACTTTAGCGTCTGTGATAATCAGACATCTGATATGAACTGGGAGAAATGATGACTTCGGTGGAACAATTAACGCCATACATGCGGGCATATTCAGAAGAATTTGCTGATGATGGCAAGATTAATTGGCTTCCATATATCATGTACTTTCATCCGTATAATTATCGGTCGCCCGTCATTAATACGGATAGCCGGGGG
Organism: Enterobacter sp. RIT418; assembly: GCF_003057745.1. Lineage (GTDB taxonomy): Bacteria > Pseudomonadota > Gammaproteobacteria > Enterobacterales > Enterobacteriaceae > Enterobacter. The sequence goes on from NZ_QBJD02000010.1 coordinate 56,732, forward strand.
TTCAGGTACAGTTACGCCCGCGGAGAACGTTATTCCGTCGGGGATTGCAGCCAGCTTAGCCGCTGTCGGGTTATCGCGGGAAGCTCAACGGTATTTGGCATTGGCGCCAGTGCCGATAGCAATACGCTGGCATCGCGGCTGACTGAAAATGAGGCTTCCGGCGCGCCGTGGATGAATTTCGGCGGGCGAAGCTTTAACTCCACTCAGGAGATGATCCTGTTTTCGCTTAACCGCCACCTGCTGCCAGAGGTTGACGAAGTCGTACTGATGTCCGGCTTTAACGATCTGGGCCTGGCGCGCTTGCCCGCGCGGCTGAGGCAAGATCATGGCGCGTTTTTCATGGGAAACATCTACCAGAACGCCATGGAGAGCGCAGGCGCGTCTCGCTTTTCCCGCTGGCTTAGCCGTAAGGACGAAAAAGCGCAGGATGATGTGCCCACGCTCGAGGCGCAAATAGCGTACGCCGTCAGCCTGACCCGAAGGAATTTAGCAAACTGGGCGGCGCTGTGTGCGGATATGAAGGCTCCCTTAACGTTTGTACTCCAGCCTCTGGCTAATTGGGTGCGCAGCCGCGGCTCTAAAGAAGAACAATTGCTCTTCGAGGAGCGTGAAAAGCAGGGCGGCTTTGCCCAACAGTATGGCGATATTCTGACGCAGGCAGCCTACAAAACGTATCGCGACAGGCTCGCTGCGGCGTGTCATGAACTGGGTATTACTTTTATTGACCTGACGCCCGCTATTCAGTCCGTCATTACCGATGATTTTTGGCTGTTTGTCGATCGTATTCATTTTACCGATGAGGGGCATGATTTCGTTGCCCGCATACTGCTTGAACAACTTGCAAAAAGAGAGGGGGAACCATGAAGAAACTTATCCGCGCAATCAAATCGTTGTTCCAGCGCCGAAAGAAAAATAAAAAGAAAAAAGACGATCCATCTATTTACCCCATGTTTTAGGAACTGAATGTTCCTCGTTGCAAAGGGTTTTTGCCGTTAATTGACAGGAAAATAAGACGTTATGTGGCGCGATGTATTTGCTTATTCTAAGCGTCCAGAAATTTATCTGGATGCGGATAATATTTGCAGTTTATTTCCTGAACTCGGTCAGCCGGTCGAGAGTATTTCAACGCAGTTGTCCTCTCTTTCCGGGGCAATACATCAATCCGGCTTACGCTGGAAACAATTTCTTGCGCAGGCCGAACCTGGCACGGCTGTCCAGAATATCATTCTTCAACAGACGGCCCCTTTGGCTGCCTGTATGGGCGCGGCGCTTCATGGGATGAGCGCACCGGGCGTTTTTGAGGACGCGGCGCATCTTCATCTTCTGACATTGCTTGCTGATGACGTTGGGGTAGGTCATGCCGAAAATGGGCGATTTGACCGGTTCTGCGCCCTGGCGCGCGTCCACGGGGCTTATGACGTTGCCACCGCCGGTCGGGAATTACGCGATAACCGCGATATCCGCGATATTTGCTTTCGGTTTCCCGCCACGCTCTACGCAATGAGCAGGCGCAGCGATGCCTTCGATTATGAGCTGATTGGATTTGATTATGCCTGGCGAACCGCCGGTCTTCTGCCCGTCTGGCAGTCGCTCGACGCGGCCGATCCTGCGCTGGCAAGCCTCAACATGGGGCGAGGGCAGGGAGCCGCCTTTTCTGACGGGGAAAACCTTTTGCCGTATAGCCAGGCCCTGATCGATGGCCTGGGCGCTCAGCCAGCTGCGCAAAAGCGGTGTGCCTTCGGCATTGCGCTTTTCGAGGCGCTAATGAAGGAGCTGGACGAGGCCGTGCTGACGATCGTGCGCTCGCAGTGCAACCCGCGCCTGGCGATGGCGATCCTCATTCAGGAGCGCGCCCGCGAAGCTCAGGTTTATCATGAAGGATTCAGCCTTGAGGGGCGCCCCCTTAGCCGATGGTTTGCAGAAGCCCGCGATAATCCACTGCCCCTGGTGGATGCGATTGGGCGTAGCCGCCTGGTTCGCCCCGGTATGCCGGAGCGCAGCGCCCTGGTCAACGGACTGGTGTCGGACAATGGGCCGATGTTCCGCATCTTCAGCAAGAAAGATATTTTGACGATCCGCCGCTGGATCCTCAGTCTCGCCGATGCCCCCGCTGCCGATGAAGCGCCGTTACCGGCCGAAGCGCGCGTTGCGTCTGCCTATCGAGAGGTCCGGGCGGGCGATTGCTCGCTTGGCGTCCGGCCCGGCGACATCCGTAGCGCGTTTTATCTGCTGCAGGGCAGAGCGCTCACTCCCGGGGTGCGCGAGTTTGCCAGAAGGTACTGCTCCTTTTGGCTGGAAAAATCACAAGATTCCGTCGACAAAAGCGCCCGCGCTTTCCCGCCGGCGTGGTCTCCGGGCGTGCTTCGGGAATGGCTGCTGGCCTCGCACGATGCGCATGCCCAGCGCTTTAGCGCCTCGCAGGATGCTGAAATGCCCACCCGGGAGGCGGTGATTGCGCAGACGCTACAGCTGGCGCCGCTCACCCTGATTGATGGCGCATGGCTTCAGGGCTTTACCGATATCACGCTTGCCTCCACCCGCACGGGAAGTCGGCTATTTGAGACGTACTGGGACGAGCTGGGGAACGGCCAATGGCGGCTGAATCATCCCAAGATTTACCGTGATGTTCTGGCCGCCATGTCGATAACCCTGCCGGCAACCGGCTCGCTGGCGTTTGCGCAGGATCCACGCTTCGACGATGCGGCGTTTCAGCTGCCGGTTTACTGGCTGTGCCTCGGTAAATTCCCGCTGACGTACCGCCCGGAAATTTTAGGCATGAATCTGGCGATGGAGCTGTCGGGCGTCGGCGGTACTTACCGAAATGCCCACCGTTTCCTCAAGCACCATGGCCTGCCGACCACCTTTGTCGATTTGCACAACACGATAGATAACGTCTCTACCGGACACGCAGCCTGGGCCGCTGAGGCCATCGACGCCTGGATGCACCATACGCGGGATCTGCTGCCGGTAACAGAATCCTGGGCGCGCATACGGCGAGGGTATGAATCCCTCGCGCCGGAAGTTGATGCCCCGGAACGGCTGAACTTCTTTTCTTCCCGAGCGCCAGGGCCGGACGCTACGGCCAATCTTTCCCCCTTATTACATCGCCAATTGCATTCTTTCGAGGTGGCAGAGTGAGACAGTACCATTTAGGCATTTCGGCCTACTATCATGACAGCGCGGCAGCCCTGATATCAGAAGGGAAAATTATTGCCGCCGCGCAGCAGGAGAGATTTAGCAGGAAACGACACGACAGCGGATTCCCTGCGGATGCCATCCGCTACTGTCTGGATGAGGCGGGCATTACGCTTGAGGACCTGACGTCGCTGAGCTTTTACGATGCGCCCAACCTCAAGTTCAGGCGTTTAATCTCCTCCTTTGCCAGCTCAGGGCCAAGCGGTCTTGCCGTTTTTCAGCAGGTATTCCCGCAGTGGATCCGCTGGAAGGCCAGGCCAGAGAAGCGGCTCCTGTCTGCGTTACGGGAAATCAACCGCGGGCAGCCAAAAGGAGAGATCATCTTCGGGACGCACCACCGCTCCCATGCGGCCTCCGCATTTTATCCCTCCCCGTATGACAGCGCTGCCGTTCTCTGCATTGACGGGGTGGGCGAGTGGCAGACCACCAGCATCTGGCATGGAAAGAACAACGACCTCACGTTGAAAAGCGCCATTTCCTACCCGCATTCGCTCGGCCTGCTGTATTCCGCGTTTACCGATTTTTGCGGCTTCAAGGTGGATTCCGGCGAGTACAAGCTGATGGGGCTTGCGCCGTATGGTGAACCCCGCTATGCGCAAAAAATACTCGATGAGCTTATTACGCTGCGTGAAGACGGCTCTTTCTCCCTCAACATGAAATATTTTGCCTTTTTGCAGGGGCGGAACATGGTGGGCGAAAAATTTGAGGCGTTGTTTGGGCGTCCAAAGCGCCAGCCGGAGAGCGAGATTACCCAGGATGATTGCGATTTTGCCGCCTCCATTCAGAAGGTTGCCGAGGAGGTGGTCCTGGGACTGGCGCGCGCCGCGAAGAAAATGACGGGGGAATCACGGCTGTGTATTGCCGGCGGCGTCGCCCTGAACTGCGTGGCGAACGGCTGCCTCTCTCGGGCGGGGATCTTCGATGAGATTTGGATCCAGCCTGCGGCAGGCGATGCCGGATGTGCCCTGGGCGTTGCGCTCGAACAGGATGCGAAACACCAGCAAAAGCGCATGATCCCCGCGTCCGGGCATCGGGATGCGATGCAGGGAGCGTATCTTGGTCCGGCATTCAGCGACGACGAAGTGGTGCGCTATCTGGATGCGCAGGAGGCACCCTATCAGCGGTTATCAGAAGAGCAGATGCTGAACACGACGGCCGAAGCCCTGGCGTCCGGAAAGGTGGTTGGCTGGTTCCAGGGAAGAATGGAGTTTGGGCCAAGGGCGTTAGGTGCGCGCTCTATTTTGGGCGACCCTCGCAATGTCGAAATGCAAAAGACCATGAATCTGAAGATCAAGTTCCGCGAGTCCTTCCGGCCCTTTGCCCCTATGGTGCTGGCCGAGCGTGCGGCGGAGTTCTTCGATGTTCGCCAGGATAGCCCTTATATGCTCGTGGTTTCTGACGTGCGCGAACGGTGGCTTAAGCCTGTTTCAAGCCGTCATCTTGGCTCGATCAATGACGTCCGCTCGACGATGCCTGCCATCACGCATGTCGATAACTCCGCGCGCGTGCAAACCGTCCATCCGGAAATCAACCCGCTCCTGGCGCAGCTTTTACAGCGATTTGATGACATGACGGGATACCCCGTGCTGGTCAATACCTCTTTCAACGTCAGAGGTGAGCCAATTGTCTGCACGCCGGCCGAAGCCTACCTGTGCTTTATGCGAACAAATATCGACCTTCTGGTGTTGGGCAACTGTATCTTGCGTAAGGACGATCAGCCCGCCCTGGAGAATGACACCGACTGGCGTACGGAAATCGCGCTTGATTAAGTTAAGAGGCAAGCAACCATGCTGAAAGCAATGACTACTGCTCTGTATATTCTTCTTTTCATCCCAACATGGGCATGGCGCAAGCTCCTTGGCCACGGTCGGTTTGAACGCCGGTTCCATCTTCGCGCCAGCACGTGGGATCGTCCGGTGGCGCTCGCAGAAAAGGGGCTTGACCGTTCAACGCGCTCAATTTTTCTGAAAATCTGGGCGGCCATCTTCCTGGCCTCCCTGGCGACGTTTTTCCTGCTTATGGTCCTGGCCGCGCGCGTGTTTAACGATAGCGCTTCTCCGCTGGCGGCAAACATGATTGTGCTGACCCAGTGGCTGCCTGCCGTTCTGGCTTTGCCGCTTATCCGCCGGGCGGGGGCCAGCTATTCTGCCCGTAACCTGCTGCTCACTTCCGAATTCGTGAGCGCGTTGATTGTTCCCGCCATTGCGTTCGTTTCCGGCTCTTATTACGCGATGATCGTTCTTCTTCTTCTGAAGGGCGGGCTGGATTCTTTGTCCAAGATGTCGCGGGCCGTGGCGTTGAAGAGCTATTTTTCAGGCCAGGCGCTGAATCAGGCGGCGTCGTACTACAACACGGCCATGCTGGCCGGTGCCGGCGTGGGCGCGCTGATGGGGGCGCTGCTGCTGTCGGTGCTCCCTCTTGAGGCCATTCTGGGGCTCTGTACGCTGTGTCATCTCGTGGCGGGCTATCTTTATACGCGCCTGCCGGCGACGGCCAGCATGGCAAAAGCGGCGCCAGCCGCCGCGGCATCGCAGAGCACAACCGTGCGCGACACCCGTCTGCGCATGTCGATTATCTACTACGTTTCGACCGTTGCGCTTTACCAGGGGTATCAGAACGTTGCGCGTTCGGTTTTCCCGACGGACCAGCTTGGCATGGATCCCTCCGGCATTGCGCTGATACAAACCATCGCCAGCTTTGCCTATATTGTGGGCGCGATTTTTGCCGCCCGCCTGGATCTCTCCGGCAATCGCTATGCCGTTGCCGCTCCGGTTTCCCATGTGCTCACCCTGCTGCTGATGCTGCCGCTCCCCTTTATTACCGCCGCAGTCCCTGGCCTGGCGGTGTATGGCCTGTTTGCACTGATGTTTGAGGTCGCCTGGGCCGTTCACCAGCGTTACATGATTGTCGCTGCCCCGCCTGAGCAGCTTTCAAAAATCGTCGCCAATGCCAACGCGCTGGGGCTGGGGTTAATGATCGTGGTCGCGCTGCTGGGAAGCATCCTGGTTGAGCATCTTAATTTTGGTGCCGTTACGGTGAGCTTTATCGTGCTCGCGCTGATGGTGCCCGTTCTCATCAACGTGTTTCTTGGCAAGAAACGTGAATCCAGCGCCCTGAGTGAAGGAGAGTAAGTCATGCATGTCGTTATCGTCGATTCTAACCGTATCGGTCTGCGCGCGCTCCGCGCCGCTAAGCGAGCGGGGCACTATGTCACGTTTATCGGTTCACGGCGGCTAGAGGAGCTGGTGGTCAGCTTTGACCATCTTCGCGATCCCGAGCTAACCGACCAGGTTGTCACCCTTGATACCGCGCAGGACGAAGCAGCGCTGCTGGCAACGCTAAAATCGCTCGACGCCGGGCGGAAAATTGACGCGCTGTTTACCGTCATCGAAGTCAATGTGGCCTCGGTGGCCAGATGCGCGAAGGCGTTAGGGCTCCCGGGCACTGACCCTGAAGCCGTGCATCTTTCACAGGATAAGGCGCTTTGCCGCAGGCAAATTGCAGCCTGTGGCCTGACGTCGGTGGCGTACGCGGTGGTGGATAGCCTTGACGCGGCCCGGGAGGCAGCCCTGCGCATAGGTTACCCGATGATTGCCAAACCGAAGGTCGGCGCGGCGAGTCTTCGCGCGCTGAAGGTCGAGAATGACGATGAGCTGGTGAGCTATTTCGCCAGCCTGAGCGGCGCGGTCGAAGGGCCGGAAGGCTACATTGACGCGATGTCCGCCGAGACGCTTCTGGAACACTACGTGGAGGGGCCGCTGTTCTCGGTTGAAATTGCGGTTGCCGGGGGGGAAATTCAGCCCATGGTGCTCTCGTGGCGCAAACGCTGCACGGAAAATCCGGCCATTGAGCTTGGCACCGTTATCCCGGCCCCCGTATCAACGACGATCCGCGATGCCATGTTTGAGTACACGGCCAGCGTGGTGCGTGCCTGTAAGCTGAACCTGGGCGTTTTTCACATTGAACTGATTTATGGCGCAGACGGCCCGGTGCTGGTGGAAATTAACCCGCGCATTATGGGGGGGAATATTCCGGCGGTATTTAACCTTGCCACGGATATCGACCCCTATGACGTGCTGCTGGAGATTTTCCTCACGGGGCGGATGCCGGCGATCTGCCGGGATATCAACCCCGTGCGTGCGGCAGCTACCCGCAGCCTGGGGCCAAAGCATCCCGCGCGTTTAGCCGACGACTTCAGCGAACAGGACTGGGACGCCGAATTTCGCCCGCTGCTGTCTCAGTTTTCATATCAGTACACGCGGGGCATGCACGTGCCCGACATGAACAGCACCTGGTACCCCTGGCATTTTCAGCTGGTCCGTCCGTCAGCCGTCGAGGTCAGCCTGCTGGCGGAATGGATCGTCATGACGGCCGCTGAAAAAACGAAGCTGGCGCTTCGTCGCTCCGGCGAAGATTACCTTTTACTCAAATAACGAGCCATTTTACGACCTACGTCTTAAAGGAGAGAGGAATGTTTCCCGCGCTTTCGATTATTGGCGTTATTGCACTGATCTATATCAGCAGTCCGTTTCCGCTTTGGCATTCGTACTTTATTATTTTTTTCTCAAGCATTAAAAGCACTGAAATATCGTGGAAGGAAAAGAGAGCGCTGCTGGGTTACTTAATCAAAAGCTTCTTTTACCTGCCGCTTTCAGGCCTGCTGTATCGTCTGGACGACGTCTTCGTTCGGGGATATCGCAAGCAGGAGGTCGCTGGCCCTTTATTTATTATCAGCCAGCCGCGCAGCGGCACCACCTTTTTGCTGCGCACGCTCGCAGAGGATGAAACGAACTTTTTCACCTTAAAACACCTCGACTGGCGCGTTCCGAGCATCCTTGCGTGGCGCTTATTTGATTTTTTGGGCATCCGCGAGCGGCTGGAAAAAATTGATTACTGGCCCAATACGGAGCAGGGCCGGCTGGCCTCAAAAATGCACGCGCATACGCTAGGCTCGATTGAAGGACACGGCGTATTTCTCGAAGAAAATATGTACCACCACTATTTCACCTGGCGTCGCTTTCCGTTTGCGAAGGTACTGCGCCGGATCGAGGCGGTGGACTCACTCTCTTCTTATGCCAAAAAGAAAATGGTCCGGGGACTGGCTGGCGTCGTGCGCCGGGGCGCATATCATCGGGGCAACGGCCGCATGTGGTTAACGAAAGAGAATGAGAACGCGGATTTCTATCGTGAGCTCTACGCTGCCTTTCCTCACGCCCGTTTCCTCTGCATCGGGCGTGAGCCCGGCGGCTTCGTGAACTCGTATATTTCGGCATCGGAAGCCTCCATCCGCGCAAAGCACGGCATTAACCCGCATTCTCTGACGGGCTATCACGAAGATAACCTCAATTTCCGCATACGCCAGTGCCAGCAGCAGATGAAATTCTGCCAGGAATTAGAAGCGAAAGGGGCAATCACCTACGTAGATTATGCGCAGCTGCTGGAGGATATTCCGGGCACCCTTGGGCGAGTCTACGCCGAAATGGGCATTCCGATGACCGACACATTCCGTCATCGGTTAAATGAGCTGCAGGATATTCAGCGCAATCGCAAGCGCGGATATAACAACGTAAAAGAAACGGTTACGGGTTTTGAAAGCTACAGCGCTTTTCTCGAACGTTATCGGGTATTTCCCGCGCCGGATATGACGCCTTCTTTGACGTCAGTGGAAGAGTAATTATCTGACCCTATTTATAAACAGGATTTTGTATGTCTAAGCAATCATTAACCTCCCGTATCGTCCACGCAGACCGTCACTTTGGCGTCGAGCACGGGGCGATCCGCAAGCCTATTCACACTGCCGTTCAATATGATTTCGAGCGGATTGAAGATTTACTGGATGTTTTTCAGGGCAAGCTGAAAGGCGCGTTTAATTATTCCCGTACCGGAACCCCGACGACCGCCGCCCTTGAATCCAAAATGACCATGCTGGAAGAGGGGATCGGGAGCGTGTGTTTCGCCACCGGCATGGGAGCCATTGCGGCGGTATTCCTGACGATGCTGCGCGCCGGCGACCACCTGGTGACGAGCCGCTATGTTTTTGCCGGCACCAACAGCCTGCTGGATACGCTGTCCGGGCTGGGCGTCGGCGTGAGCAAGGTCGACTCGACGCAGCTACAGGAAGTGGCAGACGCCATCACGCCGCAGACCAAAATGGTCTTCCTTGAAACCATTGCGAACCCGGGCACGGAAGTGCCCGACCTGCAGGGGATCGGCGAGCTGTGCGCAAAACACGGGATCCTGTTTGTCATCGACAACACCATCACCTCGCCGGTGCTTTTTAGCCCTAAAAAGGTAGGGGCCGGGCTGGCCATCAACTCGCTCAGCAAAACGCTGGGGGGACATGGTGCTGCATTAGGCGGGGCCGTAACGGATACCGGGCTATTTGACTGGCGCAACTACGCCGCGATTTCAGAAAGCTACCGCAAAGGCGACAGCAAACAGTGGGGGCTTAACCAGCTGCGCAAGAAAGCGCTTCGGGATATGGGCGCATCGCTTTCGTCGGAACATGCGCATCAGATAGCCATTGGGATGGAAACGCTGGAGCTGAGGGTGGCCAGGAGCAGCGCAAGCGCGCTCGCGCTGGCTCAGTTTCTGGAAACGCATCCGAAGGTAAAAAACGTGCTTTATCCGTTTTTACCCAGCCATCCTCAACATGAATATGCCCTGCGTCATTTTCGCGCGGGCTCCTGGCTGCTTTCGTTTGAGGTCGCGGATATTGAGGCGCTGCTGCCGATGATGAACCGGCTACGCATCGTATCGCGCGCCACGGGAATGGGGGATACGCGCACGCTCGCCATCCCCGTGGCGCCAACCGTGTTTTGGGAGTCCGGCGCGGAGATGCGCAAGCTGATGAATATCCCGGATGGCCTGGTGCGCGTCTCGGTAGGGCTGGAAGATGTTGAAGACCTGATCGCGGATTTTGACCAGGCATTACGCTAGGCGCGTTCAGCGGTGGGGAGGGAAGGGTCCGCTCCCCACCGTGCGTTACGCAAAGATCGTCATCAGGTAGGCAATAAACAGCGCCATGTGCGCCGCGCCGTTCAACACGTTCGTGCGGCCCGTGGAGAACGAGATCTGGCACAGCAGCAGCGACGCCACCATCACAATCATCTCAGGCGCGCCCAGCGCAAACCGCAGCTCGTTGCCGGTCATAAACGCAATCAGCGTCACCACCGGTACGGTAAGTGAAATGGTTGCCAGCACGGAACCGAAGAACAGGTTCATCGCGCGCTGCACCTGATTGTTCAGCACCGCCTTCAGCGCCCCCAGCCCTTCCGGGGAGAGGATCAGCAGCGCAACGAGGAAGCCGGTAAACGCCACGGGCGCGTTCAGCTCGGTCAGCAGGGTCTCCAGCGGATTGGCGTTCATTTTGGTCACGGCAATCACCGCAATCAAATGGACGATCAGCCAAACGGTGTGCCACAGGCTGCTGTGGGCGGACGGCTTGCCGTGGTGCGGGTCGTCATCGTCGCCGTCGTCTTCGTGCTCGTAAACAAACAGGCTCTGGTGCGTTTTGGTCTGAATCAGCAGGAATACGCCGTACATTGCGGCTGAAATCAACGCGACCAGCAGCGCCTGACCGGTGGTGAAGTTAGCGCCCGGCAGCGCCATCGGGAAGACCAGAACGATAATCGCCAGCGGGAACAGGGCGATCAGATACTGTTTGATGCCGAACAGATTCATATACTGGGTGGCAAATTTGCGCCCGCCCAGCAGGAGTGAAAACCCGACCAGGCCGCCCGTCACAATCATGATGATGGAATAGAGCGTGTCGCGCATCAGGGTTGGCGCAGCGTCTCCCGTGGCCATCAGTGCGGAAATCAGGCTAACTTCAAGAATAACAACGGAAAGGCTTAAGATTAAAGAACCGTACGGCTCGCCCAGACGGTGGGCTAATACGTCCGCATGGCGGACCACGCTGAAGGCGCTGGTTAAAATGCCCACCAGGGCAAGAGCGTTGATCCCCACAACCACTGGCAGTGACTGGCTGCTTCCCCAGAAGAGCAGCACCGCCAGTGCCAGAACAGGGAAAATGAGAGATGTCTCCTTGTGGCGGGTCTTCACCGCCTCATGTGCTGCTGTCATGTGCTTCTCCATCAGTGCAGGTGGTTGTAATTATAGAGAGTATTTTTGAGGTCGATAAACTAACAGATTTGTGGCTAATATTGATGAAAGTTTACTTAATTTTACCGCTTCGTGGTTTATTTCGCTATGTTATCCATAATGGCATGCTTTGTATAAATATATATTGAATAACAGAGGATTAATGTCTTATGAAATACATAATTCGAAACTTTCTGGCGCGAGTCGGCGGGCTGAACCACACTTAATGTTTTAGCAAAAGAGAGGTGAGAGATGCCCTATAAAACGAAACGCGATTTACCCGAGAGCGTACAGCATGTTCTCCCGTCGCATGCGCAGGATATTTACAAAGAAGCCTTTAACAGCGCGTGGGAACAGTACAAAGATAAGGACGACCGCCGGGACGACGCCAGCCGGGAAGAGACGGCGCACAAGGTCGCGTGGGCGGCGGTAAAGCATGATTATGAAAAAGGCGACGACGATAAATGGCATAAAAAGAAATAACGCTGAAACAACAGGCCGCCTGAAGTTTGACTTTTCAGGCGGTTGATCCGCCGCCGTATTGCAACTGGCCTGTGAATTGCTTATCGTTAACGCCCTGCTGGTAAAATGACCAGTAGACGATGCCGGGAAGGCGAATTACAGATGTCGCAAGGAAGCATGCAGTGGCGGAGGTGAAAGGTGTTAACGCGTGATTTCTTAATGAAGGCAGATTGTAAGACGGCATTTGGTGATATTGAGGAATCGCTTCTCTGGTCGGCTGAACAACGTGCGGCATCGCTTGCGGGCACGCTGGCCTGCCGCCCTGACGATGGCCCGGTATGGATTTTTGGCTACGGCTCCCTGATGTGGAACCCGGCGCTCAACTTTGTTGAATCGGCAACCGGTACGCTCCCTGGCTGGCATCGCGCCTTTTGCCTGCGGCTGACGGCCGGGCGCGGCAGCGCCTGCCAGCCGGGGAGAATGCTTGCACTGAAAGAGGGTGGTCGCACCACGGGCGTCGCATACCAGCTTCCGACCGCGACGCTTGAAGAGGAGCTCACCCTGCTGTGGAAGCGCGAGATGATCACCGGCTGCTACATGCCCTGCTGGTGCAAGCTCGACCTCGACGACGGTCGCACCGTGAATGCGCTGGTGTTTATTATGGATCCGCGCCATCCGCTGTATGAGGCCGACACGCGCACGCAGGTGATTGCCCCGCTCATTGCCGCCGCCAGCGGGCCGCTCGGCACCAACGCACAGTATCTCTTCTCGCTCGACCGGGAGCTCACGCGCCTCGGCATGAGGGACGACTGCCTGAACGAACTGGTGAACGAGGTAAAAGCGCTGGTGGAAAGGAGCGCGCTGAACACGCCGCTGCGACGGGCTCACGGCATGTAAGCGCTGCACAATCAGCGCCGTGGGCGGTCTCCGTGAAGCACGGGGACCGCATCAATCAGACAATAACCACGCGTCAGGCTCTTAAAACGTTAAGACCTTATCGGCGGCCAGCGTCCACTCCGCCAGCTCGACGAGCGTCCCGATTTCCACTCCGTCAATCAGCGGCAAACCGCTAATCCCGCGCCCGTCGGTGCAGGTTTTGCACAGCTTAACCGGCACATTCTGCGCGGTGAGGATCTCCAGCATCTGCTGAATGTTGTAGCCCTCCGCGGGCTTTTGCCCCTTCAGGCCCGCCGTCACCGCGTCCGACATCAGAAAGAGGCGCAGGTCGAGATCGCTCTCCTTTTCGCGCAGCGCAATGGCGAGACGCAGGCTGTTAAAGAGGGATTCGCTGCCGTAGGCTGCGCCGTTGGCGACGATGGTAATCTTTTGCATAGTGACTCCTGTTCTTTTAAGGCACGGATATTGCTTATCTCTTCGGAAGAAACCGATCCGGAGAGAGCGTATGAAAGTAGTAGCGGACCATACATCGGGCGCGAGCGAATGGTTTCGGCGCGCCGGACAGCTGCGCCGCCAACAGCTCAGCAGGCTGGCAGAGCTGGGGACGCTGGTAACGGGCATCAGCCGCCTGATGCATATGCTCCAGTGCGAGCGCGGTGCGTCAAACGTCTGGCTCTGCTCGCGGGGCGAACTTTACGTCCTCGAGTGCAGGGCCAGCCGGGCGCTGGCTGACGATAGCCTAAAGGCGCTGAACGGCATCCTTGAAACACAGACGGCGATGCCGTGCAGCGCCGTCTGCGAGCGCATTGCCTTCGCGCTTTCGCACCTGGAGGGGCTCGACGCGCTGCGTGACGCCGTAAACGGGCTGCATTTGCCCGCGCCCCGCGCAATGGAGCAGTACAGCGCCATGCTAAGCCACTTGCTCAGCATCATTCCCCAACTCAATGATAGCATTGACGATCCGCACATTGCGGAGCGTTTTGTATCACTTTATAGGGTTCTGTCGCATTAACGACAGCGGGGTAGCAAAAGTTGCGCTGCCGGTTTTTCAGGCAGCTAACAGGTAAAACTGTTCCGCCAGTGATAACCCCGCACCTTGTGGATGCTGATATTGCCCTTTGCGTATCATGTGCACTAACTCTATACCCGCCAGTATCGTCTGCGCACGCCGGAACGATTTGAATCCCAGCATCGGGCGTATCCGCCGTTTGTTGTTTCGGTGATCCTGCTCAACCAGGTTGTTCAGGTATTTGCTCTGCCTGATGATGATTCTGAGCATGGCCAGTGCCGCCGTATTGGCGCCGCTTTTATCGATGGTCACCGTCTCAGGTTTATCGTGGTGTCGAATGGATTTGCGAAAGAAACGCAGGGCAGCTGCCGCATCACGCTTCGCCGACAGCAGAAAGTCGACTGTCTGACCCGCGGTATCGACCGCCCGGTACAGATACTTCCACTGGCCTCTGACTTTTATGTAGGTTTCATCCATGCGCCAGCGGCGACCCACCGGACGTTTATGCCGCCGGAACGCTTTATCTAACAGGGGCACCAGACCGATAACCCAGCGGTGAAGCGTGGAATGGTCAACGATAACGCCGCGCTCAGCCATTATCTCCTCCAGGTTGCGCAGGCTGAGGGAATAAGCCAGATACCAGCGAACGCACTGAGCAATGACATCAACGGGATAATGCAGCCGTTTAAAGGATTTTTGGATCAGAGACATGGTCGGACAACATTGCAAAAAAAAACAGTATGTTACCCGACCAGTTCTTAATGCGACAGAACCGTCTGCGTCGTCAGGGACTTTGTGCAAAAGCGGGTCGGAAGTTCAGTCCGGTCAGCTACCGTGCCCATGGGTTGCCAGTATGTGAAAACCTGCTGACCTGCTGAAGCAGAACTTTTACGCCAGTGGCCCGAACCAGAAATGGGCGGGAGACATCACGTATCTGCGCACCGATGAAGGCTGGCTGTATCTGGCGGTGGTGATTGACCTGTGGTCAAGAGCGGTCATCGGCTGGTCAATGGCACCGCGAATGACGGCGCAGCTTGCCTGTGATGCGTTGCAGATGGCGCTGTGGCGACGTAAACGTCCCAGATTATGTTGCGTACACCACGAAAGAAGAAAAAATTTGCATTGTGGAAATAAATTGAATATAACTGCAAACAATTCAGGTTTTTTGATCTTGACCCGCCATCTCCGGACAGCTTTTGTATCTTAAGTTAACAATGCCCGCTGTTGCCGGTATTCTCGTGGTGAGAGGTATCCCAGCGCACTGTGCGGGTGATTTTCATTGTAATGCGTGAATGCTGCTGCAAGGTTTTGCAGGGCTGTTCTTACATCCGGTTTTGGCATGAACGCGATATAGTCTTCCTTCATCGTCTTCACGAACCGTTCCGCTATGCCATTACTCTGCGGGCTGCTCACCGCTGTTGTACAGGGTTCCAGATTCAGCTCTCTTGCGAACCTCCGCGTTTCATGCGCGGTATACGCGGAACCATTATCCGTCAGCCACTGAACCGCTGTGTCCGGCAACTTATCGCCGAAGCGCTTTTCTACCGACCTCAGCATGACATCCTGCACGGTCGAGCTGTCGTAGCCTCCCGTGCTTGCTGCCCAGTCTATGGCCTCGCGGTCGCAGCAGTCCAGTGCGAACGTTACACGCAGTTTTTCACCATTATCGCAGCCGAACTCAAAGCCATCTGAACACCAGCGCATATCGCTTTCCGCAACTGCGATTTTACCTTTATGCTCACGCGTCGGCCGCTCGGGTTTGTCATGCAGTAACAGCAGATTATGCTCGCTCATGATCCTGTAAAGCCGTTTGGCATTGACCGGCGGCAGCCCCTCAGTACGGCGTTGCTTACGCAGGATACCCCACACGCGGCGATAGCCATAACTCGGCATATCGCTGATGATATCGAGGATATCTGACAGTATTTCAGCGTCTGCTTCGTTATTACGCCGGTTACGACGCCTGTCCTGCCAGTCGGCAGAACGCTTTACCCGCAGTGATAGTTGCGCACGCGACACACCCATGGCGCGGCCAGGCAGAGCTATTCCCCATCCTTTGGCAACAAGGGCGCGTGCGCTATCCATTTTCGCGACTGACCGTACTCCACGGCTTCTTTCAGGATCTCAACTTCCATCGTCTTCTTGCCCAGAAGGCGCTGGAGCTCCCGGACCTGCTTCAGCGCAGCAGTGAGCTCTGAAGCAGGAACGACTTCCTCTCCGGCCGCTACGGCGGTGAGACTGCCTTCCTGATATTGCTTCTTCCACTTGAACAGCAGACTGGGCTGAATACCGTGCAGGCGTGCGACGTGGGAGACATTCATACCAAGCTCCATCGTCAGCTGGGCCGAGGTCTGGCAGGAAATAAAGCTGACCAGTCAGGGGATTGTGCATGGCGTGATAAGAGAGGCGTGCAGCCATGTGATGCATTCCAGTCCGCTTCTCAGCCTGATGGGAGCCCTGACTGAGCATCATGTCTTTAACGGCGCGGTCCGTTTTATTCTGGGGCTGGGTGTCCGGCAGGTGACTGCGCTTATCCTCCACACGCTTTCGCTGATGCCGGAAGGCAGCCCGGTAAGAGCGGTGCCGTCCGTGTTTAGCGATGCTGCCCGGGCTGAAGCAGAGTGGGGGGGGGGCCACCCCGGCCACCCCCATCCTGCTGACGGTAACGGCGCTGCTGGCGGTGACCTGGCGCCTGCTTACGCCCGGCGCCCGGCCTGACGGGCCGGTCACCGAAATCGGCCGGTTTCTGACCGGGCTGCCGGAACTGCTGACATCCCTGCACAAAATCATCAGCCTGTTTTCTGCTGTTCCTTACCGTCAGTCCGGCACTGCGGCATCCCTGTACGCTGACCCGGCAGATATTTCGGGCCGTCTGCCGGGCAGTGCGCATTTACCTTCTGTGCCCGTCACGCCGGTTCTGCAGATTGCCCGGGAACAGTAGGCACTGACGGGCCCACAAATTGACAGCGTGGAGGTGAGGAGGCCGGAGGAGGACTATGAGGCTGTACAGGCCGCACAGGACAGGCTCTGGTTGCCGTCATCCCCGGCGGTGCCGTTTCCGTCAGGGGGAGAAGGGGGGAGGCAGACCAGCCCGGTGGTCAGTCTGTTCTTATCCCGGGAACTGAACAGGGCAGACAAAACCCCGGAGGCCTTCCGGGGAGTGCACTGTCTGATGCGCCAGCTCAGCCCGGAGGCAGACAGGATGTCGGAGGCCTTTCAGGGAACGCACGGCCTGATGCGCCAGCCCGGTCCGGATGAAATCAGAGGCGTATGGGATATCGTGCTGACTGGCTGGCTGTCGCAGGGCAACGGCAACGGCAACGGAATTCAGACGTTTCGCTGGGTAGCCCGCATGGGGGAAACACAAAAAGCGGCATTCGAAAGATTGCTGGACGACCAGCAGGTCGCTGCGGTGATGAATTTTCCTGATACGGCGCCGGGCGAGGCGATGGCGTTTCTTGCCGGGGGGCTTCCGGGGCCGCCATGCTTCCGGTGCAGGCCCCGGCAGAAGCGGCAAATGCTGCTGAAGAAATCATTGCGGAAGACAGTATGCCGGCGGCGCGGACGGACGATTTACTGACCCGGATTATGACCTGGAGCCGGGCCGCCGGCGCGACATGGTACAGCTGGATACCTCCCCGGCTGCCGTTTGAGCCGTGCGGAGTAGATGCCGCAGTTGGTGTCGGCTCCACCGACTGCTCTCCGGGGAAATTCAGGACGGCAGTTGGTCATTGCCAGCCAGCACTTGACGCTGATGAACGGCCAGCGTCTGGATTAATGCCGCCCACGAATTCAAAACCCGCGCGGATTCTTTTTGCTGAAATGGATTACATCCGCCGGGAGGCTCCGGGGCTGCAGCGTGCGCTGGTTGCGCTGAACGCGAGTACCGGAAAATCGGCTCAGATGCTGCTCCCGCAGCTGCACATCTCAAAATGGACCGATACGGCGAACGACCTGAGCGGTGATTTTGAACAGAGCGTGACGGATATCCGTCTGCAGGAGCTTATCCGTGATGCCGCAGACCCGCAGCAGACGGCGAAATATACGGAGCTGCACTCTCATGAATCGCTGCGGCTGACGCTGGAGGGGGATACCCCGGATATTTTCCATGCGGAGCTGAACACTGAAACCGTTCTGGGGGAGGTGAAACAGCTTCTGGCGGTCGTCAACGGGTGGCTGCCGGCAGGGCTGTCGGCAAATGAGCGCCGCTGGATGAAAACGGCCCCGGTGGCGGAGCGACTGGCGTTTATCGCCGCACATGACCGTCTTTCTGACGTGGGAAATATGACGACGGCGGGCGGGGCGCTTAACGCGGTGCAGACATTGCAGACCATGCTGAATGAAAAAAGAATTAACGAAGTGGCGGATGTGACGACATTTGCCGGGCGCTGGCTGGCGGATACCTACGGTGTGCCGGCGGATATTCTGCAAAAAAGTATCACCGTCAGCGGTCAGGCGATGATGAGAGTGATTTGCCCGGGGCTGGACGGCGGCCGGGAGCGCTATGCTTTCAGCTATCAGAAAAGTCTGTGGTTTGCTGCCCGTACGTTACCCCGTGGGAATGAGCGGTGTGACGGGGCGGATGTGGGTCAGCACTGGAAAAGGCTGCTGGAAGCACGGGGAGAAGAGCTTCCCCCCTGGTGTCGTCGACGGACAATGGCGGACGTGCCGGTGGGGGCAGAGGTGGTCACCTGCAATATACAGTACCCGCCGGAAGTGGAGAACAGCCGCCCGCTGCGGCAGATGTTCAGGGTTTTATCCACGCCGGACAGGTTCCGCCAACAGTGGGATCAGTTTGCGGGCCAGTGGCAGCAGGATCCGGAACTGACGGCAACGCTGGTGCTCAGGCTGGAATGGCTGCTGAATACCCGGCTGGATGACCTTGCAGGAGAGCGGTCTCCGGCGCTGACGGCGTCGCTGGACGGGGCGCAGAAAGCACAGCTGAAAGCCGGAGCGCTGGCGGTTCGTCTGGGGAAAGCCCGTCCACTGTTTCTGAAACACACAGGAACGGGGAGGGTGGCAGACCAGCTTATCCTGTTACCGGATCCGGGGAGAAATGAGTATTTTACGGTTTCGCTGAGTGGCAGCACGCCGGTCCGCAGCATAACGCTTCATGTGCTGGACTTCGGGGACGGAAGCACGCGGTATGTGTCCAAAGCCGACTATGTTCACACGGAACGCGGTTATTCCGTTGCCGAAGTTTCTGACCGGCTGGGCGTTTCAGCACACAGTCTCTATAAGTGGTTACGGGCTATTAAACCCGATAACAGCGAGCAGCATGCCCGGGAATTAGCGGCAGTTTACTGTTGTCCGGGCCAATCAGGTCTTGGTCACAGACATCACTTACAGTGTGCCCGAAGTTCAGGGCGAGCATGGACGCTCAAATGAACCACGAGTCGGTCTGGAATATACTTCGCAAAGCTGTCCGACTGAGGTACGCCTTTATCCGTGACAACTCCTGCTGTTGGCCTGTTCATCTACTCAGTCGGGTGCTGAATGTTCATCCGAGTGGGTTTTACACCTGGCTTCAGCAGCCGCATTCACTACGGCTTCAGGCGGATCTCAGACTGACAGGACAAATCAAACAGTTCTGGTTGGAGTCCGGTTGCTGGTAGATTGCTTTCAGCACAATTTGATAAGCATGCAAAAGTATGGCGAAGACACATAGGTCTTATTTTATTTGAATAAATGGTGATATTATGAAATGGGCGAACTATTATTTACTAATCCTTGAGAATGATAAGCAGTGCTTTGAAAATGCAATATATTTAATTGAGCGTTACAATATACCAGTGGAAAATATAAATACCACCCAACCTATTAATGGTTTCCCGCATTTAAACTACGATTTCCTTAAAGGTATTGGGTTGAGTGACAAACTAATGATTATTGGTCATGGAAGGCAATCTCCCCCTGCTATTGGCGGCGTAAAAATGCAATACAGCCCATCGCAGTTGGCTTTATTCTTAAAAGATCAATATAAAGTTAACGAGGTAGGCCTTATATCTTTTAAGGCATGTGATTTGGGAAATGGATCTTTCCTCTATGATTTCTTTGAAGCCTTCACGTCAGGCGGCGGGAAAATTGGTGGCTGCATTGGCTACAAGGGCGAAGTAATGAATACAACCAGGGGTGAAGCCGTTGGTCTATGGGATTATGTTAAGCGAGAACTATTTCTTGGAAAGAACCCAGATCAGCAGCGAGTAACGATTGTCCAAGGAAATGCTGAAGTACCTTCTGAATATGGCAACAAGCGAAGATTTAAGAGAACTCAAACTGTGTAATAAAATATAAGGGAGACTGTAATTAAAATTGTGTAATTGCCTATTGTTTATGGCTATCGCAAGATCCATCTCGATCTGCGAGATAGCGGGCAACAATGCGGGATTAACCGGGTCTGGCGGCTGATGAAGCGTGCCGGGATAAAGGCCCAGGTAGGGTATCGAAGCCCGCGAGCGTGTAAAGGTGAAGCCAGTATCGTGACACCCAACAGGCTCCAGCGACAGTTCAACCCCGGATGACAAAAGATATTGTTCTGAATGCGCTTTTGATGGCCGTGTGGCGACGTAATACCCAAAAACAGGTGCTGGCTCACTCAGACCAGGGCAGTCAGTACACAAGCCATGAGTGGCAGTCGTTCCTGAAATCACACGGTCTGGAGGGCAGTATGAGCCGTCGTGGCAACTGTCACGACAACGCAGTAGCAGAAAGTTTTTTCCAGCTACTGAAGCGTGAACGGATAAAGAAAAAGATCTACGGAAAACGGGAAGAAGCACGCAGCGATATTTTTGATTACATCGAAATGTTTTATAACAGTAAGCGTCGGCATGGTTCGAGTGATCAGATGCCACCGACGGAATATGAAAATCAATATTATCAACGGCTCAGAAGTGTCTGGATTATCCGTGGCTATTCAGTTCGCCATTTTATGGAAACGGTGAGTCCATTCCCCGGAGGTAAACATGGGCTGGCAAAAGTGTAGCGGTATTAGGCGCAGCTATTTAGTAATTTATTTATAGCTAAATTTAGCTCATGGGTCGAAAGCGCCCCATATTAAATATACCATGTAATTATTAGAGAGCGAATATTATGAGTAGTATCGATCAAAGTGTATTTTTCAACTCACAAGCTTTACTTAATGATCTTGAGGGAAAGTTTGAAGGTAGTGTGTTGATAACTCAGTCAACAGTTTTACCTTCCCGAGCATCTACAATACCGGACGATATACGGTTCTGTCGCATTAACGACAGCGGGGTAGCAAAAGTTGCGCTGCCGGTTTTTCAGGCAGCTAACAGGTAAAACTGTTCCGCCAGTGATAACCCCGCACCTTGTGGATGCTGATATTGCCCTTTGCGTATCATGTGCACTAACTCTATACCCGCCAGTATCGTCTGCGCACGCCGGAACGATTTGAATCCCAGCATCGGGCGTATCCGCCGTTTGATGTTTCGGTGATCCTGCTCAACCAGGTTGTTCAGGTATTTGCTCTGCCTGATGATGATTCTGAGCATGGCCAGTGCCGCCGTATTGGCGCCGCTTTTATCGATGGTCACCGTCTCAGGTTTATCGTGGTGTCGAATGGATTTGCGAAAGAAACGCAGGGCAGCTGCCGCATCACGCTTCGCCGACAGCAGAAAGTCGACTGTCTGACCCGCGGTATCGACCGCCCGGTACAGATACTTCCACTGGCCTCTGACTTTTATGTAGGTTTCATCCATGCGCCAGCGGCGACCCACCGGACGTTTATGCCGCCGGAACGCTTTATCTAACAGGGGCACCAGACGGATAACCCAGCGGTGAAGCGTGGAATGGTCAACGATAACGCCGCGCTCAGCCATTATCTCCTCCAGGTTGCGCAGGCTGAGGGAATAAGCCAGATACCAGCGAACGCACTGAGCAATGACATCAACGGGATAATGCAGCCGTTTAAAGGATTTTTGGATCAGAGACATGGTCGGACAACATTGCAAAAAAACAGTATGTTACCCGACCAGTTCTTAATGCGACAGAACCCCCGCACGGGGTACGTGGACAGGCTGATGCAGCATATCGACGAGCCGCGCGTGGAGGTGAACGTCCTTGATGCGGCGCGCTTTTCGCTTAGCGCCGGGCAGCTCGCCCGAGTGAGCTCTCCGCGCGGGGTGATGGTCGCCAGAGTGGCGATCGGCGACGCGCAGCGGCCCGGAGAGCTGTTCGTTCCCATGCACTGGAACCGCGTTTTCGCGCGGCAGGGCAAGGTAAACGCGCTGGTAGACACCCGCTGCGATCCGCTTTCCGGGCAGCCGGAAAGCAAGCAGACGGCGGTCAGGATTATGCCGTGGCGGCCGCGCTGGCAGGGCGAGCTTTACGCCCGCGAGCTGCCGGAGCTGCCGCCTGAGGTCTACTGGTGGCGAAAAGCCTCGCGCCTGACGCTGGCCGGAGATGCGCCGCTGCTGGCGTGGGTCATGGCGTACGCCAGCGGTCGAGGCTGGCAGCTGCAGGTGGCACAGACGGGAGAACGCAGCAGCGTTCTCGCCTGGCAGCACGGCGAGCTGATGCTGGGCTACTGGGAGGGCCATACGCTGCCGGCGCTGGCGCATGCGTTTATTGAAGAAGCCTTTGCTGCTGCGCCCGTACAACTCGCTGAACGCCATGCGCTGCTGCACGGACAACGGCCGGGCAAAGATGCCGATCCCGGGCGAATCATCTGTAGCTGCTTCAGCGTAGGTGAAAATACGATACGCAAGGCGATAGCCGGAGGCTGTGATTCTGCCGTAGCGCTGGGCGTGAAGCTGCGCTGCGGCACGAACTGTGGCTCCTGCGTGCCGGAGCTGAAAGGGCTGTTGGGAGAGTGTAAGGACGTCGGGTAAGGCGAAGCCGACACCCGACGGTTCTGTTCAGGTTATTCCTGAAATTTCTGTTAAGGCTGGTTTTCAGGGCTAATGGCGTTAACATAATAAGAGTTTACTCATAAATTCAGGTTTTCATTTACGACGTTGATGGCCGTATCGTCCCGCATTCGTTTTTTAGTATTACTCCCCCTACTTGCTGCTGGAGCCGTTCACGGTGCGCCGCATTCCTTTATCCAGCAGGCGCAGAACCCGTTTGATAATGACGGCGACAGCCTGCCGGATCTCGGCCTTGCCGCGCCTACGGGGGAAGGGGAGAAGCACCTCGCGGAGATGGCGAAAGCCTTCGGTGAAGCCAGCATGACCGACAACGGCCTCACCACCGGGGAGCAGGCGCGCCAGTTTGCGTTCGGTCAGGTGCGCGATGCCCTGAGCGGTGAAGTGAATCAGCACATCGAGTCCTGGCTCTCGCCGTGGGGTAATGCCAGCGTTAACGTGCTGGTGGACAACGACGGCAAATTCAACGGCAGCAGCGGGAGCTGGTTTGTGCCGTGGAATGACACTAACCACTACTTAACCTGGAGCCAGCTTGGCCTGACGCAGCAGACGGACGGCCTGGTGAGCAATGCCGGCGTCGGTCAGCGCTGGGTGGCCGGCTCCTGGCTGCTGGGCTACAACACCTTCTACGATAACCTGCTTGACGAAAACCTCCAGCGAGCCGGGCTGGGCGCGGAAGCGTGGGGCGAGAACCTGCGCCTTTCCGCAAACTACTATCAGCCGCTCGCCGGATGGCGCGAAAGCGCCGAGACAAAAGAACAGCGCATGGCGCGCGGCTACGACGTCACGGCGAAGGCATGGCTGCCGTGGTTTCACCATCTCAATACCAGCGTCAGCTTTGAACAGTATTTTGGCGATAACGTCGATCTGTTCAACAGCGGCACCGGCTACCACAACCCGGTGGCCGTGAATCTTGGGCTGAACTACACGCCCGTTCCGCTGGTGACCCTAACCGCGGCCCACAAGCAGGGGGAGAGCGGCGTGAGCCAAAATAATCTCGGCCTGAAGCTTAACTATCGCTTCGGCGTGCCGCTGGCAAAACAGCTCTCCGCCAGCGAGGTTGCCGCGGCACGCTCGCTGCGCGGCAGCCGTTACGACGCCCCGGAGCGGGACAGCCTGCCGGTGATGGAGTTCCGCCAGCGCAAAACGCTGTCGGTCTATCTGGCGACGCCGCCGTGGGACCTGAAGCCCGGGGAAACGGTTATGCTTAAGCTGCAGATCCGCAGCGCGCACGGTATTCGTCAGCTTCACTGGCAGGGTGATACGCAGGCGCTGAGCCTGACGTCGCCGGCTAACGGGCGCAGCAGCGATGGCTGGAGCGTGATAATGCCCGCCTGGGACGATAGCGAGGGGGCGAAAAACCGCTGGCGGCTGTCGGTGGTGGTGGAAGATGAACGGGGGCAGCGCGTCTCCTCCAATGAGATCGCGCTTACCGTGGTGCAGCCGCTCGTTGCATTACCGAACGACGATCCGCGGTGGAAGTTGCTGCCGGACGAATAGCCTTAGAAAATACGCTCCTGATGGACCCACACCGCCGCTTCAACGCGGGATTTGAGCTTCATTTTCTTCAGCATGTGCTTCACGTGGACCTTAACCGTGCTTTCGGTGATGTCCAGGCGGCGGGCGATCATCTTGTTCGGCAGGCCCTGGGCAATCAGCTTCAGAATGTCGCGCTCGCGCGGGGTGAGCTGGCTGACGTCACGGTCAGAGGTGGCGCGGTTAGCTCGCAGGCTGGCGGCCAGGACCGGCGTTAACGCTTCGCTCAACACCATCTCTCCGGCGGCCGCTTGCTGCAGCGCCTTGAGCAGATCCTCTGGCTCCATATCTTTCAGCAGATAGCCGTCAGCCCCGCGCTTGAGCGCCGTGACCACGTCTTCCTCATGATTCGAGACGCTAAAGACCACCACGCGGCCAGAAAGCGATTTCTCACGCAGCTTGTCGAGCGTTTCCAGACCGTTCATGCCCGGCATGTTGAGATCGAGCAGAATCAAATCCGGATCGAGCGACTCGGCAAGCTCTATCCCCTGTTCGCCGTTGCTGGCTTCACCGACGACGGTGATATCGGGCGCCATGCTGACAAGCTGTTTCACGCCGGTGCGCAGCATCGGATGGTCATCGATCAACAGGATAGAGGCCGGTTCCTGATTAGTCATGGTTTTCTCCTTGAGCAGTTATGAGCGGTTTTTCGGGAACAAAGGTGACGACAACTTCGGTGCCGCCCGTTTCAGCCCGGCGAACCTGGCAATCACCGCGCAGGCTTTGCGCGCGGTCTCGCATGATGATGAGGCCGTAGTGGTTACTTCTTTCGGCATTTTCCGGCACGCCGCGGCCGTTATCCCTGACGCTAAGCTTCACCTGATTGTTCTGGTGGCTCACGGTGACGGTCACCGCCGTCGCTTCGGAATGCTTGAGCACGTTGCTCATCGCTTCGCGGGCGATTTGCAGCAGATGAATCGCCTGATGGGAGGGGACGAACCGCGGCGGCAGCTGGTAGTCCAGCCTGACCGGAAAGCCCAGGCGGGCGCTAAACTCGCTGCAGCTGGCCTCAAGCGCCGGGCGTAAGCCCGGCTCGGTCAGCTGCAGGCGGAAGGTGGTTAACAGCTCGCGAAGCTGTATCCAGGAGGTATTCAGCTCGTTGCGCACCTGGCTGAGCAACTGCTTGCTGCTCTCCGGCATGCCTTCCCCCTGCATCTGCAGACAGCTTATCTGCATCTTCATGCAGGAGAGCGACTGGGCGATGGAGTCATGAAGCTCGCGGGCAATGGTCGCGCGCTCCTCCATCACGATGAGCTGCTGCTGCTTTTCCTGATGACGGTCAAGCGCCAGCGTGGCGGTCAGCTGTTCGACCAGCGTGTCCACGAGCTGCTGCTGATCGTGGCTAAGATGACGCCCGGCTGGCAGCGTGGCCAGCAGGATGCCGTACTGGGTGTGGCTGTCCGTCAATCGCCATTTCAGGGTTGTTCCGCTGGTATTCTGCGCGGGCAGGCTGCGCGGGCACAGGTGGCAACCCTTTTCGTCGCAGGACACGTCCGACTGGCAGGTAAACTCCTGATGGTTTTCTTCATCTTCGATATCGTAAACGCGCAGCTCAAGGTCATGCAGCAGGGTAAGGTTTTGCAGGCCGTTAAGGACCGGCGAGAGCCGCTCGCACAGCGGCACCTGCATGTGCAGGCGGCGGTTGGCCTGCCACAGGAAGGAGAGGATCTCGTTTTTCTGCTCCAGCCCGGCGGTTTTCTCCTGAACCCGTTTTTCCAGCACCGCATAGCTTTCGGAGAGCTCTTCCGACATGGTGTTCAGCGCCTGGCCGAGCATCGCCATCTCATTGCGCCCGTGAATGTGCGTGCGCTGGCTAAAATCCCGGTCGGCGACGGCGCGCGCCATGACCAGCAGCGCTCGCCACGGCTTCAGAAGCCGCGCGCGCAGCCAGATGATGGTGAAAATCAGCAGCATGGCCATAAACATCGCCATGATGACGTGTGTTCTAACCACGCTGTCGATACGCATTTCGGTGGTGTGGTCGAACGAAGAGACGAGGGCATCAATGCGCGAAACAAAGGCCGCGACGTCCGCCGCAACCGTATCCTGACTTTTGGCCTGCTGCAGGCCCGGCCTGAGCTGGGTGTGCCAGTAGCCCTGCAGCGCTTTCAGCTGCGCCTCTTGTCCGTCGCGCTTCGCGGCTCTTTCCAGTTCCGGGCTAAAGGCGGTATGCTCCATGTCGGCGATGAGCGGAAGGTCGTCCTGGGTCAAAGGCACCGCGGCGAGCAGGCGATAACTCTGCATGCGTAGCGAACCTGCCTCGTTGATGGCATGCGCATTACCCTGTACGCCCTGTACCAGCCAGCCAGAGATCGCCATGCCGGTCACACCGATCGCGGTGGACAGCAAAACGATAAGCGCCAGCTGGTTAACCAGCGTGAGTGGAGATAAACATCTTTTTAACATAGAGTTGCCGGGCTCCTGACGTGACCTGACTGCAGGAATGGCGATATTCTGGTGCATACCCTGGAGTATACCCATACCAATAAAGGATTACCTCTAAATTGCCGGTGGGGTTAGGTTTTGAAGAGGGGGAGTATCCCAGCGCCTCAGCGCGGTGAAAAACCACGTCTTTTTGAGCGTAAATCTCTACTCACTAAGGGTAATGACTTTTTTTTCGCCGCAAAACCACTGCCTTTTCCTTTGATTTATATCAACTTACCGCCCGCCTAAACCCCTAATGTTTGCAGCATCATTCGAGAATCAGAGGTGTCTATGAGTCACTCATCCGCTCCCGAAAGGGAAAATGGTGCCGTTATTACTGACTGGCGTCCGGAAGATCCGGCGTTTTGGCAGCAGCGGGGTCACAAGGTTGCAAGCCGCAACCTGTGGATTTCAGTTCCATGTTTGCTGTTAGCGTTTTGCGTATGGATGTTGTTTAGTGCCGTGGCGGTTAACCTGCCGAAGGTGGGTTTCTCCTTTACGACCGATCAGCTGTTTATGCTGACCGCGCTTCCGGCACTGTCCGGCGCGCTGCTGCGCGTGCCTTACGCATTTATGGTTCCGCTGTTTGGCGGCCGCCGCTGGACGGCATTCAGTACCGGGATCATGATCGTTCCGTGCGTGTGGCTGGGCTTCGCCGTGCAGGATACCTCCACGCCGTTTAGCGTCTTCGTGATCATCTCCCTGCTGTGCGGCTTTGCCGGCGCAAACTTTGCGTCCAGCATGGCGAACATCAGCTTCTTCTTCCCGAAAGAGAAGCAGGGCGGCGCGCTGGGCATTAACGGCGGTCTGGGCAATATGGGCGTGAGCGTGATGCAGCTGATTGCGCCGCTGGCGATCTCCGTGTCCATCTTCGCGGCCTTCGGCGGTACGGGCGTTGAGCAGCCGGACGGTTCATCCCTCTATCTGCAAAACGCGGCCTGGATCTGGGTGCCGCTGCTGGTGGTCTTTACGCTGGCGTCCTGGTTCTTCATGAACGATCTGTCCGCCTCTAAGGCTTCTCTAAGCGAGCAGCTGCCGGTGCTGAAGCGCGGCCACCTGTGGGTCATGGCGCTGCTGTACCTGGCGACCTTCGGCTCCTTTATCGGGTTTTCTGCGGGCTTTGCGATGCTGTCTAAAACCCAGTTCCCTGACGTGCAGATCCTTCAGTACGCGTTCTTCGGCCCGTTCATCGGCGCGCTGGCCCGTTCTACCGGCGGGATGATTTCCGACCGCCTGGGCGGCACGCGCGTTACGCTGGTGAACTTTATCGTGATGGCTATCTTCTGCGCGCTGCTGTTCCTGACGCTGCCGGTCAACGGCCAGGGCGGTAACTTTATTGCCTTCTTCGGCGTGTTCATGGTGCTGTTCCTGACGGCCGGGCTGGGCAGTGCGTCCACCTTCCAGATGATCTCCGTGATCTTCCGCAAGCTGACGATGGACCGCGTGAAGGCGCAGGGCGGCTCTGAGGAGCAGGCGATGCGTGAAGCGGCAACGGACACCGCGGCAGCGCTGGGCTTTATCTCTGCGATTGGCGCAATTGGCGGCTTCTTTATTCCAAAAGCGTTCGGCATTTCGCTGGATCTTACCGGTTCTCCGGCGGGCGCAATGAAAG
Organism: Enterobacter sp. RIT418; assembly: GCF_003057745.1. Classification (GTDB taxonomy): domain Bacteria; phylum Pseudomonadota; class Gammaproteobacteria; order Enterobacterales; family Enterobacteriaceae; genus Enterobacter. The sequence continues at coordinate 84,855 of NZ_QBJD02000010.1, forward strand.
TCTTCCTCATCTTCTATATCGCCTGCGTTGCCATAACGTGGCTGGTATATGGACGTAATACCAAGAAAAACAAGTAAGTTTGATTATCCGTTCGCGCGGCCGTAGTGCCGCGCTTTTTTTTACCTTCTATTAGTTACAACATACTTAAAGATGCTCTCCCACCGCCCGGCGCGGCACTGCGATCGCCATCACTCTACAGGGATGCCTACCCCTTAATACCTAAGATGTTAAAAAACGCCGTGCCTTTTGTACGATAAAACTATTTTTTCCATATATATCAATAACATATAAAATTAAAAATTATACCGCTTTGGTGGTAGTGCATGTAATACCTCGTTACAGAGAGCCCCCCAGCCTTGATCGTTATCAATTCTCCACAGGTTTCAGAGCGTTACCTTCGCTGCAAATCAGCAATGTCGATTTAGAGAGCCACAGGCTCCACACAGGAGATACCCGATGAGCAAATTTTTGGATCGGTTCCGCTACTTCAAGCAGAAGGGCGAAACCTTTGCCGATGGGCACGGCCAGGTTCTGGAAACCAACCGGGACTGGGAGGACGGCTACCGTCAGCGCTGGCAGCATGACAAGGTTGTCCGCTCTACCCACGGCGTAAACTGCACGGGCTCGTGCAGCTGGAAGATTTTCGTTAAGAACGGCCTGGTGACCTGGGAAGTGCAGCAGACCGACTATCCGCGCACGCGCCCTGATATGCCAAACCACGAGCCGCGCGGCTGCCCTCGCGGCGCGAGCTACTCCTGGTATCTGTACAGCGCCAACCGTCTTAAATACCCGCTGATGCGCAAGCGCCTGATGAAGATGTGGCGCGAAGCAAAAGCGCAGCACAGCGATCCGGTCGACGCATGGGCATCCATCATTGAAGACGCCGACAAAGCGAAAAGCTTCAAGCAGGCTCGCGGTCGCGGCGGCTTTGTGCGCTCCTCCTGGAAAGAAGTCAACGAGCTGATTGCGGCCTCTAACGTCTATACCGTCAAAACCTACGGCCCTGACCGCGTGGCGGGCTTCTCGCCGATCCCGGCGATGTCGATGGTCTCCTACGCATCCGGCGCGCGCTACCTCTCCCTGATTGGCGGGACCTGCCTGAGCTTCTATGACTGGTACTGCGACCTGCCGCCTGCGTCTCCACAGACCTGGGGCGAGCAGACCGACGTGCCGGAATCCGCGGACTGGTATAACTCCAGCTACATCATTGCCTGGGGATCTAACGTCCCGCAGACCCGTACCCCGGACGCCCACTTCTTTACCGAAGTGCGTTACAAAGGCACTAAAACCGTCGCGGTCACCCCTGACTACGCGGAAATCGCCAAGCTCTGCGACCTGTGGCTGGCGCCGAAGCAGGGCACCGATGCGGCGATGGCGCTGGCGATGGGCCACGTCATGCTGCGCGAGTTCCACCTCGATAAGCCAAGCCAGTACTTCACCGACTACGTGCGCCGCTATACCGACATGCCGATGCTGGTCATGCTGGAAGAGCGCGACGGCTATTACGCCGCAGGCCGCATGCTGCGCGCCGCCGACCTGGTGGATTCACTGGGCCAGGAAAACAACCCGGAATGGAAAACCGTTGCCTTTAACAGCGACGGCGAAATGGTAGCGCCTAACGGTTCTATCGGCTTCCGCTGGGGTGAAAAGGGTAAATGGAACCTCGAGCAGCGCGACGGCACGAGCGGCGCGGAAACCGAGCTGCGCCTCAGCATGCTGGGCAGCCAGGACGACATCGCGGAAGTCGGCTTCCCGTACTTTGGCGGCGACGGCACCGAGCACTTCAACAAGGTTGAGCTGCAAAACGTGCTGATGCACAAGCTGCCGGTGAAGCGCCTGCAGCTGGCCGACGGCTCTACCGCGCTGGTGACCACCGTTTACGACCTGACCATGGCGAACTACGGCCTTGAGCGCGGCCTGAACGATGAAAACTGCGCAACCGGCTATGACGACGTTAAAGCGTACACCCCCGCGTGGGCAGAGAAGATCACCGGCGTGCCGCGCGCGCAGATCGTCCGCATCGCCCGCGAGTTTGCGGAAAACGCCGACAAGACCCACGGCCGTTCAATGATCATCGTCGGGGCCGGTCTGAACCACTGGTATCACCTGGACATGAACTACCGCGGCCTGATCAACATGCTGATCTTCTGCGGCTGCGTGGGCCAGAGCGGCGGCGGCTGGGCGCACTACGTGGGCCAGGAAAAGCTGCGTCCGCAGACCGGCTGGCAGCCTCTGGCGTTTGGCCTTGACTGGCAGCGTCCGGCGCGCCACATGAACAGCACCTCCTACTTCTATAACCATTCCAGCCAGTGGCGCTACGAGACGGTGACCGCGCAGGAACTGCTGTCGCCAATGGCGGATAAATCCCGCTACAGCGGCCACCTCATTGACTTCAACGTGCGCGCCGAGCGCATGGGCTGGCTGCCGTCCGCGCCGCAGCTGGGCACCAACCCGCTGCGTATCGCGGAAGAGGCGAAGAAGGCGGGCATGACACCGGTGGATTACACCGTTAAGTCCCTGAAGGACGGCTCCCTTCGCTTCGCTGCGGAACAGCCTGAAAACGGTAAAAACCACCCGCGCAACCTGTTTATCTGGCGTTCAAACCTGCTGGGCTCGTCCGGTAAAGGCCACGAGTACATGCTGAAGTATCTGCTGGGCACCGAGCACGGTATCCAGGGCAAAGATCTCGGCAAGCAGGGCGGCGTGAAGCCGGAAGAGGTGGAATGGCAGGACAACGGCCTGGACGGCAAGCTGGATCTGGTGGTGACGCTGGACTTCCGCCTGTCGAGCACCTGCCTGTACTCCGACATCGTGCTGCCAACCGCGACCTGGTATGAAAAAGACGATATGAATACCTCGGACATGCATCCGTTTATTCATCCGCTGTCTGCCGCCGTTGATCCGGCGTGGGAATCCAAAAGCGACTGGGAAATCTATAAGGGCATCGCGAAGAAATTCTCTGAAGTCTGCGTAGGCCACCTCGGCAAAGAGACCGACGTGGTGACGCTGCCAATCCAGCACGACTCCGCCGCCGAGCTGGCGCAGCCGCTGGACGTGAAGGACTGGAAAAAAGGCGAATGCGACCTGATCCCGGGCGTGACCGCGCCGCACATCATTCCGGTTGAGCGTGACTATCCGGCGACCTACGAGCGCTTTACCTCTATTGGCCCGCTGATGGAGAAAATCGGCAACGGCGGTAAAGGCATCGCGTGGAATACCCAGAGCGAAATGGATCTGCTGCGCAAGCTCAATTACACCAAGGCGGAAGGCCCGGCCAAAGGCCAGCCGATGCTGAACACGGCAATTGACGCGGCGGAGATGATCCTGACCCTGGCGCCGGAAACCAACGGCCACGTAGCGGTGAAGGCGTGGGCGGCCCTGAGCGAATTTACCGGACGCGACCATACGCATCTGGCGAAGAATAAAGAGGAAGAGAAAATTCGCTTCCGCGATATTCAGGCCCAGCCGCGCAAAATCATCTCCAGCCCGACCTGGTCTGGGCTTGAAGACGAGCACGTCTCTTACAACGCCGGTTACACCAACGTTCACGAGCTGATCCCGTGGCGCACCCTGTCAGGCCGCCAGTCTCTGTATCAGGATCACCAGTGGATGCGCGACTTCGGTGAAAGCCTGCTGGTCTATCGTCCGCCGATTGACACCCGCTCCGTAAAAGAGGTGATGGGCGATAAATCCAACGGCAATCCGGAGAAAGCGCTGAACTTCCTGACGCCGCACCAGAAGTGGGGCATTCACTCTACCTACAGCGACAACCTGCTGATGCTGACCCTGGGTCGCGGCGGTCCGATCGTGTGGATGAGTGAAGCGGACGCGAAGGAGCTGGGCATTGTCGATAACGACTGGATCGAAGTGTTCAACAGCAATGGCGCATTGACCGCGCGTGCGGTCGTGAGCCAGCGCGTGCCGGCTGGGATGACCATGATGTACCACGCTCAGGAACGTATCGTGAACCTGCCGGGTTCAGAGATAACGGAACAGCGCGGCGGTATTCATAACTCCGTGACCCGCATTACGCCGAAGCCAACCCACATGATCGGCGGCTATGCGCAGCTGGCCTACGGCTTTAACTACTACGGTACGGTAGGGTCTAACCGCGATGAGTTCGTGGTGGTCCGTAAGATGAAGAATATTAACTGGTTAGACGGCGAAGGTAATGACCAGGTACAGGAGAGCGTAAAATGAAAATTCGTTCACAAGTCGGCATGGTGCTGAATCTGGATAAATGCATCGGCTGTCATACCTGCTCGGTCACCTGTAAAAACGTCTGGACCAGCCGCGAAGGCACCGAATACGCCTGGTTCAACAACGTTGAGACTAAGCCGGGCACCGGCTTCCCGACCGACTGGGAAAACCAGGAGAAATACAAGGGCGGCTGGATCCGCAAAATCAACGGCAAAATTCAGCCGCGCATGGGTAACCGCGCCATGCTGCTGGGTAAAATCTTCGCTAACCCGCACCTGCCGAGCATCGACGATTATTACGAGCCGTTTGACTTCGACTACCAAAACCTGGCTAACGCGCCGGAAGGCAAGCATCAGCCAATTGCGCGCCCGCGCTCGCTGATCACCGGCCAGCGTATGGCGAAAATCGAAAAAGGCCCGAACTGGGAAGACGATCTCGGCGGCGAGTTTGAGAAGCTGTCGAAAGACAAAAACTTCGAAAACATGCAGAAGGCGATGTACGGCCAGTTCGAAAACACCTTCATGATGTATCTGCCGCGCCTGTGCGAACACTGCCTGAACCCGGCGTGCGTGGCGACCTGCCCGAGCGGTGCCATCTACAAGCGTGAAGAAGACGGCATCGTGCTGATCGACCAGGACAAGTGCCGCGGCTGGCGCATGTGCATCACCGGCTGTCCGTACAAAAAAATCTATTTTAACTGGAAGAGCGGCAAGTCCGAGAAGTGCATCTTCTGCTACCCGCGTATCGAAGCGGGCATGCCGACCGTGTGCTCTGAAAGTTGCGTAGGCCGCATTCGCTACCTCGGCGTGCTGCTGTACGACGCGGACGCGATTGAAACCGCAGCCAGCACCGAGAACGAGAAAGATCTGTACCAGCGCCAGCTGGACGTTTTCCTCGATCCAAACGATCCGAAAGTGATCGAGCAGGCGCTGAAGGACGGCGTGCCGCAGAGCGTGATCGACGCGGCGCAGCAGTCTCCGGTGTACAAAATGGCGATGGACTGGAAGCTGGCCCTGCCGCTGCACCCGGAATACCGCACGCTGCCGATGGTGTGGTACGTGCCGCCGCTGTCTCCGATTCAGTCCGCCGCTGACGCGGGCGAGCTTGGCAGCAACGGCATTCTGCCGGACGTGGAAAGCCTGCGCATTCCGGTTCAGTACCTGGCGAACCTGCTGACCGCAGGCGATACCCAGCCGGTTCTGCTGGCCCTGAAGCGTATGCTGGCAATGCGCCACTTCAAGCGCGCGGAAACCGTTGACGGCGTTAGCGATACCCGCGCGCTGGAAGAGGTGGGGCTCACCGAAGCGCAGGCTCAGGAGATGTACCGCTACCTGGCGATTGCGAACTACGAAGATCGCTTCGTGGTGCCGAGCAGCCACCGCGAGCAGGCACGCGATGCCTTCCCGGAGAAAAGCGGGTGTGGTTTCAGCTTTGGCGACGGTTGCCACGGGTCTGACACCAAATTCAACCTGTTCAACAGCCGCCGCATCGATGCCCTGGATGTGACCAGCAAAACGGAGCCGCACCAATGATTGAACTCGTCATTGTTTCGCGTCTGCTCGAGTACCCGGATGCTGCGCTTGCGCAGCATCAGCAGGAACTCTTTGATGCACTCGCGTCATCTGAAAACCTGGATAAAGAGGATGCCCATAATCTGGGCGTTTTCCTCCGCGACCTGCTCGCGCGCGATCTTCTCGACGCGCAGGCAGATTACAGCCAGCTCTTCGACCGGGGTCGCGCAACCTCGCTGCTTCTTTTCGAACACGTTCATGGCGAATCCCGCGACCGCGGACAGGCGATGGTGGATTTGATGGCCCAGTACGAACAGCACGGCCTGCAGCTCGACAGCCGCGAGCTGCCGGATCATCTGCCGCTGTATCTGGAGTATTTGGCACAGCTGCCGAAAGAAGAGGCGCTAGGCGGGTTGCAGGACGTCGCACCGATTCTGGCCCTGCTGAGCGCGCGCCTCAAGCAGCGTGAAAGCCGCTATGCGGTGCTGTTCGATCTGCTCGTCAAGCTGGCTAACGCCGCCGTCGACGGTAAGAAAGTCGCGGAGAAAATCGCGGATGAAGCGCGTGACGACACGCCGGAAGCGCTGGACGCGGTCTGGGAAGAGGAGCAGGTGAAATTCTTTGCAGACCAGAACTGCGGCGAGTCTGAAATCTCTGCTCACCAGCGTCGTTTTGCCGGTGCTGTTGCCCCGCAATATTTGAATATCTCTAACGGAGGACGGCAATAATGCACTTCCTGAATATGTTCTTCTTTGACATTTACCCGTACATTGCGGGCACCGTGTTCCTGGTGGGAAGCTGGCTTCGCTATGACTATGGTCAGTACACCTGGCGTGCGGCCTCCAGCCAGATGCTGGATCGCAAAGGGATGAACCTGGCGTCCAACCTGTTCCACATCGGCATTCTTGGCGTTATCGCGGGACATGCCTTCGGGATGCTGACACCGCACTGGGTGTATGAATCCTGGCTGCCGCTTGACGTTAAGCAGAAGATGGCGATGTTCGGCGGCGGCGCCGCGGGCCTGATGTGCCTGGTGGGTGGGCTGCTGCTGCTCAAGCGCCGCCTCTTTAGCCCGCGCATTCGCGCTACCACAACCGCGGCGGACATTCTGGTGATGTCGGTGCTGGTGATCCAGTGCGCGCTGGGCCTGATGACCATTCCGTTCTCGGCGCAGCATATGGACGGCAGCGAGATGATGAAGCTGGTGGGCTGGGCGCAGTCCGTGGTGACCTTCCACGGCGGCGCGTCTGAGCACCTGGACGGCGTGGCGTTTATCTTCCGCATGCACCTGGTGCTGGGGATGACGCTGTTCGTGCTGTTCCCGTTCTCGCGCCTGGTGCACATCTGGAGCGTGCCGGTGGAGTACCTGACGCGCAAATATCAGGTTGTGCGCGCCCGCCGCTAGTTCTGCGTTTTACTTTGAACCCCGCGCTCGCGGGGTTTTTTTTGCCCCATGGCAGGTGCCTTCCCGCAACTTGTGACGTTGTCTGTTGCCGCGGGCGGCGGCCTACATTTATTGCATGTTTAGATGTTTGGATAATCTTGGGGGAAGGATTACTCGGCGCGATGCGCCTCGCCCTTCGGGTCGTTGCCTGCGGCAACGCTTTCTCGCTGCGCTCGAATCGAACCTTGGTCGAAGCTTCTCATCCTTCCCCGTTATGGAGATGCATGATGCCTGGTGCAAACAGAAGGTTTGGAGTCATTCGAAAGTGATGGTGGTGGGGGAAGGATTACTCGGCGCGATGCGCCTCGCCCTTCGGGTCGTTGCCTGCGGCAACGCTTTCTCGCTGCGCTCGAATCGAACCTTGGTCGAAGCTTCTCATCCTTCCCCGTTATGGAGATGCATGATGCCTGGTGCAAACAGAAGGTTTGGAGTCATTCGAAAGTGATGGTGGTGGGGGAAGGATTACTCGGCGCGATGCGCCTCGCCCTTCGGGTCGTTGCCTTCGGCAACGCTTTCTCGCTGCGCTCGAATCGAACCTTGGTCGAAGCTTCTCATCCTTCCCCGTTACGGAGATGCATGATGCCTGGTGCAAACAGAAGGTTTGGAGTCATTAGAAAGTGATGGTGGTGGGGGAAGGATTCGAACCTTCGAAGTCGATGACGGCAGATTTACAGTCTGCTCCCTTTGGCCGCTCGGGAACCCCACCAGGGGTAATACATATTTTGAGATGAAGCTGAGAGATGGTGGTGGGGGAAGGATTCGAACCTTCGAAGTCGATGACGGCAGATTTACAGTCTGCTCCCTTTGGCCGCTCGGGAACCCCACCACGGGGTAATGCTTTTTACTGGCCTGCTTCGGTGAGAAGCGGGGCGCATCATATCAAATGAGGCGCCCCTGTAAAGCATTCCTTTACGTAACAGCGGTCGTTTGGCTGCTTTTTATCCGTAAAGGCGCAAAGCTAATCAATTCATTTTACGAAGGATTAAAGAATAATCGTTCTGTTGCCGTACACGAAGACGCGCTGCGCCAGCACCTGGTACAGCGCGCGGCTTAACACGTTTTTCTCAACGTCGCGCCCGGCACGCATCATGTCTTCCGCCGTGTAGGTGTGATCCACGTGAATGACGTCCTGCATGATGATTGGGCCTTCGTCCAGGTTGTCGTTCACGTAGTGCGCGGTGGCGCCGATGATCTTCACGCCGCGTTCGTAGGCCTGATGGTAAGGACGCGCGCCGATAAAGGCCGGCAGGAACGAATGGTGAATATTGATGATTTTGTTAGGGAAGCGCGCCACAAATGACGGGGTCAGCACGCGCATATATTTCGCCAGAACGACATAGTCCGGGTTATGCGCCTCGATGGCGTCAGCCATCAGCTGGTCATGCTCTTCGCGCGTGTGGCCTTCATGGCTCACCAGCTCGAAGGGAATATCGAAGCGCTCAACCAGCGAACGCAGCGTCTCGTGGTTACCAATGACGGCGGCAATATCGACATCCAGCCCGCCGTAGTTAGCTTTCATCAGCAGGTCGCCCAGGCAGTGCGCCTCTTTGGTCACCAGAATGACAATGCGGCGACGTCCCGCTGGCGTCAGTTCGCGTACGGAACCTTCCGGCAGGGCGCTGTCAAGATCGGCAAGCAGAGTGGTGTCGTTGAAAATACCTTCGAGCTCGGTACGCATGAAAAAGCGTCCGGTACGGTGGTCAACGAATTCGTTGTTCTGCACGATGTTCAGCTCATGCTTGTAACAGATGTTGGTAATTCGTGCGATGAGCCCTTTTTGATCGGGGCAGATGGTGCGCAGAACTTTACGTTGTAGTGATTGCATTGCCGGGAAATCCTGTTTGAGTATTTGCGAAGTCTGGGCTGTCAGGCGTTACTGCCCGCAGCACTTTTTAAATTTTTTACCTGAACCGCAGGGGCAGGGATCGTTACGGCCAAACTGTGGACGCGTTCCGTCAATATAATACCATCGCCCGCTTTCCTTTAAGAACCGGGAACGTTCGATGATGGCGCCGGACGTGTTATTCTCGGAAAACCGTGCGACGAAACTGACGTAGCCTTCGCTGTCATCGCGGCCGTTAGCGGTTTCAAATACGGTCAGCCCAAGCCACACGGTTTTGGCGAATCCGGCAACAATATCCTGGCGAAATTCGTCCGCCTGACAGGATGGGTGCCAGGTTTTAATAAGGTAGTCTGCGTCTTTGATCACAAAAGCAGTATACCGCGAGCGCATAAGGTGTGATGGGTCTGGTGCAACCTGCGCGCCGGAAAGATATCGATGGCAACATAGGCTATACTCCAGAGCGCTACCACAGGGGCAGAGTTGAGACACAATTCTCTTCCTGGAACAAAAAATAAGGGCGTTAAACGCATAGGGTAGCAACATGTTAACTGAGCACGTGCGTTGATGCTATGTCAGGAATCCAGGGGAAGTAAAACAGGTCTGATGAGAAAGGTTAAAATTGGTCTTGCGCTGGGCTCAGGTGCGGCCCGGGGCTGGTCACACATTGGCGTGATTAATGCCCTGAACAAGATGGGCGTGGACGTTGATATTGTAGCGGGATGTTCGATTGGTTCGCTGGTCGGTTCTGCATATGCCTGCGGTAAACTCCCGGAGCTGGAAAAGTGGGTTCGCTCGTTTAGCTATTGGGACGTGCTGCGCCTGATGGACCTCTCCTGGCAGCGCGGCGGCTTGCTGCGCGGCGAACGCGTCTTTAATCAATTCCGTCAGGTTATGCCCCTCGATGATTTCAGCCACTGCCAAATGCCGTTCGGTGCCGTGGCGACGAACCTCAGCACCGGCAGAGAGCTGTGGCTGACCGAAGGGGATATCCATTTGGCCGTTCGCGCCTCCTGCAGCATACCCGGACTGATGGCGCCCGTGCCTCACAATGGCTACTGGCTGGTCGATGGCGGGGTGGTTAATCCCGTACCTATTTCTCTGACGCGCGCGATGGGCGCGGATATCGTCATTGCCGTCGACCTGCAGCACGATGCTCATCTGATGCAGCAGGACCTTTTGCCGGTCAATCTGCATAGCGAAGACGTTGAAGCGGAAAAACGTGCCTGGCACGAACGTCTGAGAGGGCGCATAGGCCGCTTTACCGCACGTCGCGCCGTTGCGGCGCCGACCGCAATGGAAATCATGACCACCTCCATTCAGGTTCTTGAGAATCGCCTGAAGCGAAACCGTATGGCAGGGGACCCACCGGATATTTTGATACAGCCGTACTGCCCTCAAATTTCGACGCTTGATTTCCACCGCGCTGAGGCCGCCATCGCAGCGGGCTCGTTAGCCGTAGAGAAGAAAATGGATGAGTTGCTGCCGTTTATCCGGTCAACTCACTGAGCATTTTTTTTTGTTTTTTTCAGCAAAATCGGACAGGCGATAGTACCGATAGCGTGCCACTATTTACTAACTGTCTGCCTGGGAGGAATCATGACGCAGCCATTGGCCGGAAAACACATTTTGATAGTTGAAGACGAGCCCGTTTTCCGATCGCTGCTGGATTCGTGGTTAACCTCACTGGGAGCAGACACATCGCTGGCAACAGACGGTATTGATGCGCTGGAGAAAATGGCCAGCGTTACCCATGACCTCATGATTTGCGACCTCGCTATGCCGCGCATGAACGGTTTGATGCTGGTTGAACGCCTTCGTGCCGACGGTAATCAAATGCCCATTCTGGTCATTTCTGCCACGGAGGAGATGGCTGATATTGCAAAAGCGCTGCGCCTCGGCGTGCAGGATATTCTGCTCAAGCCCGTTAAGGATTTAAACCGGCTGCGTGAAACGGTGCTGGCGTGTTTGTATCCCAATATGTTTAATTCTCGCGTCGAAGAAGAAGAGCGATTATTCCAGGACTGGGATGCCCTGGTAAGCAACCCTCATGCCGCAGCGAAATTATTGCAGGAGCTGCAGCCGCCGGTACAACAATCGATATCACACTGCAGAGTAAATTATCGACAGCTTGTGGCAGCAGATCAGCCGGGGCTGGTGTTGGATATTGCGCCGCTTTCCGATAACGATCTCGCTTTTTATTGTCTGGACGTGACGCGGGCAGGGGATAATGGTGTTTTAGCTGCGTTATTACTTCGCGCGCTTTTTAATGGATTGCTTCAGGAACAGTTATCTCACCAGGGGCAACGACTGCCGGAACTCGGCAGCTTACTTAAACAGGTCAATCAGCTTTTCCGACAGGCCAATTTGCCCGGCCAGTTTCCGCTATTGGTAGGCTATTATCACAGTGAATTAAATAATCTCATCCTGGTTTCTGCGGGTTTAAACGCCACCCTGAATACCGGGGAGCACCATATTCAGGTGAGCAGCGGCGTGCCGCTGGGAACGTTAGGAACAGCCTATCTTAATCAAATTAGCCATCGTTGCTCATCCTGGCAGTGTCAGGTTTGGGGAGCGGGAGGGCGGTTACGCTTAATGTTGTCCACGGAATAAGCAGTTGGATTTTATTCAGCAGAATGCTTTACCCGTGATTTGATGGCAGTGCTACTATCACTGCCAGAATCATACGTATTTATCCTAATTGATCGGCAACGCGTTCTTTTCAGACCCTGACTAGCGGGTGTGGCTGATATACTCAACGCGTTATTAATTGCATAAAAGTTCAAAACTTGAACAGTTCAGGAGAATTTCAATGGCTGCCCTAAATTCGAAAGTCAGAAAGGCCGTTATCCCGGTGGCGGGATTGGGGACCAGGATGTTACCCGCGACGAAGGCAATCCCTAAAGAGATGCTGCCTTTGGTTGATAAGCCATTAATCCAGTATGTCGTGAATGAATGTATCGCGGCGGGCATTACTGAAATTGTGCTGGTCACCCATTCATCTAAAAACTCGATCGAAAACCATTTTGATACCAGTTTTGAACTTGAAGCGATGCTGGAAAAGCGTGTCAAACGCCAGCTGTTAGCCGAAGTACAGTCTATTTGCCCTCCGCATGTGACTATTATGCAGGTGCGCCAGGGCCTGGCTAAAGGCCTGGGCCACGCCGTGCTCTGCGCACATCCAGTTGTTGGCGATGAGCCTGTCGCGGTTATCCTTCCTGACGTTATTCTTGATGAATATGAGTCCGATCTCTCCCAGGATAACCTGGCAGAGATGATCGCGCGTTTTGACGAAACCGGAAACAGCCAGATCATGGTTGAGCCTGTTGAGGATGTGACCGCATACGGCGTCGTTGACTGCAAAGGTGCTCCTCTTGAGCCTGGCGAAAGCGTGCCGATGGTCGGTGTTGTTGAGAAACCAAAAGCTGACGTTGCGCCATCTAACCTGGCGGTCGTGGGGCGTTATGTCCTGAGCGCGGAAATCTGGGCGCTGCTGGCGAAAACGCCTCCTGGTGCAGGTGACGAGATCCAGCTGACTGATGCAATCGATATGCTGATCGAGAAAGAAACCGTTGAAGCCTACCATATGAAAGGCAAAAGCCACGACTGTGGTAATAAGCTGGGGTATATGCAGGCGTTCGTCGAATATGGCATTCGTCATAATAGCCTGGGTGAAGAATTTAAGACCTGGCTTAAAGACAGCGTGATGGCTAAGTAATATTCTTATTCGCGCTAACCAGACCGATGTGGCCGTGCCCGTCGGTCTTTTTTATGCCTGCAGCCTAATGAATTTGTCCTCGGGTGTGGTCGATACGGCTATATGGCGACCCATTCGGGCGTGACGGCGGCAAATTATGGATACAAAAAATCCCGCTAAAAGCGGGATTTTAAAAAGCGTTATTCGGATTAATCCTTGATCAGGAAATCATCCAGCTGTTTACCCTGCTCATCCATTGCTTTCTTGATAACAGCAGGAGTACGGCCCTGGCCGGTCCAGGTTTTAGTTTCGCCGTTTTCGTCAACATAGCTATATTTAGCCGGGCGAGCAGCACGTTTTGCTTTGGTGCCGGTTTTTGCTGCAGCCATGCTGTTCAGCAATTCGTTTGGATCGATACCATCAGCAATCAGCATTTCGCGATATTGCTGCAATTTACGAGTACGTTCCTCAACTTCAGCAGCGGCAGCGCTTTCTTCTTCGCGGCGCTCATTAACGACAACTTCTAATTTTTCCAGCATTTCTTCAAGCGTTTCAAGGGTACATTCTCTTGCCTGCGCACGAAGAGTACGGATGTTGTTCAGAATTTTAAGTGCTTCGCTCATTGTAGTAATCTCAAACTTATAATGGGGGTGGTTTGTTGTCCTAATAATAGAGCGATAAATTCAGTTGTGCAATAGGCGGGAATGTAAGGAATTCAAAAAATACAAAATAAAATTCCCCATTATTAATTACGCTAACTTAAATTTTGGCGTTTATCGGGGCCCGGAGATATGCATACAACGGCTAAGGCAAGGCGCTACCTGTTTGTTTTGTGACGTTTCACGCAGGAATTATAGTTGCAGCGGACAAATATCAGCCTTTTGTATTACTCCGGTAAAGCGTGGTGGTGTCCCGGTGAGTTAATAAATAGTGAATTTTAATGAACAATGATTCCAGTATAAAAAGAAGTGTTATCCCTGATTTCACGCTTTGCTTATAGACCCCCATTAAAACGTTAATGCCTGTTTTCACGGATTATTTTCTACCTGCTCTGATGGCAGATTTGGTATGGAGAGAGTCTGCCGCGCGCAGCACGTCACTTAAAAACCTACAAAACATGGTACAATGACTCATCGGGATTATTACACTTTGATTAGGGTTTTATGCCAATGGCACAACTTTATTTCTACTATTCAGCAATGAATGCAGGGAAATCCACGGCGTTACTGCAGTCTTCCTACAATTATCAGGAAAGAGGCATGCGTACCGTTGTCTACACCGCCGAAATTGACGATCGCTATGGTGCAGGCAAGGTGAGCTCGAGAATCGGCCTCTCGTCCCCTGCAAGGCTGTTTAATCCCACCACCGACCTTCTGCAGGATATCCGGACTGAGAACGCCTCTAAGGCCATTAACTGCGTGCTGGTGGATGAAAGCCAGTTCCTGACGCGCGAGCAAGTTCACGCGCTTTCTGAAGTGGTAGACGAGCTGGATATTCCCGTTCTCTGCTATGGTTTGCGCACCGATTTCAGGGGCGAGTTATTTCCAGGCAGCCAATATCTCCTGGCCTGGTCAGATAAGCTGGTTGAACTTAAGACAATATGCTTTTGCGGTCGTAAAGCGAGTATGGTGCTTCGTCTGGATCAGGCAGGCAAACCCTATGCTGATGGCGAACAGGTGGTGATAGGGGGCAATGAGCGCTATGTCTCGGTCTGTCGCAAACATTATAAGGAAGCGCTAGCGGTAGGCTCGCTGACGGCGCTGCAGAATGAGAACCAGAAATAATTCCACATGGTTATTTTCAGGTAATAAAAAACCCGCCATCGGCGGGTTTTATTATTTGGCTACCAATTAAGCGTTTTTCTTGGCTTTCTTGTCAGCTTTAACAACAGGTGCTTCAACTTTCGCTGCGACAGTATCGCTTTCTTTGAACTCACGTCCGTAGTAGGTATCCAGCAGAATCTGTTTCAGCTCGGCGATCAGCGGGTAGCGCGGGTTGGCACCGGTACACTGGTCATCGAACGCATCTTCAGACAGTTTGTCTACGTGAGCGAGGAAGTCAGCTTCCTGAACGCCAGCTTCACGGATAGACTTAGGAATACCCAGCTCCGCTTTCAGGCTTTCCAGCCATGCCAGCAGTTTCTCGATCTTAGCAGCAGTGCGGTCGCCCGGTGCGCTCAGACCCAGGTGATCGGCGATTTCAGCATAACGACGACGCGCTTGAGGGCGGTCATACTGGCTGAAGGCAGTCTGCTTGGTTGGGTTGTCGTTAGCGTTATAGCGGATAACGTTGCTGATCAGCAGGGCGTTCGCCAGACCGTGAGGAATGTGGAACTGAGAGCCCAGCTTGTGCGCCATTGAGTGGCAAACACCCAGGAAGGCGTTCGCAAACGCGATACCGGCGATGGTTGCCGCACTGTGTACACGCTCACGTGCTACAGGATTTTTAGCCCCTTCGTTGTAAGACGCTGGCAGGTTTTCTTTCAGCAGTTTCAGTGCCTGAAGGGCCTGACCGTCAGAGAACTCAGATGCCAGAACGGAAACGTAAGCTTCCAGTGCGTGAGTTACGGCATCCAGACCACCGAAGGCACACAGTGACTTAGGCATTTCCATGACCAGGTTGGCATCGACGATAGCCATATCTGGCGTCAATGCGTAGTCAGCCAGTGGGTATTTCTGACCTGTTGCATCGTCAGTTACAACCGCAAACGGCGTCACTTCTGAACCCGTACCGGAAGTGGTAGTAACGGCGATCATTTTCGCTTTTACGCCCATTTTCGGGAACTTGTAGATACGCTTGCGGATGTCCATAAAGCGCAGAGCCAGTTCTTCAAAGTGGGTTTCTGGATGTTCGTACATAACCCACATGATTTTCGCGGCGTCCATTGGGGAACCACCGCCCAGAGCGATAATCACATCTGGTTTGAAGGAGTTGGCCAGCTCCGCACCTTTGCGCACTACGCTCAGGGTTGGGTCAGCTTCAACTTCGAAGAATACTTCAGTCTCAACGCCAGCAGCTTTCAACACAGAGGTGATCTGGTCTGCATAGCCGTTGTTAAACAGGAAACGGTCAGTCACGATGAGCGCACGCTTGTGGCCATCAGTAATCACTTCATCCAGCGCGATTGGCAGGGAGCCGCGGCGGAAGTAGATAGATTTCGGAAGTTTGTGCCACAACATGTTTTCAGCTCGCTTAGCAACGGTTTTCTTGTTGATCAGGTGTTTTGGACCAACGTTTTCAGAGATGGAGTTACCACCCCAGGAACCACAACCCAGAGTCAGGGAAGGTGCGAGTTTGAAGTTATACAGGTCACCGATACCACCCTGAGAAGCAGGGGTGTTAATCAGGATACGTGCTGTTTTCATCATCTGACCGAAGTGAGCAACGCGTTCTGGCTGGTTGTCCTGGTCAGTGTAGAGACATGAGGTGTGGCCGATACCGCCCATCGCAACCAGTTTCTCTGCTTTTTCTACCGCGTCTTCGAAATCTTTTGCACGGTACATTGCCAGAGTAGGGGACAGTTTTTCGTGTGCGAACGGCTCGCTTTCGTCAACAACCTTCACTTCACCAATCAGAATCTTGGTGGTAGCCGGTACGGTGAAGCCAGCAAGTTCAGCGATTTTGTACGCTGGCTGACCCACGATAGCGGCATTCAGCGCGCCATTTTTCAGGATGATGTCCTGAACGGCTTTCAGTTCTTTACCCTGCAGCAGGTAGCCGCCGTGGCTCGCGAAGCGTTCGCGAACGGCATCGTAAACGGAATCAACAACAACCACAGACTGTTCAGACGCACAGATAACGCCGTTGTCGAAGGTTTTGGACATCAGAACGGATGCAACAGCACGTTTGATATCGGCGGTTTCGTCGATAACAACAGGCGTATTACCCGCGCCCACGCCGATGGCTGGCTTACCGGAGCTGTATGCAGCTTTAACCATGCCTGGACCACCGGTCGCGAGGATCAGGTTAATGTCTGGGTGATGCATCAGCGCATTAGACAACTCAACGGAAGGTTGGTCGATCCAGCCAATCAGGTCTTTCGGCGCACCGGCGGCAATGGCGGCCTGCAGAACGATATCGGCCGCTTTGTTGGTTGCGTCTTTTGCACGTGGATGCGGAGAGAAGATGATTGCGTTGCGGGTCTTCAGGCTAATAAGCGATTTGAAGATAGCAGTAGAGGTTGGGTTGGTGGTTGGAACGATACCGCAAATGATGCCGATGGGTTCTGCGATGGTGATAGTGCCGAAGGTATCATCCTCAGACAGTACGCCGCAGGTCTTCTCATCTTTATAGGCGTTGTAGATATACTCTGAAGCAAAGTGGTTTTTAATCACTTTATCTTCAACGATACCCATGCCAGATTCGGCAACGGCCATTTTAGCGAGAGGGATTCGAGCATCTGCAGCAGCCAGAGCGGCCGCGCGGAAGATTTTATCAACCTGTTCTTGGGTGAAATTGGCATATTCACGCTGGGCTTTTTTCACGCGCTCAACGAGTGCGTTCAGTTCAGCGATATTAGTAACAGCCATAATGCTCTCCTGATAATGTTTAAACTCTTTTAGTAAACCAGCGCTCAATACGAAAGACAGTATAGTAAGAGCGGGTGCTACTTGCGTAACCCACATTAAAACAAAGGGTTACTTGCTGCTCCTGATCACTAATTTACTAAAAGAGCCTTACCTTAGCATCATACCTTTTTGATAGGTGATCTCCCTGGCGGCGTAACCAAGATTACTCACTTCTGAGTACCGAAATCATGATCTGCATCAATTTATACCCAAGCTGATACCTTTCAGCAGGGTTATTTCTTTGAGATTTTTCCAGTGTTAAATAATTACGAAACTATTGGAAGTAACGCTATCATTGATTATACAAATGTTTAACATGATGAATTGACACCGTTTTGGTGTAGATATCAGGTGAAGTGTTCGAATAAAAAGCGTATCTTCAGCACGGTTTTACCATGACGGCTTTCTGGACCCTGAACATGCGCATTTGCGGAGCAAAATGTGATTCAAACGCTCTTTGATTTTCCTACATATTTTAAGTTTTTTATCGGTTTGTTTGCGCTGGTAAACCCGGTGGGGATCATTCCCGTCTTTATCAGTATGACCAGCTACCAAACAGCCGCGGCGCGAAATAAAACCAACCTGACGGCAAACCTGTCGGTGGCCATTATTCTGCTTACCTCTCTGTACCTTGGTGATGCGATACTCCAGGTGTTCGGGATCTCGATTGATTCCTTTCGTATTGCGGGCGGAATTCTGGTCGTGACCATCGCGATGTCGATGATCAGCGGCAAGCTGGGCGAAGACAAACAAAACAAACAGGAAAAATCAGAAACCGCGATCCGCGAAAGCATCGGCGTGGTGCCGCTGGCTCTGCCGCTGATGGCAGGCCCTGGCGCAATCAGCTCCACCATCGTGTGGGGGACGCGTTATCACAACTGGGTTCACCTCATCGGTTTCTCCGTGGCGATTGCGCTTTTTGCGCTTTGCTGTTGGGGGGTATTCCGTATGGCTCCCTGGCTCGTTCGCCTGCTGGGGCAGACGGGTATTAACGTGATAACCCGTATCATGGGGTTGTTGCTGATGGCGCTGGGGATCGAATTTATTGTGACCGGGATCAAAAGTATTTTCCCTGGCCTCCTGCATTAACAATTTCATTTGAAAGAGCGGAGCCTGTGGCTCCGTTTTTTTTACGTGATTATCAGTAAATCATATAAATAAAGTTGAATAGCGCACCCGTTATAATAAATTCTGCTAATAATGAATTTCCATTAAATTTCATCCGCTTATTTGACTGACCCACTTCGCCCTGCGCATAAACCATTCAATCACACTGTTATTTTACTCACACCATACTCTGGGGCTTGCTGCGCGATACCCGAAATGATATTAGTAAATTCAAGATTCCCTTAGATGAATGTGCTAAATAATAATCAATTGTTAAACTTTTGTACAAAATCGGTTGATGGTAGCGCAGCGACGCGCGCTTAGAGGGCTTTATCTCTATCTAACTGAATAGCTAGGTTTTTTTAAGGTATTGAATGTTCGGCATGGCTGCCCCCACGCAAAACCTCGCTCTGTAAAAGAGAATTGCTTAACAAATTTGCAAAATCTATTGGCGGGAGCCTGCGCCATTTGGTACTTTCCGGCCTTATATTTTGCGACATTAAACAAGTAGATGAGAATAGTTATCATAGAAATATTTCTCATCTCTCAACATCGCGCTTCGACAGGGGGCGCGTAACGAATCGACGCAAGACCCCGTACGAGCGGTCAGTAATAAAAAAGTCGGTGATAGCAAGCAGTAAAAAGAACCTGGCGGCAGCAAAAAAATCTCCTGCGCTGCACAGGCCCCGACAGGGGAATACACAGCTGGCGAAGGCCGGTAATTATAATGAGTGGAGTATCAACACAATGACCATCATCACAAAAAAAAGCCTGGTAGCGGCGGGTATTTTAAGTGCGCTAATCGCGGGCAACGTTGCAATGGCTGCAGACGTCCCGGCAGGGGTTCAGCTGGCAGAGAAGCAAACGCTGGTGCGTAATAACGGGGCAGAAGTGCAATCTCTTGATCCGCACAAAATTGAAGGCGTGCCGGAATCTAACGTTAACCGCGATCTGTTCGAAGGTCTGCTGGTGACTGACGTAGACGGCCACCCGGCGCCGGGCGTTGCGGAAAAGTGGGAAAATAAAGATTTTAAAGTCTGGACTTTCCATCTGCGTAAAGATGCGAAATGGTCCGACGGAACGCCTGTTACCGCAGAAGATTTTGTTTATAGCTGGCAGCGCCTGGCGAATCCAAATACCGCCTCTCCGTATGCGAGCTACCTGCAGTATGGTCATATCGCCAATATCGATGACATCATCACCGGTAAAAAACCCGTTACCGATCTGGGCGTTAAAGCAATTGATGCGAATACTTTTGAAGTGACGTTGAGCGAGCCTGTTCCGTACTTCTATAAGCTGCTGGTTCACCCATCCGTTTCTCCGGTTCCAAAATCCGCCGTTGAGAAATTCGGTGAGAAGTGGACGCAGCCGGCCAATATCGTGACCAACGGCGCTTACAAGCTGAAGGACTGGGTGGTCAACGAGCGCATGGTGCTGGAGCGTAACCCGCAGTACTGGGATAACGCGAAAACCGTCATTAACCAGGTGACCTATCTGCCAATCTCTTCCGAAGTGACGGACGTTAACCGCTACCGTAGCGGTGAAATCGACATGACCTATAACAACATGCCGATTGAACTGTTCCAGAAGCTGAAAAAAGAGATCCCGAAAGAAGTGCACGTAGACCCATACCTGTGCACCTACTACTACGAAATCAACAACCAGAAGGCACCGTTCACCGACGTGCGCGTGCGTACCGCGCTGAAGCTGGCTCTGGACCGCGATATTATCGTTAATAAGGTGAAAAACCAGGGCGATCTGCCGGCATACAGCTACACCCCGCCTTATACCGACGGCATGAAGCTGGATAAACCAGAGTGGTTCGGCTGGACGCAGGAAAAACGCAACGAAGAGGCGAAAAAACTGCTGGCCGAAGCCGGTTATACTTCTGACAAGCCGCTGACCTTCAGCCTGCTGTACAACACCTCCGATCTGCATAAAAAACTGGCGATTGCCGTGGCGTCAATCTGGAAGAAAAACCTGGGCGTCAACGTTAAGCTGGAGAATCAGGAGTGGAAAACCTTCCTCGACACGCGTCACCAGGGCACCTTCGACGTTGCGCGTGCGGGCTGGTGTGCGGACTATAACGAACCGACATCCTTCCTGAACACCATGCTGAGCGACAGTTCTAACAACACGGCGCACTATAAGAGCCCGGCGTTTGACAAGCTGATCGCCGATACGCTGAAAACGACAGACGATGCGCAGCGCGCCGATCTGTACGCGAAGTCTGAAGCACAGCTCGATAAGGATTCTGCGATCGTTCCGGTTTACTACTACGTCAACGCCCGTCTGGTGAAGCCGTGGGTCGGTGGATATACCGGTAAAGACCCGATGGATAATATCTCTGTTAAAAACTTGTATATTATCAAGCATTAATGGCAATGAGTGGGGCGGGTAACCTCGCCCCACGGTGTCTAACCATCGTCACATAATATAGGCACACGCCAGAAGGTACGGGCAATGTTAAAATTTATCTTTCGTCGCTGTCTTGAAGCGATTCCAACACTCTTTATTCTCATCACTATTTCCTTCTTTATGATGCGCCTGGCGCCGGGAAGTCCATTCACCGGTGAACGCACTCTGCCACCAGAAGTCATGGCAAACATCGAAGCGAAATATCATTTAAACGATCCCATCACCACCCAGTACTTCAACTATCTGAAGCAGCTGGCCCACGGTGATTTTGGTCCGTCATTTAAATACAAAGACTATTCCGTGAACGATCTGGTGGCGTCGAGCTTCCCGGTATCGGCCAAATTAGGCGCGGCAGCGTTTATTCTCGCCGTGGTTCTCGGGGTCACTGCGGGCGTTATCGCTGCGCTGAATCAAAATACCAAATGGGATTACGCGGTGATGGGGGTGGCAATGACCGGGGTCGTCATACCCAGCTTTGTTGTTGCGCCGCTGCTGGTCATGATATTTGCTATCACGCTGAAGTGGCTGCCCGGGGGCGGCTGGAACGGCGGGGCGCTGAAATTTATGATCCTGCCTATGGTGGCGCTGTCCCTGGCGTATATTGCGAGCATCGCGCGAATTACCCGCGGCTCGATGATTGAGGTTTTACACTCGAACTTCATCCGCACCGCGCGCGCTAAAGGTCTGCCGATGCGCCGAATTATTTTCCGCCACGCTCTTAAGCCCGCGCTGCTGCCGGTGTTGTCCTATATGGGGCCAGCCTTCGTCGGTATCATCACCGGCTCAATGGTGATTGAAACCATTTATGGTCTGCCGGGCATTGGTCAGCTGTTTGTGAACGGGGCGCTGAACCGCGACTATTCGCTGGTGCTGAGCCTGACGATCCTCGTGGGTGCGCTGACCATTCTCTTCAACGCCGTTGTCGATGTGCTGTATGCCGTTATCGACCCGAAAATCCGTTACTAACTGGGGCACGCCATGATGTTGAGTAAGAAAAACAGCGAGGCGCTGGAAAACTTCAGTGAAAAACTGGAAGTGGAAGGCCGTAGCCTCTGGCAGGATGCGCGTCGGCGCTTCATGCATAACCGCGCGGCCGTCGCCAGCCTGATCGTGCTGGTCATTATCGCGCTGTTTGTAACGCTGGCGCCAATGCTGTCGCAGTTCAGCTATTTTGATACCGACTGGGGCATGATGTCGAGCGCCCCGGATATGGAGTCCGGACACTATTTTGGTACCGACTCATCCGGCCGCGACCTGCTGGTCCGCGTGGCGATTGGTGGGCGCATTTCGCTGATGGTGGGTATCGCCGCTGCGCTGGTGGCGGTAGTGCTGGGCACGCTCTACGGTTCGCTCTCCGGCTACCTGGGCGGCAAGGTGGATTCCGTAATGATGCGCATACTGGAGATCTTAAACTCCTTCCCGTTCATGTTCTTCGTCATCCTGCTTGTGACCTTCTTCGGGCAAAACATTCTGCTGATCTTCGTCGCTATCGGGATGGTGTCGTGGCTTGATATGGCACGTATCGTGCGTGGTCAGACGCTGAGCCTTAAGCGCAAAGAATTTATCGAAGCCGCGCAGGTTGGCGGTGTTTCTACGGGGAATATCGTGGTGCGCCACATCGTGCCGAACGTGCTCGGCGTGGTGGTGGTTTATGCCTCGCTGCTGGTGCCTAGCATGATCCTGTTTGAATCCTTCCTGAGCTTCCTGGGGCTGGGCACGCAGGAGCCGCTCAGCAGCTGGGGCGCATTGCTGAGCGACGGCGCAAACTCGATGGAAGTCTCGCCGTGGCTGCTGCTGTATCCCGCGGGCTTCCTGGTCGTGACCCTGTTTTGTTTCAACTTTATCGGCGATGGCCTGCGTGATGCCCTCGACCCGAAAGACCGCTAAGGAGCGCCGTCATGACGATTATAGAAACGGCACCAGCGCCACGGGCGCAGCAGCAGAACAACGTTTTGCTGGATGTTAAAGACCTCCGCGTCACCTTCGCCACGCCAGACGGCGACGTCACGGCGGTTAACGATCTCAACTTCAACCTGCGCGCGGGTGAAACGCTGGGGATCGTAGGGGAGTCAGGCTCCGGAAAATCGCAAACGGCCTTTGCGCTCATGGGGCTGCTGGCGCAAAACGGGCGCATCGGCGGTTCGGCCACCTTCAACGGTAGGGAGATCCTTAACCTGCCGGAGCATGAGCTGAACAAGCTTCGCGCCGAGCAAATCTCGATGATTTTCCAGGACCCGATGACGTCCCTGAACCCCTACATGCGCGTCGGCGAGCAGCTGATGGAAGTGCTGATGCTCCACAAAGGGATGGGCAAAGCCGAGGCCTTCGAAGAGTCAGTCAGAATGCTGGATGCGGTGAAAATGCCCGAAGCGCGCAAGCGCATGCGTATGTTTCCGCACGAGTTTTCCGGGGGCATGCGCCAGCGCGTAATGATTGCGATGGCGCTTCTGTGCCGGCCAAAGCTGCTGATTGCGGACGAACCTACTACCGCGCTGGACGTGACCGTTCAGGCGCAGATCATGACCCTGCTTAACGAGCTTAAGCACGAGTTCAACACCGCCATTATCATGATCACCCATGACCTGGGCGTTGTCGCCGGGATCTGTGACAAAGTGCTGGTGATGTACGCAGGGCGCACCATGGAGTACGGCAACGCGCGCGATGTGTTCTACCAGCCCGCGCACCCGTATTCAATTGGCCTGCTGAATGCCGTCCCACGCCTTGATGCCGAAGGGGACTCGCTGCTGACCATTCCGGGCAATCCGCCAAACCTGCTGCGTCTGCCGAAAGGCTGTCCGTTCCAGCCGCGCTGCCCGCACGCGATGGAAATTTGCAACAGCGCACCGCCGCTGGAGCCATTTGCACCAGGCCGCCTGCGCGCCTGCTTTAAGCCGCAGGAGGAGCTGGTATGAACGCGGTTGATGAAAAAAGAAACGTACTGCTCGAAATTGCCGATCTCAAAGTGCATTTTGATATTAAAGACGGCAAACAGTGGTTCTGGCAGCCATCGAAAACCCTGAAGGCGGTCGATGGCGTGACGCTGCGCCTGTACGAAGGGGAAACGCTGGGCGTAGTGGGCGAATCGGGCTGCGGTAAATCAACGTTTGCGCGCGCGATAATCGGCCTGGTGAAAGCCACCGACGGCCGCGTGGCGTGGCTGGGTAAAGATCTGCTGGGCATGAAGCCGGACGAGTGGCGCGCCGTGCGCAGCGACATCCAGATGATTTTCCAGGATCCTCTGGCGTCGCTTAACCCGCGCATGACTATCGGCGAGATCATCGCCGAGCCGCTGCGGACCTACCATCCGAAGATGTCCCGCCAGGAAGTGCGCGACCGCGTGAAAGCGATGATGATGAAGGTCGGGCTACTGCCTAACCTGATCAACCGCTACCCGCACGAGTTCTCCGGCGGCCAGTGCCAGCGTATCGGCATTGCCCGCGCGCTGATCCTGGAGCCTAAGCTGATTATCTGCGATGAGCCGGTTTCCGCGCTTGACGTGTCGATTCAGGCGCAGGTGGTCAACCTGCTGCAAAAGCTCCAGCGTGAAATGGGGCTGTCGTTAATATTTATTGCCCACGATCTGGCCGTGGTTAAGCACATTTCGGACCGCGTTCTGGTGATGTATCTGGGACATGCGGTGGAGCTGGGCACCTACGACGAGGTGTACCACAATCCGCTGCACCCCTACACGAAGGCGCTGATGTCTGCGGTGCCCATTCCGGACCCGGACCTGGAGAAGAATAAAACGATCCAGCTTCTGGAAGGGGAATTGCCGTCACCCATCAACCCACCTTCGGGATGCGTATTCCGCACGCGCTGCCCGATGGCCGGGCCGGAATGCGCGCAAACGCGACCGGTACTGGAGGGCAGTTTCCGACATGCGGTTTCCTGCCTTAAAGTAGACCCGTTATAATCGCAAGGGCTGACATGACGTCAGCCCTTATTATTTGCGAGGTCACTGTGTCGCGATTATTCACGTCGGTTCGCCGACGGCTTTATCATTTATTATTTGATCCTGAAACCGTCTCGGGCCGCCGCTTCGAGGGGCTATGTGGGCTGTTTGCGCTGCTGAGCGTAGCGATCATTTTCGTGGAGTCCGGTGCCGGGACGCAATATCACCTGACATTTGACGAATGGCACATATTTGTCTGGCTGGAGCTGATCGTCACCCTGGTATTTACGGCGGAATACGTTCTGCGGGTGATTTGCTGGCCCGATCCAAAAAAGTATGTGTTTAGCTTTTGGGGATTTATCGATCTCGCCACTATTCTGCCGCTGTACGTCATGTGGCTGTGGCCGGAGATTAGCCTGAGCTATGTTTTTGCATGGCGGGCAATGCGCGTTATTCGCGTATTACGCATCCTGAAGCTGCTGCGCTTTATGCCATCGCTGCGGGTATTTTGGGTGGCGATAAAGAGCGCGCGTCACCAGCTGATTCTCTTTTATGCTTTCATCGCCATCGTGATGATTGTATTCGGCTCGCTGATGTATTTAATCGAGGGGCCTAAATACGGTTTTACCACCCTTAACGCGTCCGTCTATTGGGCGATTGTTACCGTTACAACGGTGGGCTATGGGGATATTACGCCGCACACGCCGCTTGGCCGGATTGTGGCATCGGTGCTAATTCTGATCGGCTATTCGGTGATTGCCATCCCGACCGGGTTAATTACCACGCACATGAGCAGCGCGTTTCAGAGCCGCAAGCAGCAGCGAAAATGCCCTAAGTGCGAGCAGGGCAATCACGAGCACGACGCGCGGTTTTGCAACCGCTGCGGAAACGAACTTCCTGAATAAATAAAAAAGGCTGCGTCAGCAGCCTTTTTTATTATTCGCGCCAGAGAATATGGCACAGCTTGTGGTCTTTCTCGCGGCACAGCAGCACGCGGGCGAAGATGTCGTTAATTTCGCCGCCGTCCTCATCGGCCAGGCCGATAACCACCTCCGCGAAGAAGTCCGGGTTGAGGTCGAAGTCGACGTGCTCGGCCCAGTCTTCGGCAGGATCGAACAGCTCGGCGCCGCCGCGTTCTTCAAACTGCAGGTTAAAGAGAATCACGTCCGCGGGATCGAGGTTATCAACCGCCAGTTCGAGAAAAATGTCGTAAGCCTGCTCGAGCGTTTCGTCCTCGGTCAGGCGATTGTTCAGATCCATTTCCATGATGACACCCTGTTTAACATCGTTGGGCACGTTTTACAGCAACGGGCTAAAGAAGTAAAACAGTCGTTCGGCAATTCGCTGCCACAGCGGACGTTTAACCCACAGGCGGGCATCGAGCAGGCGAGATCGGGAGATATAGTCGTCCTGAACGGCGGCTAAATCACCGCCAAATCCGGCGTCGTCGATCACCAGCGTAATCTCAAAATTGAGCCACAGGCTGCGCATATCCAGGTTGACCGTCCCCACCAGGCTCAGCTCTCCGTCCACCAGCACGCTCTTGGTGTGCAGCAGCCCGCCTTCAAACTGGTAGATCTTCACGCCCGCGGCCAGCAGCTCGCTGAAGAAGGCCCGGCTTGCCCAGCCCACCAGCAGCGAATCATTTTTACGCGGCATAATGATGCTCACGTCTACGCCGCGCTGGGCGGCGGTACAAATGGCATGAAGCAGGTCATCGCTCGGCACAAAATAAGGGGTGGTCATGATGAGATATTCACGCGCCGCATAGGTTGCGGTCAGCAGCGCCTGGTGAATCAGGTCTTCCGGGAAGCCCGGGCCGGAGGCGATGGTGTGGATAGTGTGCCCGCTGGCCTCTTCAAACGGCATGATATTGCCGTCCGGCGGCGGAGGCAGGATTCGCTTGCCGGTTTCAATCTCCCAGTCGCAGGAGTAAACCACGCCCATAGCGGTCGCGACCGGGCCCTCCATGCGGGCCATCAGGTCAATCCATTGCCCAACGCCGGAGTCCTGCTTAAAGAAGCGTGGATCGACCATGTTCATGCTGCCCGTGTAGGCAATGTAGTTATCGATCAGGACCATTTTACGGTGCTGGCGAAGGTCCATGCGGCGCAGGAACACGCGGAACAAATTCACCTTCAGCGCCTCAACCACCTCAATGCCCGCGTTGCGCATCATCCCCGCCCAGGGGCTGCGGAAAAACGCGACGCTTCCGGCGGAGTCCAGCATCAGGCGGCAGTGGATGCCGCGGCGGGCGGCGGCCATCAGGGATTCGGCCACCTGGTCGGCCATACCGCCCGGCTGCCAGATATAGAAGACCATCTCGATGTTGTGCCGCGCCAGCTGGATATCGCGGATCAGCGCCTGCATAACGTCGTCGGAAGTGGTCATCAGCTGCAGCTGGTTTCCCTTCACGCCGGCAATGCCCTGTCGGCGCTCGCAGAGCTTGAACAACGAAGACGCCACGCTGCTATTTTCTTCTGCGAAGATGTGCTTGCAGGCTTTCAGATCGTTAAGCCATTTTGCCGTCGAGGGCCACATGGCGCGGGCGCGCTCGGCGCGACGTTTGCCGAGATGAAGCTCACCGAAAGAGAGATAGGCGATGATGCCGACCAGCGGCAGAATATAGATGATCAATAGCCAGGCCATGGCGGAAGGGACGGCTCGGCGCTTCATCAGGATGCGCAGCGTCACCCCCGCGATTAATAGCCAGTATCCCAGAATGACCAGCCAACTCACCACGGTGTAGAAGGTTGTCATAGGTAAAAAATCCTTTTGAAAGCGTATTGTTAAGAGTGTACGCATAAGGATTCATCTGGCAAATAAAAACGGCAGATAAAAGCGCTGGTTTGCCGCAGGGTTGGGTTTATAATGGCGTTTCCGTTAGAGGATGAGTTGTAAACATGAAGCGCAGTAGAACAGAAGTAGGGCGCTGGCGCATGTTGCGACAGGTCAGTCGTCGCAAGGCCCGCTGGCTGGAAGCACAATCCCGCCGCAATATGCGTATTCACGCCATCAGAAAATGTGGATTGAACCGACACCGCAACGCGTTGCTGTTCATCTCCCAGGATATCTGAGCACCATGAGGGCACCGATAAGGTGCCCATCGTTTTTCAGGGCTATTAAATTTCGCAGTCTCTCCCTCTTAATACCCGCGATATACTGTCTCTTATTTTTAGAAACAATGGCTAACGTTCGAGGGAATGGCAATGAAGGGAAAATGGAGAGTCGCTCTGCTAGGGATCGCCTTATTAAGCGGATGTACCAGTAGCAAAACGTCACCGGAAAGACATGCGTATTATTTTGTATCGCATAAATCCAGCTTTATTGGCGGAAATTATACGTCTAGCGTTGGGCAAAACTATCGTTTAAACGTCCCCCAGTTCCGTGAGCTGTATGCACGCGGAAAATCAGACCGCGCGGCCGGGCGCACGGCGGCAGAAGCCGGTGAATATGCGCAAAGCATCCGCGACCAGCTAAAGAAAGAGGCGAATACCGACCATGCCTATACGGGCAACGCGAACGACACCTGGTCGACGCGGATGGAAGAGAAAGACGCGATTTTATTTGGTAACGCGCTGGCGGCGACTTATCTTGACGGCTATAACGGCGTACAATAGCAATACCGTTTTGGGAATATTGCCGCTATTGCGATATTCCCTTTGTTTTTTCAAAAGGAGAGGGCAGTGTTTGCGGAGTTTGGTGTATTGAATTTCTGGACGTATGTTGTCGGCGCATTTTTCATCGTGCTGGTTCCAGGACCAAACACCTTGTTTGTACTGAAAACAGGGATTGGCCACGGCGTCAAAAAAGGGTATTTGGCCGCGACGGGCGTATTTATTGGCGATGCGGTGCTGATGTTTCTGGCGTGGGCCGGCGTGGCGGCGCTGATTCAGACGACGCCGGTGTTGTTTAACATCGTGCGCTATCTCGGCGCGTTTTATCTGCTGTGGCTGGGCGGGAAAATGCTCTGGTCGGTAGTGACCCGTCAGAATGCCGCGCATGAGAGCGGCGCAGAACCGGCAAGCATGATCATGAAACGTTCGCTGGTGCTCAGCCTGACCAACCCGAAAGCGATCCTGTTCTACGTCTCTTTCTTCGTGCAGTTCATCGACGTGAACGCAGCAAACACGGGAACCTCGTTCCTGATCCTCGCCACCACGCTTGAGCTGATCAGCTTTATGTACATGAGCTTCCTGATTTTCTCCGGCGCTTTCGTGACCCGCTACCTTAAAACCAAAAAGAAACTGGCTAAGCTGGGTAACGGGCTGATAGGTCTGCTATTCGTAGGATTCGCGGCGCGCCTGGCGTCGCTGCACTGAAAAAAGGCTCCTGAGGGAGCCTTTTTCATCAAAACACTTTCTTATAGGGTTTTACCGTGACCTTCTGATAAACCCCCGCGGCCACGTACGGGTCGGCTTCTGCCCAGGCGTTTGCCGCTTCCAGTGATTCAAACTCCGCAATCACCGTTGAGCCCGAGAAACCCGCTGCGCCGGGGTCGTTGCTGTCAACGGCAGGCATTGGGCCTGCGGTGAGCAATCTGCCCTCATCCTGCAGCAGCTGCAGGCGCGCCAGGTGCGCAGGGCGCACGGAGAGACGTTTTTCCAGGGAATCAGCTGTATCCTCAGCGTAAATGACATAAAGCACGGAGAAACTCCTTAACCAGTAAAAGTGGCAATTACGTTATGTGAAAGCACCTTCGTCTGCAATGTAAAGATAAAATCAATGTTAAAACCCTGATCTGAATGCAGCTTTTTTGGCCGCTTTCACGCTTAAATTGCGCCCGGACAAAGTGTCTTATTGAATATGATTGCTATTTGCATTTAAAATCAGAGTTCGGTTTTTTTAACGTTGATGATGATGACTTCGATGACCCTTGATTTACCTCGCCGCTTTCCCTGGCCGACGCTGCTTTCCGTCGTTATTCACGGTGCCGTGGTGGCGGGTCTGCTCTATACTTCGGTTCATCAGGTTATTGAAATGCCAGCGCCCTCGCAGCCGATTTCGGTGACCATGGTTGCGCCGTCGGACCTTGAGCCGCCGCAGGTCGCTCCGCCGCCACCGCAGCCGGTAGCCGAGCCGGAGCCTGAGCCCGAACCGATTCCCGAGCCTCCAAAGGAAGCGCCGGTGGTGATCCACAAGCCGGAACCCAAGCCTAAACCTAAGCCGAAGCCTAAACCGGTGAAAAAGGTGGAGGAGCGTCCGAAACGCGAAGAGCGCCCGGTTGAGCCTCGCGCCACGCAGACGACCGAAAGCACCGCGCCGTCTCGACCGTTGATGAACAATACGCCAGCCACGTCGAAACCCGTCATCTCAGCGCCGGCTGGCCCGCGCGCGTTGAGCCGTAACCAGCCGCAGTATCCTGCGCGCGCCCAGGCGCTGCGCATTGAAGGGCGCGTCCGCGTGAAGTTTGACGTCACGTCAGAGGGGCGCGTGGACAACGTCGAGATTGTTTCCGCGCAGCCGTCGAACATGTTCGAACGCGACGTGAAAGCGGCAATGCGCAAGTGGCGATACGAGCCAGGCAAGCCGGGACGAGGGCTGGTGGTGAATATCGTGTTCCGCATGAACGGCGGAGCACAGATGGAATAAACAGAAAAGCCTCCATGCGGAGGCTTTTTTATTCAGGCCTGGGGCAGCGCGCGGGGCTTGCCATCGCTATCTACCGCAACGTAGATAAAGAGCGCTTCGGTCGCCTTATAGCGTTGACCGATGGGCTCAGAAGAGACTTTTTTCACCCACACCTCAATATTGATAGAAATTGAGGTATTGCCGCGCTTCAGGCAGCGCGCGTAGCAGCAAACGACATCCCCGACGGCAACGGGGCGCAGAAACGTCATGCCGTCCACCCTCACGGTAACCACGCGCCCGTGGGCAATCTCTTTTGCCAGGATCGCGCCGCCCATATCCATTTGCGACATCAGCCAGCCGCCAAAAATATCGCCGTTGGCATTAGTATCAGCGGGCATTGCCAGCGTGCGTAAAACCAGTTCGCCCTGAGGGGCGTTATTTATTGTCATTGATTTAACTCGTAAAGAAAGACTTCAGGCGGGATGCTACTATGATTTTCAACCGGAGAGAATAGACCGCAGCGCACTGGGAGCACGCTGCGGTGAATATTATCAGTGCTTATCGTCCTGCGGCATGTGTCGGTAGATGTAGACGCCGCTCAGAAGCGTAAAGATCAGCGTCAGGGCCGTCAGGCCGAAGACCTTAAAGTTAACCCAGATATTCTGCGGCAGCCAGAACGCAATATAGATATTGGCGAGGCCGCAGAGAATAAAGAATACCGCCCAGGCGATATTCAGCCGGGACCACACTTCCTGCGGCAGAGTAAGCTCTTTACCCAGCATGCGCTGGATCAGCGGCTTTTTCATTACCCACTGGCTGATCAGCAAAGCCATTGCGAACAGGCCGTAAATCACGGTCACTTTCCATTTGATAAACTCATCGTTATGGAAAAAGAGCGTCAGCCCGCCGAAGACGGCGACGATGATAAAGGTAATCAGCGCCATCTTTTCGACTTTACGGTAACGCACCCAGCTGTAAATCAACACGATTGCCGTGGCGACGATCAGGGCCGTTGTCGCGGCATAAATGTCGTACAGCTTGTAAAACGCAAAGAAGACTACGAGGGGCAAAAAATCAAGAAACTGCTTCATTCTACGATTCCATCTTCTGAGTGGGGCCAGAGGCAGAAGCGCATCCGGCCATCAGGATTACTGACGAAGTAACATATACAGGCGGAACAAGTAGACCAGCAGTACAGCTGAAATCAGGTTGCTCAGCGTATTTGCGACCACAGCTCCAACGTTTGGCGTCAGCACGGCAAAATTTGGGGCAAACAGCAGCAGGAGCGTTTTAGCCAACAGCCAGCCGATCACGGCAGGTGCCACCAGACGCATATTCGCCCACGCCAGCTTAATGCTGGTACGCATGGCGGTAAAAATGCCCATTTTTTCCTGGACAACCATCACCGGCGCAAACGAGAGGACGACGGCGAGCAGCACGCCCGGAATAACGACCAGCATGATCCCCATCTGTACCAGCAGCGTGGTTAAGAAAATGAGGATAAACAGTTTAGGCAGAACGGGCGCGCTGGCACCAATCGCCCGCAGGGCGCTCACGCGGTGCCCGGCGGAAACGAGCTGGATCATCAGCAGCACGCCGCCGGCCAGAATAGCGTTTCCAATCAAGCCTGAAAAGGTGGATGCGGCCGAGGCCCGCAGCAGGATCTGCTGCTGTTCCGGCGTCATATTCTGCACCAGCTCGAACAGCCCGGCGCTACCCGTCAGGTGATCGCCCTGGCTGAGGCTGGCAATCTGTTCGTCGCTCGGCGAGAAGGCGTGACCCAGCACCACCGTGATAAAGGCGCATAACAATGCGATCAGTAAAAACGTAACGAACTGATTGCGGAAAAAGTTTCCCGTGTCACGGTAGACAGACTGCGCCGTGATAGACATGCACTCTCCTTGAGTATTGCAGGTGTTAATTAGCCGGCAATTGTACACCGGATATCGCGCCGGTGGCAGCATCAAGGCTTGTATGGAAAAGCATATCTTTGTAAAGCGCCGGTAATGGGCTGCTCGAAAAACATTCGCCACCACGTTTTCGTCATCTCGTTATGCCCATTTTGATGGTGACTGAGTTGCAAAAATTGATATAGAGACAACTTTTGCGCTTCGAATGAGTCACCAAAAATTAACTCAGATCAATGAATGTTAAGTTACTGGTTTTAATGTGATCTGTGTAGGATCACTTATTACTTAATTGTGAGTATATTCACCCCGCGAATAAAACCACAACGATGGAGCGGGATATGAAAAAATTAGCGGTGGCAGCCCTTGTTCTTAGCAGTCTCTCTGGCGGTGCGTACGCGCACGAAGCGGGTGAATTCTTCATCCGTGCGGGTTCAGCAACGGTGCGTCCAACGGAAGGTTCAGATAACGTGCTGGGGTTAGGGGGCTTTAACGTCAGCAACAACACGCAGCTGGGATTAACGTTCACCTATATGGCGACGGACAACATCGGCGTTGAGCTTCTGGCCGCAACGCCGTTCCGCCACCGTGTCGGTACTGGCCCGACCGGGGATATCGCCACGGTTCACCATCTGCCGCCTACGCTGATGGCGCAATGGTACTTTGGCGACGCCAACAGCAAAGTGCGTCCTTACGTGGGCGCAGGGGTGAACTACACCACCTTCTTTGACGAGAAATTTAACGACACGGGCAAAGCGGCGGGGCTTTCAGATTTGAGTCTTAAAGATTCCTGGGGCGTGGCGGGTCAGGTTGGTATGGATTATCTGATTAACCGCGACTGGCTGCTGAATATGTCCGTCTGGTATATGGATATCGATACCGACGTACGCTTCAAGGCCGGCGGCGAACAGCAAAGTATTAGCACGCGTCTTGATCCGTGGGTATTTATGTTCTCTGCGGGCTACCGTTTCTGACAGGTTAAACCGCACGTCAATATAAAGCTGGTTATCGGGTAACCAGCTTTTTTTTGCAGTAAACTCCCCTCCGCCAATCCGGCAAAAAAAGACAAACCCAATACGGAAGTTTCTTATAAAGTAATTACGATATTGATCGTTGTCTGCGCGATAACCCTTTTTAAGCGAGCGTGCCATCAACCCATAATACCGGAGGGAATTAACTCAATGACGAGGCTGCCAACGTTCTCACTCTCATTTCTGCACCCGCGCTACTGGCCACTGTGGCTGGGCGTATTTTTGCTGCGTTGCGTGGTTTTGCTCCCTTATCCCGTATTAGTGTGGCTGGGTTCATCGCTCGGAAAATTAGCCATGAGGCTGTTGCCGCGCCGCGTTGCTATTGCCAGGCGCAACATTGAACTTTGCTTCCGCGAACTTTCAGCAGAGCAGCGCGAGGCGCTGCTAGAGAAAAATTTTGAGTCC
Source organism: Enterobacter sp. RIT418 (assembly GCF_003057745.1). Classification (GTDB taxonomy): domain Bacteria; phylum Pseudomonadota; class Gammaproteobacteria; order Enterobacterales; family Enterobacteriaceae; genus Enterobacter. Next base: position 118,446 of record NZ_QBJD02000010.1, read on the forward strand.
GTGGGAATGGGCGTTATTGAAACCGGCATCGCCTGGTACTGGCCTGACCGACGCGTCAGAAAATGGTTTACGGTGACGGGCTATGAACACATGGCGAAGGCGCGAGCCGCGCAAAACGGCGTTCTGCTAATCGGCATGCATTTCCTGACCCTGGAGCTCGGGGCGCGCATCTTCGGCATGCTCAATCCGGGCATCGGGGTTTATCGGCCCAACAACAACGCGTTATTCGACTGGCTGCAAACCCGCGGACGCCTGCGCTCGAATAAAACAATGCTCGACCGCTACGACCTGAAGGGAATGATCCGCGCCCTCAAGCAGGATGAAATTGTCTGGTACGCACCTGACCATGATTACGGCCCTAAAAATAGCGTCTTCGTTCCTTTCTTTAATATGCCCGAAACGGCGACAACCGCAGGCAGCTATATGCTGGTAAGAAGCGCACGCCCGGCGGTAATACCGTTTGTACCTCGCCGTCGCGCGGACGGAAAGGGATATGAGCTGATTATCATGGAGGATATCGGCCCGCAGCTGTATGACGAAAATAAAGAAACGGTGGCGCACCGTATGAATCAGGCGATTGAGGCGGCGATCCGCCTCGCGCCGGAGCAATATATGTGGCTTCACCGCCGGTTTAAAACGCGCCCTGACGGTAAACCTTCAGTTTATGATAAACGAAGCGTTAGCCACTCGACGGAAGAGGTCTATTAAGCGCCTATGCGCAAAGATAAACGGGTCATTACGACCCGTTTTTTTTATTTCTGGATAAGATAGCGAATGGTTGGCCCGTCCTGCTGAATATCCAGCACCGTGTAGCCGTGGTTTTTGGCGTCCAGAGGGATGTTATTGATGGACTGCGGGCAGTCGCTTACCACCTCCAGAATTTCGCCTTCCTTCAGCTGCGGCAGCGCTTCAAGCGTCGCTACTGCCGGATAAGGACAAGGCTCGCCGACCATGTCGAGCCGATAGTCCGGTACGATCTCTTTCATACGATAGTCTCCTGCGCTTCAGCGCGAGGGGTTGAGCGGCGGAAGAAGCGTTTTTCCTGCGCAACAACGAGTAAAAATGCCGCCAGCAGCAGGGCATAGGTAACAATCAGGCCGCCGAGCGTGCCAAAGGTGTTCAGCAGATTGACCTTGTCCCAGCTTGTCGCCAGCGCGGGTGACACATCATCCCAGTAGTAGGCCAGCAGCGTTGAGCCGATCACGTTGCCAAGGCCCACCCACCAGTAGTGCACCTGGCCTTCTACGGCGCGGTACATCCAGCCCGTTTCGCAACCACCGGCCAGCACAATGCCAAAGCCAAACAGCAGGCCGCCGATGACCGCGTTGGGGCCCGCCCACATGATTTTAGGCTCAACGCCGAGCTGTACGTAGCTGAATATGCCAATGGCGCTCACCGCCATCCCGGCAATGATCGCTTTTGCCATCATCGTGCGCCCGGTGATCCACATATCGCGAAACGCGGAGGTAAAGCAGATTTGCGCCCGCTCAATCAGCAGGCCAAAGCCTATGCCGAAGAGCATCGCCAGGCCGAGCTTCGGCTGGTTTAGCGCGGTGCATAGCGCCCAGGCCACCATGGCGAAAAAGATCAGCATGCCGAGGCGGAAGCGACGGCGCGCCTGAGCAGGCTTCTGCGTGAGCGGAGAGGCGGCGCTCACTTTGGTCATTTTTACCGGAATGCGAAACAGCGGCAGCAGCGTAAATTTCGCGCCGAAGTACGAGCCAATGGCCGTTGCCACGGCAAAGAACCAGGCGTGCAGGGAAAACTGAGGAATTCCGGTAAAGAAGGCGGCGAGATTACAGCCCATCGCCAGACGCGCGCCGAACCCGGCAATTATGCCGCCGATAATGGCCTGCATGATGCGAATGCGGCTTTTCGGCATGCGGATTTTGACGTTGTTCGCCCACAGCGCGGCGGCGAAACAGCCGCCGAACATGCCGATAATCATCATCCCGTCGATGCGGGTCAGCGGCGTGCCGTCCAGATGAATAAGCTTGTAGTATCCCCACTCTTCGGCGGGAACGCCTGCAAGCTGCAGCAGCTGGCCTCCCCAGCGGGTAAATTCGCCGGTGACGGCCCAGAAGGTGCCGGTGATGCCGAAATAATAGGTGGAGAGAATACCGGCGGCGATAACGGCCGGAACCGGGGACCAGAACTTAACGAGGTAAGTCTGTTTAAAGTGGTGCCATGACATGTGTAAACCTCTGAACTCAGAAGGGGTTACCGAAAGAAAACCGGATCATACGCTGACAGAAAGGTTTGAAAAGTCATTCACACCGAAAATATCGACGGGATCAATTTTGCGCTAACCCTTTAGGGCAGGCGAAAGAAGAGGGGGAACCGTCTGGCTGCGGCGCCAGACGGTAACCAGATTACGCTGTATGCGTTGCGGCTTTCATTGCGCTGACGAATGCTTTCAGTTCAGCCAGCATTTGCTCCGGCTTATCGAGGTTCTTTTCGATGATTTTCACAATCGCGGAGCCGGAAATAGCACCGGCCGCGTTAGCGTCAATCGCTGCGGTGACCTGTTCAGGTGAAGAGATACCAAAGCCCTGCAGCGGCGGGGCCGCGTGGTATTCCGCCAGCTTTTCAACCAGGTGATGCAGCGGCAGCGCGGCCTTGTTTTCTGCCCCGGTGACCCCGGCACGAGAAAGCAGGTAGGTATATCCGCGTCCGTGTGAGGCGATCTGGCGCAGCAGCTCGTCATCGGCGTTTGGCGGGCAGATGAAAATGGGCGCTACGCCGTGGCGCATTGCCGCCTGGCGGAACGGGGCAGACTCTTCGACCGGCACGTCGGCCACCAGCACGGAGTCAACGCCCACGCGCGCGCACTCGGCGTAAAATTCGTCAATGCCGCGGTTGAACACCAGGTTGGCGTACATCAGCAGGCCGATGGGGATCGTCGGGTGCTTCTGGCGGATCGCCGCCAGCATTTCAAAACACTGGGTCGGCGTCACGCCCGCGGCGAACGCGCGCAGGGTGGCATTCTGAATGGTCGGGCCGTCCGCCAGCGGATCGGAGAACGGAATGCCCAGCTCCAGCGCATCGGCTCCGGCTTCAATCAGGGCGTCGATAATTTTCAGCGACTGCTCCGGGCCCGGATCGCCCAGCGTAACGAAGGGGACGAACGCGCCCTCCCGGCGGGCCTTCAGCTCTGCAAATACGTTATCGTAGCGTTCCATCAGATTTCCCCTCGTGCTTTCAAAATATCGTGAACGGTGAAGATATCTTTGTCACCGCGACCGGAAAGGTTCACCACCAGCAGCTGCTCTTTTTCCGGGTTTTCTTTCATCATTTTCAGGGCGTGTGCCAGCGCGTGCGAGGACTCCAGCGCCGGGATGATCCCTTCATGCCGTGAAAGCGCTTTAAAGGCTTCCAGCGCCTCGTCATCGGTTATCGAAACATACTCCGCGCGGCCAATGCTGTTCAGGTGCGCGTGCTGCGGCCCCACGGACGGGAAGTCCAGTCCGGCGGAAATGGAGTAGGACTCCTCGATCTGGCCTTCGTCCGTCTGCATCATCGGCGACTTCATGCCGAAGTAAATCCCAACGCGACCGTGCTTCAGCGGCGCGCCGTGCTCGCCGGAGTCAATACCGTGCCCGGCAGGCTCAACGCCGATCAGCCCCACGCGATCGTCGTCGATGAAGTCAGCGAACATGCCGATGGCGTTAGAACCGCCGCCGACGCAGGCGATGACCGCGTCAGGAAGACGACCTTCTTTTTCGACAATTTGCACTTTTGTCTCTTCGCCAATCATGCGCTGGAACTCACGCACGATGGTCGGGAACGGGTGCGGGCCCGCCGCGGTGCCGAGCATATAGTGCGCGGTGTCATAGCTGCCGGACCAGTCGCGGAGCGCCTCGTTGCAGGCATCCTTCAGCGTGGCGGAACCGCTATGAACCGGGATCACTTCCGCACCCATCAGGCGCATGCGGAAGACGTTCGGCGACTGGCGCTCCACGTCCTTCGCGCCCATGTAGATGCGGCACTTCAGGCCGAGCAGGGCGCTCGCCAGCGCCGACGCCACGCCGTGCTGGCCCGCACCGGTTTCGGCGATGATTTCGGTTTTCCCCATGCGCTTCGCCAGAAGCGCCTGGCCCAGCACCTGGTTCGTTTTGTGCGCGCCGCCGTGCAGCAGGTCTTCACGCTTGAGGTACAGCGTGGTTTTCGTGCCTTCGGTCAGGTTGCGGCATTTGGTCAGCGCCGTCGGGCGGCCCGCGTAGTTTTTCAGCAGGTCGGTAAATTCAGCCTGAAACGCCGGATCTTTCTGCGCGCTCACAAACGCTTCTTCCAGCTGGCGCAGCGCGGGCATCAGGATTTGCGGAACGTACATCCCGCCGAACTCGCCAAAATACGGGTTTAGTAATGTCGTCATCTTCTCTTCCTTAATATGCACGCAGAGTTTTAAAGACCGAGGCCAGCTTGCTGGCATCTTTTATGCCGGGCTGGGACTCTACGCCTGAATTGAAATCGAGGCCCGCGCAGCCGGCTTTTGCCGCTTCTACGCAGTTATCCGGGCTCAAGCCGCCCGCGAGTAAAACGTTGTCGAGCGTTTCGCCGCTCAGCAGCGACCAGTCAAAACGCTGTCCGGTGCCGCCCTGGCCGTTATCGAGCACGTATTTGTCGACGTGGTTCAGGTTACGCGGGGGCAGGGCACTGCCTACGCTCTGCGCCTTCCAGATCTGTACCTGAGGCGCCAGAACGGCGCGCAGGGCGTCGATATAGGCCTGGTCTTCGCTGCCGTGAAGCTGTACCGCGCTCAGGGATAACGAGTCGGCTTTTGCGGCCACGTCTGCAACATCCGCATTGCGGAAGACGCCGACGTAGCGAAGCGGCGCGCCCGCAGTGACCTGACGCGCCTGCTCTACCGTCACGGCGCGCGGAGAGCTTTCAACAAAAATCAGCCCGCCGTAAATGGCGCCCGCTTCATACGCGGCCAGCGCATCCTGCTCGCGGGTTAAGCCGCACACTTTATTTTCACCCAGCAGCACGCGGCGCACCGCGGCGTTGAGATCGTCATGCTCCATCATCGCGGAGCCGATCAGGAAGCCGTTCGCAAAGTGGCTCAGCTCGCGCACCTGAGCGTAGCTGTTAATCCCCGACTCGCTGATCACCGTCACGCCGGGACCCAGGCGCGGCGCCAGCTGGCGGGTGCGATTGAGGTCGATGGACAGGTCGCGCAGATCGCGGTTGTTGATGCCAACCACTTTGGCCTCCAGCGCAATCGCGCGCTCCAGCTCCTCTTCGTTGCTCACCTCGGTCAGCACGCCCATGTTAAGGCTGTGCGCGACCGCAGCAAGCTGGCGATACTGTTCATCGTCGAGCACCGAAAGCATCAGCAGGCAGGCGTCGGCCTGGTAAAAGCGCGCCAGCCAAATCTGATAAGGGTCGATAATAAAGTCTTTGCACAGGATCGGCTGCGGCGCGATGCCGCTGACGATAGGCAGAAAGTCGAAGCTGCCCTGAAAGTATTTCTCATCCGTCAGCACGGAAATGGCCGACGCATGATGCTTATAGATACCGGCTATGCGCGCCGGGTCGAAATCGTCGCGGATGACGCCTTTAGACGGAGAGGCTTTTTTGCACTCCAGAATAAACGCGGTACGCGCGCCCTGCAGGGCATCATAGAAGCGTCGGCTGCTCGGCACGACGTCGTTCTGAAAGCCAGCCAGCGGCTGCTGCGCCTTGCGGGCTTCCACCCAGATGGCCTTATCGGCAACGATTTTCGCTAAAACGGTCTGCATGTTTTACCCTCTTGCCGCAAGTGCGGTAACGCGGTCGTAAGCTGCACCCGAGCGCAGCACGTCCAGAACTTTTCGAGCGTTGATCTTCAGATCTTCCTCACCGTGTAAACGCATCAGCATGGCGACGTTGGCCGCCACGGCGGCCTCGTGGGCGGCCTCTCCTTTACCTTGTAATAAGCGCGTCAGAATGTCACGGTTTTCTTCCGGCGTGCCGCCCGCCAGCGCCTCCTGACGATACGGCGTCAGGCCGAAGTCGGCTGCCTCAAGCTGATAGTTAAGAATTTCACCGTCGCGCAGTTCGGCCACCACGGTAGGCGCGTGCAGGGACACTTCGTCCATGCCGCCGCTGTGCACCACCGCCGCGCGCTGGTAGCCCAGCACGCGCAGGGTTTCGGCGATCGGCAGCACCAGCTCGGGGCTGTAAACGCCGATCAGCGCCAGCGGCGGATGCGCCGGGTTAATCAGCGGGCCGAGTACGTTAAACAGCGTGCGGGTTTTAAGCTGCTGGCGAACCGGCATCGCGTGGCGAAAACCGGTGTGATACTTCGGCGCGAACAGGAAGCAGACGCCCAGATCGTCCAGCGCTTCACGCGAGCGTTCAGCCTGCATGTCGAGGTTGATGCCAAACGCGGCCAGCAGATCCGATGAGCCCGAACGGCTGGAGACGCTGCGGTTGCCGTGCTTGGCCACTTTCATACCGCACGCCGCCGCGACGAACGCGCTGGCGGTGGAGATATTGATGCTGTTGCTGCCGTCGCCGCCGGTGCCGACGATGTCGGCAAACTGATAGTCCGGGCGCGGGAACGGCGCGGCGTTTTCCAGCAGGGCCGTAGCGGCGCCGGCGATCTCCTGCGGGCTTTCGCCGCGCACCTTCATGCTCACCAGCGCTGCGGCGAGCTGCTCAGGCTTCAGCTCGCCGCGCACCACGGCGGAGAAGAGCTGGTGGCTTTCCTGCTGGCTCAGGGTCTGCGCCTGATACAGTTTTTCCAGAATCGGCTGCAGGGTGTTGGTTTGCTCGAGCTTCTGCAGCGCCCAGTCGAGCGTTTGCTCCAGCAGGCGAGCGCCGTTGGAGGTCAGAATCGACTCCGGATGGAACTGCATGCCGCAGACGCGATCCGCGTCGTGACGCACCGCCATCACCATGCCTTCGAACGAGGCGTTAACGGTCAAGCCCGCCGGGATATTGCTGCCAACCAGCGAGTGGTAGCGCGCGACCGGCAGCGGGTTCGGCAGCCCGGCAAACATCGCCTGGCCGTCATGTTCAATGCTTGACGCTTTCCCGTGCAGGATCTCGCCCGCCTGGCCGACGTAGCCGCCGTAGGCTTCAACGATCGCCTGGTGGCCGAGGCAGATGCCGATAATCGGCAGCTTGCCGCGCATGCGGGTCAGCAGTTCCGGCATGCAGCCCGCTTCGCTCGGCGCGCCTGGGCCAGGAGAGAGCATCAGCACCGGGTTTTGCATGGTGCCGAGACGCTCGATCAGCGTTTGCGCCGGAACATGGTTACGATAGATAACGACGTTGTGGCCATTCGCACGCAGCTGATCTGCCAGGTTATAGGTAAAGGAGTCGATATTATCGAGCAGCAGAATGTCAGCCATCAGAAAATCTCCTGTGCGTGATGGGCGGTAGCAATGGCGCGCAGAACCGCGCGGGCCTTACTGCGAGTTTCGTCAGCTTCAGACTGCGGAACAGAATCCAGAACCACGCCGGCCCCCGCCTGAACGGTGGCAATGCCGTCCTCCACGTAGGCGGAGCGGATCACAATGCAGGTGTCCAGATCGCCATGCGCGGTAAAGTACCCCACGGCGCCGCCGTAGCTGCCGCGTCGGCGGCCTTCGGCTTCAGCAATCAGCTGCATTGCGCGAACCTTCGGCGCGCCGCTCAGGGTGCCCATATTCATACAGGCGCGGTAGGCGTGCAGCACGTCGAGGTCGCTGCGCAGCTCGCCGACCACGCGGGAGACCAGGTGCATCACGAAGGAATAACGGTCGACTTTGGTTAAGTCGGCCACGTAGCGGCTGCCGGGGGTGCAAATGCGCGCCAGATCGTTACGGGCCAGATCGACGAGCATCAGGTGCTCGGACAGCTCCTTGTGGTCGGTGCGCATTTCCAGCTCGATGCGGCTGTCGAGATCGCGATCGAGCGTGCCGTCGGCGCGGCGGCCGCGCGGGCGCGTTCCGGCAATGGGGTAGATCTCAATCTGACGGCTGGCGGCATCGTATTTCAGCGAGCTTTCCGGCGACGCGCCGAACAGCGTGAAGTCGTTGTCCTGCATGAAAAACATGTACGGGCTCGGGTTGCTCTTTTTCAGTACGTCATAGGCCGCCAGCGGCGACGGGCAGGGCAGAGAGAAGCGGCGGGACGGCACCACCTGAAAAATTTCCCCGGCGCGAATGGCCTTTTGCATCTGGCGCACGACGGCACCAAAGCGATCGTCGCTCTGGTTCACGTCGCACTGCATGTGCTCGACGCGCTGAACCGGCAGCGCGGGCGGCGCCTCGGTCATCTGCTGCTGAAGCTGGGCAATGCGGTGCTCAAGACGCTGCTTTTCGGCACCGCTTGGGGTAAACAGGCTGGCCTGGATGCGGGTATATTTTTTCTGATGGTCGATCACCAGCAGGGTTTCCGCGAGGTAGAAACAGTAGTCCGGGCAGCGGTTGTCTTGCTCTGTTTCCGGTAGTGCTTCGAAGCCCGCGACCAGGTCATAGGCAAACAGCCCGCCGAAGAACATCGCTTCACGCTCGTTTTCCGGCACGTTGACCAGGTTTTGCAGCAGGCGGAAGGCGTCGAACACGGACAGAGAGCAGAGGCGCGCGTCTTCGTCTAAAAGCTGGCTGACCGGCGGGAAATGCAGGGTCCGCATTTCCGGATGGCGTTCATTTTCGATACCCGCAGGGAGGGCAGCGTCCAGCAGCGGCAGCAGGGCGGCACCGTTCTCGGACAGGGCCTTAATAGTGACGGTGTCACCTAACGCGGTGATGCGCAGCGCGCTGTCGACCAGCAGCAGGCTTTTAAGATCGTCTTTGCTGTCGATATCTGCCGATTCCAGCAGCAGTGTTGCCGGACGCGCGCCGCAGACCTGATGAAACAGCGCGGTTGGGTTGTGGCGATAGACCGCCTCGCAGGTCAGCAGTTCGAGGTGAGGTTTGGCTGTTTGCATTATGTTGTTCTCGTTTTCTGTTCAAAAAAAAGCCCGCTTGGTAGCGGGCTGGGTATCTGTTTGCTGTTCGCAGACGCGTGACACTGCCCGATAATCAGGAAGTGCGCCACCAACCGTGCAGGGTGCGATATGCCGTCATTTGCAGATACCTCTCTCGTGTGAACTTGTGTACTAGTTAACTAGTTCGATGGCGTGTTGTCAACCCTTGATTTCAGAATTTCGCCTTAAGTCGTTACTATAGGGTTTTTGGATATCTCCAACCTGCTATAGGACGTGCTTTGAGCGATAACACTTATGCCGTGATTTATGATTTACACAGCCATACTCAGGCTTCTGACGGCCTTCTTACGCCCGAAGCGCTGGTGCACCGGGCTGTGGAAATGCGCGTCGGCACGCTGGCGATAACCGATCACGATACGACAGACGCCATCCCCGCGGCGCGCGCGGAAATAGCCCGCAGCGGCATCGCGCTGAATCTGATTTCCGGCGTTGAAATTTCTACCCTCTGGGAAAACCATGAAATTCATATTGTTGGGCTGAATATTGATATCGAACATCCGGCAATGCGTGCGTTTTTGCAAGAACAAAAAGCGCGCCGAAACCAGCGCGCGGAGATGATCGGCGAGCGCCTCGAAAAAGCGCACATCCCGGGCGCGCTGGCGGGAGCGCAAAAGCTGGCGAACGGCGGAGCGGTGACGCGCGGCCATTTTGCCCGCTTTCTGGTTGCAGAAGGCAAGGCGAACACCATGGCGGACGTCTTTAAAAAATATCTGGCGCGCGGGAAAACCGGTTACGTTCCGCCGCAGTGGTGTACAATAAAACAAGCTATTGATGTGATTCATCATTCTGGCGGTAAGGCCGTGCTGGCCCACCCGGGGCGGTATAATCTTTCTGCTAAATGGCTGAAAAGACTGCTGGCACACTTTGCCGAATGCGGCGGCGAGGCGATGGAAGTCTCCCAGTGCCAGCAGGCTCCCCATGAGCGAACGCAGCTTGCCACCTATGCGCGCCAGTTTGGTTTACTGGCGTCACAGGGCTCTGATTTTCATCAGCCCTGCGCGTGGATTGAGCTGGGGCGCAAGCTTTGGCTTCCCGCGGGCGTGGAACCCGTCTGGCAGCTCTGGGAACAGCCGCAGCAAATTGAAGAGAGGGAAGTATGAGTCAGTTTTTCTATATCCATCCGGATAACCCGCAGCCGCGTTTGATCAACCAGGCGGTGGAGATCGTGCGTAAGGGCGGCGTGATCGTTTACCCAACTGATTCCGGCTACGCGCTGGGCTGCAAAATCGAAGATAAAGGGGCGATGGAGCGCATCTGCCGCATTCGCCAGCTGCCGGACGGGCATAATTTCACCCTGATGTGCCGCGATCTTTCCGAGCTCTCCACCTACGCGTATGTCGATAACGTGGCGTTTCGCATGATCAAAAACAACACGCCCGGCAACTACACCTTCATCCTGAAAGGGACGAAAGAGGTGCCGCGCCGCCTGCTGCAGGAAAAACGCAAAACCATCGGGATGCGCGTGCCGTCAAACCCGATTGCGCAGGCGCTGCTGGAAACGCTGGGCGAGCCGATGCTCTCCACCTCCCTGATGCTGCCGGGCAGCGAGTTTACCGAGTCCGATCCGGAAGAGATCAAAGATCGGCTTGAGAAGCACGTGGAGCTGATTATCCACGGCGGCTATCTTGGTCAGCAGCCGACGACGGTGGTGGATTTGACCGAAGATGCGCCTGAAGTGATCCGCGAAGGCGTGGGTGATGTTAAGCCTTTCTTGTAAGGGTGTAAGCAGCTATACTACGCGGCCATCAAATTGGGGCGAGGCCCCGTTTTGACCTGATTCGACGCCTGTGAAGGCGACACCTGAGGAAGCTCAATGAGCGAGAAGTTACAGAAAGTGCTGGCGCGCGCCGGCCACGGTTCACGCCGTGAAATCGAAGCTATTATTGAAGCCGGCCGCGTGAGCGTGGACGGTAAAATCGCTACGCTGGGCGACCGCGTAGAAATCGTGCCGGGGCTAAAGATCCGTATCGACGGCCATCTGATCTCCGTCAAAGAGTCAGCGGAGCAGATTTGCCGCGTGCTGGCCTACTACAAGCCCGAAGGCGAGCTGTGTACCCGCAACGACCCGGAAGGTCGCCCGACGGTATTTGACCGTCTGCCTAAGCTGCGCGGCGCGCGCTGGATTGCCGTTGGCCGTCTGGACGTGAACACTTGCGGCCTGCTGCTGTTCACCACTGACGGTGAACTGGCAAACCGCCTGATGCACCCAAGCCGTGAAGTTGAGCGTGAATATGCCGTGCGCGTGTTCGGCCAGGTTGACGAGAACAAGCTGCGCGATCTCTCGCGTGGCGTTCAGCTTGAGGATGGCCCCGCGGCGTTCAAAACCATCAAATTTACCGGTGGTGAAGGCATTAACCAGTGGTACAACGTCACCCTGACCGAAGGGCGCAATCGCGAAGTGCGTCGCCTGTGGGAAGCGGTAGGCGTGCAGGTTAGCCGCCTGATTCGCGTTCGCTATGGCGATATCCTGCTGCCAAAAGGCCTTCCGCGCGGAGGTTACACCGAGCTGGATCTGACGCAAACGAACTACCTGCGCGAGCTGGTGGGCCTGACGCCGGAAACCACCTCTAAAGTGGCGGTAGAAAAAGATCGTCGTCGTATGAAGGCGAACCAGATCCGACGCGCGGTTAAGCGCCACAGCCAGGTCAGCGGCGGCCGTCGCTCCGGCAGCCGAAACAACAACGGTTAATCTAAAAGCCCGGTGAAAACACCGGGCTTTTTTCTCTAATAATCAATGCCAATTTGCGCTTTGATGCCTGCATCAAACGCATGTTTGACCGGACGCAGCTCGCTGACGGTATCGGCCATGTCCAGAATATCCCGATGACACCCTCGTCCCGTCACAATCACCGTCTGGTGAGCAGGGCGATTTTTCAGCGCGTCCAGCACCTCGTGCAGCGGCAGATAGTCATAGGCCACCATGTAGGTGATTTCGTCCAATAGCACCATGTTTAGCGAAGGATCGGCCAGCATGCGCCTGGCGTGCGACCAGACGGCCAGGCACGCGGCCGTGTCGGTGTCCCGATTCTGCGTATCCCACGTAAATCCGGTCGCCATCACCTGAAACTCGACGCCGTGCGGTTCAAGCAGGTTACGCTCGCCGTTGGGCCATTCCCCTTTAATAAACTGAATCACGCCGACCTTCTGGCCGTGACCCACGGCCCGCGCGGCGGTGCCAAACGCGGCGGTGGTTTTTCCTTTGCCGTTTCCGGTAAAGACGATAACAATCCCGCGCTCGTCCTGGGCTGCGGCCACGCGGGCATCAACCTGTTCCTTCAGACGCTGCTGGCGCTGCTGGTGGCGTTCTTCACTCATTGAGAAATCCCCGGTTTGCGCCCCGGCTGGGCATCAAAGGTCATGCCGGTTTTACGGCGGCTGTCGTCACCCATCAGCCAGAGGTAGAGCGGCATAATGTCGGCTGGGGTCTTGAGCTTCTGCGGATCTTCGGTCGGGAAGGCGCTGGCGCGCATTTTGGTGCGCGTGCCGCCCGGGTTAATGCAGTTTACGCGCAGATGGCGGCTCTGATACTCCTCGGCCAGCACCTGCATCATCCCTTCGGTGGCAAATTTAGAGACGGCGTAGGCGCCCCAGTTGGCGCGTCCCTGACGGCCAACGCTGGAAGAGGTGAAGACCAGCGATCCGGATTCCGACTTGAGTAATAAAGGAAGCAGCGCCTGGGTCAGGAAAAACGTGCCATTGATGTTGACCTGCATGACCTGCTGCCAGATCTCGGGATTTTGTTCGTCCATGGGGCGTACTTCGCCCAGCAGGCCAGCATTGTGCAGCACGCCGTCAAGACGCGGAAAATGGGCGCTAATGCGCTGTGCCAGCGCCTGACAGGCTTCAGGCGTGCAGGTCAATAAATCGAGCGTGTACCACGGGGTTACGTTGCCGCCGACGCGTTCAACCTCCTGGGCCACTTTTTTGAGTTTCTCTTCGTTGCGCCCTAAAAGGATGACGCTCGCGCCGTATTCGGCATAGGTCAGGGCGGCTTCGCGCCCGATTCCATCGCTGGCTCCCGTCACTAAGATAATGCGGTCCTGCAGCAGATTTTTTTGCGGTTGATAATGCACGGTGGCTCCTCAGGCGCACGGGCCGTGAACTGCGCCTTCTTTATATATGACTTTATGACTTTTCGGGTTTATGCCCGAAACAGGCTAAGATTTCAATCAGTCTACAGGAGGGATCGCTGTGAAATTAACAATTTGCAAAGATTTAAACCAGAATGTAGTGATTCCTGAAGGGGGCTCGCAAGGGTAATGTCTTGGGCAAGACGCCTGCACAGGGCTGTTGTACACTGGCGTGAAAGAATCGTGGTTAAATCAAGGTGGAACGCGTGGAATTACTTTCTCAATATGGGTTGTTTTTGGCCAAAATCGTGACGGTGGTGGTGGCCATCGCGGTGATTGCGGTCCTGGTTGTGAACCTGACGCAGCGCAAGCGTCAGCGCGGCGAGCTACGCATAACCCGCCTGAGCGAACAGTATGCCGACATGCAGGAAGAGATGTCGCTGTCCCTGCTGGATAGCCATCAGCAGAAGCTGTGGCTGAAAGCGCAGAAGAAAAAGCATAAGCAGGAGGCTAAGGCCGCCAAAGCCAAAGCGAAACTGAATGCGCCGCAGGATGAAGCAAAGCCGCGCGTGTATGTTCTCGATTTCAAAGGCAGCATGGATGCCCACGAAGTCACTTCGTTACGCGAAGAGGTGACGGCGGTGATGGCGGTAGCGAAACCGCAGGATCAGGTGGTTGTCCGTCTCGAAAGCCCCGGTGGCGTGGTCCACGGCTACGGTCTGGCCGCTTCACAGCTGCAGCGCCTGCGCGAAAAACAGATCCCGCTGACCGTTGCCGTGGATAAAGTGGCGGCAAGCGGTGGCTATATGATGGCGTGCGTTGCGGATAAAATTGTCGCGGCTCCGTTTTCCATCATTGGCTCCATCGGCGTAGTGGCGCAAATCCCTAACTTCAACCGCTTCCTGAAAAACAAAGAGATCGATATCGAACTGCATACGGCCGGTCAGTACAAGCGCACCCTGACGCTGCTGGGCGAGAATACCGAAGAGGGGCGTCAGAAGTTTCGTGAGGATCTGAACGAAACGCATCATCTTTTTAAAGATTTTGTACACCGCATGCGTCCGACGCTCGACATTGAGCAGGTCGCGACGGGCGAACACTGGTACGGCGTGCAGGCTCAGGAAAAAGGGCTGGTTGACGAGGTTGGCACCAGCGACGATTTGCTCCTGAATTTGATGGAGGGCCGTGAGCTGATTGGCGTACGCTTTGCCCAGCGCAAGCGTCTGCTCGATCGCTTTACCAACAGCGCAGCGGAAAGCGCGGACCGCCTGCTGCTGCGCTGGCTGCAGCGCAGCCAAAAGCCGCTGCTATAAACAAAAACGCGAGGCATCTGCCTCGCGTTTTGCATTAATCGACCAGGTGATATTTCTCTGACAGCGTGTGCGCCAGGTATTTAAACATGTTAAATACGGCAGTACTTTTCGGGGTGGGCAGCCCCTGCTCGTCAAGGAAATACTCGCCGCTGAAGACCAGCACGCCGTTGCGTTGCTCCACGCCGGTCGCCTCAATGCCAGACAGGGTGTCTTCGTGGTTGCGAATCAGTTTGTTCGCTTCGATAAGCAGAGTTGCTCGATCGATGGGTTGGGTTGTTTTCTGCATAATCTACTCCTTAAACAGACACGTTAGTCTACGCCGACGGCCTTGTAGGGGCAAATTTTCCCTGTAAGTTGAGGGGGTAAGGGCTGTGTCAGCAAGTGGCGGTATTTGCTTTTGCATGCTAATAAAGTTGCGTAACGAATTTTATCAGGTACAGTGTGCGCTTTCGTCATTCTGGCAACAGAATTGCTTGACATTCGACCGGAAATTCGTCACGAATTAGCACCGTAGTGAAAAAATTCCCGATAACTCAATGACCTGGATGTCATGTATCTGGCGTTCGGTAAGACAGAGGGGTTGATATCCCCTGGCGAAGTCGCAATATCTATGGCTCGTCGTCAGCGGAAGGGAAATCAACGTGCGGCGTATTCCTGGAAGAATTAAATTAGGTAAAGGTGAATATGGGTAAAGCTCTCGTTATCGTTGAGTCCCCGGCAAAAGCCAAAACGATCAATAAGTATCTGGGTAATGACTACGTGGTTAAGTCCAGCGTCGGTCATATCCGCGATTTGCCGACCAGTGGCTCAGCCAGCAAAAAGAGCGCAGACTCTACCTCCACCAAAGGGGCTAAAAAGCCTAAAAAGGATGAACGTAGCGCGCTTGTCAACCGCATGGGGGTTAACCCATGGCACAACTGGGATGCACAGTACGAAGTGCTGCCAGGTAAAGAAAAAGTCGTTAACGAGCTGAAGCAGCTTGCAGAAAAAGCTGACCACATCTATCTCGCAACCGACCTTGACCGCGAAGGGGAGGCCATTGCATGGCACCTGCGGGAAGTGATCGGGGGTGATGACAAACGCTACAGTCGCGTAGTGTTTAACGAAATTACAAAGAATGCGATTCGTCAGGCGTTTGAAAAGCCGGGCGAACTGAACATTGACCGCGTAAATGCCCAGCAGGCGCGTCGCTTTATGGACCGCGTTGTGGGCTACATGGTTTCTCCACTGCTGTGGAAAAAAATTGCCCGCGGCCTGTCTGCCGGTCGCGTGCAGTCCGTTGCCGTGCGTCTGGTCGTAGAGCGCGAGCGTGAGATCAAGGCATTCGTTCCAGAAGAGTTCTGGGAGGTGGATGCAAACGTCACCACGCCGGGCGGTGATGCGCTGCCGCTGCAGGTAAGCCATCATCACGATAAACCGTTCCGTCCAGAGAACCGCGAACAGACCATGGCCGCGGTGGCGCTGCTCGAGAAAGCGCGTTACCAGGTACTGGAGCGTGAAGACAAGCCGACCAGCAGCAAGCCGGGCGCGCCGTTTATTACGTCCACCCTGCAACAGGCTGCAAGCACGCGTCTCGGCTACGGCGTGAAGAAAACCATGATGATGGCGCAGCGCCTGTACGAAGCGGGCTATATCACCTATATGCGTACTGACTCTACCAACCTGAGCCAGGATGCCGTGAGCATGGTGCGTGACTACATCAGCGACAACTTCGGCAAAAAATACCTGCCGGAGGCGGCAAACCAGTACGCCAGCAAGGAAAATTCCCAGGAAGCGCACGAAGCGATTCGTCCTTCTGACGTTTCCGTGCTGGCCGAATCGCTCAAGGATATGGAGGCCGACGCGCAGAAGCTATACCAGCTGATCTGGCGTCAGTTCGTGGCGTGTCAGATGACGCCGGCGAAATATGACTCCACCACGCTGACCGTTGGCGCAGGGGACTTCCGCCTTAAAGCGCGCGGCCGTATTTTGCGCTTTGACGGCTGGACGAAGGTGATGCCTGCGCTGCGTAAAGGCGATGAAGACAGAACGCTGCCTGCGGTAAACAAGGGCGATGAGCTGTCCCTGGTCGACCTGGTTCCTGCTCAGCACTTTACCAAGCCGCCGGCGCGCTTCAGCGAAGCCTCGCTGGTTAAAGAACTGGAAAAACGCGGAATTGGCCGTCCGTCGACCTATGCGTCGATCATTTCGACCATTCAGGACCGCGGTTACGTTCGCGTGGAAAGCCGCCGCTTTTACGCCGAAAAAATGGGCGAGATCGTCACCGATCGTCTGGAAGCTAACTTCCGCGAGCTGATGAACTACGATTTCACCGCGCAGATGGAAGACAGCCTTGACCAGGTTGCCAGCCACCAGGCGGAGTGGAAGAAAGTCCTCGACAGCTTCTTTAGCGACTTTACCAACCAGCTGGAAAAAGCCGAGAAAGCCCCTGAAGAGGGCGGCATGCTGCCTAACGAAATGGTGCTCACCAGCATCGACTGCCCAACCTGCGGTCGCAAAATGGGCATCCGCACGGCGACAACGGGCGTCTTCCTGGGCTGTTCTGGCTATGCGTTTTCGCCGAAAGAGCGCTGCAAAACCACCATTAACCTGGTACCAGAGAACGAAGTGCTTAACGTGCTGGAAGGTGACGATGCGGAAACCAACGCGCTGCGCGCCAAGCGCCGCTGCCAGAAGTGCGGCACGGCGATGGATAGCTATCTGATCGATCCAAAACGTAAACTGCACGTGTGTGGTAATAACCCGACGTGCGATGGTTACGAGATTGAAGAAGGTGAGTTCCGCATTAAGGGCTACGATGGCCCAATCGTTGAGTGTGAGAAATGTGGTTCTGAGATGCACCTGAAAATGGGGCGTTTCGGTAAGTACATGGCCTGTACTAACGACGAGTGCAAGAACACGCGTAAAATCCTGCGTAACGGTGAAGTCGCGCCGCCGAAGGAAGATCCGGTTCCGCTGCCAGAGCTGCCGTGTGAAAAATCCGACGCGTACTTCGTGCTGCGCGACGGTGCTGCCGGGGTCTTCCTCGCCGCTAACACCTTCCCGAAATCGCGCGAAACGCGTGCGCCGTTGGTTGAAGAGCTGTACCGCTTCCGCGATCGCCTGCCGGAAAAACTGCGCTATCTGGCCGATGCGCCTCAGCAGGACCCTGAAGGTAACAAGACCGTGGTACGCTTTAGCCGTAAAACGAAGCAGCAGTACGTCGCCGCGGAGAAAGAGGGTAAAGCAACGGGGTGGTCAGCGTTCTTCGTGGACGGTAAATGGGTTGAAGGTAAAAAATAACCTGCATTATCCGTAAATTACCTGTTAAAGGGCCGGGCTTCCGGCCCTTTTTTATTACCTGTTATTATTTTTTGTTACGGACTATACACTCGGGCTATAAATGATATAGTGGTTATAGTTAACCCTTTTCTTATTATTAAATCGTATTAAGCGATTGACCCGTGCGCTAATCGGATGGTCCGGCATGAAACTACAGCAGCTTCGCTATATCGTTGAAGTGGTAAACCACAACCTTAACGTCTCTTCTACGGCCGAGGGCCTTTATACCTCCCAGCCCGGCATCAGCAAGCAGGTCAGAATGCTGGAGGATGAGCTTGGTATTCAAATCTTTGCCCGCAGCGGTAAACACCTGACGCAGGTCACGCCAGCAGGGCAGGAGATCATTCGTATCGCCCGCGAGGTGCTCTCTAAAGTTGATGCGATAAAGTCGGTTGCGGGGGAACATACCTGGCCGGATAAAGGATCGCTTTATATCGCCACGACGCATACGCAGGCGCGCTATGCGCTGCCTGGAGTTATTAAGGGCTTTATCGAGCGTTACCCGCGCGTGTCGCTGCATATGCACCAGGGGTCGCCAACGCAAATCGCGGAAGCGGTTTCCAAGGGCAACGCGGACTTTGCCATCGCTACCGAAGCGCTGCACCTGTACGACGATCTGGTTATGCTGCCTTGCTATCATTGGAACCGCTCGATCGTTGTTACCCCGGATCACCCGCTGGCCGGGAAGGGCTCCGTGACCATTGAAGAGCTGGCGCAGTATCCGCTGGTGACCTACACCTTCGGATTTACGGGCCGTTCAGAGCTCGACACCGCCTTTAATCGCGCGGGATTAACGCCGCGGATCGTGTTTACCGCGACGGATGCCGACGTCATCAAAACGTACGTGCGTCTGGGGCTTGGGGTTGGCGTCATCGCCAGCATGGCGGTTGATCCCGTCTCCGACCCGGACCTGGTGCGTCTTGACGCCCATGACGTTTTCAGCCACAGCACGACAAAAATAGGCTTCCGCCGTAGCACCTTCCTGCGCAGCTATATGTATGATTTTATTCAGAGATTTGCGCCACATTTAACCCGCGACGTGGTAGACACCGCAGTGGCATTGCGTTCAAACGAAGATATCGAGGAGATGTTTAAAGATATTAAGCTTCCCGCTAAATAATCACTTCCGGTATCTTTCCTTTAAGGGAAGATACCGAAATATCCCCCTCAAAGCTAAATTAGAATTATCATCATCTGCGGCTTAACCAATATAATCGCGTAAACCATTTTAACAGTGTGGTTAATGTGTCGTTGAATTGCGACAAAAGTAGAAAGTATTTTACAGCTTCGCAAATAATTCTTTTCAATTATTTATTTCTGGTCAAAAGAATGAATAATTCCCGCCCCAGGACGCGTAAATTCACTGGCTTTTCGGCTAAAGTTTCTTTAGGATTTATCTCATCAGATGATTACTTGTACCAATTGTTGGTCTCGAAATGATAAGCGAAGTCGATTATATGAGGTTAGCAATGCCAACAGGAAGTGAAGAACCGCAAAGGGATCCTGCACTAAAGCGTAAAGCCTGGCTGGCGGTCTTTCTCGTCTCCGCCCTGTTTTGGGTGGCGGTTGCTCTCCTGGCCTGGAAATTTTGGGGTTAACTATGGCTCTTACGGCACGTGTAGAAACGCTAAAGCAAATGTGTCAGCCTCGTGACGGTGGTCATAAGGTTGCAAAGGCGCCGGCAACCAGTGTGCCAGCGTCATGGAAACTGACTCCACAGCAGCAAGCCTTTATTGATCTGTTCGCAGAAGACGAACCGAAAAAACAATAATTTGCTTTTATCGCGCTATTAAATCCGGCCCGATTCCTTAACACTCTCTTTGTTCCTTTGTACTCTTTGATAAATACACATCAGCAATATAGACCTGAGGCCAGCCTCGGAATGTTTAATTAATAAAGCCTGGTGTACGGATGGTGAATAACATGACAACGCTTAAATACTGGTCATGGCTCGGCGTTTTTTCCGTGTCGACCCTGTTCTGGTGCCAGCTTATCTGGCTGGCCTTCGTCTAAATCCCAAAACCTCGCCGCGGCGGGGTTTTTTGTTTTAGAGGGGCCAGGACTCGTCGGAAATTTATCAATTTGGGTTGTTATCAAAACGTTACGACATCTTTGTGTTATCTTTAATTACGGCCCTGATGATTATCAGGGTATCTCTGTGATTAAGGAGGAGCTTATGTCGTTAACCCTACGCGAAGCCAGTAAGGACACGCTACAGGCAGAAAACAAAACCTGGCACTACTACAGCCTGCCGCTGGCAGCCAAAACACTTGGGGACATTTCGCGGTTACCTAAGTCGCTAAAAGTTTTGCTGGAAAACCTCTTGCGCTGGCAGGACGAGGACTCCGTTACTGCTGAAGACATCCATGCGCTCGCGGGATGGCTTAAAAGCGCCCATGCCGACAGGGAAATCGCCTATCGTCCGGCCAGGGTGTTGATGCAAGATTTCACCGGCGTGCCTGCCGTGGTGGACTTAGCCGCCATGCGTGAAGCCGTTAAGCGGCTTGGCGGCGATACGGCAAAAGTTAACCCGCTCTCTCCGGTCGATCTTGTCATTGACCACTCCGTCACCGTCGACCACTTCGGTGATGACGATGCCTTCGGCGAGAACGTCCGCCTTGAGATGGAACGCAACCATGAGCGCTACGTCTTTCTGAAATGGGGAAAACAGGCGTTTAGCCGCTTCAGCGTGGTTCCACCGGGAACGGGGATTTGCCACCAGGTTAACCTTGAGTACCTGGGCAAAGCGGTCTGGAGCGAGCTTCAGGACAAGGAGTGGGTCGCTTATCCGGATACGCTGGTGGGGACCGATTCCCACACCACCATGATTAACGGCCTCGGCGTGCTGGGCTGGGGCGTCGGCGGTATTGAAGCCGAGGCGGCGATGCTCGGCCAGCCCGTGTCGATGCTGATCCCGGACGTGGTGGGCTTTAAGCTAACCGGAAAGCTTTCGGAAGGCATTACGGCCACCGACCTGGTGTTGACCGTTACGCAAATGCTGCGCAAGCACGGCGTCGTCGGTAAATTTGTGGAATTTTACGGCGATGGCCTGGATTCACTTCCTCTCGCCGATCGCGCCACCATTGCCAACATGGCGCCGGAATACGGCGCAACCTGCGGCTTTTTCCCGATTGACGGCGTAACGCTGGAATACATGCGCCTCAGCGGCCGCAGCGAGGAGCAGGTCGCGCTGGTCGAGGCGTACACCAAAGCGCAGGGAATGTGGCGTAACCCCGGCGACGAGCCGGTCTTTACCAGCACGCTTGAGCTGGACATGGGCACGGTCGAGGCCAGCTTGGCAGGGCCGAAGCGCCCACAGGACCGCGTTGCGCTGCACAACGTGCCGCAGGCGTTTGCGGCCAGCAACGAGCTGGAAGTTAACGCCGCGCAAAAAGATCATCGCCCGATCGACTATGTCATGAACGGACATCAGTATCAGCTCCCTGACGGCGCGGTGGTTATCGCCGCCATCACCTCATGCACTAACACCTCAAACCCGAGCGTGCTGATGGCTGCTGGCCTGCTGGCTAAAAAAGCGGTGGAGCTTGGCCTTAAAACCCAGCCGTGGGTGAAAGCCTCTCTGGCACCTGGTTCTAAGGTGGTGTCAGACTACCTGGCCCATGCGAAGCTTACGCCTTATCTGGATGAGCTTGGCTTTAACCTCGTGGGGTATGGCTGTACAACCTGCATCGGCAACTCCGGGCCGCTGCCGGACCCCATTGAGACCGCCATTAAACAGGGCGATCTCACCGTCGGGGCCGTGCTTTCCGGTAACCGAAACTTTGAGGGGCGCATTCATCCGCTGGTGAAAACTAACTGGCTGGCCTCGCCGCCGCTGGTCGTGGCTTACGCCCTCGCCGGAAATATGAACATTAACCTGGCGAGCGACCCTATTGGGCACGACCGTAGAAATGAGCCTGTGTATCTGAAGGATATCTGGCCATCCTCGCAGGAAATCGCCCGCGCCGTTGAGCAGGTTTCGACGGAGATGTTCCGCAAAGAGTATGCGGAAGTCTTTGAAGGGACGCCGGAGTGGAAAGCGATCGAGGTGGCGGGTTCAGATACCTACGGCTGGCAGGATGATTCTACCTATATCCGCCTGTCGCCGTTCTTCGATGAGATGCAGGCGCAGCCTGAGCCGCTCAGGGATATTCACGGCGCGCGCATTCTGGCGATGCTCGGAGACTCGGTCACTACGGACCATATTTCCCCTGCGGGGAATATTAAAGCCGACAGCCCGGCGGGCCGCTATCTCCAGGCACGCGGCGTTGAGCGCCGTGACTTCAACTCCTACGGCTCGCGTCGCGGTAACCATGAAGTGATGATGCGCGGTACCTTTGCCAACATTCGCATTCGCAATGAATTGGTCCCGGGCGTGGAAGGTGGGATGACGCGTCATCTTCCGGGTGCGGACGTTGTCTCTATCTATGACGCAGCCGTTAAGTATCAGCAGGAAGGTACGCCGCTGGCGGTTATCGCCGGGAAAGAGTATGGCTCTGGGTCCAGCCGAGACTGGGCAGCGAAAGGCCCAAGGCTTCTGGGCGTGCGCGTGGTCATCGCGGAATCCTTCGAGCGTATTCACCGGTCAAACCTGATCGGCATGGGCATTCTGCCTCTGGAGTTTCCGCAGGGCGTGACCCGCAAAACGCTTGGGCTTACAGGCGAAGAGCTGATTGATATTAGCGGACTGCAGGCGCTTAAGCCGGGCAAAACGGTGCCGGTTAAGCTGACGCGCAAAGATGGAAAAACGGAGGTGCTGGAGTGTCGGTGTCGTATCGACACGGCTACGGAGCTGACGTACTACCAGAACGACGGTATTTTACACTATGTGATTCGTAAGATGCTGGGGTAGCGGCTTGTTTTGCCGGGCGGCGCTGCGCATGCCCGGCATACAACGAGCTACAAAAAGAGAGTGCAACTTATTACAGGCCCGCGCAGGCGAAATGCCGTCGGGCTTTTTAATTTTACTCTTTCAGCAGATGGCCCATCTTTGCGGCCTTAGTGTCAAGATAGTGGGCATTTTTTGAGTTACGGCCCACGATCAGCGGCACACGTTCGACAATATTGATCCCCGCTTCGGTGAGGATTTCCACCTTTTTGGGATTATTGGTGAGCAGGCGAACTTCATCAACGTTCAGCAGCTTGAACATATCCGCACAGAGGGTAAAGTCGCGCTCGTCCGCGGCAAAGCCGAGCTGGTGGTTAGCTTCTACGGTATCGTAGCCCTGATCCTGCAATGCATAGGCGCGGATTTTATTCAGCAGACCGATATTACGGCCTTCCTGGCGATGATAAAGCAGAATGCCGCGGCCTTCCTCAGCAATATGGGAAAGGGCAGCTTCCAGCTGAAAACCACAGTCACAGCGCAGGCTGAACAGGGCATCGCCCGTCAGGCATTCCGAATGCACGCGCGCCAGGACCGGCGTCTGCCCTGAAATGTCGCCAAACACTAAGGCAACGTGATCCTGCCCGGTTGCCAGTTCTTCAAATCCCACCATCAGGAAATCGCCCCATGGGGTTGGCAGTTTGGCTTCTGCCACACGTTTAAGCTGCATGTGATTCTCCAGAGTATGCTGACACGTTTCGTGCCTTAAGCCTGTTTGGCTTTCTGTATCTTCTCATTTTGCCACAAGCTCAGCGCGTTCGCCTAATGGCCGCCGAGCTATACGAACGTTAAACGCACGATCCGACATATCCAACGCAATCCAGAAATTCAGTTATGATTGGGGGGCTTAGCGAAAAAGGAGAAAACATGCTTTCTATCGCCAGACGAACGGCAGCCGGTGCGGCCGTATTACTGATAATGCCTCTTGCCGTGTGGATGTCAGGCTGGACGTGGCAGCCTGGGCATAACGCCGCATGGCTCAAAACGCTCTACTGGATAACCGAAACGGTGACGCAACCGTGGGGAATCATCACCCACGTGCTGCTCTGTGCCTGGTTTCTCTGGTGTCTGAGATTTCGGCTTAAGGCTGCACTGGTGCTTTTTGCGATTCTTGGCGGTGCCATTCTCGTCGGGCAGGGGGTGAAGTCCTTTGTCAAAGACCGGGTGCAGGAACCGCGTCCGTTCGTGGTGTGGCTGGAAAAAACGCACCATATTCCGGTAGATGAGTTCTACACTTTAAAGCGTAAAGATCGCGGTGCGCTGGTAAAAGAACAGCTTTCGGAACAGCAGGATGTTCCAGCGTTTCTACGCAAGCACTGGCAAAAAGAGACCGGTTTTGCCTTTCCTTCCGGGCACACCATGTTCGCCGCCAGCTGGGCGCTGCTGGGCGTGGGCCTGCTTTGGCCGCGACGCCGTACGGTGACTATTGCAGTGCTGCTGGTGTGGGCAACGGGCGTCATGGGAAGCCGGCTGCTGTTAGGCATGCATTGGCCGCGGGATCTGGTGGTTGCGACGCTTATCTCATGGCTACTGGTGACGTTGGCAACCTGGCTTGCTGAACGGGCTTGTGGGCCACTGACGCCGCCGCCGCAAGAGAAAGAAGAAATCGCCGAAAGGGACCAAAGCGGCGCCTGAAGGTTGATATTGCGCATTTTGCCCATAAATCCATGACTGGCGCGCGACTTTTTCCGTTTCGCGTCCGTCACTAAAATGGTAGTTTATAAGGCTGATTGCGGTAAGTTGAACACACTTTATTCGCTTAAACCACATAACGGGAAGTCATGTGAAATATTTACTCATTTTCTTACTGGTGTTGGCGATTTTTGTCATTTCAGTCACATTAGGCGCACAAAACGATCAGCAGGTAACGTTTAACTATCTGCTGGCGCAGGGCGAGTACCGTGTATCGAGCCTGTTGGCCGTCCTCTTTGCGGCTGGCTTCTTTATCGGCTGGCTGGTGTGTGGCCTGTTCTGGTTGAAGGTCCGTGTTTCACTTGTTCGCGCTGAACGTAAAATCAAACGACTTGAACATCAAATTGCGCCCGCGTCCGACGTTCCGGAAAGCTCTGGTGTGCCGGTAGCCAAGGAATAATCGAATATGCTGGAGTTGTTGTTTCTGCTTTTGCCTGTAGCCGCAGCCTATGGCTGGTATATGGGCCGCAGAAGTGCGCAACAAACAAAGCAGGATGAAGCCAACCGGCTCTCCCGCGACTACGTTGCGGGGGTAAACTTCCTCCTGAGCAATCAACAGGATAAAGCGGTAGACCTGTTCCTCGACATGCTTAAAGAGGACACCGGTACCGTTGAAGCCCACCTTACGCTCGGAAACCTCTTCCGCTCGCGCGGCGAGGTCGACCGCGCAATCCGCATTCACCAGACCCTCATGGAAAGCGCCTCGCTGACGTACGATCAGCGCCTGCTGGCCGTTCAGCAGCTTGGTCGCGACTACATGGCCGCCGGGCTGTACGACCGCGCTGAAGATATGTTCATGCAGCTGGTTGACGAAACGGACTTCCGCATCAGCGCGCTCCAGCAGCTGCTGCAGATCTATCAGGCGACAAGCGACTGGCAGAAAGCCATCGACACGGCAGAGCGCCTGGTCAAGCTTGGGAAAGACAAGCAGCGCGTTGAGATTGCCCATTTCTACTGTGAACTTGCGCTTCAGCAGATGGGCAATGAAGACATGGATAAAGCCATGTCCCTGCTGAAAAAAGGGGCCGCGGCAGACCGCAACAGCGCGCGCATTTCCATCATGATGGGCCGCGTCTTCATGGCGAACGGCGAGTACGCGAAAGCGGTAGAAAGCCTGCTGCGCGTTATCGATCAGGATAAAGAGCTCGTCAGCGAAACGCTGGAGATGCTGCAAACCTGCTATCAACAGCTTGATAAACAGGATGAGTGGGTTGCCTTCCTGCGCCGCTGTGTAGAAGCGAACACCGGGGCGACGGCGGAACTGATGCTTTCAGACGTCGTTGAACAGCATGAAGGCAGCGACACGGCGCAGGTCTATATTACCCGACAGCTTCAACGTCATCCGACGATGCGCGTGTTCCACAAGCTGATGGATTATCACCTGAATGACGCAGAAGAAGGGCGCGCGAAAGAGAGCCTGATGGTGCTGCGTGATATGGTTGGCGAGCAGGTGCGCAGCAAGCCGCGCTACCGCTGCCAGAAGTGCGGTTTCACCGCCTATACGCTTTACTGGCACTGTCCTTCCTGCCGCGCCTGGTCCACCATCAAGCCGATTCGAGGGCTGGATGGACAGTAGTCTTTTTTAAAACACGCTATTTTAGTTACAACATACTGTTTAAGCTTTACAAACCACGCCGCACGGTGCGGTCTTCGGTCAGGCAGGAAAAATGGATTCTGTCCTTTTTGGCCGCTGGCAGGTAGAATGCTCGCCGTTTATCTGTTACGCGCCGCTGCGCGCCCATAGACGAAAAGGGCTGGTCATGACGTCTGCTACATCTTCTATTTCCCGCATTGTTACCGATTCTCCTGTTGTCGTGGCTCTCGATTATAATAACCGTGACGCTGCGCTGGCCTTCGTCGACGGCATCGATCCGCGCGACTGCCGGCTGAAGGTCGGCAAAGAAATGTTCACGTTATTTGGTCCACAAATCGTCCGCGATCTGCAACAGCGCGGCTTTGATATTTTTCTCGACCTGAAATTCCACGATATCCCGAATACCACTGCGCATGCGGTCGCCGCAGCCGCAGAGCTTGGCGTGTGGATGGTGAACGTGCACGCATCGGGCGGGGCGCGCATGATGACCGCAGCGCGTGAAGCGTTACTGCCATTCGGTAGCGATGCGCCGCTGCTGATCGCCGTCACCGTGTTGACCAGTATGGACGAAAACGATCTGCGCGACCTTGGCGTGACGTTGTCACCTGCCCAGCACGCAGAGCGCCTGGCGCGCCTCACGAAGGCATGCGGTCTGGATGGCGTAGTGTGCTCCGCCCAGGAAGCCATGCGCTTCAAGGCTGAACTGGGCCAGGACTTCAGGCTAGTAACGCCAGGGATTCGCCCGGCAGGCAGCGAGGCTGGCGATCAGCGACGCATCATGACGCCTGAACAAGCGCTGGAGGCTGGCGTAGACTATATGGTGATTGGCCGTCCCGTTACGCAGTCGGCAAACCCGGCCCAAACGCTGAAAGCCATCAACGCGTCGTTGAGAAAGGGGGCATAATGAGTGATTCAAACAGCCGTCTGGTCTATTCAACCGATACCGGACGCATCGACGAGCCGAAGGCAAAAGCAGAGCGCCCAAAAGGCGACGGCATTGTTCGCATTCAGCGTCAGACGAGCGGCCGTAAAGGAAAAGGCGTTTGCCTGATTACCGGCATTGACCTTGATGACGCTGCGCTGGCAGCGCTCGCGGCTGAGCTGAAAAAGAAATGTGGCTGCGGCGGTGCGGTAAAAGACGGCATTATTGAAATTCAGGGCGACAAGCGTGATGTCATTAAAAGCCTACTCGAAGCGAAAGGAATGAAAGTCAAACTGGTGGGCGGATAAAATAAAGGAGCCACGGCGAATACCGTGGCTCTTATTTACGTGCGTAGGCCAAGACCTGAAGCGTACTGAATATATCTTTATACAGGTGAGTGCCGTTTTGTAGATTATTTACCCACCTGGTGTCCGATAATACCGCCAACGGCAGCACCACCTAATGTACCCAGCGTACTACCATCCGTTAACACTGCACCGCCCAAGGCACCTGCACCCGCGCCGATGGCGGTGTTGCGATCGCGTTTAGACCAGTTTGAACATGCGCTCAGAGACATTGCTACAGTGATTGCCAGAACAGCAGCGGCTAATTTTTTGCTGGTTAAAGACATAATACTTTCTCCTGAATTATCGATTCACGGAAAGAAGTGCTCTTTAAGTATAGCTAATTTAAATACCTAAATTCTATTTTCCGTGAAGGCTGGTTGCGCAGGCGTTACGTAATCACGCAGGTGATAGTCACTTCCTGTTATATCGCTAACATTAATTCTACGTCTTTGCGCGAAGTTATACAGGTAAAAACTCTTAAACGAAGGGTCGGATTTCTCTCAGAAGACAGAAAAGCGCCCGTCTATGGGCGCTGTAGGGAATCATGCGGTTTTTTTAACAATATCGACCATAAGACCCTCTTTCATGAGCTGCTCGCGGTATTCATCGCTCAGACGGTCGTCAGTGATCACGCGGCGAAAGCGTGAAAGAGGGCCCATCGTGTAGGGATGGACTGCACCGAACTTCGAGCTGTCGGTAAGGACGATTGCTTCACACTCTTTTTCAAGCACCGCGTTAACCACGTCTGAACGCATCATGTCCCGGCCGGTAAAGCCAGTGTCCGCCTGCCAGCCGTCAATGCCGATAAAAGCCTTGCTGAAGTGGACCTGCTGCACGTACTGGCGCGTCAGCGGGCCAACCATGCTCTCGCTTTTTTTCTGGTAAATACCGCCTAACAGGATCACTTCACAGCGCGTCTGTTTCAGCAGATGGGCAATATAGCTGCTGACCGTAACAATCGTCACATCTTTCTGCTCGGCCAGCGTGCGCGCCAGAAGGGCATTGCTGCTGCCGTTTTCAATAAACACCGTCTCGCCGTTATTCACGAGGGACGCGGCAAACTCTGCCAGCTCCCGCTTGAGGGCGTAGTTATTCATCATGCGCGTCTCAACATCTTCGCTGTCCAGCGGAACGGCGTAGCCGTGGGCGCGGCGCAGATAGCTCTGTTTTTCAAGCAGGTTGAGATCCTGACGGATTGTGACTTCTGAAACGCCGGTAGTTTTGGCCAGGTCAACGACGCTGACGCGTCCCTGATCGATGACCATCTGCAAAATGATTTGTTGTCTGGAATTCATAGCATCCATTTAAAACGAGAGGTCGAAAACAGGGTGGTTACACTTCCCACGGGGCTTTTGGCTGTGCATTTTCTGAAGGGGCGCTGCTGTCATGCTGCGCAAGTAACTCAGATTTCAAAATTTCAAGATTGCGAATTGCAGACTGGTAATCACCCGCGACAAGAATATCCAGCACGGTATCAATACGTTGTGCCACAGCAGATGAGTCAATGTTAGGCATAATCGTCCCCCCGGGAGCGAAAAGTGAATATTTTCAATGATGCAGAAAATAGGTTCAAAAGAGAAGGGAAAAAATGCAATAACCAAATGACATAAATGAAAGTGATAAATCTAGCCACTCCCGCGATGCGGTCTTAACCCGTGGATTAGTCTAAAAAAGCGCGCAACGCGCTTTTTTATATGAGGAATTAGACCATGACCGTAATCAACCAAGCAACCTGTACACTGTTTACCGATACTGAACGTTTTACCCAGCTGGCGGGGTATTATGAAGAGGAGCGTCATACCGTCTGGATGATGCTTCGCGCGCAGCCGCGCCCCTGCTTCAACCACGCGCTTATTGAAGAGATCATGAATCTCTCCTGGCTGGTGCGCCAGTCAAGTTTTATTGTCGACTTTTGGGTTACCGGATCGCTGGTGCCGGATATCTACAATACGGGAGGGGACTTACAGTTTTTCGTAGAGTGCATTCAAAACAAACGCCGCGAGGCGCTGCGGGCCTACGCGCGCGCCTGCGTGGATTGCGTACACGCGGCGTCGCGCGGTTTCGACACCGGGGCTATTTCGCTGGCCATGGTCGAAGGCAGCGCGCTGGGCGGCGGATTTGAGGCCGCGCTGGCGCACCATTTCGTACTGGCGCAGCGCGATGCTCGCTTAGGGTTTCCTGAAATTGCCTTTAACCTGTTTCCCGGCATGGGGGGATATTCGCTGGTTGCGCGCCGTTCCGGCATGAAGCTGGCGGAGGAGCTTATCTATAAAGGGGAATCACATACCGCGGAATGGTACGAACAGCATGGGTTAGTCGACGTTCTGTTTGAACCCGGTCAAAGCTCCGTGGCCGTGCGCACGTTCATCGACACGCTGATCCCAAAGATGAACGGCGTAAGAGCCATGCTGCGCGCCCGGACGCGCGTTTTACAATTGCCCCGCAGCGAGCTGATGGACATTACGGAAGATTGGGTTGACGCGGCCTTTTATCTTGAACCCAAAGACATAGCCTATATGGAGCGTCTGGTGATGCTGCAAAACCGCCACCGCGCGTCGGGACTGCGCAAAGCCAGCTAGCGCATCTTTCTTGACTGATACCGCTTAAGCCATCGCTCGAATGCGGCAGCGGGCATCGGCTTAGCAAACAGAAATCCCTGCCGTTCGTTGACGCCATTCTTCGTCAGAAAGGCGTCTTCTTTTGCGCTCTCCACGCCCTCTGCAATGACCTGCAGGTTTAACGCCTGCGCGACCGCAACAATGGCGCGTACCAGCGACTGCGAAATGGGCTGCTTATGAATCTCCCGCACAAACGACTGATCGAGCTTAATGGCGTCAATAGGGAAGCGCGCCAGCTGTGACAGGGAAGAATATCCCGTGCCAAAATCATCGAGGTGAATTTGCGCCCCCAGCTGGCTAAACTGCTGGATCACGGAAAGCGCCAGCTCTTCGTTTTCAATAAGGCAGCTTTCGGTGAGCTCAACGTCGATCGGGCAGTATTCAAAGCGCAAATCCTTCAGCGCCTGCTTGAGATCGCTGAATATGGTCTGGTCGGCCAGCTGGCGGGCAGAAACGTTCACCGCCACGCGCAGATTGATACCCTTATCGCGCCATTTCGCGACCTGGCGGACAACGTCGAGCATGACCCAGCGCCCCAGGGGAACGATCAGGCCAGACTCCTCGGCATACGAAATAAACTCCAGCGGCGGGATCAGGCCGCGCTCGGGAGACTGCCACCGCACCAGGGCTTCCAGGCTTCTGACCTCGCCGCGCCAGGTCATTTTGGGCTGGTAGTGAATCAGCAGCTGATCGTTATCCAGCGCCTTGCGCAGGTTGGTATCCAGCCAGAGATATTCAAATACGCGCTGGTTCATCTCGGGGGAGAAGACGCAAAATTTCCCTCTGCCGTTCTCTTTGGCCGTGTACATTGCCGTGTCGGCGTTGCGAATGACGCTTTCGCGATCGTTACCGTGCTGAGGGGCAAGGGCAATCCCTAACGAGCATCCCGTATAAATTTCGATAAGACCGATGCGGAAGGGCTGACGCAGGCGGGTCAGGATACGTGAGGCCATGGCTTCCAGCGAGCCTTGCGACGTATCCGTGGCCATCACGATAAATTCGTCGCCGCCGAGGCGCGCCAGCGTTTGCCCCTGATCAAGACAGCTCAGAATGGCAAGCGCAACCGCCTGCAGGAGCTGATCGCCGAACATATGCCCGTAGGCATCGTTAACCTTTTTGAAGTTGTCCAGATCGAGATACACCACGCCAAGCTGCGTATCACCGCGGGCGGCGATGGCATCGGAAATTAGCTCGTGGATGGCGTTGCGGTTGGGTAAGCCGGTAATGGTGTCGGTGTTGGCGAGCACCCGCAGGCGCTCCTGGGCGCGGCGTTCTTCGGTAATATCCGTCCCGGAACAGATCAGAAAAATTTCATTCTTTCCGCTGCCGCTGTGAACGAACTTATTTCTGAAAAGGAAAAGCCGCTGTCCCTTGCGCGTTTTCACCCAGCGTTCAACTTCGTAAGAGCTGCCGTTGCGAAAAAAACCGGCGATATTGCGTTTTGACGCCGTGGCTTCGCTGCGGCTCATAAACAGTTTGAAGACGTTTTGGCCGATCACTTCCTGCTCTTTCAGGCCCGTATACTCTTCGCTCAGGCGGTTAAAGCGCTGGATATTCCCGTGCTGATCGAGGATGACAATGACGGAGTTGGCCTCAGAAACCACCTGTTCGGCAAAGGAGAGGCCTTGCACCAGGTCGCGCGCAACGGAAGGGGTATCGTTCCAGGCCGATGCCGTACCGGCCCATTCCTTTTTGTTGATTTTGCGGCCGACGAGATGAATCGGGACGTCGGCGCCGTACAGGGACAGCGTCAGGGTAATGCTGGAGGTAATGACGGTGAGCTGGCGGATCTGGTCAGCCTGCTCGTCATCCAGCGCAACCACCTGAATCGCATCGGCCCGCTCGCTGGCGGCCAAATGGAGAGCGTTACTGTCAGCGGTAAGCCGCCACCATGGGCTGTGCGTTCCCATGTATCGAAACAGCAAATTTTGTTCCAACTCGTCCATCATCTTTTCACCCATACCTACTCATTAGCGCAAAAAATTATTCATTTATAATCGGCTTTTCCGCAGCAAAACGTCGTCGGTTCCGATGTAAACGTCTTGGATTTGACGAGGTTATGGAATAAAAGCGTATCTGATCGCAAAGAATATATTGTGTATAAAAATTCACATAAGCGAATACAGCACGACTCTTTTACTGTAGATAATTCTGGCGAAATTGGGTGAGGAAAGCGGGAAAATAGTAAGAAAAAGGATGTTTAAGCTGAGGGTATTAAAAGGAGGATGCGCAGGCCATTTCATGCAGAAATGACCTGCGGCGTAAACACCCGTCAGGCGGCGGGGCGTGCGATAATGCTGCGGGTTTCCATGCGGACTTCTGCGATGTTTACGTCAATCACGTCGGTAACTTTGTAAACCGTTTCGCCTTTGATTTGTACCGTACCGTTTTCCTGGCTACAGACCATCTCGTCGCGCACGGCATGCAGGAACGGGGCAGGAATAAAGGCAACGGCACCGTTATCCACCAGGCGTACGCGCATGCCGCCGCGGCTGATATCAATGATTTCAGCCGGGAAGCGGGCATCGCTCCCTGCTTTGTCGTTCAGGAAGCGCGCATACAGCCAGTCACCCACATCGCGTTCAGCCATGCGGTTCAGGCGGCGGCGCTCTGCCATTTGCACGGTCGTGTCATCCTGCGGACGCGAAGCCGTCTCGCCCTTGACGATCGCCTTCAGCAGGCGGTGGTTAACCATATCGCCATACTTGCGGATAGGGGAGGTCCAGGTCGCGTACGCTTCGAGGCCGAGGCCAAAGTGCGGGCCTGGCTCGGTACTGATTTCCGCAAAGGACTGGAAACGACGAATGCGGCTGTCGAGGAAGCCCGATGGCTGAGCATCCAGCTCTCGGCGCAGCTTGCAGAAGCCCTCTAGCGTTAGCACTTCTTCCGGATCGACGTGCACGTCGTGGGTTTTCAGCAGGGCGGCCAGCGCCTCGGTGTTCGCCGGGTCAAAACCGGTATGCACGTTGTAAATGCCGAAGCCTAATTTGTCGCGCAGCACGCGTGCAGCGCAAATATTGGCAGAAATCATGGCTTCTTCAACGATGCGGTTCGCGATGCGGCGCGGTTCAGCGACGATATTCAGAACTTCACCTTTCTCGCCCAGCACGAAGCGATAATCAGGGCGATCTTTAAAGACCAGGGCGTGGGTTTTGCGCCACTCGCTGCGGTTCAGGCAGATGCGGTGCAGCAGGCGAATTTGCGCGGCAATGGCGTCAGATTCTGGCTGCCAGCTACCGGTGTTTTCCAGCCAGTCAGAAACCTCGTCGTAAACCAGTTTGGCTTTCGATTCGATGGTGGCGGCGAAGAAGTGAATATCGTCTTCAATCGTGCCGTCGGCGGCTACGGTCATGCGGCACGCCAGCGCCGGGCGGACTTCGTTAGGGCGCAGGGAGCAAAGGTCGTCAGACAGCTCGCGCGGCAGCATCGGAATATTAAAGCCGGGAAGGTAGTTGGTGAACGAACGCACTTTGGCCATTTCGTCCAGCTTGCTGCCCTCGGCGATCCACGCGGTCGGATCGGCAATCGCGACGGTCAGCTGCAGCTTGCCGTCGGCAAGCTCTTGCGCGTACAGCGCGTCGTCCATGTCTTCGGTGCTGGCGCTGTCGATGGTGACAAAATCCAGCGCGGTGAGATCTTCACGCGTCAGCCCTTCGTCCTGCATCTCGGTCGCTACGCCGTTTGGCGCTTCTTTCTCGAGGTTGTGACTGGCGAGGGTGACCCACCACGGCACGAAGTGGTCATCGCCGAAGGTGATGAACTGGGTTAATTCGGCATAAAAACCGCGATCGCCCTTCAGAGGATGACGGCGCATTTCAGCAACGGCCCAGTCACCATCCTTAAAATCATGCTCAACGCCGCGCGCCGCGCGGCACTGAATAGCGTCTTTCAGCAGGGGATGATCCGGCACGATAGAAAGACGATCGTCTTTGCGCGTGACCTTGCCGACAAAGCGCGTCAGGAACGGCTCGATTAACGCTTCCGGCTCGGCGGACTCGCGTTCCTTCTCGGTGTGAATCACGGCCGTGATGCGATCGCCGTGCATCACTTTCTTCATCTGCGGAGGCGGGATGAAGTAACTTTTCTGCCCGTCAACTTCCAGGAAGCCAAAGCCCTTTTCCGTGGCTTTTACGACCCCTTCTGCACGCGGCGTCTGGGAATGCAGTTGCTGTTTAAGCTGCGCTAGCAGCGGGTTGTCCTGAAACATAATGTTCTATTTTCGTAGCCATTGAGCGGCTGACAGTTTTACGCGAATCTCACTGCTACAGCAAGCGCTCTTTGGGTAAATAGTACGGTTATTCTGCGTTGCAGATTGCGACGCTCAGGCGGTCAAGCCAGCCGTCAAACGCGCTTTTGACGAGTAAATTGATCGCGCTGGCTGCCGTCAGCCCGGCCTCCGTTAAGGGCGTAAACTGCGCGGCGCTAAACCTGTCCGGAGAGCGGGTCAGCAGCTCAACGGCGGCGGCCAGCGTCGGGAGGTTTGGCGGCGTTTCATCTTCAAGCTGGCTCAAAAGCGCGCCCGTCAGGTCCAGAAGCGCGGGCTGATGGCAAAGCACTGGCGCTATCCTTTGCAGCGCAGGTGCCGCCTGCCAGCGAGCCAAAGACTCCAGCTGGTGCGCGCTGGCAAAGCGTATTTCAACCGCCGGCAGCATCGGTTGCCCGCTGACGTTGCCGTTCGGAAGAGTATGCGGCTGGATATGGTGGCCGGGTAACCAGCGTACGGAATAGCCCAGCAGGGCCTGAAACACGGCTACCGTGCGCGCCTGGAAGCCGATAAAGCCGATGATTTGGTTAATGAGCACCGCGTCGTAGAGGGTAAGGCCCACCTCATCAAGCTGCTGCAGGGCTTTTTGATCGATAACGTCCGGCGTACAGGCAAGCTGGCGGGCATACTGGGTGATTTGCGCGAGGCGTCGATTGCTTTCACGGGAGGAGTCAGGGCCGGGAAGCGGGGCAAGCAGGGCGGCGTAGTGATTACACAGCCGCTGAACGCCGCAGGCTTGGGCAACCGTCAGCGCGCTGCTGAGCCGATCGTACGCGCTGAGGGTGTGCAGCCGTGTTACGGGTGTCGTCAGGGGAAAGAGCTGATGGCACAGGCTTCTGGCAGGCGTCAGCCATCCGCCACACTGCGCCAAAATCTTTTCGGGTAACGCTAAATCGAGCAAAAAACGGTCTTCGACGTTAGCGGCTTCGGGCACCAGAGGCAGGACGTCCGCCTGCGCGTGATTTGACTGCGTTTCATGATACCAGTGGCCTTTGCCGGAAAAGCGGCGCTGTTCCATGGGCGTTCCTTGATCTCAAATTGGCGATCAATATCCTGGCGCATGGGGGCTAAGGGGAAAAATATTGTTAGGTGATAACAAATAGCAGAACGGAATAACGGAGAAAGACGGGGGAGGGAAAACTCTCTTCCCGGGCGGGAAGAGAGCCGTCATGCTTATTTAATTTCCAGCTCGTTCATTGCAGCGATGTTGAAGCCGCCGTCAACGTGAACCACTTCGCCGGAGATACCCGCGGAAAGGTCGGAGCACAGGAATGCAGCAGAGTTACCGACGTCTTCGATGGTAACGGTACGACGAATCGGCGTAACCGCTTCGCAATGCGCCAGCATTTTACGGAAATCTTTGATACCGGACGCCGCCAGGGTACGGATTGGACCCGCGGAGATGGCGTTAACACGCACGCCTTCTGGACCCATTGCGTTCGCCATATAGCGCACGTTGGCTTCCAGAGACGCTTTTGCCAGGCCCATAACGTTATAGTTAGGGATAGCACGCTCTGCGCCCAGGTAGGACAGGGTCAGCAGCGCTGAGCCCGGGTTCAGCATGGAGCGGCAAGCTTTTGCCATCGCCACGAAGCTGTAGGAGCTGATGTCGTGCGCGATTTTGAAGCCATCACGGGTTACCGCGTTCACGTAGTCGCCGTCCAGCTGGTCGCCAGGCGCGAAGCCGATGGAGTGAACGAAACCGTCGAATTTCTCCCAGGTTTTGCCCAGCTCTGCGAACATCGCATCAATGCTTTCGTCTTGTGCAACGTCACATTCCAAAATGATGCTGGAACCCAGCTGTGCGGCAAACTCTTCAACACGGCCTTTCAGCTTGTCGTTCTGGTAGGTGAATGCCAGCTCGGCGCCTTCGCGGTGCATAGCCTGTGCGATGCCGTATGCGATGGACAGTTTGCTGGCAACACCGGTCACCAGAATGCGCTTACCGGAAAGAAAACCCATAGCTTTAATCCTTATATTCATTGTTGTGGCGACCGTCATCATATGGGGACAATCGTCGTTAAAACGCGGCGATAATATCACGTGTCGCGCGCTTAGTTAATCCGACCACTCTGCTGACGCGCGCTTATCGATCTTTTCGCCACGCATCGGCGGTCAATGCTTCACCAAAATGTCCGGCAATAAGCCGTTTGGTCAGGTCGTGCAGCGGAGAGGCGAGGACATCCGCGGTGCTTCCGCGCTCCACCACTTCACCCTGGTGCATTACGAGCACCTGGTCGCTGATGTGCTTCATCATGCCGAGATGCTGGGTCACGTAGATATAAGAGATACCCTGTTTTTCCTGCAGCTCCAGCATCAGGTTAATTAACTGCGAACGCATCGACATATCCAGGGAGGCAAGGGCCTCGTCGGCAATAATCACCTTCGGGCGCAGGATCAGCGCGCGCGCCAGGCCCAGGCGCTGTTTCTGCCCCGGGGCCAGCATGTGGGGATAATAGCTGACGTGATCCGGCAGCAGCCCCACCAGGCGCAGCGTCTCGACGATGCGCTTGCGGCGCGCCTCCGGTTCCAGGT
Source organism: Enterobacter sp. RIT418 (assembly GCF_003057745.1). Classification (GTDB taxonomy): domain Bacteria; phylum Pseudomonadota; class Gammaproteobacteria; order Enterobacterales; family Enterobacteriaceae; genus Enterobacter. Next base: position 154,972 of record NZ_QBJD02000010.1, read on the forward strand.
CTGTATTCAGCCGCAGCGGGAAATCCAGGATCTGCGAGATGCGCTGGCGCGGGTTGAGCGACGTTGACGGGTCCTGGAAGATCATGCGGATACGCTGGCTGCGGAACGAGTAGTCGCCGAAGGTCAGCGGACGATCGTCGATCAGCACTTCGCCGCCGGTCGGCTCCACCATGCCGGCGAGCATTTTCGCGAGCGTAGATTTTCCCGAACCGTTCTCGCCGATGATCGCCAGCGTCTGTTTCTCGCGCAGCATAAAGCTCAGCGGCTTAACGGCCTCCACTGTCTGGCGGTGAAACAGGCCGGTGCGGTAGCGAAAGGTCTTACTCAGGTTGCGCACTTCCAGTAACGTTTCGACCATTTCACTCTCTCTCCATGTTCAGCGGGAAATGACAGGCGTAAAGATGGTTTTTCGCGCCCGTCAGGCGCGGAGTCTCTATGCATTTACGCTGAGCATACGGGCAGCGCGGCCCCAGACGGCAGCCGATCGGCAGCGATTCCAGCAGAGGAATGGCCCCCGGCAGCGTGTTCAGGCGGCTTTTATGCGGCATCGCGCTGCCAAAATCGGGTATCGCGCGGATCAGCGCCTGGGTATACGGGTGATGGGGGATGGTCACCAGATCTTCACTGCCCGCCGTTTCTACCGTTTGACCACAGTACATAACGTCGATTTTATCCGCCCATTTGCTCAGCATCTGCAGGTCATGGCTGATCAGCAAAATGGTGGTGTTGTTGTTCTGGTTAAGCCGCGTCAGCAGGCGGAAAATCTGCGCCTGCGTAGTGGGCTCCATCGCGTTGGTCGGCTCATCCGCAATCAGCAGACGCGGCTGATTCGCCAGTGCGATGGCAATCATTACCTTCTGACATTCGCCGTCGGTCAGCTCGTAGGGAAAACTGCGCATCGCGTCTTTATGATCTTTTATCCCGACGCGGTGCAGCAGCTCAATGGCGCGACGCTTGCGCCATCCAAGGCGCTGCCACCAGCGGCCTTTATAGGTCCATCCGGGAATGTTTTGCATCAGCTGTTTGCCAACGCGCTCCGACGGGTCAAGACAGGACTGCGGCTCCTGGAAAATCATCGAAACGTTGTGGCCCACCAGCTTGCGCCGCTCGCGGGGGGAGAGGCGCAGCAGGTCGATATCATCGAAGCGCATGCGGTCAGCCGTGACGCGCCAGTTATCTTTCGCCACGCCGCAAATGGCCTTGGCGATCAGGCTCTTGCCGGAGCCTGATTCCCCCACGAGGCCGCGAATCTCGCCCTCAGCCAGAGTAATGCTGATGCGGTCTACGGCTTTTACCCAGCCTTCGCCGGTTTTAAACTCGATCGTGAGATTGCGGATATCCAGTAACGGCATTATTCCACCCCCGCATTGATTGCGCGGCGGATACCGTCGCCCAGCAGATTGACGAGAAGGACGCTGATCATAATCGCGGCGCCGGGCAGCATGACCGTCCACGGCGCGACGTAAATCAGCTCCAGCGCGTCGCCGAGCATTGCGCCCCACTCAGGTGAGGGCAGCTGCGCGCCCAGGTCGAGGAACCCGAGCGCGGCGATGTCCAGGATCGCCATTGACAGCGCGCGCGTGATCTCCGTGACCAGCCCCGCAGCGATATTGGGCAGCACCGCAAACCACAGAATGTTGAACGTGGTCGCGCCGTCCAGGCGCGCGGCGACAACGTACTCTTTCTCCAGCTCGTCATGCACCAGGCTGTATACCGAGCGCACCAGGCGGGGCAGGATAGCCAGCCAGACCGCAAACATCGCGTGGGACAAATGCGGCCCCGCAAACGCTACGACGATGATCGCCAGCAGCAGGGACGGAATAGAGAGCAGGGTGTCCAAAATATGGTTAAGCACCGCCGAGCGCAGGCCGTGGGTTGAGCCCGCGAAAATGCCCAGCGCCAGGCCACACGCCGTCGCCGCCAGCGTAACGATAAACGCCCCGCCGACCGTTGGCGCTGCGCCGCTCAGCAGGCGGCTCAGCACGTCGCGCCCGAGATCGTCCGTACCGAGGAAAAACGACACCTCGCCGTAGCGCGACCACGACGGCGGCAACAGCTGATAGCCGAGGAACTGCTGGTCAATGCCGTAGGGCGCAAACCACGAGCCAAAGACGCACAGCAGAGCCAGACCGGCGCAGCCGTACAGGCCGATCATCGCCGTCGTATCACCATAGAATTTACGCCACACGGTGCGCAGCGCGCCGGGCGTGCGCTTTTCACTGTATACGCTATCGTAGGGCATACCATTCCTTATGCTTCAGCGGGTTTGCCATGGCACCCAAAATATCGGAAATCACGTTCACAATTATCACCAGCGAGCCAATCACCATCACGCCTGCGGAGATGGCAGCGTAGTCCTGCTGGCGAATCGCGTTAATCATCCAGCGCCCAAGCCCCGGCCAGCTGAAGACCATTTCGGTGATCATGGCCAGCGTCAGCATGGTTGAAAATTGTAGCCCCAGGCGCGGGATCACCGGCGGCAGGGCGTTGTGCAGGACGTGGCGTCGCAAAATCGTCAGGCGCGAGAGTCCGCGCGTGGCGGCCGCCTTCACGTAGTTCTGGTCGAACACCTCGATCGTGCTGATGCGCATCAGGCGAACGACTTCGGTCGTCGGCGCGACGGCGAGGGTCAGCACCGGCAGCACCAGGTGGCGCAAGGCGCTCACGATCATTTCGTGACGCCAGACAGAATCGGAAAGCCAGGCGTCAATCACCGAAAACCCGGTCACCGTTTTGACCGTGTAAAGCAGGTCAAAACGGCCAGACACCGGCAGCCAGCCCAGCGTCAGCGAGAAGAAAAGCGTCAGCAGCAGCGCCAGCCAGAATACGGGGATCGAAAAGCCAAGCAGCGCCAGGGCGCTGATGAACTTGTCCTGCCATTTATTGCGGTAAATGCCCGCCAGCATGCCCACCGGAATACCGACCATCAGGGCAAAACCAAACGCCAGGATGCACAGCTCCATGGTCGCCGGGAAAACCTCTTTTAGCTGTTCGGAAATCAGCTGTCCGTTGATGCTGGACACGCCAAAATCCCAGTGCAGCAGGCCCGTAAACCAGAAAAGCCAGGCGTCCCAAAGCGATGAGCCCTGCAGCGGCGCGTGCGGCGTAAAATAGCTCAGGCTAAAGCCGACGAACGTCAGCAAAAAGAGCGTGACCAGCAGCAGCAGGAGGCGGCGCAAGGTAAAAATGATCATGGCTTTTTCACCTCTTGTTCTTTTTCCCGCGAGACGCCCGCGAAGGAGGCGTTGCCGAACGGGCTTAGCACCAGGCCTTTAATATCATAGCGATAGGCCTGCAGACGCAGGGAAGAGGCCAGCGGCAGCACCGGAAGCTCGCGGGCCAAAATGTTTTGCGCCTCGTCGTAGGCGTCGATGCGCGCGGCAAGCTGCTGCGTGGCAAGCGCTTTTTGCAGCACCGAATCAAACTCGCGGTTGCACCAGTGGGCGTAGTTGGTCTGGGAGTTGATCGCCGCGCAGCTCAGCAGCGGACGGAAGAAGCTGTCCGGGTCGTTACTGTCGGTCGCCCAGCCGGTGAGGGTTAAATCATGATTCATATCCATCAGACGCGCCTCCTGGAAACGACCCTCAACCGGAACGATAACCACCCTAACGCCTACCTGCGCCATGTCGGCCTGCAGCAGCTCAGCCGTTTTTAGCGGGCTTGGGTTCCACGCCTGCGAGCTGGTAGGCACCCACAGCTGCAGCGTGAGGTTTTCTGCCCCCAGCACCTTAAGCTGCTCGCGCGCTTTTGCCGGGTTGTACTCCGTAATTTTAGCCTCACCGTCGTAAGCCCAGGACGCGCGCGGCAAAATAGAGGCGGCCGTTTCTGCCGTGCCGTAATAGATCGACTGCATCAGCCGCTGGTTGTTGATCGCCAGCGCCAGCGCGTGGCGCACCGCGGGGTTGTTCAACGGCGGCTTATCGGTATTGAAAGCCAGATAGGCAATGTTCATGCCGGGGCGCAGCGTCAGGCGCAGGCGCGGATCGTCGCGCAGAATGCTGAGCTGGCTGGCAGCAGGCCATGCGAGCACATCGCATTCCCCGGTAAGCAGCTTGGACAAACGCCCCGTGCCGCCAGAGCCTAAATCGACGACTACCTGCGGCATCAGCGGGCTGCCTCGCCAGAAGTGCTCGTGGCGCTGCAGACGAATGTATTGACCGGCGCGATAGTCGGCGACCTGAAACGGCCCGGTTCCGACGGGCTGGCGATCGAGCAGCTCCTGACGATCGATCTTCGTGAGCTTCGCGGCATATTCAGCTGACATCACCGAGGCGTAGTGGGTTGCAAGATGCCACAGGAACGAGGCGTCCGGGTGCGCCAGGCGGAATTCAACCGTGTGATTGTCCAGCTTGCGCACGCTTTTCACGGTGTCGGCAAACTGCAGGCTGTCGAAGTAGGGGAAGTTTCCGCCGTTAACGTTATGCCACGGGTGGCTGCGGTTAAAGATGCGTTCGAAGGTAAACACCACGTCGTCCGCGTTCAGCCTGCGGGTGGGGGTGAACCACGGCGTGTGCTGAAAGGCGACGTCGCTGCGCAGGTGGAAACGGTAGGTGGCGCCGTTGTCCAGCACCTCCCAGCTTTCGGCAAGCTCCGGGACCAGGCGATAGGTGTAAGGGTCAACATCCAGCAGGCGATCGTAGAGCTGCGCGGCGAGGGTGTCGACAATCAGGCCGCTGCCCGCTTTTTGCGGGTTAAAAGTATCAACCTGCCCGCTGACGCAGTAGACGAAGCCGCTGTCGCGAATATCAGGCAGCGAAACAGGCTCTGGCGCAGCAAAAGCCAGGTTACTGAACAGACCGAATGCAAAAAGGGACGATAAAACCAGGCGCATATTTATTAAGGTTTTTAGGTTCGATCTGCAAAGTGTATCGCACTTACGCCTGATTCGTAAAAATGTCTGGGGGTAAGTGCTGATTATGTCAGCGCATTTGATGTTTTTTGAGCAATGCCCTTAATTGATGGTAGGTCAGGCCCAGCAGTTCAGCCGCCCGCTTCTGGTTATATTTTGCCGCCTTAAGGCTCTGCTCCAGAAGCTGCTGCTCCTGCTGGTGCTGAAACTCACGCAAATTCAGCGGAAGCGAAGGGGCATTCGATGCTGCCGCGATTTTCTGCACGGGCTGCGGCTCGCGCCTGAAGGGATCGATAATAATGTCATCCAGCTCCGTTTCGCTGCTGGCGTGGCGATAGACAGAGCGTTCAACCACGTTTTTCAGCTCGCGAATATTGCCCGGCCAGCGGTATTCGAGAAGCGTTTCGGTCGCACGCTCGCTGAAGCCGGGAAAAAGCGGCAGGCCGAGCTCGCGGCACATCTGTATGGCGAACTGTTCGGCAAGCAGCATGATGTCGCTGCGGCGCTCGCGCAGGGGAGGAAGCTGCACAACGTCAAACGCGAGGCGATCGAGGAGATCCGCACGGAACGTATTTTCCGCCACCATCTCCGGCAAATTGGCGTTGGTGGCGCAGACCAGGCGCACGTTGACCTGCAAAGGCTGGCTGCCGCCCACGCGCTCCAGCTCGCCGTATTCAATGACGCGCAGCAGCTTTTCCTGCACCAGCATCGGGGCGGTCGCCAGCTCGTCGAGGAACAGCGTGCCGCCGTCGGCGCGCTCAAAGCGGCCCGGATGGCGCTTTTGCGCGCCGGTAAAGGCGCCGGCCTCATGGCCGAAGAGTTCGGTATCAAGCAGGTTTTCGTTCAGCGCGGCGCAGTTGAGCGAGATAAAAGGGCCGTCCCAGCGCCCGGATAAAAAGTGAAGCCGGTTGGCAATCAGCTCTTTACCGGTGCCGCGCTCGCCGATAATCAGCACGGGCTTATTCAGCGGGGCAAGGCGGGAAACCTGCTCCAGCACTTCGAGAAAGCTGTTGGCTTCGCCCAGGAGGTTATCTTTGTATTCTGCCATGATGAAATTAACCACTCCGTAGTGATATTCACCAGGTGAATGTAGAGCGTCGGCGGTGATAAATCAATCACTATTATATAAATCAATAAGATAAAAACTTGGCACGGAGATTGTATTACCTGTTCAGCAGGGCATCGCCCGATAACAGAAATGAAGAGGATTAGATTATGGGTATTTTTTCTCGTTTTGCCGACATCGTGAACGCCAACATCAACTCGCTGCTGGAGAAAGCGGAAGACCCACAGAAGCTGGTGCGCCTGATGATTCAGGAAATGGAAGACACGCTGGTTGAAGTGCGTTCAACGTCTGCCCGCGCGCTGGCTGAGAAAAAACAGCTGTCGCGCCGCATTGAGCAGGCCACTGCCCAGCGTGAGGAATGGCAGGAAAAGGCCGAACTGGCGCTGCGTAAGGATAAAGAAGATCTGGCGCGCGCTGCGCTGATTGAAAAACAGAAGCTGGTGGATATGGTCGCCGCGCTGGAGCATGAGGTCACGCTGGTCGATGATACGCTGACCCGCATGAAGAAAGAGATCGGCGAGCTGGAAAACAAGCTTAGCGAAACCCGCGCCCGACAGCAGGCGCTTACGCTGCGCCATCAGGCTGCTAGCTCTTCTCGCGACGTGCGTCGCCAGCTCGACAGCGGCAAGCTGGACGAAGCGATGGCACGCTTTGAATCCTTCGAGCGCCGCATCGATCAGATGGAAGCGGAAGCCGAAAGCCACGGCATCGGCAAACAAAAAACGCTGGATCAGCAGTTTGCTGACCTGAAAGCGGATGATGAAATCAGCGAACAGCTGGCCGCGCTGAAAGCCAAAATGAAGCAAGACAACCAATAATAATTTAAGCGGCACCGCAGGTGCCGCCACGCAAGACAAGGAGTACACATGAGCGCGCTTTTTCTGGCTATTCCCCTGACCATTTTCGTGCTGTTCGTTTTGCCGATCTGGTTATGGCTGCACTATAGCAACCGGTCCGCACGCGGCGATCTTTCGCAAAGTGAACAGCAGCGTCTGGTGCAGCTGTCCGATGAAGCAAAAAAAATGCGCGAGCGCATTCAGGCGCTGGAAGCCATCCTGGATGCGGAACACCCGAACTGGAGGGATCGTTAATGGCTGGTCTCAATCTGAATAAAAAGCTGTGGCGGATACCGCAGCAGGGCATGGTTCGCGGCGTATGCGCCGGGCTTGCTCACTATCTGGACGTGCCGGTAAAGCTGGTGCGCGTGGTGACGGTATTGTCCATTTTCTTCGGGCTGGCGTTTATCACGCTGGTGGCTTACGTGGTCTTATCCTTTGTGCTCGATCCGATGCCGGAAGGCGAGCTGGATGCCGAAGGGAAGCCGACCAGCAGCGATCTGCTGAATGCCGTAGACGCGGAGCTGGCCGCAGGGGAGACCCGCCTGCGTGAAATGGAACGCTACGTCACGTCCGACACCTTTACGCTGAGAAGCCGTTTTCGTCAGCTTTAAGAGAGAATGCAAATGAATAAACACTGGCAACAGGCCGGTCAGAAGGTAAAGCCCGGCCTGAAAATCGCAGGTAAACTGGTCCTGCTGACGGCATTGCGCTATGGCCCTGCCGGCGTAGCGGGCTGGGCGATAAAATCTGTTGCCCGTAAGCCGGTCAGAATGCTGCTGGCCGTTGCGCTGGAGCCGATGCTGCAAAAGCTGGCAAAACGCGTTTCCCGCCGCTATATGTCCTAAACCCTCTTTATCCGACAGGCGTTCTTATTGCCCCCGGCAAGCGCCTGTCGCCCCCGCTTTTTTTCGCCCCGACGATCCCTTTCTTTGCGGCAGCTCACATTAATGATTTGCACTGCTTTGCAATAGCCGTTTTCTTACCCCTGGTCCGTTGACAGATATTTATCCTGGGAGTAGATTGCCACTCCGTGGGACCGCTACCATGGAAAACATTGTGAACGATAAAATTAATGGTTTGTTAGATCTTGTTTATGGTGAAACGTTTTCTGAAACGCATCGAAGCGTGCTTTTTGAGAAAATAGATAAAACCTGTCACGCAATTAGTGAAAATCGTAAAACAGGCTGGGATGAAAAAGACGTTGTCCTGATAACCTATGCGGATCAATTTTCGCAGGAAGGGGAGAAGGCATTACCTGTTTTTACGCGCTTTTATAATAAATGGCTTTCAGGTTCTTTCTCACATGTTCACCTATTGCCCTTTTATCCCTGGTCATCTGACGACGGGTTTTCGGTTATTGATTATCACCAGGTCGCTCCAGAAACCGGGTGCTGGCAAGATGTTGCCGAATTAAAATGCTCTGCAAGCCTGATGTTTGATTTTGTTTGTAATCACATGTCAGCGAAAAGCGAATGGTTTAGCCATTATCTCCAACAAAAGCCTGGCTATGAAGATTTCTTTATTGCCGTTGATCCCAGGACTGACTTATCAGCGGTCACGCGTCCGCGCGCTTTACCGCTTCTGACACCCTTTACGCTGCATGATGGCAGCATCAAACATCTTTGGACGACCTTCAGCGAAGACCAGATTGACCTGAACTTCGCCTCTCCCGGCGTGCTGATTGCGATGGTAGACGTCCTGCTGCACTACCTTTTGGAAGGGGCGCGTTACATTCGTCTCGATGCCGTTGGCTTTATGTGGAAAATCCCCGGTACGAACTGCATCCATCTTGAACAGACGCACCGCCTGATCCAGCTTTTCCGCGCCATCACCGACACGGTAGCCCCGGGTACGGTCATTATCACCGAGACCAATGTCCCGCATAAAGACAACGTTTCCTACTTTGGCGACGGCGAAAACGAAGCGCAAATGGTGTATCAGTTTTCACTGCCGCCGCTGGTGCTGCATGCGGTTCACCGTCAGGATGTGCAGGCTCTGGTGCGCTGGGCATCGTCGCTGTCGCTGCCTTCAGCGAACACTACGTGGTTTAACTTCCTCGCTTCGCACGATGGCATTGGCCTGAACCCGCTGCGCGGCATTTTGCCCGAGCCTGACATTCTGGCGCTGGTAGAACAGCTCCAGCAGGAAGGAGCGCTGGTTAACTGGAAAAATAACCCTGACGGTACGCGAAGCCCTTATGAAATTAATGTGACCTATCTGGACGCGTTAAGCCCTCGCGACGGTGAAGATGAACAGCGCATTGCCCGATTTATATTGGCGCATGCCGTGCTCCTGAGTTTCCCAGGCGTGCCGGCAGTTTATATTCAAAGCATTCTCGGTTCGCGTAATGATTATGACGGCGTTGAGCGGTTGGGATATAACCGCGCCATCAATCGTAAGAAATTTAAAGCAGGCGAAGTGGATGCTCAGTTGGAAAATAGTGAAACGCTACGCCATAAAATTTATAAGAGCTTAAGTGAGCTTATTGTCATTCGTCGTAAAGAGAAAGCATTTCATCCTGCGAGCAGGGCAGAGTTTGATGTGGTGAATAAATGTATTCTGAAAATTACGCGCACTGCAGGCGATGGCGAACGCATTACAGGGTTGTTCAATTTCAGTAATACCGAACAAACCCTGCTTTCAAATACGCACTATGGCCGGGAATTATTGACGCAACATATTATTAAAGGCACGGCACTTACCCTGAATCCATGGCAGGTTATGTGGATTAAAGAAAACTAAAAAAGGACCTAAAAATGAAGATACCTAAGATTGTGCTGTTATCAGCACTGGTTTCTTGCGCCCTGTTATCGGGCTGCAAAGACGATAAATCGTCAGCGGTGACCATCGAATTTATGCACTCGTCGGTGGAGCAGGAGCGTCAGGCGGTCATTACGAAACTTATTGAAAAATTCGAGCAAGAAAACCCCGGCATTACCGTAAAACAGGTTCCGGTAGAAGAAGACGCCTATAACACCAAGGTCATTACGCTGGCCCGTACCGGCGCGCTGCCGGAGATTATCGAAATCAGCCATGACTACGCGAAGGTCATGGACAAAGAGCATTTGCTCGACCGGGACGCCATCGGCGAAGCCGTTAAGGCCGTCGGGGAAGAGACCTTTTATGACGGCATCTTACGCGTCGTACGTACCGAGGATGGCTCGGCGTGGACGGGCGTGCCGATAAGCGCCTGGCTTTCAGGCGTCTGGTACCACAAAGACGCGCTCGCCGCGGCCGGCATTGAGGAGCCGCACAACTGGGAGCAGTTGCTTAAAGCCAGCCAGGCGCTCAACGATCCCGCGAGAAAACATTACGGTATCGCGCTGCCCACGGCGGAAAGCGTGATGACGGAACAGGCGTTTTCACAGTTCGCGCTGTCGGGTGGAGCGAACGTCTTTGATGAAAACGGCAACGTGCAGATTGACACGCCAGCCATGGCAAAAGCGCTGGCCTTTTATAAAAACCTGGCGGCTACCACGATGCCGGGCTCAAACGACGTCATGGAAATTAAAGACGCCTTTATGAACGGTTCTGCGCCGATGGCGGTTTACTCCACCTACATTTTGCCGGCCGTTTTTAGCGAAGGAAATCCCGCCAACCTGGGCTTTGTTGTACCGACCGAACGGTCCTCCGCGGTCTATGGCATGGTGACGTCTCTTACCCTTACCTCGGGTCAAACGGAGGAGGAGTCCCTCGCGGCGAAGAAGTTTGTCGTCTGGATGGAGAAAGCGCAAAACGCCACTGACTGGGTGATGATGTCGCCCGGTGCCGCGCTGCCGGTCAATAAGCTGGTCGTCGGGACCGACACCTGGAAATCAAATGACGTCATTCAGGCATTTGGCCAGCTTCCCTATGAGCTGATCGCACAGTTCCCGAACCTGCAGGTGTTCGGTGCCGTAGGTGACAAAAACTTCACGCGCATGGGTGACGTAACGGGCTCCGGCATTATCAGTTCAATGGTGCATAACGTCACGGTCGGTAAACAAGATCTCAGCGCAACCTTAAGCAGTAGCCAGAAGCGTCTGAGCGATCTCATTTCACAACACTAGGAGCGCTCTGCGAAAGGGAATTATGAAGACGTTGTTTTCTGGTCGTTCAGATATGCCTTTCGCCATGCTGCTGTTGGCCCCCAGCCTGATTTTGCTGGGGGGCCTGGTGGCCTGGCCGATGATTTCCAACATTGAAATTAGTTTCTTACGCCTGCCGCTGAACCCGCGCATTGATGCGGTGTTTGTGGGGCTGGATAACTACCTACGCATTCTGGGGGATGCGGCATTCTGGCACTCCCTGTGGATGACGTTCTGGTACACCGCGCTGGTGGTATTGGGCAGCACGGGGCTGGGGCTGGCTGTCGCCATCTTCTTTAACCGCGAGTTTCGACTGCGCAAAACCGCGCGTTCGCTGGTGATTTTGTCCTACGTTACGCCCTCGATTTCGCTGGTGTTTGCATGGAAATACATGTTCAACAACGGCTACGGGATTGTGAACTATCTGGGCGTCGATCTCCTGCACCTGTATGACCAGGCGCCGCTGTGGTTCGACAACCCGGGCAGCAGTTTTGTTCTGGTGGTGCTGTTCGCCATCTGGCGCTACTTCCCCTACGCCTTTATCTCCTTTTTGGCGATTCTGCAAACGGTGGATAAATCGCTGTATGAGGCCGCTGAAATGGATGGCGCGAACGCCTGGCAGCGTTTTCGTATCGTCACGCTGCCCGCCATTATGCCGGTGCTGGCAACGGTCGTGACGCTCAGGACGATCTGGATGTTCTACATGTTTGCAGACGTCTACCTGCTGACCACCAAGGTCGATATTTTGGGCGTTTATCTCTATAAAACCGCCTTTGCGTTCAATGACCTGGGGAAAGCGGCCGCTATATCCGTCGTTCTGTTTGTGATTATTTTCGCCGTCATTCTGCTGACCAGAAAAAGGGTAAACCTCAATGGCAACAAATAAACGCGTTCTGAGCCGTATTGGTTTTTATCTCGGGCTGGCCGTGTTCCTGATTATCACGCTGTTCCCGTTTTTCGTGATGTTGATGACGTCGTTCAAGAGCGCGAAGGAGGCGATTTCGCTGCACCCAACGATTCTGCCGCAGGCGTGGACGCTGCAGCATTACGTCGACATCTTTAATCCGCTGATCTTCCCGTTTGTGGACTATTTCAGAAACAGCATGGTGGTTTCGCTGACCTCGTCGGTGATTGCGGTGTTCCTCGGCACGCTGGGGGCATATGCCTTATCCAAGCTGCGCTTTAAGGGCCGCACCACCATCAACGCCAGTTTCTATACCGTCTATATGTTTTCCGGGATTTTGCTGGTCGTGCCGCTGTTCAAAATCATCACGGCACTGGGGCTGTACGACACGGAGCTGGCACTGATCGTCACCATGGTGACCCAGACGCTGCCAACCTCTGTATTCATGCTGCGAAGCTACTTCGACACCATCCCGGATGAGATCGAAGAGGCGGCGATGATGGATGGCCTGAACCGCCTGCAGATCATCTTCCGCATTACGGTGCCGCTGGCGATATCCGGCCTGGTGTCGGTCTTTGTCTACTGCTTTATGGTGGCGTGGAATGACTACCTCTTCGCCTCTATTTTCCTGTCCAGCGCCAGCAACTTTACCCTGCCGGTCGGGCTGAACACGCTCTTTAGCACGCCGGATTATATCTGGGGCCGCATGATGGCGGCATCGCTGGTGACCGCGCTTCCGGTTGTCATCATGTACGCGCTTTCCGAACGTTTTATTAAAAGTGGTTTGACCGCCGGTGGCGTAAAAGGCTAAGGCGGCCAATTTTAACAAGGAGTTACGATGAAAAAGTTAGTTGCGACAGCCCCTCGCGTAGCGGCGCTGGTAGAGTATGAAGACCGCCCCGTTGCGGCACATGAAGTTAAAGTCCGCGTCCAGTTCGGCGCGCCGAAGCACGGCACGGAGGTTGTGGATTTCCGCGCGGCCAGCCCGTTTATCGATGAAGAGTTTAACGCCGACTGGCAGATGTTTACGCCGCGAGAGGCGGGGGCGGCTCGCGGTATCGAATTCGGCAAGTTTCAGCTGGGAAATATGATCGTCGGTGAAGTGATCGAATGCGGTGCTGACGTCACCGACTATCAGCTAGGCGATACCGTCTGCAGCTACGGACCGCTGCAGGAAACGGTGATCGTGAATGCCGTCAATAACTATAAGCTGCGCAAAATGCCGCAGGGCGCGTCATGGAAAAACGCGGTGTGCTATGACCCGGCGCAGTTCGCCATGAGCGGCGTGCGCGATGCCAACGTGCGGGTAGGGGATTTTGTCGTCGTCGTGGGCCTGGGGGCGATTGGCCAGATCGCGGTTCAGCTGGCGAAAAAAGCCGGTGCTTCTGTCGTTATCGGCGTTGATCCTATCGCGCACCGCTGTGACATTGCGCGTCGCCATGGCGCAGACCACTGTTTGAACCCGATTGGCACCGACGTCGGTCTGGAAATCAAAAAGCTGACCGGCAAACAGGGCGCGGACGTGATTATCGAAACCAGCGGCTTCGCCGACGCGCTCCAGTCTGCGCTGCGCGGCCTGGCGTATGGCGGCACCATCTCCTACGTTGCCTTCGCCAAGCCGTTTGCTGAAGGCTTCAACCTGGGGCGTGAAGCCCACTTCAACAACGCAAAGATTGTTTTCTCCCGCGCGTGCAGTGAACCGAACCCGGACTATCCGCGCTGGAGCCGCAAGCGCATCGAAGAAACCTGCTGGGAGCTGCTGATGAACGGTTACCTCAACTGTGAGGATCTGATCGATCCGGTCGTTACTTTCCAGACCAGTGCGGAAAGCTATATGCAGTACGTGGATCAGCACCCTGAGCTGAGCATCAAAATGGGCGTCACGTTTTAAGCTAAGGAGAGCAAATAATGAAAATCGCAACGCAAAACCAGGCCTTTTTTCCGACCACCATTCTGGAAAAATTTGAGTACATCAAATCAATGGGATTTGATGGCTACGAAATTGACGGCAAGCTGCTGGTCGAAAACCTCGACGAGGTAAAAGCGGCCATCAAAGCAACGGGCTTACCGGTAACAACCGCATGCGGCGGCTACGACGGATGGATTGGCGACTTCATCGAAGAGCGTCGCCTGAACGGACTGAAGCAGATTGAACGCATCCTTGAAGCGCTCGCCGAAGTCGGTGGGAAGGGCATTATCGTACCTGCGGCGTGGGGAATGTTCACCTTCCGCCTGCCGCCGATGACGTCGCCGCGCAGCCTGGAAGGGGATCGCAAAGCGGTCAGCGCGTCCTTGCGCTGGCTTGATGAAGTGGCTGCGCGTACGGGAACGACCGTGTACCTCGAGCCGCTGAACCGCTATCAGGATCACATGATTAACACCCTGGCGGACGCGCGTCGTTATATTGAAGAGAATGCGCTAAAGCACGTGCAGATCATCGGCGATTTCTACCATATGAACATTGAAGAAGACTCGCTGACGGACGCGCTGCATCACAACCGCGACCTGCTCGGTCACGTTCATATTGCCGATAATCACCGCTACCAGCCGGGAAGCGGATGCCTGGACTTTTCAGCGCTGTTTGACCAGCTTCGTGCGGATAACTATCAGGGATATGTGGTCTACGAGTGCCGCGTTCGCGCAGAGGATCCGGCGCAGGCCTATCAGGACTCTCTGACGTACCTGCGTGAATGCTAAGGATGACAAGCGTGATGAGTGCTTCAACCTCTTCTCCTTTGCGCGTCGCCATCATTGGTGCCGGGCAGGTAGCAGACAAAGTGCATGCCACGTATTACGCCACGCGCAGTGATGTTCAAATGGTGGCCGTCATGGACAGCCGCCTTGAGCAGGCTCAGGCGTTTGCTGAACGTCATGCTATTGCGTCTGCATGGCAGGACGTTCGCGAAATGTTGCATGCGGTGAAACCCGATATCGTGAGCGTATGTTCGCCAAACCGTTTTCACTTTGAACACGCGCTGGCGGCGCTTGAGGCAGGGTGTCACGTTATGTGCGAGAAGCCGCCTGCCATGACGCCGCAGGAAGCGGATCTCATGCGCATGGCCGCCCGCAAGGCGGGAAAGGTGCTGGCGTATGATTTCCACCACCGCTTTGCGCTGGATACGCAGCTGCTGCGCGATGCCGTCATGAACGGGACCTTCGGTGAGATTTACTTCACAACGGCGCAGGCGCTGCGCCGCTGTGGCGTTCCCGGCTGGGGCGTTTTCACCAATAAATCCCTCCAGGGCGGCGGGCCGCTGATTGATATCGGGATCCACATGCTGGATGCAGCAATGTACGTACTCGGCTTTCCGGCCGTTAAGCGGGTGACGGCGCATAGCTTCCAGCGGCTGGGAAATCGTAAAAGCAGCGGCCAGTTTGGCGAGTGGGACCCGGCTCAGTTTACCGTTGAGGATGCGCTGTTTGGCACGATTGAGTTCTGCAACGGCGGCATTCTCCGTATGGACACCTCCTTTGCCCTCAACATTCGCGAGCAGTCGATCATGAACGTGTCGTTTTGCGGAGAAAAAGCGGGGGCAACGCTGTTTCCAGCGCAGATTTACACTGACGAAGGCGGCGAGTTGCAGACGCTTTTAGCGCGCGAAGAAGCTGATGACCAGCGGCATTTGCGCAGCATGGATGCGTTCGTACGTCACGTGATGGGCGAGCCCGTAATGATCGCCGATGCGGAGCAGGGGCTGGTTATCCAGCAGTTGGTGGCTGCGCTGTATGAGGCGGCGGAAAAAGGAGAAAGCGTAACGTTATGCTGAACCTGTCTGTATTAACCGATCCGGCTTTTTGCCCGCACAGCCTGAACAAGTTCGCCTCCGTAATGGCCTGCGGTAATGGCTACATGGGTATCCGCGCCGCGCACGAAGAGGATTACACCCAGCAAACGCGGGGTATGTATCTCGCCGGGCTTTATCATCGCGCCGGGCGCAATGAGACCAGCGAGCTGGTCAACCTGCCGGACGTGATGGGCATTGATATCGAACTGGACGGCAATCCGTTTTCGCTGATGTCTGGAGAATGCCTGAGCTGGCAGCGAGAGCTGGCTTTTGCCAACGGCGAGCTGACCCGAAGCGTGGTCTGGCGTACCCCCGCAGGGAAACGCTACCGCCTGGAGAGCCGACGTTTTGCATCGTTAGATCAGCTGCCGCTTGCCGCGCTTCAGCTCTCAATCACGCCTCTGGATGAGGCAGGGCACATCTTACTGAAAACCGGCATTGATGCAACCCAAACCAACAGCGGCAGGCAACACCTTGATGAAGCCTCCGTGCGGGTGTTTGACGAACACGTCATGCAGGGCGTGTATGAAACGCAGGACCGCACGTCAGAGGTGGTCATAACCGCAAGCTGCCGCCTGTCGATGCTTAGCGAGAGCTGCTTTACGGCGAAAAACCGCCAGATCCTTAACCACCATGCGCTTAATGTCGCAACAGGTGACACCGTAACGCTTGAGAAGGTGATTTGGGTCACGCATCGCCGCGACAGGGCGCTTTCGCAGGCCACTTTTGCCCGTAACGCGCTGGCCGAACTCACCGCCTGCGCAACCACAGGCTACACCTCTCTACTGGAACGTTCGGCAAGAGCGTGGGACCGCGTCTGGCGCGATTGCCGCCTGACGGTGACGTCCTCGGCGCCTGAGGATCAAATAGCGATGGATTATGCCGTCTGGCATCTGACGGCCATGACGCCCGCGCATGACGAACGCTGCAGTATTGCGGCAAAAGGGCTGACCGGAGAAGGGTATAAAGGGCACGTCTTCTGGGACACCGAGATTTTCCTTCTGCCTTTCCATCTTTTTTCCCGGCCAGACGTCGCGCGCGGCCTGCTGCGATATCGCTGGCTCAATCTTTCTGGCGCGCGCGAAAAGGCGCGGCGCAACGGCTGGCCTGGCGCACTGTTCCCGTGGGAAAGCGCCGCCAGCGGTCAGGAAGAGACGCCGGAGTTTGCGGCCATCAATATCCGCACCGGCATGCGGCAAAAGGTCGCTTCCGCGCTGGCGGAACACCACATTGTTGCGGATATCGCGTGGGCCGTAGTGGCCTACTGGCAGGCGACGCAGGATGACGCCTTTATGCGCAATGAAGGGCTGACGCTGCTTATCGAAACGGCCACATTCTGGATGGGACGCGCGACGGAGGCTAACGGTCGGCTGGAAATCCATGACGTGATTGGACCGGACGAATACACGGAGCACGTCAATAACAACGCCTACACCAACTACCTTGCCTGGCATAACGTGGCGAGCGCGGTGGCGTTTATGGCGCGATTTGGGCGTGAAGACCCGGCATTTTCGCAAAATGCCACGCGTTTTCTTACGCGCCTCTGGCTGCCGCGCGCGGATGAGGACGGGGTGATCCCACAGGATGATACGTTCCTCTCCAAACCGGTTATCGACCTGAGCCGCTATAAGGCGCATGCGGGTAAGCAAACTATCCTGCTGGATTATTCCCGCGCGGAAGTGAATGAGATGCAAATCCTCAAGCAGGCGGACGTTGTGATGCTCAACTACCTGCTGCCGGAACGGTTCACGCGCGAGCAGTGCGCCGCCAACCTGGCGTTCTACGAGCCTCGCACAATTCATGATTCGTCTCTTAGCAAAGCCATTCACGGCATTGTGGCCGCCCGCTGCGGCGACATCGCCAGCGCTTACGCCTTCTGGCGCGATGGCGTTGCCATTGATTTAGGCAGCGATCCGCACAGCAGCGATGAGGGCATCCACGCCGCGGCGACCGGCGCTATCTGGTCAGGCGTGGTCCAGGGTTTTGCCGGGCTGCAGGTGATGGAGGGCGAGCTGCATCTTGCGCCTCAGCTTCCCGCGCACTGGCAGACGCTCGCGTTTCCACTGCGCTGGCGAAACGCGCGGCTACGCGTTGCCTTTGACGGCGAAACGTTAAACCTCGATACGTCAGAGCCCGTCACGCTGACGCTTTGGGGTAAACGCATTCAGGTTTCGGGACAGCAAAAGTTCGCAGCTGCGGATTTTCTTACGTCCGTTAATGGGACCGCTACCAGGGAGGGCGGTGATGATGCTTAAAGCGGTGATATTCGATTTAGACGGGGTGATTACCGATACCGCACACCTTCACTTTCTTGCGTGGCGAAGCGTAGCGGAAGAGATTGGAATCACCATCGACGAGGACTTTAATGCCGAGCTGAAAGGCATTAGCCGCATGGAGTCGCTCAAGCGCATTCTGCGTCACGGCGGAAAAGAGGACGCGTTCAGCGATAAACAGTGCCTCGCGTTGGCGGGTAAGAAAAATGCGCGCTACGTCCAGTCTTTGGCCTCGTTGACCGAGGCGTCAATGCTGCCGGGCATTCGTGAACTGCTGGCCGATATTCGCGCGGCGAAGGTAAAAACCGGCCTGGCATCCGTTTCCCTTAATGCGCCCGGCATTCTGCATGCGCTAGGCATCGCGTCAGCGTTTGATTTTTGTGCCGACGCTTCACGCATCATCTGCTCTAAGCCCGATCCGGAAATTTTCCTGGCGGCCTGTGAAGGGCTAAACGTGCGTCCAGAAGAGGCGATAGGCATTGAAGATGCCGCTGCGGGAGTGGAGGCAATCAATGCCGCGGGCATGTTATCCGTGGGGATTGGGCCTGGCCTTGAGCGCGCGGCGATGCAGCTTTGCTCAACGCGGGAACTGACGTGGAACCGCCTGACGGATTTCTGGACGTCCCGGACCGTATCGATAAGGAACTCATAAATGGCTCAACTTTCTCTAAAACATATCCAGAAAATCTACGATAACCAGGTCCACGTGGTTAAGGACTTTAACCTCGAAATCGAGGATAAAGAGTTTATCGTTTTTGTGGGACCGTCAGGCTGCGGCAAATCGACGACGCTGCGCATGATTGCCGGGCTGGAGGAGATCAGCGCGGGCGAACTGGTGATTGACGGCGTATGCATGAACGACGTGCCTGCTAAGGCTCGCGACATCGCCATGGTATTCCAGAACTATGCCCTGTATCCGCATATGACGGTCTACGACAACATGGCGTTTGGCCTAAAGATGCAAAAAATTGCGCCTTCGATCATCGAAGAGCGCGTGAGCTGGGCTGCTCAGATCCTCGGGTTGCGAGAATACCTCAAGCGTAAACCCGGCGCGCTGTCCGGTGGACAGCGTCAGCGCGTAGCGTTGGGCCGCGCGATTGTGCGCGAGGCAGGGGTCTTCCTGATGGATGAACCGCTGTCCAACCTGGATGCAAAGCTGCGCGTTCAAATGCGAGCGGAGATCAGCAAGCTGCACCAGAAGCTGAATACCACCATGATTTACGTTACGCACGATCAAACGGAAGCCATGACCATGGCGACCCGTATTGTGATCCTGAAAGATGGCATCATCCAGCAGGTGGGCGCGCCGAAGCAGGTTTATAACGAACCGGCAAATATGTTCGTCGCAGGGTTTATCGGTTCGCCTGCGATGAATTTCATTCGCGGTGCGATTGACGACCGGTATTTTGTGACGGAAACGCTGCGTCTGGAAATCCCTGATGCCCTGCTTGCCGCGCTGAATGCGCAGGGGTATCAGCGTAAAGCCATTGTGTTTGGCATTCGTCCTGAAGACATTATGACTGCTGACTCAGAAGGCGGTACAGAGGCGAAGGTGAGCGTGGCAGAGCTAACCGGGGCCGAGTTTATGCTCTATGCCACCGTTGGCGGACACGAGCTGGTCGTTCGCGCAGGTGCCGCAAATGATTACGCGGCCGGCGATAATATCAATATTCAGTTCGATATGAATAAATGCCATTTCTTCGATGCAGAAACGGAAGCGGCTATTCGATAGGTGTTGTACGCCGGAATATTATTCCGGCTTTTTTGTTTGTTTAATTTTAAAGGAATAACTCATGAGTACTCTACTAAGAAGTGCTGCGCTTTGTTTATGCGCAGGGGTTAGCTGTGCGCAGGCTGCCGAAACTGAAAAACAGTGGGAGTTTAATATTGGCGCTATGTATGAAATTGAAAACGTCGAAGGGCAGGGCGAAGACAAAGATGGCTTATATGAGCCTTCCGTCTGGTTTAACGCCACCTGGGATGCGTGGACAATTTCTCTTGCCATGTATCAGGAGGGGACGGTTGATTACAGCAGTATGACCCGTGGCTCCTATTTCGATCGTCCAGAGGTTGAATTACGCTATCGTTTTATTGGTACAGATGATTTTACGCTCGGGCTGACCGGCGGTTTCCGCAACTATGGCTACCATTTCAAAGATGAGCAGGGCGCTAAAGCCGGAACGGCTAATATGCAGCGTTATAAAGTTCAGCCTGACTGGGATATTAAACTCACGGATGACTGGCGCTTTAGCGGCTGGTTAGCCATGTATCAGTTCGCTAACGATCTGGAAAAAACCGGCTATGCCGATAGTCGTGTAGAAACTGAAACAGGGTTTACGTGGTCCATCAACGAAACATTCTCAGCGAAGGTGAATTACTATTTAGAGCGCGGTTTCAATATGGATGGTTCGCGTAATAACGGCGAGTTCTCCACCCAGGAAATTCGTGCCTATTTGCCGATTGCGTTGGGCAATACCACGCTCACGCCGTATACGCGGCTTGGCCTGGACCGCTGGTCAAACTGGGACTGGCAGGACGATCCAGAACGCGAAGGTCATGACTTTAACCGTCTTGGCCTGCTGTATGCCTATGACTTTACGAATGGTTTATCCATGACGCTCGAATATGCTTACGAGTGGGAAAACCACGATGAGGGCGACAGCGACCGTTTCCACTATGCGGGCGTTGGCGTTAATTATGCCTTTTAACGAGTAAACGCCGGGGGCGTGCAGCCCCCGGCGTTTAGCGCAGCGATGGCGAAAATGAAAAGTGGGTATCAATCAGCACTTTCTGCGGCACCGGGCTCCCTGATATCCGCTTGAAAAGAATATCGCAGCTCTCTTCACCGAGCCTGCGTATGGGGATCTCAAACCCGGCGGGCGCGGGCGTGAGGATCAGCGTCAGCATCGGATCGCCGTATCCGGCAACCGCAAGCTGTTCCGGAATCATCAGGTTTAATTCGTCTGCCGCACGATAGAGGCTTAACAGCTTCATGCTGTCAGTGGCAAAGACGGCGTCTGGCGGATTAGCGGATGAGAGCAAATCGCAGGCGGCAGAAAGGGCACTTTCATGCGTATAGCCACCGTCTATAATCCACTCTGGGTTAATATCGATATTATGCTTTTCCAGTCCGGCTTTATAACCGGCCAGGCGGTCGATGGAGACGTGATAATCCAGCGGCGCGTGCAGACAGGCTATTTTCCGGTGTCCACGCTGAATAAACGTTTCCGTTAGCGTAAAGCTGTCGCTGAAATTATCGGTATCGACAGAATAGATATTTTGATAGTCACCTTCAAGTTTACCAATAACCACCACCGGCACGCCGTAAGCATCCAGACGGGAAAAAAAGGATTCATTTGCCGGCGAGCTCAGCATAATGATCCCTTTGATCATCTTTTGCTTTATTTTACTTTCGCATTTGAGCAGATCGTCTTCACTGCTTTTCGACGTTTGTAATATAACGTCAAAGCCTTCCTGCTCCGCTTTTGCGGTAATGGCATGAAGCACATCAGAGAAAAAGGGATTTCCGGCAGTGGTTTTTGTTGAACGGGTAGAAATGACCATAATGGCATCAAAGCCGGAGGTCGTCAGCGCGCGGGCAAGTTTGTTGGGCTGATAATTTAATTCATCAATGGCCTTTAGCACTTTTTCGCGCGCTTCAGGGGATATATTCGTTTGTTTATTCAGCACTCTGGACACGGTTGATTTCGAAACACCAGCAACACGCGCAATATCATAAATGGTGGGTGACATACACCTTACTCGCTCCGGACCGACAGCTATTTATAGGCCATCTTACTGGAGAAAAAACGGCAATAGCAATAATTATGAATTGATAATCAACGATCTGCCCCAATTTATTGTATTCTGAAACGTGTCATTCCAGGCTCCCCGCGATGAAGGACGGCGATGAAGCGACTTAAAAACGAACTTAACTCTCTGGTCAACCGCGGCGTGGATCGTCATTTGCGTCTGGCGGTGACCGGGCTCAGCCGCAGCGGCAAGACGGCCTTTATCACCGCGATGGTTAACCAGCTGCTGAACCTGCATGCAGGGGCGCGCCTGCCGCTGCTGAGCGCCGTGCGCGAAGAGCGCCTGCTGGGCGTGAAGCGCGTGCCCCAGCGTGATTTTGGCATTCCCCGCTTCACCTACGATGAAGGGCTGGCACAGCTGTACGGCGATCCGCCCACCTGGCCGACCCCAACGCGCGGCGTGAGTGAAATCCGCCTGGCGCTGCGCTTTCGGTCTAACGAGTCGCTGATGCGCCACTTCAAGGATACTTCAACGCTCTATCTGGAAATTGTCGATTACCCCGGCGAGTGGCTGCTTGACCTGCCCATGCTGGCGCAGGACTACCTGAGCTGGTCGCGGCAAATGACCGGCTTACTTCAGGGGCAGCGCGCGGAATGGTCCGCCCGGTGGCGACAGCTCTGCGAGGGCGTAGACCCGCTTGCGCCCGCCGATGAAAACCGACTGGCGCGCATCGCTGAGGCCTGGACGGCGTATCTCCATCAGTGTAAGCAGGAGGGGCTGCACTTCATCCAGCCCGGCCGCTTCGTGCTGCCCGGCGATCTGGCAGGTGCGCCCGCGCTGCAGTTTTTCCCGTGGCCTGACGTAGACGGCATCGGGGAGTCAACGCTGGCCCAGGCGGAGAAGCACACCAACGCCGGCATGCTGCGCGAGCGGTACAATTATTATTGTGAAAAGGTGGTGAAGGGCTTCTACAAAAACCACTTTTTACGCTTCGACCGCCAGATCGTGCTGGTGGACTGCCTGCAGCCGCTAAACAGCGGGCCGCAGGCGTTTAACGATATGCGTCTGGCGCTCACCCAGCTGATGCAAAGCTTCCACTACGGACAGCGCACGCTGTTCCGCCGCCTGTTTTCCCCGGTGATCGACAAGCTGCTGTTTGCCGCGACCAAGGCGGACCACGTCACGGTCGACCAGCACGCCAACATGGTCTCTCTGCTCCAGCAGCTGGTGCAGGACGCGTGGCAAAACGCGGCGTTTGAGGGGATCGGCATGGATTGCCTGGGGCTGGCGTCGGTACAGGCGACGCAGAGCGGGCTGATTGACGTCAACGGCGAGAAAATCCCGGCGCTGCGCGGCAACCGCCTCAGCGACGGTGCGCCGCTGACGGTTTATCCGGGCGAAGTCCCCGCTCGCCTGCCGGGACCGGCCTTCTGGCAAAGCCAGGGCTTCCAGTTTGAAGCCTTTCGCCCGCAGGCGATGAGCGTTGACCAGCCGCTACCGCATATTCGGCTGGACGCGGCGCTGGAGTTTTTGATTGGAGATAAATTGCGATGACGGAACCGTTAAAACCGCGCATTGATTTCACCGGGCCGCTCGAGCAGGAGCAGCAGACGGTATTTAAAACGTCCCAGACGTTCAGCGGCACCCAGGCGGAGAATTTTGCCCCCGCGCTGGCGGAAGAGCCGCTGGTTGAAGAGGGGCAGGCCGAAGCGGTGGTTGAAGCCGCGCTGCGGCCCAGGCGCAGCCTGTGGCGCAAAATGGTTACGGCCGGGCTGGTGCTGTTCGGCGCGAGCGTGGTCGGCCAGGGCGTTCAGTGGGCCGTTAACGCCTGGCAAACCCAGGACTGGGTTGCGCTGGGAGGCTGCGCGGCAGGGGCGCTTATCGTCGGGGCCGGGGTTGGGTCGGTTGCCACCGAGTGGCGTCGGCTGTGGCGGCTGCGCCAGCGCGCGCACGAGCGCGATGAGGCGCGCGATTTGCTGCACAGCCACGGCACCGGTAAAGGGCGCGCGTTCTGCGAAGCGCTGGCGAGGCAGGCCGGAATCGATCAGTCCCATCCGGCGCTCCAGCGCTGGTATGCGGCGATCCACGAAACGCAAAACGATCGGGAAGTGGTCACGCTATATGCGCATATGGTCCAGCCGGTGCTGGACGCGCAGGCGCGTCGCGAGATTAGCCGCTCTGCCGCAGAGTCAACGCTGATGATCGCCGTCAGCCCGCTCGCGCTGGTCGACATGGCGTTTATTGCCTGGCGCAACCTGCGCCTGATTAACCGCATCGCTAACCTCTACGGCATCGAGCTTGGCTACTATAGCCGCCTGCGCCTGTTCAAGCTGGTGCTGCTGAACATTGCGTTTGCCGGTGCCAGCGAGCTGGTGCGGGAAGTGGGCATGGACTGGATGTCGCAGGATTTAGCCGCCAGGCTGTCGGCGCGCGCCGCGCAGGGGATTGGCGCCGGCCTGTTGACCGCGCGCCTCGGCATTAAAGCGATGGAAGTCTGCCGTCCGCTGCCGTGGATCGACGGCGACAAACCGCGCCTGGGTGATTTTCGCCGCGAACTGATCGGCCAGCTTAAGGAAACTCTCAACAAAAAGCCGACGTCCTGACCTCGTTTGTTTACTATTCGTGCTGGCTGTCAATAATTCTTGACAGCCACCTTCCCGATCGCCGCGATCTGACATATTATTTTAGCGTTAATGGCTTAAACGGTGAATTTCCCATGCGTCTGGAAGTCTTTTGTGAAGACCGACTCGGTCTGACCCGCGAGTTACTCGATCTGCTTGTTTTACGTAGCATTGATTTACGTGGCATTGAGATCGACCCCGTCGGGCGAATTTACCTCAATTTTGCCGAAATTGAATTTAACACCTTCAGCAGCCTGATGGCGGAAATCCGCCGTATCGCTGGCGTTACGGATGTGCGCACCATTCCCTGGATGCCGTCCGAGCGCGAGCATCTGGCGCTCAGCGCGCTGCTGGAAGCGATGCCGGAGCCTTTCCTGTCGCTGGATCTGAAAAGCAAAGTTGAGCGCGTTAACCTCGCCAGCTGCCAGCTTTTCGCGCAAAATCAGGAGAAGCTCAGCCATCACCACGCCACCCAGCTTATCCCCGGCTTTAACTTCCAGCGCTGGCTGGACAGCAACCCGCAGAACACGCACAGCGAGCACGTGGTGATTAACGGGCAGAACTTCCTGATGGAAATTACGCCGGTCTACCTGAAAGGGGAAAATGACGATCGCGTGCTGACAGGCGCCGTGATTATGCTGCGCTCCACGGTGCGCATGGGCCGCCAGCTGCAAAATCTTTCCAGCCAGGACGTGGGGGCATTTAGCCAGATTATTGCGGTAAGCCCTAAAATGCGCCACGTGGTCGATCAGGCGAGGAAGCTGGCGAACCTGACGGCACCGCTGCTGATCACCGGGGACACCGGAACCGGCAAAGACCTGCTGGCACACGCGGTGCATCTTGCCAGCCCGCGGGCGGCAAAACCTTACCTGGCGCTTAACTGCGCGTCAATTCCGGAAGATGCCGTTGAAAGCGAGCTGTTCGGCCACGCGCCGGAGGGGAAAAAAGGCTTCTTCGAGCAGGCGAACGGCGGCTCGGTGCTGCTGGACGAGATCGGGGAAATGTCGCCGCGCATGCAGGCTAAGCTGCTGCGCTTCCTGAACGACGGCACCTTCCGCCGCGTGGGGGAAGATCATGAAGTGCACGTCGACGTTCGGGTGATTTGCGCTACTCAAAAAAATCTGGTCGAGCTGGTGCAAAAAGGGGCGTTTCGCGAGGATCTCTATTATCGCCTTAACGTTCTGACGCTGAATATTCCGCCTTTGCGCGATTGCCCGCAGGACATCATGCCGCTGACGGAGCTGTTCGTGGCGCGCTTCGCGGACGAACAGGGCGTGCCGCGGCCTAAGCTCTCCGCCGACCTGGGCACGGTGCTCACGCGCTACGGCTGGCCGGGCAACATTCGCCAGCTGAAAAACGCCGTTTATCGGGCGCTCACTCAGCTCGAAGGCTACGAGCTGCGGCCGCAGGATATTTTGCTGCCGGATTACGATGCCGGAACGGTGTCGGTAGGCGAGGAGGCGATGGAAGGGTCGCTGGACGATATCACTAGCCGCTTCGAACGTTCGGTGCTGACGCAGCTTTACCGTAGCTACCCGAGCACCCGCAAGCTGGCCAAGCGTCTTGGCGTGTCGCACACCGCGATTGCGAACAAGCTGCGCGAATATGGGCTGAATCAGAAAAAAAGTGATGAATAAAAAAAAGCCTCTGTGAAAGAGGCTTTTTTTACGCGTGAGATTACGCTTTCAGCACGTCCAGAGCGGCAGCGTAATCCGGCTCGGTGGTGATTTCATTCACCAGCTCGCTGAAGAGAACGGTGTCGTTTTCATCAAGAACCAGAACCGCACGGGCAGCCAGGCCTTTCAGGGCACCGTCAGAAATGCCAACGCCGTAGTTATCGAGAAAATCCGGGCTGCGCAAGGTAGACAGGGTAATGACGTTGCTCAGGCCTTCCGCGCCGCAGAAGCGAGACTGTGCGAACGGCAGGTCGGCGGAAATGCACAGCACCACGGTGTTGTCCATTTCGGTCGCCAGCTGGTTAAATTTACGCACGGATGCGGCGCACACGCCGGTATCAATGCTTGGGAAAATGTTCAGAACTTTGCGTTTGCCTGCAAACTGAGACAGCGTGACGTCAGACAGATCTTTAGCCACCAGAGTAAAAGCCTGCGCTTTGCTGCCAGCCTTCGGAATGGAACCTGCAACAGCAACCGGGTTGCCCTGGAAATGAACGAGTTGTGACATAGATATCTTCCTGTTTACATATAGTTAACGTCGGGGCTAGTGTATGCCAACAGCGGATAACACGGCAAACCAATTTTTATCGCCTTACCGGGCCGCAAGGAGTCAGTGATGAGAAGCGTTAAGGTCTATGAAGAAGCCTGGCCGTTACATTCCCCGTTTGTGATCTCCCGCGGCAGCCGCAGCGAGGCCTGCGTCGTGGTGGTTGAGATTGAAGAAGACGGCGTGAAGGGCGTGGGGGAATGTACGCCTTATCCCCGCTACGGTGAGAGCCTCGCCTCGGTGATGGCCCAGATTATGACGCTGGTGCCCGCGCTGCAGACGGGACTCTCGCGAGAGGCGCTGCAGTCTGAACTGCCGGGGGGCGCCGCGCGAAACGCCATCGACTGCGCGCTGTGGAGCCTCGAGGCGGCAAAACAGCAGCAATCCCTGTCAGCGCTGCTGGGCGCGACGCTGCCGGAATCCATCGTCACCGCGCAAACGGTCGTGATTGGCGAGCCTGAGCAGATGGCGGCAAGCGCGCGGGCGCTGGTGGAGACCGGCGCTACGCTATTAAAGGTCAAGCTTGACGACCGCCTAATCAGCGAGCGCATGGTCGCGATTCGTTCGGCGGTGACAACGGCAACGCTGATTGTGGATGCCAATGAGTCCTGGCATGCCGAAGGGCTGGCGGCGCGCTGCCAGCTGCTGGCCGATCTCGGCGTCGCGATGCTGGAGCAGCCGTTACCCGCTGAGGAAGACGCCGCGCTGGAGAACTTTATTCATCCGCTGCCAATATGCGCCGACGAAAGCTGCCACACCCGCGACAGCCTCGCAAAGCTCAAAGGCCGCTATGACATGGTGAACATTAAGCTTGATAAAACCGGCGGCCTGACGGAGGCGCTTGCTCTGGCCGCGACGGCGCAGGCACAGGGCTTTAGCCTGATGCTGGGCTGTATGCTGTGTACATCGCGGGCGATCGGCGCGGCGCTGCCGCTGGTCAATAAGGTGCGATTTGCCGATCTCGATGGCCCGACGTGGCTGGCGGTGGACGTCTCGCCAGCCCTCAATTTCACCACCGGCGAACTTCACCCCTGAGGCTGCCAGCGCAGCAGCTCGACCATCGCTTTAAGGTATTTTTCGCTCGCCTCGTCGGACGAAATGGGCGGGAACTCTGCGGTAATGCAGTGCAGGCCCAGGTCAGCGCACCAGCTGCCAAAAGAGCCCGGCGTTTCGTACCCCACGCTGGTGACGAGCGGCAGGGCGAAGGCATCGGCGAGCCACTGGCCGAGGGCGGTATGGCGAGGATCTTCAATGCAGGCCAGCGGATCGTGGAAAGAGACTACCCAGGCCGGGTGGATCTTATGGATGAGCTGGCACAGCGCCTGCGTTTCGGGCTCGGAGCCAGGCGTATCGCCGGTCAGCAGCACAACGTCCCGCGCTTCAGCCGAGCTGTTCCATCGGTAAACCGTCTCCCCGGCGCGCCAGTTGGCCGCGGGGAAATTGCGGTTCAGGTCAACGCCGCGCGCGTTCGCGCGCAGGCCAAGCTGGCAGCCGTCCGGGTTGACGGTCAGAATGACGTGATGGCGTCGCAGGTTTGGCGCCAGCGTGCGAAGCGCACAGGAAAGGGTGACGATGGAGGAATTTTCATCACCGTGCGTGCCCGCAATGATTAAGCCGCTGCTGCGATCGGCATCCGGGGCAGGGAACCAGATCAGCGGAGCGCCTAAAAACGAGCGGCCATAATGTTCAGTGCCCGGCGGGAACGCGCCGCGCTCCGTTCTTGGTCGGGTGAGTGTCATAGCAAATCCCAATGTAGAATCACTTCTGGCAGTGTTGTGCAAAACTGGCGGTTAATCAAATGGTTTCAGCGTCCGCAGAAGATGTCAGATATCAACTTTCCGGCGCAAGTCATTTGCATTTCTCCGTGTCGAAACAAATAATTACGCATCCGTTCGTTTGCTGACTTTTTAAAAGGGGATCTCATGAAGCATCCTGTTTCGCTACTCTGTTCTGCGCTGTGGCTGTGCGGACTCTCTTCACTCTCTTATGCTGCCGATGTGCCAAAGGGAACGGTGCTGGCGCAAAAGCAGGAGCTGGTTCGCCATATCAAAGATGAACCGGCCTCGCTGGATCCGGCGAAAGCCGTTGGCCTGCCGGAAATTCAGGTGATCCGCGACCTCTTTGAAGGGCTGGTCAATCAGAACGAAAAAGGGGAAATCACGCCGGGCGTGGCGACGCGCTGGCAAAGCAACGATAACCGCATCTGGACGTTTACGCTGCGCGATAACGCGAAATGGTCCGATGGCACGCCGGTGACGGCGCAGGATTTCGTATACAGCTGGCAGCGTCTGGTTGACCCGAAAACGACCTCGCCGTTTGCCTGGTTTGCCGCCCTGGCGGGCATTAACAACGCGCAGGCGATTATCGACGGCAAGGCCGCGCCGAATACGCTCGGCGTAACGGCCGTGGACGCCAAAACCCTGCGCGTTGAGCTGGATAAACCGCTGCCGTGGTTCAGCAACCTGACGGCCAACTTCGCTTTCTATCCGGTGCAAAAGGCCAATGTCGAAAGCGGCAAAGAGTGGACCCGCCCGGGGGCGCTGGTGGGGAACGGCGCGTACGTGCTCAAAGATCGCGTGGTTAATGAGAAGCTGGTGGTAGTGCCGAACGCGCACTATTGGGATAACGCGAAGACGGTGCTCAAAAAGGTCACGTTTATCCCAATCAATCAGGAATCATCGGCCACCAAACGCTATCTGGCGGGTGACATTGATATCACCGAATCATTCCCGAAAAACATGTATCAAAAGCTGCTGAAAGACATTCCGGGGCAGGTCTATACTCCGCCGCAGCTTGGAACTTACTACTATGCTTTCAATACGCAGAAAGGGCCCACGGCGGACGCGCGCGTGCGTCTGGCGCTGAGTATGACTATCGATCGCCGGATTATGGCGGACAAGGTGTTAGGCACGGGGGAGAAACCGGCATGGCACTTCACGCCTGACGTGACGGCCGGCTTCACGCCGGAAACCTCACCGTTTGAGCAGATGTCACAGCAGGAGCTGAACGCGCAGGCCAAAACGCTGCTGCAGGCGGCAGGCTATGGTCCGCAGCGTCCGCTGAAGCTGACCCTGCTTTATAACACCTCGGAAAACCACCAAAAGATTGCTATCGCCGTGGCGTCGATGTGGAAGAAAAATCTTGGCGTAGACGTTAAGCTGCAGAACCAGGAGTGGAAAACCTACATTGACAGCCGCAACACCGGCAACTTCGACGTGATCCGCGCCTCCTGGGTAGGAGACTACAACGAGCCGTCGACGTTCCTGTCGCTGCTCACCTCTACCCACAGCGGCAACATTTCACGCTTCAACGACCCGGCCTACGACAAAGTAATCAATCAGGCGTCGCTTGAAACCACGGCGAAAGCGCGCAACGCGGACTACAACATGGCTGAGAAAATCCTGTTGGAGAAAGCACCGATTGCGCCTATCTATCAATACACTAATGGCCGGCTGATCAAACCGTGGGTGAAAGGCTATCCGATCAACAACCCGGAAGACGTGGCGTACAGCCGAACGATGTATATTGAGAAGCACTAATCATCAGTACCGGTTGCCTGATGATGTCAGGCAACCATCGCTAATGCCAAATGTGCGGAAAACCGTATCCAGGCAGGACCTACTTAACACTGGACATCAAGTTCCAAAAACTCATCTACAGACGGCTTATCAGTCGTGGTGTGCGTTTTGCTGCATGGCCTCATCCATAATGGCGTTAACCTGCTTCATCACCGTTACTGCCTCATTCACGCCTTTCGCTTCCTGTTCTTTTACCCACTTAGCCTGTGCGGCCCGGTAGCGGGTGGTGGTTTGCCATTGCGCAACTTCTTGCGGTTTCAAGATGCGCACTGTTGCCCCGGCTTTACGTAAATCATCTATCTGGGTATCAAAGCTGTGGTCCATCACTGGGCCTAAAGACTGATACGCAGTTTGCGCTGCGCGCTGGATCGCCGCCTGGTCTTCCGGGGATAACCTGTCCCAGGTATTTTTGTTCATTGCCAGAATGTAGAGGTGTCCTAGCCACAGATCTCTTGAGATCAGCACGTTTGGCGCGTACTGATACGCTTTCAGATCGTAACCGCTGTCAACGTTCAGCATCATGCCGTCAATCGCGCCGGTTTTCAGCGCGTTATAGGTTGGATCGCCCCAGGGCATGGTTACCGGCGTCGCGCCCGCATTTTGCAGAAAATCCCGGTGCCAGAAGCTGGCAGCGCGCCATGTGCCGCCCTTAATCTCGCCCAGATCCGGCATCGCTTTTCTGCTGAAAAAGGCCAGCGGGTAGCCGGTTTCCATAAAAACGCTCACCACATTATTTTTCTTCAGCTCTGCCGGCAAGGCGGGAATGTCAGCGTATACGTGGCGGAAGAATGCAACCTGTTGTGCACCCGCTGGGCCGACAGGAAAGCTTTTGAAGATCTGATGCAGCGGTAACCGTTCGGCGTTGTACTCCGGCACAACGGTTGCCATATCAACATCGCCCATGCTGACCTTGCCTAACGCCTCATAGCTGGTGTTAAGCTCGCCGCCCCAGTGTGCGTCGATCTTCAGGCGACCCTGCGACTCTTTTTCAATTGCCGGGAAAAATACGTCGTTAATGAAACGGGTACGCATACCGCCCAGCGGCTCATGATCGCTGTAAGCGAGAATTTCGGTAGCTGATGCAGCAGCGGGCAGTAGCGATATGGTAAGTAAAAGGGCCATCAGCGTTTTATGTGAATATCCAGTTTTCATGCGTGTCCTTCGCGTTGGTGAAAGATTAAAGCGTTATTCGGCGTTGCCATGAGAGATCTTCTCTCTATCCGCCAGCCAGCGCTGACCTGCTTCCTTCATTTGCTTTTCAAGGTCGCTGCCGCGAGTCGCGAAAACGCGGTTTACCGGGAAGCCGCTTTTATCCAGCAGATAAGCCAGCGCGGCGTATTCGCGCGGATACTTCGCCACCGTTTCTTGATCAATATCGACGATGCCGAGCGGGAAGGTGAAGCTGCCCATATCGTAAATACTCTGGCGGTGAAACAGTTTCCAGACACCGTTGCGTTTTTCTGCCATGTCATAAAAGCGGTTGTGGGTGGTGCAGCCGATATTCAGCTTCACATTTTCAGCGACGATCATCGCGTTAGTTTCTACAATCGCCCTGGTGGCGTCGGCATTGAAGGTCACGACCGGCGTACCGATCAGATGTTTTGTCCGAGCGTCTGATGCGCCCATGCGCATTGAGCCGTCGACAAAATCACTGGCCAGACCTTCAAACCAGGTGATTTCAATAGTGCCATCCGGGTGGAACAGATCGCGAAGCTGTTCCCACTCGCCCAGATCGCGGTGGATCCATCCTGTAAGCAGGTCGGTAATTTGTTGACGATCGTCCAGATAAGTATGCATAGCGTGTCAGCTCTTGATGAAGGAGGGACTTCAGTTTGATCGCGATTATAGATAAAATCCAGTAGATCAAACTGACCAATTATTCAGTTTAAATGAATGATGAGGGTAGTATATGGAGCTGCGTCACCTGCGCTATTTTCTCGCCGTCGCGGAGGAGGGCCATTTTGGGCGCGCCGCTGAGCGGTTAAATATTGTACCGCCTGCGCTCAGTATGCAAATCAAAGCGCTGGAAGAGGAACTGGGCGGTCCACTATTTATGCGCACCAGCCGGAAAGTAGAGCTGACAGAAGCAGGGCGGTTGTTGCAGGTAGAGGCGCAGCGCACCCTGGATCAGGCTGAAAACGCCCGACTGACGGTACAGCGCTCGATACGCGGCGAGAGCGGTCGGGTGCGCGTTGGTTTTGCTGGTAATGCCGTGTTCAGCGGAAAATTAACAAAAGATATGCGAGCGTTTCGCAAAGCCTATCCTGATGCTGAACTGGTGGCGCGTGAAGTCGCACCGCTGTTGCAGGCGGAGGCTATCCTCTCCGGGCAGCTCGATATTGGTTATACACCCGATCACAGCCTCCTTCACGCGCCGGGACTGTTGTCTGAAACGGTCGGTGTCTGGAAACGTCTGGTGGCAATCGCCGACAATCATCCGCTGGCCGAACGTCCTTATCTGACGGTGGATATGTTGGCGGATGAGCCGATTGTTTTTTACGATAGTCACAGCGCGGATGATCGGCTTTACACGGCGCTCACCACGCTACTGGGCCGCGCCCCCCAGACTGCGCATCGTACCTCCAGCACCCTGAGCGTCCTCACCCTGGCGGCCGCAGGACAAGGGCTGGCGCTGGTTCCAGAGCCGCTGCTGAATATTTCTATTCCGGGGTTGGTGTACCGTCGATTGGATGCTCCGGAACTGTCGGCTAATCTGATGCTGATCAGCCGAATGATAGAGAATAGCGGCGCTGTACAGGCTTTCCTGACCATCGCGCGTGAAAATGCACGGCCAGAACATAGAGTGTAAGCACAGCAAGCCATACTTGTTTGGTTTCCTGTTAACGCAAGGTAACCACGGCTAAATCCAGAGCTGGCGCATTTTGCCGCGCCAGTTTCTCCTTCTTAGCATCTCCCGCCACAGCAGAAAGCACCACTCTTCTGTCCTGATTTTTGACATGAATAATTAAAGCAATTGTCAGTTACGGAGATATGAAAAGCTCTCTTATTTAATTGACCGGGAGCTTAAATAATTAAATCACGACTGCCGTTCAGATTCCTTTTGATATATCATATAACATACTCCGGTAGTTTAATGTGTTTTTGATGGGTCTGCA
>NZ_QBJD02000011.1 GCF_003057745.1 Enterobacter sp. RIT418
AGACGTGTTGATGGTGATACCACGAGCTTTTTCTTCTGGTGCGTTATCGATCTGGTCGAAAGCACGAGCAGCACCGCCGTAGGTTTTAGCCAGTACGGTAGTGATTGCAGCAGTCAGGGTAGTTTTACCATGGTCAACGTGGCCGATAGTACCAACGTTGACGTGCGGTTTTGTACGTTCAAATTTTTCTTTAGACACGGCTATATTCCTTACTATAGTGCTCTCCCCTTTGGAGAGAGCACGGGACTTAGGTTTTAATCCTGTGGATTACTTACCACGGGCTTCGATAACGGCCTGAGCAACGTTGTTAGGCGCATCATCATACTTCAGGAATTCCATGGTGTATGATGCACGACCTTTGGTCAGAGAACGCAGCTGAGTTGCATATCCGAACATTTCAGACAGCGGAACTTCAGCGTGGATCTTAACGCCAGTTACTTCGGATTCCTGACCGCGCAGCATACCGCGACGACGGCTCAAGTCACCGATAACGTCACCGGTGTTCTCTTCAGGAGTTTCAACTTCAACCTTCATGATTGGCTCAAGCAGAACTGGTTTTGCTTTCTTAAAGCCTTCTTTAAAGGCAATAGACGCAGCCAGTTTAAACGCCAGTTCAGAGGAGTCAACGTCGTGGTAAGAACCGAAGTGCAGACGAACACCCATGTCAACAACCGGATAACCAGCCAGTGGACCTGCTTTCAGCTGCTCCTGGATACCTTTATCAACGGCAGGGATGTATTCGCCAGGAATTACACCACCTTTGATGTCGTTGATGAACTCATAACCTTTAGGGTTAGAGCCCGGCTCCAGTGGGTACATGTCGATCACAACGTGACCGTACTGACCGCGACCACCAGACTGCTTAGCGTGTTTACCTTCAACATCGGTCACTTTCGCGCGAATCGCTTCGCGGTATGCAACCTGAGGTTTACCCACGTTCGCTTCAACGTTGAATTCACGCTTCATACGGTCAACGATGATGTCCAGGTGGAGTTCACCCATACCCGCGATGATGGTCTGGTTAGATTCTTCATCAGTCCATACGCGGAATGATGGGTCTTCTTTAGCCAGACGACCCAGAGCCAGACCCATTTTTTCCTGGTCAGCTTTGGTTTTTGGTTCAACGGCGATGGAGATTACCGGCTCTGGGAATTCCATACGCTCCAGAATGATCGGGTGATCCGGGTCACACAGGGTGTCACCAGTGGTCACGTCTTTCAGACCGATAGCTGCAGCGATGTCGCCCGCACGAACTTCTTTGATCTCTTCACGTTTGTTAGCGTGCATCTGTACGATACGGCCAAAACGCTCGCGCGCCGCTTTCACGGAGTTCAGGATGGTGTCACCGGAGTTAACCACACCAGAATATACGCGGAAGAAGGTCAGGTTACCCACGAATGGGTCGGTAGCAATTTTGAACGCCAGTGCAGAGAACGGCTCGTCATCGCTTGCGTGACGCTCAGCCGGAGTATCTTTACCGTCGTCCAGGATACCGTTGATCGCAGGAACGTCAACCGGGGATGGCAGGTAGTCAACTACCGCATCCAGCATTGCCTGAACACCTTTGTTCTTGAACGCAGAGCCACAGGTAACCAGGATGATTTCGTTGTTCAGAACGCGCTGACGCAGAGCTTTTTTGATCTCTTCTTCAGTCAGTTCTTCACCACCCAGGTATTTTTCCATCAGCTCTTCAGAAGCTTCTGCTGCGGATTCGATCAGGTTCTGGTGCCATTCGTCAGCCAGGTCCTGCATCTCTGCCGGGATATCTTCGTATTCGAAGGTAACGCCCGCATCTGCTTCATTCCAGTTGATGGCTTTCATTTTCACCAGGTCGATAACGCCGGTGAAACCTTCTTCAGCACCAATTGCCAGCTGCAGCGGAACAGGGTTCGCGCCCAGACGGGTTTTGATCTGGCCAACAACTTTCAGGAAGTTAGCACCCATACGGTCCATTTTGTTAACGAACGCGATGCGTGGAACTTTATATTTGTTAGCCTGACGCCATACGGTTTCAGACTGTGGCTGAACACCACCAACTGCGCAATAAACCATTACCGCGCCGTCAAGAACACGCATGGAACGTTCTACTTCGATGGTGAAGTCAACGTGCCCCGGGGTGTCGATGATGTTTACGCGATGCGGTTCGTACTGCTTAGCCATACCTGACCAGAATGCAGTAGTCGCTGCGGAGGTGATAGTAATACCACGCTCCTGCTCCTGTTCCATCCAGTCCATGGTGGCTGCGCCGTCATGAACTTCACCGATTTTGTGGTTTACACCGGTGTAGAACAGAATACGTTCGGTAGTAGTGGTTTTACCGGCGTCGATGTGCGCACTGATACCGATGTTACGATAGCGTGCGATGGGTGTTGTACGAGCCATTTGATTCCTCGTTTATATCTTTAGGCGTTCAGTTAAGTTACCCAGAGCGGGCGGCCTCTCTGAAGCGCCCGCCTGGTGACTAATACTCCGAAGGGATTACCAACGGTAGTGTGCGAACGCCTTGTTGGCTTCTGCCATACGGTGAACGTCTTCACGTTTCTTAACTGCAGTACCTTTGTTGTCTGCAGCATCAGAAAGTTCGTTCGCCAGACGCAGAGCCATGGATTTATCACCGCGTTTACGAGCAGCTTCAACGATCCAACGCATTGCCAGAGCATTACGACGAACCGGACGAACTTCAACTGGAACCTGATAAGTAGAACCACCAACGCGGCGGGACTTAACTTCTACAGTTGGGCGAACGTTGTCGAGAGCGACTTCGAAAGCTTCCAGTTCATTTTTACCAGAACGCTGAGCCAGGGTCTCAAGCGCGCTGTATACGATTGCTTCTGCAGTAGATTTTTTACCATCTACCATCAGGATATTTACAAATTTTGCCAGCAGTTCTGATCCGAACTTCGGATCTGGAAGGATTTTACGCTGACCAATGACGCGACGACGTGGCATGGGAATACTCCGTTGTTAATTCAGGATTGTCCAAAACTCTACGAGTTTAGTTTGACATTAAGATAAATCAGTTTGGCCTTACTTAACGGAGAACCATTAAGCCTTAGGACGCTTCACGCCATACTTGGAGCGAGCCTGCTTACGGTCTTTAACACCAGAGCAGTCAAGCGCACCACGAACGGTGTGGTAACGAACACCCGGAAGGTCTTTAACACGACCGCCACGGATCAGGATCACGGAGTGTTCCTGCAGGTTGTGACCTTCACCACCGATGTAGGAAGTCACTTCAAAACCGTTAGTCAAACGCACACGGCATACTTTACGCAGTGCGGAGTTTGGTTTCTTAGGAGTGGTGGTATATACACGAGTACATACGCCACGTTTATGCGGGCAGGCTTCCAGCGCAGGCACGTTGCTTTTTGCAACTTTGCGAGCGCGTGGTTTGCGTACCAGCTGGTTAACTGTTGCCATTAAATAGCTCCTGGTTTTAGCTTTTGCTTCGTAAACACGTAATAAATCGACCTCATACAATATGAGGACGCGAAATTTTAGGGCCACGTCGAAAAGGTGTCAAGAAATATACAGCGATCTCAGATCACCAGTTCATTTGACTGGGGTGCTTCAGCGTCAGATTAACGAAATCAGTATAGCCAACGACGTTAATTTTGGTTGAATTTTGACCATCAAGGCCTCGCGCATCGAGATCGTCCTTGAGCGCAGAGACCGTTATGGGGGCATTGTTGAGAATTTCAACAAAGCGGCTACCCGCAACCGCGGCGAGAACACCATCCTGGATCAGCAGCAGGTCATCACCCTCTCGCAGCATGCTCAACAGCGTTTCGATGTCACATTGCCAGGGAGAGTGGCTCAGAGTATGGAGCATGACGGCCTCAGAAAGTCAGAATGGTATCGTAGTGAGAAAGTTTATCGCGCAGGGCGGCAGACGCCAGTATCTCAACATCCAGCACCAGCTGAACGGTGCCGTTCAGCCCGCGCGAGGCTAGCGAGTCCGCGCACACATAGAGATTGTCAATGTCGTACAGCGGCAGCACTTTAAAAGTTGCAATGTAATCCCGCGCGAGAATAGCCTGCGGCTGCTGGCCGGCCAGCAGCTGGAACACGCCGTCGCCCAGAAAGAATACGCCGATATCCTCGGTTAATGCCGAGGTTGCCAGTAAGGCGTCCAGGCCTTCTCTGCCTGACGCGCTGCCGTGCGGTGCGGAGGTAAAAACAAACGCCACGCGTTTCATCAGAATTGCACCACTCTGTCACAGGTCAGCGCAGCCTGCGCCAACGCGCCTAAGCCACTCAGCGAAAATCCAGGCTGCAGGTTAGCTCCCGATAAGCCAAGGCGCTCGGCCTCCGCAGCATCCGTCACGCCTCGACGCAGCGCCGCCGCCACGCAGATGTGCAGCTCAACGCCCTGCGCCTCATGTAATGCCTGCCACGCGCGCACGATGTCAAATTCATCGCTCGCCGGTGAAGTTAGCTGATTCGCGTTGTACACGCCTTCACGATAGAAGAACACGCTCGCCAGCTCGTGACCGGCGTCAAGCAGCGCGCGGGCAAACTGCAGCGCACTGCTGGCCTGCTGAGTTCCATAGGCCGGGCCTGTGACCATTAACGCAAAGCGCATTACTTGTCTTGCCCTGCGAAATCGCCGCTTTTGAACTGGCGAATGTAGAGGTAAACCGTATGCTTGGAGATGTTCAGGCGATCGGCCACCTGGTTGATGGCATCTTTAATATCGAAGATACCCTTCTCGTAGAGGTTCAGCACAATCTGTCGATTCTTGGCGTTGTTCGATACGTTGCGATCGGCATTCACCTCTTCAATCGTAAACTCAAGCGTCTGGGTGACAAGATCTTCAACAGAAGAAGCAAAGTTCACGGATGAGCCCACGTCTGGCGTTTCTGGCGGAATAAAAGTGCTCATGATCTGAGAGAACGGTACATCAAGGTTCATGTTGATGCACAGCAGCCCGATCACGCGGTGGTCGCGGTTTCGAATCGCGATAGTTTCTGATTTCATCAGCACGCCGCTCTTGGCGCGGGTGAAATAGCATTTGGAGACGCTGCTGTCTGCGCCGGTCATGTCATGCAGCATGCGCAGAGCAAGGTCGGTGATCGGAGAACCAATTTTGCGGCCTGTGTGTTCACCGTTGGCAATGCGGATGGCAGAACACTTTAGATCCTGCAAAGAGTGCAATACGATTTCGCAGTGGGACCCAATGAGCATCGCTAACCCGTCCACCACCGCTTCGTAGGATTTTAGAATATCGAAGTCGGTCTGATCGAAAGGACGTTGATCCAGCAAATCGAGTTCACTGGTTTCATTGGTTAAAAGCGACCTGGACATGAAAAAAACACTCCTTTTCAGGAGCCTGTCGTTACGTTTTCAGGGCAGGCTCATTATCTACACGGACAACTAAATTAATACAGCGTGTATAACGCTTTCCAGTGTTAATTATATCTGCCCCACAATAAAAAAAACCGCCGCCTTATCGGCGGCGGCTTTTACAGCATTACTTCTTAGCGGCTGCGGCTTTATCGTCAGCCGGCGCGTCTGCTTTCGCATCCGCTTTCGGTGCCGGTTTGATGTCCAGCAGTTCTACATCGAAGACCAGCGTAGAGTTCGCTGGGATGCCCGGAACGCCAGTTTTGCCGTAAGCCAGATCCGGTGGAATGACCAGCTTGATTTTACCGCCTTTCTTGATGTTCTTCAGACCTTCGGTCCAGCCTGGGATAACGCCATCCAGACGGAAGGAGAGAGGTTCACCGCGGGTATAAGAGTTATCAAACTCTTTACCGTCAATCAGCGTGCCTTTGTAGTTAACAACAACGGTATCGCTGTCTTTCGGCGCATCGCCGGTGCCTTCTTTCTCAACTTTATATACCAGGCCGGTAGAAGAAGTTTTTACGCCTTTCTCTTTAGCAAAGGTATCGCGGTAAGCCTTACCTTTTGCTTCGTTGTCTTTAGCATCTGCTTCCATTTTAGTCTGAGCGGCGCCTTTCACGCGCGCTTCAAACGCCTGCAGCGTTTTCTCGATGTCCTGGTCAGACAGTTTACTCTTATTCGCAAACGCATCCTGAACACCCGCGATCAGCTGGGCTTTATCCAGTTTAATGCCCAGTTTTTCTTGCTCTTTCAGAGAGTTTTCCATGTAACGGCCCAGAGATGCGCCAAGTGCGTAGGCGGATTTCTGGTCGTCATTTTTAAATGCCGCTTTGCTGTCTGCAGTCGCAGCAGGCTTCGCAGCAGTATCAGCCGCGAAAGACAGCGGCGCGTTCAGCGCGACGGCCATCGTAGTCGCCAGCAGCGTAACTTTGAACAGTGATTTCATCCATTTCTCCAGGGCCTGGGGACTCTCACCCCAGCATTAAACGTAAATGAGTAACGTACTATAAAGCGTTGCGGAAGAAATCTACAGACAGACTCCCCCGAATCGCAGCACTTTTCAGACTATTTTTGTTTAAATTAGTTTCTTACCGTCAGGATGAGTACTGCACGTAAAGTTAAACTCAGTTAAACTTCGCCGCCGCTGGCAGGCAAAGTCCATTGAGGCATAAACGAGGTGAACGATGAAGGACACAATGATTGAAGCGAGACTGGCTGAACTGGAAAGCCGCCTGGCTTTTCAGGACATCACCATCGAAGAGTTGAACCAGACCGTGACCGCGCACGAGCTCGAAATGGCGAAACTGCGGGATTTGATGCGTCTGTTAACCGAGAAGCTGAAGGCAACGCAGTCATCACATATCGCGTCCCAGTCTGAAGAGACGCCACCACCTCATTATTGAGGCGTAAAAAAGCGGGATAACAATCCCGCTTTTTTTGTGCCCGGTGGCGCGAAGCTTACCGGGCCTACATACCAAATACCCTATGGATTTCGAGTCGCAGGACCGCGGCAAGCTTGAAAATCCCCGGGAGCATAGATAGCTATGTAACCGGGGTTTGAAAGCGCAGCCAACGCACCTGCGGCTTGAAAGACGACGGGTATTAGTGGCAGCCGCAGCCGCCGTTACCGCCGCAACCACCTTTACCGTGGTCGTGACCATGGTCGTGATCGTGGCCGTGACCGCCGCAGCAACCGTCGTGGCCGTGTTCGTGGTCATGGTCGTGGCCGTGCGCGCCGTGAACGTGGCCATGAGCCAGCTCTTCTTCGGTCGCTTCACGAATAGCCACAACTTCAACGTTAAACTTCAGGTTCTGGCCAGCCAGCATGTGGTTGCCGTCAACCACAACGTGGTCGTCTTCCACTTCAGTGATTTCAACCGGCACCGGGCCCTGGTCAGTTTCAGCCAGGAAGCGCATGCCAACCTGCAGCTCGTCAACGCCCATGAACACGTCTTTAGGAACGCGCTGAACCAGGTTGTCGTCATACTGACCGTAAGCGTCGTTTGCGCCTACAGCAACGTCAAATTTATCGCCAACGTCGTGACCTTCCAGCGCGGTTTCCAGGCCGGAGATCAGGGAACCGTGACCATGCAGGTAGTCCAGCGGCGCACTCACCGGAGACTCATCAACCAACACACCGTCTTCTGTACGTACCTGATAGGCCAGGCTGACCACCAGGTCTTTTGCTACTTTCATGATATCTCCTGAGCGTGGGAAAATTGCTGGCGCAGATTGTAGCGGAAATCTGCACCCGTGTACCCTTTAGCTTAAAAAAACTCAGGGCATATCGCTAGTCTGGATGAAAAATCCCGATCACTTGCTCTTCTTTGCGAACGTGATCGCGGGCCTCTTTGTCGGCCTCGCGCATCTGGTGGCCGCACTTAACACACTCAACAATATCGATATTATTTTCGCGCCACATGGCCAGCGTATCTTGCGCCTGGCAGCCGGGGCATTTTGCGCCCGCGATAAAGCGTTTACGTACAGCCATCTTTCGTTACCCTTTATTCAAATTCATCCCAGCCGTCCAGCTGGCGCCGTTCCTGCTGCATCTCACGCTGGAAAATCTCTTCCAGCTCGCGGCGCGCCTCCCGCACGCGAGAAATTTGCGCCGTGTCGCTGTGTACGGGCATCAGCTCGCGCAACATCCGCATATCCAGCCTGCGGAAGTGCATTTGCGCGCGCTGCGCCTGATGGGGATGCATCCCAAGCGATACCAGCGCCTTGCGCCCCAGCTCCAGCGCGCTGGAGAACGTCTCGCGGGAGAAGTGTTTCACACCCGCCTGCAAAAGTTCGTGAGCTTCAACACGTCCGCGCGCCCGCGCCAGAATATGCAGATGCGGGAAATGCTGCTGGCACAGCTCAACCAGCTTCATCGTGTCTTCCGGATCGTTACAGGTGATGACGATGGATTCAGCCGCCTCCGCGCCCGCCGATCGCAGCAGCTCAAGCTGGGTGGCATCGCCGTAATAAACTTTATAGCCATATTTACGCATCAGGTTTACAGCGCTGATGTCCCTTTCCAGCACCGTAATGCGCATTTTGTTCGCCATCAGCAGGCGACCAATCACCTGCCCGAAGCGGCCAAAGCCCACCACGATCACCTGCGGCTTATCGTCTTCTACCCACGGCGCTTCGTCTTCATCATCCGTCGGGTTTAAGCGCCGCGAGAGGACCTTATCCACCAGCTTCATCAGCAGCGGCGTGGTCATCATCGACAGCGTCACCGTCACCAGCAGCAGCGCCATCTGGTCATCCTTAAATAGCTTCTGGGACGACGCCGTCGAGAACAGCACGAACGCGAACTCGCCGCCCTGGCTCAGCACGCTGGCAAACTGCA
Source organism: Enterobacter sp. RIT418 (assembly GCF_003057745.1). Lineage (GTDB taxonomy): Bacteria > Pseudomonadota > Gammaproteobacteria > Enterobacterales > Enterobacteriaceae > Enterobacter. Next base: position 8,687 of record NZ_QBJD02000011.1, read on the forward strand.
TTCTTTCCGAACTGCGCAGGCCGTAAATGCGCGCCAGCCCGTAAAGCACCAGCGTCTTCACCGCCACCAGCACCGCGACGCTCACGATCACCCACAGCATATGGGTATAAAGCACGCCCAGGTTCAGCGCCATGCCCACCGAAATAAAGAACAGCCCGAGCAGCAGCCCTTTAAACGGATCGATAGCCGTTTCCAGCTCGTGACGGTATTCGCTTTCCGCAAGCAGCACCCCGGCGATAAACGTCCCGAGCGCCATCGACAGCCCCAGCGCGTCCATAAACAGCGCCGAGCCGAGCACCAGCAGCAGCGTCGCGGCGGTGAACACCTCGCGTACGCCCGAGGCGGCAATAAAGCGGAACACCGGGCGCAGCAGGAAGCGTCCGCCAATCAGCATGCCCGCAAACGCCAGCACCTTCATGGAGATCTTCACCCAGTCGAAATGGTCGTCGCCGGAGCCGGCCAGCAGCGGCACCAGCGCCAGCGCCGGGATCACCGCTAAATCCTGAAACAGCAGCACCGAAAAGCCGAGCTGACCGGCCTCGTTGCGGTTCATGCCCTTGTCGCGCATCATCTGCAGCGCCATCGCGGTGGAGGACATCGCCAGGCCGATACCGCCAATCACCGCCGCCTGCCACGAGAAGTTCGTCAGCATCAGCAGCCCGGCCAGGATCGCGGCGCTGAACAGCACCTGCGCCGCGCCAACGCCGAAGATGGAGCGCCGAAGCTGCCACAGCTTGGACGGGTTCAGCTCCAGCCCGATGATGAACATCAGGAACACCACGCCGAGCTCGGAGAAGTGGAGTATTTCATCCACGTCGCTGATAAACCCAAGCCCCCACGGGCCAATGGCAATCCCCGCCAGCAGGTAGCCCAGCACGGCGCCAATGCCGATCCGCGCGGCCAGCGGCACGGCCACCACCGCCGCGAAGAGAAACAGCACGCCGGCAAGAAGCAGATTCGATCCTTCCATCAGCGGCCTCCTGTCGACGTCGGCGACGCCAGCCATTCGCCGTAAGCTCGAGCGTGGCTCGCCAGCTCTTCAGGCTTCTGCCGGCGCGCCCAGTAGACGATAATCGGGCTCATCCAGTGCATGCGGCACATCGCCGCGGTCAGCTCGAAGGGACGAAGGATATCGCTCATCGGATAGCGGTTAAGCCCGTCATGACGGTAGGCGCTTTCCGGCTCGCCCGTGGTAATCACGCTACGCCAGTACTTTCCCGCCAGCTGGTTGCCCCCTACCCCGCTGGAGAACCCCCGGCTCAGCACGCGGTCCAGCCACTCCTTCAGCAGCGCCGGGCAGCTGTAGGTATACAGCGGATGCTGGAACACAATCACGTCGTGCTGGCGCAGCAGTTCCTGCTCGTGGGGAATATCGATAAAAAAATCAGGATAGTGCGCGTAGAGATCGTGCACCGTCACGTTACTGAGCTGTGTAGCCGGCTTAAGCAGTACGCGGTTTGCCACCGAGTCCTGTGATTCCGGATGGGCATACAGCAGCAGCACTTTCGCTGTCTGAGACATCACTCCCCTCCCGGTTCTGTTTTTGTGTATTGTTGTCGTTTTGGGCTACCATGGCGGCCCGGTGGGGAATATCGCCCACACCTTACATTATCATAATGACAAATTAACATAGTCGGAACATACGGCGCTTCTATGATTGTTTTCTCCTCGTTACAAATTCGTCGCGGCGTGCGCGTCCTGCTGGATAACGCCACCGCCACCATCAATCCGGGCCAGAAGGTGGGCCTGGTCGGCAAAAACGGCTGCGGTAAATCCACCCTGCTGGCGCTGCTGAAAAACGAGATTAGCGCGGACGGCGGTAACTTTACCTATCCAGGAAACTGGCAGCTGGCCTGGGTAAACCAGGAAACGCCCGCGCTGAGCGAACCGGCGCTCGACTATGTTATTGACGGTGACCGCGAATACCGCAGGCTGGAGGCAGAGCTTAACGCCGCGAACGAGCGCAACGACGGCCACGCCATCGCCACCGTTCACGGCAAGCTGGACGCCATCGACGCGTGGACCATCCGCTCCCGCGCCTCCAGCCTGCTGCACGGCCTGGGCTTCAGCAACGAACAGCTCGAACGCCCGGTCAGCGACTTCTCCGGCGGCTGGCGCATGCGCCTCAACCTGGCCCAGGCGCTGATCTGCCGCTCTGACCTGCTGCTGCTCGATGAACCAACCAACCACCTCGATCTCGATGCGGTAATTTGGCTGGAGAAGTGGCTCAAGAGCTATCAGGGCACTCTGATTCTGATCTCGCACGACCGCGACTTCCTCGACCCGGTCGTCGATAAAATCATTCATATCGAACAGCAAACGATGTTCGAATACACCGGCAACTACAGCTCCTTCGAGCGCCAGCGCGCCACGCGCCTTGCGCAGCAGCAGTCGATGTACGAAAGCCAGCAGCAGCGCGTGGCGCACCTGCAAAGTTTTGTCGATCGCTTCAAGGCCAAGGCCTCGAAAGCCAAGCAGGCGCAGAGCCGCATCAAGATGCTGGAGCGCATGGAGATGATTGCCCCGGCGCACGTGGACAACCCGTTCCACTTCAGCTTCCGCGCGCCGGAAAGCCTGCCGAACCCGCTCCTGAAGATGGAGAAAGTCAGCGCAGGCTATGCCGACCGTATCATTCTCGACTCCATCAAGCTCAACCTGGTGCCGGGCTCGCGCATCGGTCTTTTAGGGCGTAACGGTGCCGGTAAATCGACGCTGATCAAGCTGCTGGCGGGCGAGCTTAACCCCCTCAGCGGCGAAATTGGCCTGGCAAAGGGCATCAAGCTTGGCTACTTCGCCCAGCATCAGCTGGAATTTTTACGCGCCGATGAATCCCCTATTCAGCATCTCGCGCGCCTGGCACCGCAGGAGATGGAGCAGAAGCTGCGCGACTACCTCGGCGGCTTCGGCTTCCAGGGCGACAAAGTCACCGAAAACACCGAGCGCTTCTCCGGCGGCGAAAAAGCGCGCCTGGTGCTGGCGCTGATCGTCTGGCAGCGCCCGAACCTGCTGCTGCTCGATGAACCGACTAACCACCTCGATCTCGACATGCGTCAGGCGCTGACCGAAGCGCTGATTGAGTTCGAAGGCGCGCTGGTTGTCGTCTCGCACGACCGCCACCTGATCCGATCCACCACCGACGATCTCTACCTGGTACACGACGGCAAGGTTGAACCGTTCGACGGCGACCTCGAAGACTATCAGCAGTGGCTGACGGACGTGCAGAAGCAGGAGAACCAGCCGGACGACTCGGCAAAAGATAACGCCAACAGCGCCCAGGCGCGTAAAGATCAGAAGCGCCGTGAAGCCGAGCTGCGCACCCAGACGCAGCCGCTGCGCAAAGAGATTGCCCGTCTGGAAAAAGAGATGGAGAAGCTCAACGCCACGCTCGCCGCCGTAGAAGAGAAGCTGGGCGACAGCGGGCTGTACGATCAGAGCCGTAAAGCGGAGCTGACCGAGTGCCTGCAAACCCAGGCGAAAACGAAATCCAGCCTCGAAGCGTGTGAGATGGCGTGGCTGGACGCACAGGAACAGCTGGAAGCGATGCTGCAGGCCGACTAGGCCATTGGGGAGGGTTATGACTATCGATATCACGAGCGACATTACGTTTCGCAAGCTCGGCATTTTCATGACCTTTATGGAAAAGGGCAATATTGCGCGCACCGCCGAGGCGTTAAACCTGAGCGGCGTGAGCGTGCACCGCGCGCTGCACACGCTGGAAGAGAACGTGCGCTGCCCGCTGTTCACCCACAAGGGACGTAACCTGATTGCGCTCCCCTCCGCCTGGACGCTGCTGGAATACTGCCAGGAGGTGATGCAGGTGATGGCGCGCGGTCTTGAGGAGTCCCGCAAAATTGCGGGCATCGGTCAGGGTCGCCTGCGCGTGGGCACGCTCTATTCGCTAACGCTGGAAACCGTGCCGCGCCTGATCATGGGCATGAAGCTGCGCCGTCCGGATCTGGAAATGGATCTGACGATGGGCTCTAACGACGCGCTGCTGCACATGCTGGACGAGGGCACGCTGGACGCGATTTTAATCTCCATTTCTGAAAGCGACATCGACCGCAACACGCTGGAGGTTCTGCCCCTTTTCCACGACGACATCTTCCTTGCCGCTCCGGCCTCCGCCACGCTGAACGCCAGCGGGCCTGCGGACCTGCGGGACTACAAGGACCAAAAGTTTGTCTCGCTGGCGGAAGGGTTTGCCACCTACGCCGGGTTCCAGGAAGCCTTTCATATCGCCGGTTTCGAGCCGGAGATCGTCACCCGCGTGAACGACATTTTCTCAATGCTGAGCCTGGTGCAGGCGGGCGTTGGCTTTACGCTGATGCCGGGCAGGATGAAGAAGGTGTATGAAAACTCGGTGCAGCTGCTGAAGCTGGCGCAGCCGTATCAGATGCAGCAGCTGATCGCCATCGTCTTTGCCCGCAACCGCGAGCAGGACCCCAGCCTGCGCGCGCTGGCCGCCGAAGGGCGGATGTATGCCAGAAGTTTGCAGGACAGTGCCTGATGTTATTGCCCGGCTGCGCCTGACCGGGCAAAAAGTCACCGCTGAAGCCGCCCCGCCAAATGCACCGCCACGTCTACCCCGCTGCGCTCCAGCGAAATCGTCTCGCCTTCCCAGGACGCCTGTCGCGTCAGGCAGGTTAACACGCCGCCGGGGGGCATCTCGATCGCCAGCCGCGCCTCGCGCTCGTTGGCGGAAATCATCGCCTCCTGCCAGCGCACGGTGCGAGCCATATTCATCGCCAGATCGTCGGCGATCCTCTCCGGCTGCCAGAGGACGCGGCCGGTGCTGCCGCTAAGATACGCTAAGCGCGGGCGAGAGAGCGTCACCGTTTCAAACGCCGCCTCCAGCTTTTGCGCCGGTTCCGCCAGCAGTTCGCAGTGCGACGGCACGCTAACGGCCAGCCGGTGCGCCTTGTTCGCCCCTTTCTCCAGCGCACGCTTCGCCACCTGCGCCATGCCCTCGTCGGTTCCGGCAATCACGATCTGCGTTTCGGCATTCAGGTTGGCGATATAGGTTCCGGTACCGTCGATAAGCTGCTCCACCTGCGGCAGGGTCAGCCCCATAATCGCCGTCAGGCCGTAGCCGTGCGGATAGGCTTGCTCCATTAAATCGCCGCGCAGCGCCACTAGCCTAATCGCGTCGGTGAAATCCAGCGCGCCCGCGATAACCGCCGCAGGATACGCGCCGATGGACAGCCCGCTGACGATATCCGGCGTTACGCCGCGTCGCTCAAGCTCGCGCGCCCAGGCGACACCCGCGATCAGCAGCGAAAGCTGCACCCCGCGGGTATGGGATAACGAAGCTGCGCTATCCAGCGTATCAACCTCCGTCCCCAGCGCCTCGCGAGCCTGAGCCAGCTCGGTGCCCGGCAGGTTTTGCAGCATGCCTTCATGCTGCGTGCCCTGCCCCGGAAAAGTAAACAGTATTTTCATCACGCCTCCCTGTGCCACGGGTCCGTCACCAGACGCGGCCCGCGGCGGGTTTTCAACAGCGTTTTGCTGTCGCGCAGCCATTCCGCCAGCGCAAAGCCGCCCTCGGGCGTATCCACCTGCGTATCTGCCCGGCACAGCGCGCGGCCAAGCTGCGACTGCCATGTGGCAAACGCACCGGGGGAAATCGGCTGCGGGGCGCGGATCAGCAGGTCGAGATCGCTGTCGGCATGGATAACCGGAATGCCGGTCGCCAGCGCGTAGCCGGTGCTGCCGGTAATCCCCCATTTCCACGGCCACGGCTGCTGAGAAAGCTGAAGCGCCACCTGCACCGGCGGCTGCGTCACAAACGGCGAGCGCAGCAGATCGGCGGTCACGCTCAGCGATTCGGGTGACACCACGCGCGTTACGCGTTCGGGCTTCACCCATCCGGCCGCCCGCTGGTCGCGGCGCAATCCGCGCACGCCAACGGGAATACGGCCTTCGCTATCAACATCACGCCGCACCACCACCGGCAGGCCGGTATGCCATACCGCATCTACCCAGTCGTCGGTGATGCCTTCCAGCGCGTCTCGCGCAGAAAGCCAGATGAGGTCGTGCGGGCGTAACGTTGTGGTCATGATTACATTCCTGAAGTCAGCGAGATAAACAGCGGCAGCGACAGGATACACAGTACGGAGCTTAACAGCAGCACGGCTTCTGCATCCGGCGACTGCACGCCAAAGCGGTTACCGAACACCACGCCGAAGAAGCCCGCAGAAAGCGCAATCATCAGGATAGCGGTGATTGCCACGGAGCCGTGCAGGCCGAAGATGAGCACAATACCCCAGGCAATCGCCGGCTGGATCAGCAGCTTGGCGATGGTGGAAGCGATCACCATGGTGTTGATCTGCAGCTTGCGGGCAGAGAGGATCACCCCGGTCAGGAACAGCGCGGCAGCCGTTGCGGAGAGGCCCAGCGGTTTAATCGCCGCGAGAACCAGTTCCGGCATTTTGATGCCGATAGCGGAGAGGATCACCCCCAGCAGCGGGCCCATAACGATCGGTTTTTTAATCGAGCGCCACATCAGCACCGGCAGCATGGAGAGCGTGGAGCCGGTGTTGCCGCCTTCGGCGCGCGCTTTTTCACGCTCCAGAATCAGCAGGCAGAACGGCGTCATCAGCACGGAGCCGCAGGCGATAGAAACGGCCACGGAAAGCGAGGTAGACGAGCTTTCCCCCAGCACGCTGCCCAAAATAGGCAGGCCGAGCGCGGCGTAGTTCGGCAGGGCGACGGTCAGCGTCAGCACGGCCGCATCCTGTGGCGATTTTTTAAAGACCTTGGTCGCGAGGAAGTAGATGGCCGCATAGGTTATCCACATCGCCAGGGTCAGCACCAGGATCAGCGGCGACTGGGCGACGATGCCGGTCCACGGCGTTTGCACGGTCGCGCTGAACAGCGCGGCGGGCAGGGCGAAATCCATCACGAAGATATTAAGCAGGGAAACATTTTTGTTATCGACCATCTTTGCTTTGCCGGCCCAGAATCCCAGCAGCATGATGACGAAAATCGGTGCAAGAGCATGAACAATTACGTAAGTCATAATTCACCTGTAGTAAAAAAGTTTAAGCACTGGCGCGATGATTATTATTTTCAGGATGCAGGTTCCCGCGTGGGCGCAACGTACGCCCACGGGGTTGTGCATCTGGCAGGTCTCTTTTTACTTACCAGCTTGCCCGCATGCGTTCGCGTACGAGGGCAGAGCTGCGGCGGTTGTCAGCACCCAGGCGGTTTTTCAGCGTGGCGTCCTGACGCGCGTCGTTGATGGCCTGTTGCAGGGTGGTTTTCACCAGCGTCAGATCGTTTTCAGAAGGTGCATCCGGGTTGCTGATGTCCAGCAGGCTGGAAAGCAGCCCCAGCGTGGCGTAGTTGCTGATGTCATAGGCCATCGGCGGGATCGTCGCGGCCAGTTTTTCCAGCGCCTCTACGGTACGCAGCGTAATGCGCGCCGCAGATTCTTTACCCATCGCGTGGATCAGCACGCCCTTATCGTTGAAGGCGATCAGGCGGTTGGCCTGGTAGCCGTGCGCCAGAAACGCGCCGGACATCGCCTTGCCGACGATAAGCCCAATCACCGGGTGACCGGCCAGACGCGCGTTTGCATACGCGGCAGCGGCACCCGCCAGCGCCTGGTGAATACCAAACGCCTCTTCGCGACGGCCATAGGCCTGGCTTGGGACGTCGATCACCGCCACAATCGGGCGCTTCACGGCTTTATTGGCATCCGCCGCGACGGTTTCGCTGACCACCTTCGCCAGCGTCCAGCCTTCCAGCAGCCCCACCTCACCCTGCGCCGCGCGCGGGAAGTGGTTGTTGGCGTCCGGCACCACGGCAACGAAACGCACCGCTTCACCGTTCAGCTCGCCGTCGGCCGCCTGCACGGACGGGCATAATCCTTCAAGACGTTTTGCGTTCGGAGCGAGGGTTTCCAGCCAGAGTTCGCCACGGCTCATTGAATTACTCATCATTTCACCTCCCGGGCAAAAAGCGCTTTAATCTGTTCGGCATCGGCCTGTTTGCGGGTGTCGAAGTTCGTCAGGCGATTCAGGTAATCGTCGTAGTTATCGGTACGGTGCTTCGCGGGCACGCCTTTCGCAATCGCGTCGTTCATCGCCGCTTTCACCGCGTTGACGCCGTCGCCCACCAGCGCATCCACCAGGCCGCTTTCATAGCGCACTTCGCCGCCGGTCATGCTCCAGATAAACGGACGGTCGCGGGAGTCGTACTCTTCAATCCCCGCTTCCTGCTCGATAACCTGCGGACCGTTCAGGCCGAGACGCGCTTCGCGGGTCACAATCAGGTAGCTGCACAGCGCCGCCGCGATGGACATCCCGCCGAAGCAGCCCACGGTTCCCGCTACAATCCCGATCACCGGCGTGTAGCGACGCAGGTCAACAATCGCCGCGTGGATATCGGCAATCGCCGCCAGGCCAAGGTTGGCTTCCTGCAAGCGCACGCCGCCGGTTTCGAGGCACAGCACCGCCTGAGTCGGAATGCCGTTGCGGTTATCTTCCGCCGCCAGCTCCAGCGCCGCCGCCATTTTGGCGCCGGACACTTCGCCCATGCTGCCGCCCTGGAACGCGCCTTCGATGGCAACCACCACGGCAGGCTGGCCGTTGATGGTGCCTTTCGCGACGACCATGCCGTCATCTGCCTGCGGCACAATGCCCTGCGGCCCAAGCCACGGAGAGATAATGCCTTCAAACGGATCCAGCAGTTCGCGGTAGCTGCCCTCGTCCAGCAGCGCCTGCGCGCGCTGGCGCGCTTTTAGTTCGATAAAGCTGCTGTCATCACGCATGGCTCACCCCCTCAAAAACCTGTTCGATACGAATGCGCGCCACGCCCGGCGTCGCGCCGAAGTCGTGGATGGTCAGCTTGCCTGCGGGCAGGCTGCTGACGGTTTGCAGGCGGGTAAACAGGGCTTCCCAGCGGCCGCGGCTGTTGTCGACGGAGGTGGTGATATCGATGGTTAAGGTCTGGCCCGGTTCGGCGGCGAAAAGCACCTCCATATCCCCGGAACCAACAACCCCTGCCAGCGCCTTACCGCTTAACGCGCGGCTGGCGGGCATGGTTAATGTGATTTTTTCCATAACATCCTCTTAATGCTTTGAATAAGACGTTTCGACGCGGTCGAGAAACAGCGTGGCGGCGAGCAGGTCGGCAGCGCCGCCCGGCGAGGCGTTAAGTGCCAGCATCTGACGATCTAACGTTGCCAGCGCCAGTTGGCCCGCGGGCGTGGCGCAGCCGCCGGCGCGCAAAACGGCACGGGCGCCGTCCTGCATGGCGTCAAGCCCCTCCATTCCGGCGCGCGACAGCACGCAGGTATCGGTGAGCGACGTCATGATCGCCATCAGCGCGTCGAGCCTCGCCTGCGCTTCGCTGCTGCCGTTCAGGCGGCTGAGGCGAAGCTGCGGCAGCGCGCGCTGCATCACGTGCGGAAACGCCTGCTGCGCCTCTTCACGCGCGCCCGGTACGCGGTAGCGATGCGTGGCGCGCAGCCCTTTGCTGAACACTTTCGGCGCCGCGTCGTCCGGCAGCTTTGCCAGCCGGGCGGCGGTGTCTGCGACGGTTTGCGCAGAGGCGTCGCCGCCCTGCATCGCCACCGCGCTGACCAGTAATCCCAGCGCCCAAATCGCGCCCCGGTGGGTATTGACCCCGCCGGTTGCCTTCATCATCTGCTGCTCGCCTTCGCGGCCAAGCCGCCCGACGGTTTGCCTGAGCGCAACGTCAGCCGGACGCTGCCAGCTCTGCTGCGCCAGCGCCTGAAACGTAGGGGTCAGGCTGTGCGCGGAGCGCTCCATTAGCGCGAGCGATAAATCGTGGTGCGCGCCGTTCCCCCGGCTGTCCACCAGACCGGGTTTCGGGCTCAGTCGCGCTTCGTCAATCAGACACTGCGTGGCGGTTCGCGCCAGCCATTCGGCACCGCCTTCAACCTGAATCTGGGGCAGAAGTTTCATTACCAGCTCCGGAATTTCGCAGGTGGGTTATACAGACCGCCGGACCACTCAACGAGGTCAGACACGCTGCCTGCCGCCAGCAGAGAGCGGGTAGCGTCGGTGCGGCGAATGCCCATATCTTCCGGATAAACAACCTTGCCGCTCTGGCGCAGTTCCGCCACGCGTTTGGCGTCAACGCCCAGGCCGATATCGGTGATCCCCGCAACGGCAGCCACCATGGCGCGGCGCTCTTCCATGTCTTTGGCGCGATAGAGGTAGGCAATCCCCTCTTCGGTCAGGACGTGGGTCACGTCATCGCCGTAGATCATGACCGGTGCCAGCGGCATGCCGGAGGCTTTTGCCACGTCCACCGCATCGAGTTTTTCCACGAAGGTTGGCTTCACGCCCGCCTGGAAGGTTTCCACCATCTGCACGACCAGTTTTTTACCGCGCTGCATCGGATCGGGTTCGGTGATCATGTTCAGCCAGGCCGGCGTGGCGTGGCGGCGACCGTGCGGATCGTGGCCCATGTTTGGCGCGCCGCCGAAGCCGGAAAGACGACCGCGGGTCACTGTTGAGGAGTTGGCGTAGCCGTCAACCTGGAGCGTTGACCCAATGAACATATCTACCGCGTACTGACCTGCCAGCTGGCAGAAGGCACGGTTGGAGCGCATGGAGCCGTCGGCGCCGGTAAAGAAGACGTCAGGGCGGGCGCGGATGTACTCTTCCATCCCCAGCTCGCCGCCGAAGCAGTGCACGCTTTCGACCCAGCCGCTCTCAATCGCCGGGATAAGCGTTGGGTGCGGGTTCAGGGTCCAGTGCTTACAGATTTTGCCCTTCAGGCCGAGCTGTTCGCCGTAGGTCGGCAGCAGCAGCTCAATCGCTGCGGTGTTAAAGCCGATCCCGTGGTTAAGGGACTGCACCTGGTGCTCCGCGTAGATGCCCTTAATCGCCATCATCGCCATCAGGATGTGTTCCTGTTTGATCAGGCGCGGGTCACGGGTGAACAGCGGTTCGATGAAGAACGGCTTGTCGGCCACGACTACGTAGTCAATCCATGAACCCGGAATATCCACGCGCGGCAGATCGCACTCGTCGTCCACCAGTTCGTTGACCTGAGCAATAACGATCCCGTCGTGGAACGCGGCGGCTTCCACCAGCGCTGGCGTATCTTCGGTACTCGCGCCGGTGTAGAGGTTGCCTTTGCGGTCAGCCTTAAAGCCGGCAATCAGCGCCACGTTCGGCGAGAGGTCGACGTACAGGCGGGAGTAGAGTTCGATGTAGGTGTGGATCGCGCCGATTTCGAGCTGGCCATCTTCCAGAAGCTGCGAGATACGCAGGCTCTGCGTGCCGGAGAAGGAGAAGTCCAGCTTGCGGGCGATGCCCTTCTCGAAGATATCCAGATGCTCGCTGCGGCCCACGCTTGGCATAATCATATGCAGGTCGTGGACGATTTGCGGGTTTACTTCAGCAAGCGAGCGGGAAAGGAAATCCGCCTGCTTTTGGTTGTTGCCTTCCAGCACAACCTTGTCGCCGGGGGCGATTAATTTTTCCAGCATGGCGACCAAATCGCCCGTTGGCAGTACCTTGCCCTGCACCGGCACGGAGGCCAGACGACGCGCTTTCTCGGTGCGTCGAGTGTTCCACTGCCGGGTAGGTGTTTGCCCAGATAACATTATTAACCTCCTGATTCAGCACATCATTCTGATTGCTTAACGTTGAGTGAAGTGTGCGCTCTGGTGAGAAAGGCATCAATTAAGCGTAGAGCGGAATCATTAGCCTGAGAGTAATAATCACGGTAAAGATTTGTGATCGGGATCAGTTCATGTTGCGGAAAACCAGGCTAATCGGGGTACAATTCGGAAGGTATCGTAAATAACTGACAACAATTAACATCGCCGTTATGACCCAAATAATCCCGTCCGACTTCGAGATCGCAGGCGAAGAGAGCGCCGAGTTCGTGCCCATGCGCGGCGCGGCAAACCCGCACCTGCAAACCATGCTGCCGCGCCTGATCCGCCGCCGGCTTCAGTTCACGCCGCACTGGCAGCGCCTGGATTTGCCGGACGGCGACTTCGTGGACCTCGCCTGGAGCGAAGATCCCGAGCAGGCCCGCCACAAGCCGCGCCTGGTGGTGTTTCACGGTCTGGAGGGCAGCCTGCACAGCCCGTACGCGCACGGCCTGATCCAGGCCGCGAAAGAACGCGGCTGGCTCGGCGTGGTGATGCATTTTCGCGGATGCAGCGGCGAACCGAACCGCCAGAAGCGGATTTACCATTCGGGTGAAACCGAAGACGGTACGTGGTTTTTAACGTGGCTGCGGGATAATTTTGGCCGCGTGCCGACGGCGGCGGTCGGCTATTCACTCGGCGGGAACATGCTGGCCTGCCTGCTGGCAAAAGAAAAAGACGCGGTTCCGCTGGATGCCGCCGTCATCGTCTCCGCGCCGTTTATGCTCGAGCAGTGCAGTTACCATATGGAAAAAGGCTTTTCCCGGGTCTACCAGCGCTACCTGCTCAACCTGCTGAAGGCCAACGCCGCGCGCAAGCTCAAGGCCTATCCGGATACGCTGCCCGTCAGCCTGCAGCAGCTTAAGCGCGTAAAACGCCTGCGCGAGTTTGACGATCTGATTACCTCAAAGATCCACGGCTTCGCCGACGCGATTGACTATTACCGCCAGTGCAGCGCGATGCCGTTGCTCAATCAAATTACAAAGCCGACGCTGATTATTCACGCGAAAGACGATCCGTTCATGGATCATCACTCGATTCCGGCTCCCGAGCATTTACCGGCGAACGTGCAGTACCAGCTCACCGAGTACGGCGGGCACGTCGGCTTCGTCGGCGGCACGCTGCGCCGACCGAAAATGTGGCTGGAGACGCGTATCCCCGACTGGCTTACGACTTATCTGGAAGGTGTTAAATGATTATCCCCTGGCAGGATCTGTCTCCCGAAACGCTCGATAATCTGATTGAAAGCTTTGTATTACGCGAAGGCACCGATTATGGTGAACAAGAGCGTTCGCTTGAACAAAAGGTCGACGATGTGAAGCGCCAGCTGAAAAGCGGCGACGTGGTGCTGGTGTGGTCAGAACTGCATGAAACGGTCAATATCATGCCCCGCAACGCGTTTCACGGCTGATCTTTACATCTTTCCAGTCAGGGAGTTGCTATGTCTGCCAGACATCCGGTTATTGCCGTAACGGGTTCGAGTGGTGCGGGCACCACCACCACCAGCCTCGCCTTTCGCAAAATTTTCGCCCAGCTCAACCTGCGGGCGGCAGAGGTTGAGGGCGACAGCTTTCACCGCTACACGCGCCCCGAAATGGACATGGCCATTCGCAAAGCGCGCGATATGGGCAAACACATCAGCTATTTCGGCCCGGAGGCCAACGATTTCGGCCTGCTGGAGCAGACGTTTATTGAATACGGCCAGACCGGCAAGGGGCAGTCGCGCAAGTACCTGCACACCTATGACGAAGCCGTACCGTGGAACCAGGTTCCGGGAACCTTCACCCCGTGGCAGCCGCTGCCGGAGCCAACGGACGTGCTGTTTTACGAAGGGCTGCACGGCGGCGTGGTCACCCCGCAGCATGACGTGGCGCGCCACGTTGATCTGCTGGTCGGCGTGGTGCCTATCGTCAACCTTGAGTGGATCCAGAAGCTCACCCGCGACATCAGCGAGCGCGGGCACTCGCGCGAGGCGGTAATGGACTCCGTGGTGCGCTCCATGGAAGATTACATCAACTACCTGACGCCGCAGTTCTCACGCACCCACATCAACTTCCAGCGCGTGCCGACGGTAGACACCTCCAACCCGTTCGCGGCGAAAAGCATTCCTTCTCTGGACGAAAGCTTCGTGGTGATCCATTTCCGCAATCTGGAAGGGATTGATTACCCGTGGCTGCTGGCGATGCTGCAGGGTTCGTTTATTTCTCATATGAACACACTGGTGGTGCCAGGCGGGAAAATGGGGCTGGCGATGGAGTTAATCATGACGCCGCTGGTGCAGCGGCTGATGGAAGGCAAGCAGATCGCGTGAGCATATTCCCTCTCCCCGTGGGAGAGGGTTAGGGTGAGGGCATCAACGCGTATGATGCCCCTTGCATCACGCCTCGATCACCTCATATGAATGGGTAATGTTCACCGCTTTCTCCAGCATGAGCGCCACGGAGCAGTACTTCTCAGCGGACAGGTCAACCGCGCGCGCCACCGCCGCGTCTTTCAGCTCTTTGCCCGTGACGATAAAGTGCAGGTTGATGTGCGTGAACAGGCGCGGCGCCTCTTCGCGACGTTCCGACGTCAGCTTCACTTCGCAATTGGTCACCTCCTGACGGCCTTTCTGCAGGATAGACACCACGTCAATCGCGCTGCATCCGCCTGCCGCCATCAGCACCATCTCCATCGGGCTTGGCGCTTTATCGCCGGAGTTACCGTCCATCAAAATCTGGTGGCCGGAAGCGGACTCGCCCAGGAAGGTAAGCCCTTCGACCCATTTCACACGCGCTTGCATATTTATTAACTCCAACGTTGCATTTTTGGTGACAGATTACGCGCGCGTTACATTTCTCGCAACGGAAGGCGACCTGCATCATGCTGAAGCGAGACACCAGGAGACACGCGGCAAAAGCTATGCTAAAACACTCTGGATGCTACAGTAATACATTGACGTTACACATGTATGCAGAGGACATCAAACTTTACTGGCTGCGACACATTAGACGGCCGACTTCCCAGGTATGGGTAAGAATTCGATTGCAAACCCAGAGTCAGGATGCAACGTATGGCTCTGGAGACAGCTTATAACAGAGGATAACAGCGCATGGTGCTTGGCAAACCGCAAACAGACCCGACTCTCGAATGGTTCTTGTCTCATTGCCACATTCATAAGTACCCATCAAAGAGCACGCTGATTCACCAGGGTGAAAAAGCGGAAACGTTGTATTACATCGTTAAAGGCTCGGTGGCAGTGCTGATCAAAGATGAAGAAGGGAAAGAGATGATCCTTTCTTATCTGAACCAGGGCGATTTCATCGGTGAACTGGGCCTGTTTGAAGAAGGCCAGGAACGTAGCGCCTGGGTTCGTGCAAAGACAGCATGTGAAGTGGCTGAAATTTCTTACAAAAAGTTCCGTCAGCTGATCCAGGTTAACCCGGACATCCTGATGCGTCTTTCTTCGCAGATGGCGCGCCGCCTGCAGGTTACGTCTGAAAAAGTGGGCAACCTCGCCTTCCTCGACGTCACCGGTCGTATCGCACAGACCCTGCTGAACCTGGCGAAACAGCCAGACGCCATGACCCACCCTGACGGCATGCAAATTAAAATTACCCGCCAGGAGATTGGTCAGATCGTCGGTTGCTCCCGCGAAACGGTGGGTCGTATTCTGAAAATGCTGGAAGATCAGAACCTGATCTCTGCACACGGTAAAACCATCGTGGTTTACGGAACCCGTTAATTCCGGTCAAACGGCGTGCCACCGCAGGGTGTCACGCCGTTTTTGTCTCTATCCCCCATGTGGCGCAGGCTGATCTATCACCCGGAAGTAAACTACGCACTGCGACAAACGCTGGTGTTGTGCCTGCCCGTGGCCGTTGGCCTCATTTTTGGGCATCTCCAGCAGGGGCTGCTGTTTTCCCTGGTGCCCGCCTGCTGCAACATTGCCGGGCTGGACACGCCGCACAAGCGCTTTTTCAAACGCCTGATCGTTGGCGGCAGCCTGTTTGCCGGATGTAGCCTCGCCGTTCAGCTGCTGTTGGCGCGCGATATTCCACTGCCGCTGATTTTAACCGTACTGGCGATGACGCTCGGCGTTACTGCTGAAATCAGTTCGCTGCACGCCCGCCTGCTGCCCGCCTCGCTGATCGCCGCCATTTTCACCCTAAGCCTCGCGGGCAATATGCCGGTATGGGAGCCGCTGCTGATCTACGCCCTCGGCACGCTGTGGTACGGCGTATTCAACTGGTTTTGGTTCTGGCTGTGGCGGGAACAGCCGCTGCGCGAATCCCTGAGCCTGCTCTACGTTCAGTTGGCCGACTACTGCGAAGCCAAATACACCCTGCTCACGCAGCATACCGACCCGGAAAAATCCCTGCCGCCGCTGCTGACGCGCCAGCAGAAGGTGGTCGATCTCATCAGCCAGTGCTACCAGCAGCTGCACATGCTCGCCGCGAATAAAAACCACGAGTACAAGCGGCTGCTGCGCATCTTCCAGGTGGGGCTGGATCTGCAGGAGCATATCTCCGTGAGCCTGCACCACCCGCAGGAGGTGCAGAAGCTGGTCGAGCGCAGCCACGCGGAAGCGGTGATCCGCTGGAACGCGCAGACGGTTTCGGCGCGCCTGCGCGTGCTGGCTGACGACATTCTGTATCACCGCTTTCCCACGCGCTTCAGCATGGAAAAGCAGCTCGGCGCGCTGGAGAAAATTGCCCGCCAGCATCCTGATAACCCGGTCGGCCAGTTCGCGGCATGGCACTTCAGCCGCATCGCCCGCGTTTTACGCACGCAGCGCCCGCTCTACCCGCGCGACCTGATGGCCGACAAGCAGAAGCGCCTGCCGCTGCTGCCCGCCCTGAAAAGCTATCTGTCGCTCAAATCCGCAGCCCTGCGCAACGCCGCGCGCATCAGCGTGATGTTGAGCATCGCCAGCCTGATGGGCATGGCGCTGCACCTGCCGAAGCCGTACTGGATCCTCATGACCGTGCTGTTTGTTACCCAAAACGGCTACGGGGCGACGCGCGTGCGCATTCTGCACCGGGCGGGCGGCACGATGGCGGGGCTAATTATTGCGGGCGTAACGCTGCACTTCCACGTGCCGGAAGGGTATACGCTGGCGGGAATGCTGGTGGTTACGCTGGTGAGCTACCTGATCATCCGCAAAAACTACGGCTGGGCGATGGTCGGCTTTACGGTGACCGCGGTGTATACCCTGCAGCTGCTCACGCTCAACGGCGAGCAGTTTATCGTCGCCAGGCTGGTTGATACGCTGATTGGCTGCCTGATCGCCTTCGGCGGCATGGTCTGGCTGTGGCCGCAGTGGCAGAGCGGGCTGCTGCGCCAGAACGCCCACGACGCGCTCGAAGCCGACCAGGATGCCATCCGCTTAATCCTGAGCAACGATCCGCAGCCTTCGCCGCTGGCGTATCAGCGCATGCGGGTCAATCAGGCGCACAACGCCCTGTTCAACTCCCTTAATCAGGCGATGCAGGAGCCGGGCTTTAACTCGCACTATCTCGCCGACATGAGGCTATGGGTGACGCACAGCCAGTTTATCGTTGAGCATATCAACGCCATGACCACGCTGGCGCGCGAGCACACGATGCTGACGCCGGATCTGGCGCAGCGCTATTTGCAATCATGTGAAATTGGCCTGCAGCGCTGTCAGCAGCGGCTGGAGTATGATGCGCCGGGCGAGTCGGGGGATTCAAACATTCTGGAAGCGCCGGAAACGCTGACCCACGGGCCGATGAGCACCCTGGAGCAGCATTTGCAGCGCGTGCTGGGCCACCTGAACACCATGCACACCATTTCGTCGGTGGCATGGCGCCAGCGCCCGCATCACGGGATTTGGTTAACGCGCATTTTAAAACGCACGCCGTACTGAGTGTGTCGCGTGAGATTATCCCCGGACGATCTTCCCGACCGCTGCGGCAAACCGAACTAACCCGTCTGCAATATCCTTCTCTTCCACCACCAGCGACGGCGCGAAGCGCATCACGTCCGGCCCGGCGTTGAGCACCATCACCCCTTCCTGGGCGGCGGCGTGCAGGAAATCGCGCGCGCGGCCCTTGTACTGCGGCTTCAGCTCGGCGCCGATCAGCAGCCCCATGCCGCGAATCTCGCTGAACACGTCGTACTGGGCGTCAATTTGCTGAAGGTGCTTCACAAACTGCTCGCGCTTCGCGCTTACGCCGCTCAGCACCTCCGGCGTGTTGATGATATCAAACGCCGCGCCCGCCACGGCGCAGGCCAGCGGGTTACCGCCGTAGGTGGAGCCGTGGGAGCCGACGTGAAACGCGGAGGCGATCTCCTGAGTGGTCAGCACCGCGCTCACCGGGAAACCGCCGCCGAGCGCCTTGGCGCTGGTCAGAATGTCCGGCGTCACGCCGTAGTGCATATAGGCGAAGAGATCGCCGGTGCGGCCCATTCCGCACTGGACCTCGTCAAACACCAGCAGCGCCTTGTGCTCATCGCACAGCGCGCGCAGCCCTTTGAGGAACTCCGGCGTGGCTGCCGTCACGCCGCCTTCGCCCTGAATCGGCTCGACGACGACCGCGCAGGTGTGATCGTCCATCACCGCCTTCACCGCGTGCAGATCGTTAAACGGCACGTGGATAATATCTGCCGGTTTCGGGCCAAAGCCGTCGGAATATTTCGGCTGGCCGCCAACGGACACGGTGAACAGCGAGCGGCCGTGGAAGGCGTTATGGAAGGCGATAATCTTGGTTTTGTACGGGCTGTGGCGGGTGGAGGCGTAATAACGCGCCAGCTTGAAGGCGGTTTCGTTGGCCTCGGTGCCGGAGTTCATAAACAGCACGCGCTCGGCGAAGGTCGCATCAACGATCTTGCGCCCCAGGCGCAGCGCAGGCTCGTTGGTAAAGACGTTGCTGGTGTGCCACAGGGATTCGCCCTGGGTTTTCAGCGCCTCCACCAGCGCAGGATGGCAATGGCCCAGCGCCGTCACCGCAATGCCGCCCGCAAAATCCACATACTCTTTGCCCTGCTGATCCCACACGCGGCTGCCTTTTCCCTTCACCGGGATAAACTCGGCCGGTGCATAAACCGGCAGGATCACTTCGTCGAATGTTGCGCGGGTAATTGCGGGTTGTTCAGTTGCCATGTCATGCCCATCCATTTTATGTCACAGAGATTGTGAAAATATAATCACAAAATATGCATAAAAAATCACAGCAAGGCAATAGATATTCAGCGATTGAGAAAATTCGCCAGCAGCGGGTGCCCCTGCTCGCTGAGAATGCTTTCCGGGTGGAACTGAACCCCTTCGAGATCCCATTCCCGATGACGGATGCCCATGATCTCCTGCGTCTCGCTTCGGGCGGTCACCTCGAAGCAGGCGGGCAGCGTCGGCGGATCAATCACCAGAGAATGGTAGCGCGTCACGGTCAGCGGGTTGTTTAACCCCGCGAAGACGCCCGCGCCCGTATGGGTAATCGGTGAGGTTTTGCCGTGCATCACCTTCGCGGCGCGCACGATGGTGGCACCGAAGACCTGCGCGATGGCCTGGTGGCCCAGGCAAACGCCCAGAATCGGCAGCCTGCCCGCACAGTGGCGAATAGCGCCCAGCGAAACGCCGGATTCTGACGGCGTACACGGCCCCGGAGAGATGACGATTTTCTGCGGGGCCAGCGCGTCGATATCGGCGAGCGCGATCTCGTCATTGCGACGCACCACCACCTCGGCGCCGAGTTCGCAAAAATACTGGTAAAGGTTCCAGGTGAAGGAATCGTAGTTATCAATCAGCAGGATCATGGCGGCTCCAGAAAAAAAGGCCGCCCTATTCTACTCAGTTTCCCGCGCGTCGCTCACTACTTTGGCAAAGATGGCGTTCAGGTCCCTCACATCGCCCGTTGCGCCGCTGCGGTTCGCCGCGACCCAGCGCTCGGGGTCGATATCCCGCCAGTCCAGCGCGTAGCCCGCGTGGATCGCCAGCTGCTCAAAGAACACGCGCTGGGCGATGCCGTTACCGTTGATGAACGGGTGAAGCATGTTGATTTCGCAGTAGTAGTGGCTAATTTTCTCAACAAATGCGTCTTTTTCAAGGCCGACCAGATACTTGTCGCCTTCCAGATCGGCCATCAGCTCATTTCCCATCTTCTCGATGTATTCGAAATGGCAGAAGGGAATGTCGCCTTTAGAAATATCGTCGGTACGGAACTCGCCTGCCTGCTTCATTTCTCTGCGATATAAATGGCGGTGGATGAGGCACAGATGGGGCAGGCCGGGCGCAGAAGGCCCAAGCTCCAGCGTCTCGATGTCGGGCTCTGAAGGACCATGGCCTTTTTCAAGAAGACAACTGGCCTGAAAATTGACGCTACGCTGCTGCTCCCAGAGACGGGATTTTTGCCTGTCGGTGAGTTTTTTCACTTAACGCCTCCCTGAAGATGTCCGTTTGCCACAAGTATAAGCGGCAAAACGCGCTTTCGCAGGAAGGGGGATGACGCGGGCAGGACGTCGCCCGCGTTAGGGGGATTACGGCAGAACTTTTGCGGAGAGGATAACCACCGGTTTTGACGGCACGTTCTGGTACGGGCCGACGTCGTGGGTTGGCACCTGGGAAATCTTGTCCGCCACGTCCATTCCCTTCACGATTTTACCGAACACGGCGTAGCCGAAGTCGCGCTGGCCGTGGTCGAGGAAGGCGTTATCCGCCACGTTGAGGAAGAACTGGCTGGTCGCGCTGTCTTTATCCGCGGTGCGCGCCATGGAGATGGTGCCGCGCTTGTTCAGCAGGCCGTTATCCGCTTCGTTTTTAATCGGCGGGTTAGGCTGCTTTTGCTGCATCTGCTCGTTAAAACCGCCGCCCTGCACCATAAAGCCCGGGATCACGCGGTGAAAGGTGGTGCCGTTATAGAAGCCGCTGTTCACGTAATCGAGGAAGTTTTTCACGGAGACCGGAGCTTTCTGGCTATTCAGTTCCAGCTCAATATTCCCTGCGGACGTGGTCAGCAGGACGTGAGGGTCTCCTTTTGCTGCCAGCGCAGCAGGGGAAACGGCAGAAAGAGCAAACACAGCTGCAACAGCCGCCAGCGTTGATTTGAGCATGAAAATTCCTTAACAAAGCGCAGTGTATAAAGCGAATGGCTTGATTCTAAAGAGCAGTATGGACCGAGGCCAGACTTTTACCTAATTTTACGAAATTGAAACAGTTGTAACGACGCAAACGATTGGTTATCACAACTTTTTATGTGATCAACATCACATAAAAAACTGCAATCGATCGTAAATTTTCCTGAAAAGGTGGGAATGGATCACTTTCGAGACTAGAATTTGCCCGCTCTCAGCGCCCTCCGGCGCTTTTCTTTTTTCAACAGGCCAGACATGACTAACAGCAACCGCATCAAGCTCACATGGATCAGCTTCTTCTCCTACGCCCTGACCGGCGCGTTGGTGATCGTCACCGGGATGGTGATGGGAAATATCGCAGACTACTTCCAGCTGCCCGTTTCCAGCATGAGTAACACCTTCACCTTCCTCAACGCGGGGATCCTGATCTCCATTTTCCTGAACGCCTGGCTGATGGAAATCGTGCCGCTGAAAACCCAGCTGCGCTTCGGTTTTGTGCTGATGGTCGCCGCCGTGGCGGGCCTGATGCTGAGCCACAGCATCGCCCTGTTCTCCGCCGCCATGTTCGTGCTTGGACTCGTAAGCGGGATCACCATGTCGATCGGTACGTTCCTCATTACCCACATGTATGAGGGCCGCCAGCGCGGTGCGCGCCTGCTGTTTACCGACTCCTTCTTCAGCATGGCCGGGATGATTTTCCCGATGGTCGCCGCCGTTCTGCTGGCGCGCAGCATCGAGTGGTACTGGGTGTATGCCTGTATCGGCCTGGTCTACGTGGCGATCTTTATCCTGACCTTCGGCTGCGAGTTCCCGGTGCTGGGTAAAAAAGCGCAGACCGCGGCGGAACCCGTTGCCAAAGAGAAGTGGGGCATCGGCGTGCTGTTCCTTTCCATCGCCGCCCTGTGCTACATCCTCGGCCAGCTGGGCTTTATCTCCTGGGTCCCGGAATACGCGAAGGGGCTGGGCATGAGCCTGAACGACGCGGGCAAGCTGGTGAGCGACTTCTGGATGTCCTATATGTTCGGCATGTGGGCATTTAGCTTCATCCTGCGCTTCTTCGACCTGCAGCGCATCCTGACCGTGCTGGCAGGCCTGGCGACCGTGCTGATGTACCTGTTCATCAACGGCTCTCCTGAGCATATGCCGTGGTTCATCCTGACCCTGGGCTTCTTCTCCAGCGCAATCTACACCTCGATCATCACCCTGGGCTCGCTGCAGACCAAAGTCGCCTCGCCGAAGCTGGTGAACTTCGTACTGACCTGCGGCACCATCGGTACGATGCTGACCTTCGTGGTGACCGGCCCGATCGTGGCCCACAGCGGCCCGCTGGCGGCGCTGCACACCGCTAACGGCCTGTACGCCGTGGTGTTTGTGATGTGCTTCATCCTGGGCTTCGTGACCCGCCACCGCCAGCACAATACGCCAGCGGCGTAACGCCTACCCCTACGCCCCTTCGCGCCCTGCGAAGGGGCTGTTTTTGGTAAAGAACAGCTCTTCTCCCCCACTGTCCATCTGAATCCACGTCTGCGCGAGCTGCGTGGTGGCAATCACCCTGCCCTGACGAATCGACCAGCGCACCGGCACCTGGCAGCGCACCGCCTCAAAGCCGCTCTCGGTGGGCAGGATAATCATGTTCGCCGGGTTCCCCGTCTCAATGCCGTAATCGCGCAGGCCAAAGGTTCGCGCGCTGTTGTGGGTGATCAGGTTCAGGCCGCTGTCGATCTGCGGATAGCCCATCATCTGGCAGACGTGCAGCCCCATGTGCAGCACCTGCAGCATATTGCCCGTCCCCAGCGGATACCACGGGTCAAAGACGTCGTCGTGACCAAAGCAGACGTTAATGCCGGCCTCCAGCAGCTCCTTCACGCGGGTGATCCCGCGGCGCTTCGGATAGTCGTCAAAACGCCCCTGCAGGTGAATGTTCACCAGCGGGTTGGCCACAAAGTTGATGCCCGACATCTTCAGCAGGCGGAACAGCCGCGAGGTATACGCGCCGTTGTAGGAGTGCATGGCGGTGGTGTGGCTAGCCGTCACGCGATCGCCGATCCCTGCCTCGTAGGCCAGCGTCGCTACCGTCTCCACAAAGCGGGACTGCTCGTCGTCGATTTCATCGCAGTGGATATCCAGCGGGCGATCGTATTTCTTCGCCAGATCGAAGGCGATATGCAGCGACTGCACGCCGTACTCGCGGGTAAATTCAAAGTGCGGGATAGCGCCCACCACGTCTGCGCCAAGGCGTAGCGCCTCTTCCAGCAGGGCCGCGCCGTTCGGGTAAGAGAGAATGCCCTCCTGCGGGAACGCCACGATTTGCAGCGTGACCCACGGCGCGACCTCCTGCTTCACCTCCAGCATCGCCTTCAGTGCCGTTAGCGAGGGATCGGACACGTCAACGTGGGTACGGACAAACTGAATGCCGTTGGCGATCTGCCACTTCAGCGTTTTCCACACGCGCACCTTTACGTCCTCGTGGCTGAGCAGCGCCTTGCGCTCTGCCCAGCGCTCAATGCCTTCAAACAGGGTGCCGGACTGATTCCAGCTCGGCTCGCCCGCCGTCTGGGTCGTATCAAGATGAATATGCGGCTCAATGAACGGAGGGATGGCCAGGCCACCGCGTCCGTTTAACACCTCATAACTTTCGTCATGGGTTGCGTCCATCGGCGTGATGTCGCCGAATAGACCGTTCTCAATGGCGATTTGCCACAGCCCTTCACGACCCGGTAAACGAACATTCTGAACAAGCCAAAGCGGTGACGTTGACATACCTCTCCCCCGAAAAACGCGGCTGAAATTTAGGAGTACAACACTTTGCGGAATTGTACCCATTTTTGTACATAAAACCGACGACCGTGAAAAGCCAGCGATTTCCACAACTTATAAAAATCCTGACAAATCAGTCATCTACCACCTAGGTGGTAGGTTAAGGCGTATTTGATTTGCATCAATAAGTGCCCCTGCTGAATCGTTAAGGTAGGCAGTAATAGAAAAGAAATCGAGGCAAAAATGAGCAAAGTCAGACTCGCTATCATCGGTAACGGCATGGTCGGCCACCGCTTTATTGAGGATCTTCTCGATAAAGCCGGCGCCGCCCAGTTCGATATTACCGTGTTCTGTGAAGAACCCCGCAAGGCGTACGACCGCGTACATCTCTCTTCCTACTTCTCCCATCATACCGCCGAAGAGCTCTCATTGGTGCGCGAAGGTTTCTACGAGAAGCACGGCGTGAAGGTGCTGGTGGGCGAACGCGCTATCACCATCAACCGTCAGGAAAAAGTGATCCACTCCAGCGCCGGACGCACGGTTTTTTACGACAAGCTGATCATGGCGACAGGCTCCTACCCGTGGGTCCCGCCGATCAAAGGCTCTGACACTCAGGATTGCTTCGTCTATCGTACCATTGAAGATCTGAACGCCATTGAATCCTGCGCCCGTCGCAGCAAGCGCGGCGCGGTGGTTGGCGGCGGCCTGCTGGGTCTGGAAGCCGCTGGCGCGCTGAAAAACCTCGGCGTTGAAACTCACGTCATCGAATTTGCCCCGATGCTGATGGCAGAGCAGCTTGACCACATGGGCGGCGACCAGCTGCGCCGCAAGATTGAAAGCATGGGCGTGAAGGTTCACACCAGCAAGAACACCAAAGAGATCGTGCAGGAAGGTACCGAGGCGCGTAAAACCATGCGCTTTGCCGACGGCAGCGATCTGGAAGTAGACTTCATCGTCTTCTCCACCGGCATTCGCCCGCGCGACAAGCTGGCAACCCAGTGCGGACTGGCCGTCGCCCAGCGCGGCGGCATTATGATCAACGATTCCTGCCAGACCTCTGACCCGGACATCTACGCTATCGGCGAATGCGCCAGCTGGAACAACCGCGTTTACGGCCTGGTTGCGCCGGGCTACAAAATGGCGCAGGTTGCCGTTGATCATATCCTCGGCAATGAAAATGCCTTCGAGGGCGCGGACATGAGCGCCAAGCTGAAGCTGCTGGGCGTAGACGTTGGCGGCATCGGCGATGCCCACGGCCGCACGCCGGGCGCGCGCAGCTACGTGTATCTCGACGAAAGCAAAGAAATCTACAAACGCCTGACCGTCAGCGCTGACAACAAAACCCTGCTCGGCGCGGTGCTGGTAGGCGACACCAGCGACTACGGTAACCTCCTGCAGCTGGTGCTGAACGCCATCGAACTGCCGGAAAACCCGGACGCGCTGATCCTTCCGGCTCACGCTTCCAGCGGCAAGCCGTCCATCGGCGTTGATAAGCTGCCGGACAGCGCGCAGATTTGCTCCTGCTTCGACGTCACCAAAGGCATGCTGGTTGCGGCTATCAACAAGGGCTGCCACACCGTGGCGGCGCTGAAGGCCGAAACCAAAGCCGGGACCGGCTGCGGCGGCTGTATTCCGCTGGTCACTCAGGTGCTCAACGCCGAGCTGGCGAAGCAAGGTATTGAGGTGAACAACAACCTGTGCGAGCACTTTGCCTATTCTCGTCAGGAGCTGTATCACCTGATCCGCGTAGAGGGCATTAAGTCCTTCGATGAGCTGCTGGAAAAACACGGCCAGGGCTACGGCTGCGAAGTGTGTAAACCGACCGTCGGCTCCCTGCTGGCCTCCTGCTGGAACGAATACGTTCTGAAGCCGGAACATACGCCGCTGCAGGACACCAACGACAACTTCCTGGCGAACATCCAGAAAGACGGCACTTACTCCGTGATCCCACGCTCCGCTGGCGGCGAAATCACGCCGGAAGGGCTGGTGGCGGTTGGGCGCATCGCACGCGAATTTAACCTTTACACCAAAATCACCGGCTCTCAGCGCATCGGCCTGTTTGGCGCACAGAAAGACGACCTGCCGGAAATCTGGCGCCAGCTGATTGAAGCGGGCTTCGAAACCGGCCACGCGTATGCTAAAGCGCTGCGTATGGCGAAAACCTGCGTGGGCAGCACCTGGTGCCGCTACGGCGTGGGCGACAGCGTGGGCTTCGGCGTGGAGCTGGAAAACCGCTACAAAGGCATCCGCACTCCGCACAAAATGAAGTTCGGCGTGTCTGGCTGTACCCGTGAGTGCGCTGAAGCGCAGGGTAAAGACGTGGGGATTATCGCCACCGAGAAGGGCTGGAACCTGTACGTGTGCGGTAACGGCGGGATGAAACCGCGCCACGCGGATCTGCTGGCAGCGGACATCGACCGCGACACGCTGATCACATACCTCGACCGCTTCATGATGTTCTACATCCGCACCGCCGACAAGCTGACCCGCACCGCGCCGTGGTTAGACAATCTCGAAGGCGGCATTGATTATCTGAAATCGGTCATCATCGACGATAAGCTTGGCCTGAACGCACATCTGGAAGAAGAGATGACGCGCCTGCGCGAGGCGGTGATTTGCGAATGGACGGAAACGGTCAACACGCCGTCCGCACAGGTTCGCTTCAAGCACTTTATCAACAGCACCCAGCGCGATCCGAACGTGCAGGTCGTGCCAGAGCGTGAACAGCACCGTCCGGCAACGCCTTATGAACGCATTCCGGTGACGCTGGTGGAGGAAAACGCATGAGCCAGTGGTTAGATATCTGCAATATTAACGACATTCTGCCCGCAACCGGCGTTTGCGCACTGCTGGGTAACGAGCAGGTGGCGATCTTCCGCCCGCGCCGCGACGAGCAGGTTTTTGCCATCAGCAACATCGACCCGTTCTTCGACGCCAGCGTGTTGTCACGCGGGATCATCGCGGAACACCAGGGTGACCTGTGGGTCGCCAGCCCGTTGAAAAAGCAGCGCTTCCGCTTAACCGACGGGTACTGTATGGAAGACGAGAGCCACTCCGTGAAGCACTACGACGTCCGCGTGAAGGACGGCAAGGTGCAGCTGAAAGGCTAATTCCCTCGCCTTTTCAATATGAAAAGCTTATGACCCCTAATGGGTAACGGCAGGAAAAACCGTATGTTCAGTACGATCCCTGCTGTTATCCTGACGTCAATTCTTACCCCCTCCTTGAATGCTGTGAGGTAACCTCGTGGACCACCTGCCCATTTTTTGTCAATTACGCAACCGCGACTGCCTGCTCGTCGGCGGCGGGGATGTCGCTGAACGCAAAGCGCGCCTGCTGCTGGAGGCCGGTGCGCGCCTCACGGTTAACGCCCTCGCCTTTGCACCGCAGTTCGACGTCTGGGCGCAGGAGGGCATGCTGACGCGAGTTCAGGGGGAGTTCGATGAATCCTTACTGGAGACCTGCTGGCTGACCATCGCCGCCACGGATGACGATGCGGTGAACCAGCGCGTCAGCGACGCCTGCGAAGCGCGCCGCATCTTCTGCAACGTGGTAGATGCGCCGAAAGAGGCGAGCTTCATCATGCCGTCGATTATCGACCGTTCACCGCTGATGGTAGCCGTCTCGTCCGGCGGGACTTCGCCCGTGCTGGCCCGCCTGCTGCGCGAAAAGCTGGAGTCGCTACTTCCTCAGCATCTTGGACAGGTGGCGCGCTATGCGGGCCAGCTCCGTTCAAGGGTCAAAAAAACCTTTGCCACCGTGGGCGAGCGCCGCCGCTTCTGGGAGAAGTTCTTCGTGAATGACCGTCTGGCGCAGTCGCTGGCGAATCAGGACGCGAAAGCCGTAGAGGAGACGACCGAGCGGTTACTCACTGAGCCGCTGGACCATCGCGGTGAAGTGGTGCTGGTCGGCGCCGGGCCGGGCGACGCGGGGCTTCTGACGCTCAAAGGGCTACAGCAGATCCAGCAGGCGGACATCGTGGTTTACGACCGCCTGGTGTCCGACGATATTATGAATCTGGTCCGCCGCGACGCCGACCGCGTGTTTGTCGGCAAACGCGCGGGCTACCACTGCGTGCCGCAGGAGGAGATTAACCAGATCCTGCTGCGCGAAGCGCAGAAGGGCAAGCGCGTGGTGCGCCTGAAGGGCGGCGATCCGTTTATCTTCGGCCGCGGCGGCGAAGAGCTGGAAACGCTGTGCAGCGCGGGCATTCCGTTCTCCGTGGTGCCGGGCATAACGGCAGCATCAGGCTGCTCGGCCTACTCCGGCATTCCGTTAACCCATCGCGATTACGCCCAAAGCGTGCGCCTGGTGACGGGCCACCTGAAAACCGGCAGCGAGCTGGACTGGCATAATCTGGCGGCCGAAAAGCAGACGCTGGTGTTCTATATGGGGCTGAACCAGGCCGCGACGATTCAGGCGAAGCTGCTGGAGCACGGTATGGAAGCGGATATGCCGGTCGCGCTGGTGGAAAACGGCACGGCCATTAAGCAGCGCGTGGTGGATGGCGTGCTGACGCAGCTAGGCGACCTGGCGCAGCAGGTGGAGAGCCCGGCGCTGATTATCGTGGGCCGCGTGGTGGAACTGCGCGAGAAGCTGAACTGGTTCTCTCATCACTGACGCACAATCTC
Organism: Enterobacter sp. RIT418; assembly: GCF_003057745.1. Classification (GTDB taxonomy): domain Bacteria; phylum Pseudomonadota; class Gammaproteobacteria; order Enterobacterales; family Enterobacteriaceae; genus Enterobacter. Next base: position 36,785 of record NZ_QBJD02000011.1, read on the forward strand.
CCTTCTTCGAGTAGTCCTTAACCGGACTACTCCCCTGTTACTGCTGCCGATAACATACCGCTCGCGAAATGGAACTTTTCCATTTATTCCCTCGTGTTAGACCTATTATCGATTTGAATACAAGGAATCAGTATGTTCAAACTGGCAAAAGTCGCCGTTCTGGCCGGCGTATTAACAACCCTGACCGCCTGCACCGGCCACGTTGAAAACACCAAAAATAACTGCAGCTATGATTACCTGCTGCACCCGGCGATCTCCATTTCTAAGATCATCGGTGGCTGCGGCCCGGCGGCACAGCAGTAAGCGTCTTTCAGGCGTAAAAAAAACCGGGATTTCCCGGTTTTTTTGTTTGGGTATATGCAAGGGTTACGCGGCCTGATGCCCTGACCCTGGCCCTCTCCCACGGGGAGAGGAAACAAACCCTAAAAACGGTAACGCCGTTACCGTTTTGCTTTCACCTACGGTTTCGCCACAAACCCAATCGCTTCGTACACCGCTCTCAGGGTTTCGGACGCGCGTGCGCTGGCTTTTTCCGCGCCGTCTTTCATCACCTTCTGCAGGAAAGCTTCGTCGTTGCGGAAGCGGTTGTAGCGCTCCTGCAGTTCGACCAGCATACCGGAAACGGCTTCCGCCACTTCGCCCTTCAGGTGGCCATACATCTTGCCTTCGAAGTGCTTCTCCAGCTCTGGAATGCTCTGGCCGGTCACGCCGGAAAGGATATCCAGCAGGTTGGACACGCCCGCTTTCTCTTTCACATCATAGCGAACGACAGGCGGCTCTTCGGAGTCTGTCACCGCACGTTTGATCTTCTTCACCACCGACTTCGGATCTTCCAGCAGGCCGATAACGTTGTTGCGGTTATCGTCTGACTTAGACATCTTCTTGGTCGGCTCCAGCAGCGACATTACGCGCGCGCCGGATTTCGGAATGAACGGCTCAGGCACCTTGAACACGTCGCCGTAAATGGCGTTAAAGCGCTGGGCGATGTCGCGGCTCAGCTCCAGGTGCTGCTTCTGGTCTTCACCAACGGGGACCTGATTGGTTTGATACAGCAGAATATCGGCGGCCATCAGCACCGGATAGTCGAACAGACCGGCGTTGATGTTCTCGGCATAGCGGGCCGATTTGTCCTTAAACTGCGTCATGCGGCTTAGCTCGCCGAAATAGGTGTAGCAGTTCAGCGCCCAGCCCAGCTGCGCGTGCTCCGGCACGTGAGACTGCACGAAGATCGTGCTCTTTTCAGGATCGATACCGCATGCCAGGTAGAGCGCCAGCGTATCCAGCGTCGCTTTACGCAGCTGCTGCGGGTCCTGGCGAACCGTAATGGCGTGCTGGTCAACGATGCAGTAGATGCAGTGATAATCGTCCTGCATGTTTACCCACTGACGCAACGCACCCATGTAGTTACCAATGGTCAATTCACCTGACGGCTGTGCGCCACTAAAAACGATGGGCTTAGTCATTTTTCAATTCCTGATGTTCACTTTGCGAGAGCCCGAGCGCGGGCAATAAATCGTTGAAGCGATCGAACACTACGTCCGGCTCACTCAGCGTAATGGCCTCACCGTAGTTGTAGCCATAGGTTAAGCCAACGGAAGGACAGCCTGCCGCTTTCGCAGCCAGAATATCATTGCGGGAATCCCCTACAAAGAGCAGCTCTTCAGGCGCTAAGGATAATTTTCCTGCCACCAGCAGAAGCGGTTCCGGATGCGGCTTTTTATTCTGCACGTCATCACCGCCAACAATCACGGTGAAATATTTCGCGATATCCAGCGCGTTCAGCAGCGGCGCAACAAACGGCGTCGGCTTATTGGTCACCAGGCCCAGCGGAATGCCTTTGGCATGCAGCGCGCTCAGCGTTTCTGCTACTTCCGGGAACAGGAAACTGCCCTCTTCGACCGTCTCTTCGTAGAACCGGTCGAACAATTTACGCAGAATGCGCAGCTGCTCATCCTGGGGGATATCCGCGTGGTCAACGCTCGGCTTACCCTGCGCGGAACGCTGCGACGCGCGCTCCTGGCGAGCCCAGGTCAGCGCGCGCTCCATCAGCACATCCGCGCCGTTGCCAATCCACGTCACAACGCGCTCTTCACCCGCAACGGGCAGCTCAAGCGCGTACAGCGCCTGGTCTACGGCGCTCGTTAAGCCCGGCGCGCTATCCACCAGCGTGCCGTCGAGGTCAAAAGCGATACCCCGTGTTTTTTGCAATTTATCCATGACTTACCTTCGCCAGCTCCTGGCGCATTTCATCAATCACTTTTTTGTAATCTGGCTGATCGAAGATGGCTGAACCGGCAACGAACATATCCGCGCCCGCGGCAGCAATTTCACCAATGTTGTTGACCTTCACCCCGCCGTCCACTTCCAGACGGATGTCATAGCCAGATTCATCAATACGGCGACGCACTTCGCGCAGCTTGTCCAGCGTATGCGGAATGAACGACTGGCCGCCAAACCCAGGGTTAACGGACATCAGCAGGATCACGTCCAGCTTGTCCATGACGTGGTCCAGGTAGGTCAACGGCGTAGCCGGGTTAAAGACAAGGCCTGCCTTACAGCCGTTTTCTTTAATCAGCTGAAGGGTGCGGTCCACGTGCTCGGATGCTTCCGGGTGGAAGGTGATGATGCTGGCCCCCGCGGCGGCAAAATCCGGCACGATGCGATCGACCGGCTTCACCATCAGATGCACATCAATCGGCGCGGTAATGCCGTAGCTGCGTAGCGCCTTGAGCACCATCGGGCCGATGGTCAGGTTGGGAACGTAGTGGTTATCCATAACGTCGAAATGGACGACATCCGCGCCAGCCGCGAGAGCCTTAGCGGTGTCTTCCCCCAGGCGGGCAAAATCGGCCGATAGAATTGAGGGAGCAATCAAAAACTGTTTCATCCGCATCTCCTTGAAATGTATTTACCGGCGGGCAAAACGGCTCAGGGGCGATAAAGAGCCAGAAGTTCGTCCACCTTTTTACGCGTGCCGCCGTTGCTGCTTATGCTGCGCCGCACTTTTACCTGAAAATGCTGCGCGGCTTTGTACCATTCGCGCGTATCAGGCGTATCGTGATTCGAAATTAACACCGGAATTCTTTTGCTGACCAGCTTTTCCGCCATTTGCGCCAGATGCGCCTGCTCGGTGGGGCTAAAGCTATTGGTGTGGTACGCCGTGAAATTCGCCGTAGCCGACAGCGGGGCGTAAGGCGGATCGCAATACACCACGGATTTTGCATCCGCCTTTTCCATGCACTCGGCATAGGAGAGGCAGTGAAACTCGGCGTTTTGCGCTTTTTCAGCAAAATGGTACAGCTCGCCCTGCGGGAAGTAAGGGCGCTTATAGCGACCAAACGGCACGTTAAACTCACCGCGTAAATTGTAGCGGCACAGCCCGTTGTAGCCGTGACGGTTGAGGTAAAGGAACAGCAGCGCGCGACGGAACGGATCCTGGCACTGATTAAACTCAGCGCGGAACTGGTAATAGACGTCCGGGTTGTTATTTTCAGGCGTAAACAGCTTGCGCGCCTCTTCAACGTATTCGTCGGTACGCAGCTTAACGATGTTATAGAGGCTAATGAGATCGCTGTTGATATCCGCCAGGATATAACGAGAAAAATCGGTGTTCAGAAACACCGATCCCGCCCCAACAAAGGGCTCAATGAGGCACTCGCCTTTCGGCAGGTGTTTTTTAATATCATCGAGCAGGGGGTATTTGCCCCCTGCCCATTTCAGAAAAGCGCGATTTTTTTTCATGCTGACTAACTGATTACACCTTCTCCGGCTGTGGAGAAAGCTCCGACAGCATCCTGCGCTTTAAACATTACTTCAGATCGGCCTGGACCTGATGAATCGGCTTCGCCCACGGGTTTTTCGCCTGAACATCGGCTGGCAGCGCCGCAACGGCACGTTTAGCTTCGTCTTTAGACGCATAAACACCGCTCACCAGCACATACCATGGCTGTCCGTTGCGGGTCGTTTGATAGACCACGTAGTTTTTGAGATTCGATTTCTTCGCCCAACCGTTGAGGTTGTCATAGTTAGACGAACTGCTCAGCTGCAGCGTGTAGTTGCCGGCTGGTGCAGACTTCAGGGAACCGACGTTACCCGTCGTTTTACCCGCAGCAGAGCTGGTTGCCGCGGCGGCAGGAGCAGCCGTGGCCGCTGGCGCGGTGGTGGTTGCCGTGGCTTTTGGCGCAGGCGTTGCCGCTGGCGCTTTTACCGGCTCACGGGCAGCAGCCGTTTCGGTGCGTTTCGGCTGCGCGGAGGCTTTCGCTTCAGGCGCTTTCGCCACGGTCTGCGGCTTGGTTTCACGCTTCGGCTCAATCACCACCTGCTTGCGTTCCTGACGCGGCGCAGTTTGCGTTTGACGCGGTTTGGTTTCCGCTGCGGCAGTTTGCGGCTGAGCGTTACCGCCGCGAACCGGGGCAACGGTCGCAGGCTCAGTCGGCAGCGTAGAACTCACGGCGACGTTGTTCATCTGCTCCTGATTTTGCGGCTGGGTCAGCGCGTTATTCAGATCGCCCTGAACCTCAACGCGCTGCTGGCCTTCAGGCGTAGCCGGTGCCTGGCCCTGAGTCGGGGTAGAGGAAACCGGTGGCAGCGAGACGTCCTGCGGCGCTGGCGTATTTCCGGCAGTCTGCTCGACAGGCGAGGTTCCCGGTGCTGGCTGCGCGCCGTTAGCCTGGTCGGTTGCATCAGAACCGGACAGGTCGATATTTTTCTCAGTGGACGCGGTTTGCGGACCTGAGGTTGAGGAAGGCGATTTCAGGGCTGAACCAATGCCGATAATCAGCAGAAGTAAAACCAGAACGCCCAGCCCCATCATGACGTACTGTCGGGAGGCTGGCTTTTGGGCTGCGGCTTTTTTACGTTTACGCGGGCGACGCTCTACAGGCTCTTCGTCCATTGACTCTTCTTCGGACTCATAACCCTCTTCTGCTCGCTCATCGCGCGCGCTGCGGCTGCGCGAAGGGCGACGATCGTCTGCATCCAGATCGACATCGTCAAAATTGATCTGCGGCTCGTTATCACGTTCTGAAGATTGACGAGAACGACCAGTACGACGATCGCTGGGATCGGGTTTCAGCTCGTCTTCTGGTTTGAATTCATCCATTTAACACCCCACTCAAAGGCTTATGCCAACGACTTTGCATTTCACCTGAAGCTAAACGACCACCCGTAAAAGTGGCCTGACCTTTCTAGTAGTTACGCCTGCTGGCAATCAGCAATAGCGCCAAGAACAACATCGTGCGGTACTCCACCGCGCACTTCACTTTTCCCTATTGCAAGCGGGAGCACAAGACGCATCTCACCTGCCAATACTTTTTTATCGCGCATCATGTGGGGTAAATACGCCTGCGCTGACATCTCCTGCGGCCCAGCCACCGGCAGGCCTGCGCGCTCAAGCAATGCAATAATGCGCGCCGTCTCTTCCGGCTTAAACTGACCGAGGCGCTCAGACGCACGCGCCGCCATCACCATGCCCGCCGCGACGGCTTCTCCGTGAAGCCAGTTGCCATAGCCCATTTCAGCTTCAATAGCGTGACCAAACGTGTGCCCCAGATTGAGTAAAGCACGTAAGCCCGTTTCACGCTCGTCAGCCGCGACAACTTCCGCTTTCAGCTCACAGCAGCGGCGGATGCAGTACGCCATTGCCGAACCGTCAAGGCGCAGCAGCGCATCCATGTTCTCTTCCAGCCAGTTAAAGAACTCACCGTCAAGAATGATGCCGTACTTGATCACTTCAGCAAGCCCGGAGGCCAGCTCGCGTTTTGGCAGGGTTTTCAGGCAGTCGAGATCCACAACAACCGATGCCGGCTGGTAGAACGCGCCGATCATGTTTTTGCCGAGGGGATGGTTCACCGCCGTTTTACCGCCAACAGAGGAGTCGACCTGCGAAAGCAGCGTGGTAGGAATTTGAATAAAGCGCACGCCACGCTGGTAGCTGGCGGCGGCAAAACCCGTCAGATCGCCCACAACACCGCCGCCCAGGGCAAGCAGTGTTGTATCGCGACCATGCGGTTTTTGCAGTAATGCGGTAAAGACGGTATCAAGTACCGCCAGGCTTTTATACTGCTCGCCATCAGGCAGAATCACACTGTCGACGTCTACGCCCGCCTGTTCAAGCAGGTGGCGAACGCGGTCGAGATAAAGCGGAGCCAGGGTTTCGTTGGTTACCAACATCGCCCGTTCACCCGCTTTCAGTGGTAAGAAGGAAGCTGGGTCGTTAAACAAACCAGCCGCGATGGTGATAGGGTAACTACGTTCCCCGAGAGTAACTGTAATCCTCTCCATGACGCGACATCCACCTTAATAATGCTTTTACCCGCAGGCGAGTGTATATAAAGCCAGAATCAGTTGCTTTCCAGCATATGAATAATCTGGTTTGCAACCACTTTAGCGCTCTGGTCGTCAGTACGAATGGTCACATCTGCAATCTCTTCGTACAGAGGATTGCGTTCACCAGCCAGGGCTTCCAGAACTTCACGTGGCGGCGTTTCCACCTGCAGCAGCGGGCGCTTTTTATCGCGCTGCGTACGTGCCAGCTGTTTTTCGATGGTCGTCTCAAGATAGACCACAACGCCACGGGCGGAGAGACGGTTGCGGGTTTCGCGAGATTTCACAGAGCCGCCGCCAGTCGCGAGCACAATGCCCTGTTTTTCCGTGAGTTCGTTGATCACTTTTTCTTCTCGGTCACGGAAACCTTCTTCGCCTTCTACATCGAAGACCCAGCCCACATCAGCTCCGGTTCGTTTCTCAATCTCTTGATCAGAATCGTAAAATTCCATATTGAGTTGTTGAGCTAACTGACGCCCAATAGTGCTTTTGCCGGCACCCATAGGCCCAACCAGAAAGATATTGCGTTTCTCTGCCATTTTTTCGGTACTACTAAGACTATTCGTTAATGGTAATCCCCGCTTCGCAGACACCTCGCGTAGCAGGACATGAACTGAAACCTCATATGCAATAGAGCGAGAGTCAGACTAAAAATTATCTCAATACTCCGGCTTGTTTGGCAACTGATTAAATCACCGCGCCAAACGCATAGCGTATCAAGACGTAAGTCCAACTCGAATCGGTACTCCTTGTATGCTAATTCATGCCCCACGTCAAACATCTGCAACAAACTGGCTGCAAAATCCTTGCGGGGATCGTTATCCATTAATGAATCCCTACCAGACGCGGCGTAATGAATACCACCAGCTCCCGGCGTTCGTTGTCTTTACCGTCGTGGCGAAACAGCTGACCGAGCCAGGGAATAGCGCCCAGCCCCGGCACGCTGTCGCGGCCCGTTTTATTTTTTTGCGAAAAAATACCGCCCAGCGCCAGCGTCTCTCCGCTTTTGACTTCCACCTGCGTCTCAATCTCTTGCTTATCAATCGCCAGCGTTTCGCCGTCCGCCTGCTGCAGTACCTGCCCCGGCATGTTTTCGCTGATGTGCAGCTTAAGGCGCACGCGGCCTCCCGGCAGAACAACCGGCGTGACTTCCATCCCCAGCACGGCCTCTTTAAATTCCACCGAGGTTGCACCGCTTTCTCCGCTGGAAACCTGATAAGGGATCTCGCTGCCCTGCTTAATGCTGGCCGGCTGCATATGCGACGCCAGCAGGCGCGGGCTGGCGATGATATCCACCTTTTGCTTTTGCTCCAGCGCCGATAGCTCCATATCCAGCAGCCTGCCGTTGATGCGACCAATGTTGAACCCGACGTGGGTTGTGGCATTCGCGACCGACAGATCTGCGCCGAGCGCGGTCACCTGCCCGATCTTGCCCGCGTCCGTCGCCTCCGCCAGACTCCACTTCACGCCCAGCTCGCGCAGGCTTTTTTCGTTGATGGTCACGATGTGCGCCGCAAGCTCTACCTGCTCGACGGGCAGGTCCATCTGCTCGGCCCAGCGCTGTAGCGCGTCAAGCGTCGCCCGGGTATCCCGTACCAGCAGGCGGTTGGTGCGTTTGTCGACGGATAAGCTCCCTTTAGGGCTCAGGAGTTTTTCCGCGGCTTTCTGAAGCTCTCCGGCGTCCGCATAGGAAAAGGGAATGCTGTGCGACACCAGCGGAGCCTCAAGCTGCCTTCGCGCCTTGTCCTGCTCCTTTTGTGCCTGCTGCCCGCGCTGCCACGCCGCGGTGTTGACATAAAAAATGCCGCCTTCTTCGCGCATTACTAGCCCAGCGCTGTTGACCACCGTCTGCAGTGCCTGCCGCCAGGGCACGCGCGTAAGATTCAGCGACAGGGAGCCGCCAACGTCGGGTGAGACCACCAGATTGCGGTTCTCCTGGGCAACCAGCGCCTGAAGCACCTGCACAACGGGCACATCATCCACCGCGAGGGTGACCGGCTTTGGCGTCGCGGCCCACAGCGGTTTGCACAGTATGATCAGTACGAACGCTATACTTACCTTCATCTTTTTTTATTCCTTCTCGTTGCCAGACCCACCGTTTGGGATCGCACCCTTCGCCGACCTCAACGACCAGCGCCTTTTCGTCCAGAGAGATAACCCGCCAGCCCGGCGGCAGCCGGTCGCCCGGCTTCACGCGATGCCACCGCTTATTCCCGCTCTGCACAATACCCAGGCCGCTAACGATTCCCTGATAGCGCCACTGCGCCAGCTGCCCTACCGCACAGGTATCGTCCGGCGGACGGAAGGGATCGCGCATGCCGGTCAGCAAAAACAGGGCGCTCAACAGCAGCAGCCGTCCGTTACGTTCCATGATGAAGCTCCAGCTGCAGAGTGATGCGTAACCGTCCGCCGTGCGGCGCGATGACAAAGGCGTTCACCCCAGCGCTCTGCTGCGCCAGCCGGTCGAAAATATCCGGGATGCGTGACCAGTCGGCCTCAAGCGTAAGCTCCCCGCCCGCGGGCAGCGGCTTCCAGCGCACCAGCGTGGCACCGTTCGCCTGAAAAGCCAGCGGTGAAAATGGCTGTACGACGCGAGCGTCGGGCGTTGTGCCTTGGGCGACCTTCATGGCAGCGGGCCACAGCGCGGCATGAGTAGAGAGTGCCTGTTTAAGCAGCCCCTGACGCTCGGCAAGCTGCCCGTTTAGCGGCTTGAGGAAAATCCCCCATGCCGTCGTGATTACGACGAGGCAAGCCAGCCCCCAACAGAGCGCACGCACCTCGCGGCGGCATTCCCACCAGCGTTCAAAAATGCTGTCCATGCGCTACCCCCGGCTTTTCACCTGAAAAGTGAACATCCAGCGCCCTTCAGCATCCTGCTGTAATTCACCCGTTTTGCCGGGAGTGAACCCCACGATCTTCCCGAGTTCGCCCCGCAGGGCGGAGAGCGCCGGAAGCGCGGTAGCATATCCCGTTAGCACCAGCGAGGGCGGCTGATAGCGAAGCTCGCTCAGCCATGCCTGCGGAGGAAGCACAACGGCAACGGACGCCAGCGCCGCTGGCCACGGCACCGGAGGAAGCGTCGGCTCCACGGCCTGCGTTTGCGTGGAGCCCCACTGCGCCCGGCGGGCCGCAAGCGTTCGATTCACCTCGCTCACGCCCGCGACTACGCTGTTTTGCGCCCGCAGCGTTAGGGCCCTGTCTGCGCGCAGCGCGCCGATGATGGCCACGATGGCCAGCAGCGAGACAGCCACTATCCCGCCCCAGACGCGCAGGCAGCGCGCCTGCCTGCGCGGACGCCACGGAAAGAGATTCGCCGTTCTCATGGCTGCGCCTCGCTCATCGCCAGCGCGATGGCTACGGTAAAATCCGCGCCGTCGGGCAGCGGGGGCTGGCAGCGCGCAACGGTTTCCCACGGAGCGCGGGCGTCGTCAAACAGGGCTATCTCGTGAACAGAAAGCGCGAGGAGCGCCGCCAGATCGGCAATATGGGCAGCCTCCGTCACCGGCCGTCTTCCCCACTGGTGGCGCATCGCCCATAGCCACTGGAGCTCATCCCGCCATGCAACGCACTGCGCAGGCGCAACGGCTGAAAGAAGGTTCTTCAGCGCCCCCGCATCCGGCACGATCGCCACCAGCCGCAGGCGCAGCGCCTCGGCCAGCGCCAGAAGCGCGTCGACCTCTTTATTTTGTGCGGCCGTTACGTGATAGCTATTGCTGAAGGTGTCTTGCGTATAGTCAAAGCAGAGGGCGTCAGCGGGCATTTCCAGCTCGCGTGACAGGGCCGAGCCGATCCACGACGCCTGTTCGCTGTCGCGCAGAGCGAGCGCAGGACGCGGCAGGATTTTTTGCAGCGTCCTCGAGGCGGGAAATGAGAGGTATATCCGGTGGTAGTGCGGCAACGTTTGCCGCCAGCCGCGCAGGGCATCAGTCAGCCGCTGTGGTTCGATGATTTTCCCGTCGCGGATAATGCCCTCAGCCAGCGGAACGGCCCACCAGCGCCGCAGACGCCAGGCCCGTTTCTCGCGCGTTAGCGCAACAATCAGCACCTTATCTTGTTGAATATGAACGCCCGTTTGCCACGTTTTAAAAGCCATGCTTCACGATCTCCTTATCGCCCGTCGGTTTGACGGCTATATCAATGAATCAGGCTTGCCTTTATACTACCGCGCGATTGTTTAGAAACTGCCCAAGTGGAACCAAATGGGAAATCTCCGGTGAAGTTCGTAAAGTATTTATTGACCCTTGCAGTCTGTTGCATTCTGCTGGGAGCAGGCTCGATTTATGGTTTGTACAAATATATTGAGCCGCAGCTGCCCGATGTCGCCACACTGCGTGATGTGCGGCTCCAGATCCCTATGCAGGTCTACAGCGCCGATGGCGAGCTGATGGCGCAATACGGTGAGAAACGCCGTATCCCATTGACCTTAAACCAAATCCCCCCTGTGATGGTGAAAGCCTTTATCGCGACCGAGGACAGCCGTTTTTACGAGCACCACGGCGTCGACCCGGTGGGTATTTTCCGCGCCGCCAGCGTGGCGCTGTTCTCCGGCCACGCGTCCCAGGGGGCGAGTACGATTACGCAGCAGCTGGCGCGTAACTTCTTCCTCAGCCCTGAAAAAACGCTGATGCGTAAGATCAAAGAGGTGTTTCTCGCGATCCGCATTGAGCAGCTGCTGAACAAAGATGAGATCCTCGAGCTCTATCTCAACAAGATCTATCTTGGCTACCGCGCCTATGGCGTGGGTGCTGCGGCGCAGGTCTACTTCGGCAAGCCGATTGACCAGCTGACCTTAAGCGAAATGGCCACCATTGCTGGCCTGCCAAAAGCGCCGTCAACGTTTAACCCGCTCTACTCGCTGGACCGCGCAACCGCGCGCCGTAACGTGGTGCTGTCCCGCATGCTGAGCGAGGGCTACATCAGCCAAAGCGAGTACGATCGGGCGCGCAGCGAGGTGATTGACGCCAATTACCACGCGCCGGAGATCGCCTTCTCCGCGCCTTACCTCACCGAAATGGTTCGTCAGGAGATGATGAGCCGCTACGGTGAGAATGCCTATGAAGACGGGTATCGCGTCTACACTACCGTCACCCGTAAAGTGCAGCAGGCGGCACAGCAGGCGCTACGCAATAACGTAATGGACTACGACATGCGCCACGGCTACCGCGGCCCGTCGAACGTGTTGTGGAAAGTGGGCGAAGGCGCATGGGATAGCAAAAAAATCACCGATTCGCTGAAGTCGCTGCCGACGTATGGCCCGCTGCTGCCGGCCGTGGTCACCGAGGCGAATCCACAGGAAGCGGTCGCCATGATGGCCGACGGCACCTCGGTGTCGCTGCGCATGGACGGCATCCGCTGGGCGCGTCCGTACCGTTCCGACACGCTGCAGGGCCCAACGCCGCGCAAAGTAACCGACGCGGTGCAGGCCGGGCAGCAAATCTGGGTGCGTCAGGTAGGCGATACCTGGTGGCTGGCGCAGGTGCCGGACGTGAACTCCGCGCTGGTCTCCATTAATCCGCAGAACGGCGCCATCATGGCACTGGTGGGCGGCTTTGATTTCAACCAGAGCAAGTTCAACCGCGCCACGCAGGCCCTGCGTCAGGTCGGCTCGAACATTAAGCCGTTCCTCTACACCGCCGCGATGGATAAAGGGCTGACGCTTGCCAGCATTCTGAACGACGTGCCGATTTCCCGCTGGGATGCCGGTGCAGGCTCCGACTGGCAGCCGAAGAACTCTCCGGCGCAATATGCGGGCCCGATTCGTCTTCGTCAGGGTCTGGGACAGTCGAAAAACGTGGTGATGGTTCGCGCCATGCGCGCGATGGGCGTCGACTATGCGGCAGAGTATCTGCAGCGCTTCGGCTTCCCGGCGCAGAACATTGTGCACACCGAATCGCTGGCGCTGGGCTCGGCCTCCTTTACGCCGCTTCAGGTCGCGCGCGGCTATTCGGTCATGGCCAACGGCGGCTTCCTGGTCGATCCGTATTTCATCACCAAAATCGAAAATGACCAGGGCGGCGTACTCTTTGAGGCAAAACCGAAAATTGCCTGCCCAGAGTGCGACCTGCCTGTGATTTACGGCGATACGCCGAAATCAAACGTGCTTGAGAACAAGGACATGGAAGACGTTGCCATTTCTCAGGAACAGCAGAACCTGGCCGTGCCGAAGCCGCAGCTGGAGCAGGCCAATCAGGCGCTGGTGGCGCAGGCGGGCGCGCAGGAGTATGCCCCGCACGTCATCAACACGCCGCTGTCATTCCTGATTAAAAGCGCGCTGAACACCAATATCTTCGGCGAACCGGGCTGGCAGGGAACCGGCTGGCGAGCGGGCCGTGACCTGCAGCGCCACGACATCGGCGGCAAAACCGGGACCACCAACAGCTCGAAGGATGCGTGGTTCTCAGGCTATGGCCCGGGCGTCGTGACGTCCGTATGGATCGGGTTTGACGATCACCGTCGTGACCTGGGCCGCACCACGGCATCTGGCGCGATTAAAGATCAGATTTCCGGCTACGAAGGCGGCGCGAAGAGCGCACAGCCCGCGTGGGACGCGTACATGAAGGCCGTCCTCGAGGGCGTGCCGGAACAGCCGCTGACCCCGCCGCCGGGCATTGTGACGGTCAATATCGATCGCAGCACCGGCCAGTTGGCCAATGGCGGCAACAGCCGCACGGAGTATTTCATCGAAGGTACGCAGCCAACCACGCAGGCGGTGCATGAGGTGGGAACGACGCTGATTGATAACGGCGAGACGCACGAGCTGTTTTAAGCATAAAAATGCCCGGTAAAACCGGGCATGAACGTAGGCCGGGTCAGGCGAAGCCGCCACCCGGCTTTTTTTTGCGCTACAGCCGGCCCTGCGCCTTCAGCCACTCCCGCACCAGGAACAACGCGCTCACGTTGCGGGCTTCAGTAAAGTCCGGGTCTTCAAGCAGATCCATCAGGTGCGCCAGCGGCCAGCGAACCTGCGGCAGCGGTTCCGGCTCATCCCCTTCCAGCTTTTCTGGGTAGAGATCTTCGGCCACCACGATATTCATTTTGCTGGAAAAGTAGGAAGGCGCCATGCTCAGCTTTTTCAGGAACGACAGTTCATTCGCACCAAAACCCACCTCTTCTTTAAGCTCGCGATTTGCCGCTTCAAACACGGTTTCGCCCGGGTCAATGAGGCCTTTTGAGAAGCCAAGCTCGTACGATTCTGTGCCTACGGCATATTCGCGGATCAGGATCAGATGATCGTCGACAATGGGAACGATCATCACCGCCTCGCGCGCGGAAGGTCGCATACGTTCATAAACGCGACGCACGCCGTTGCTGAACTCGAGATCCACGCTCTCGACATTAAACAGGCGAGATTTCGCAACCGTTTCAACATTCAGGATCGTGGGCTTTTGTAATGGTTTACTCATCTTGAAGGGTCTTTGCTGTGTGCACTGGGTTTATTGTGCGATAGGCCGCACGGTTTGGGCAATGTCAATTGCTCTGTATTTACATTTTTGCAACGTAACAAGATTCAGTTCTCAATTCAAAACAAATGTCAAGAGGTTGAAAAGTTTCCAGGAATTTGCTGATATCGCGCCAGTAAACGCTTTGCTATCATCGTCGATCACTGGGATGCGCTTCAAAATGCTCAAGTTCGACTCCATACTTGCCGATAGCCAACCACAGATTCTCATTCAATGTTCAGGGTGCGACTGACTACACCTGTAAGAAGATAAGTAAGATGGGGAAAGCATGAGCACCATTTTGATTTTTCTCGCGGCTGTGCTGGCTGGCGCAATAATTGCGGGTTGGTTATACAGACGCCGCGTATATCGACAATTTCGGCTGCCCTTCCTGAACGCTTTTGCGGGTGCAACCACGCGCAAGCTCTCGTCTGAAGAGCGCAGCACCGTCGAACAGTATCTTGAAACCCTCAACCGTTCTCAGCTTACGCCTGGGCCAACGGGTGCCACGACCGCTCCTATTACGCTTAATCTGAACGCACAAAGCGACACCGTACTGTGCGTGACGCGCTCAATCACCCGCTACGGCATCACCACCGACGATCCCAATAAATGGCGCTACTATCTTGATTCCGTCGAGGTTCATCTCCCGCCGTTCTGGGAGCAGTACATCAACGACGAAAACAGCGTTGAGCTGATCCATACCGACTCGCTGCCGCTGGTCATCACCCTGAATGGGCACACCCTGAGCGAGTACCTTCAGGAAGCCCCGCGCTTCGCCCTGGAGCGCGCCAGCGCAACGCAAGCCTCTATTCGCGGTGAAGAGACGGAGCAGATAGAGCTGCTGAATATTCGTCAGGAAACGCGCGAAGAGTACTCCCTCAACCGTCCGGACGGCATTCGCGAGGCGGCGTTGATCGTGGCGTCATTCCTGCTCTTTTTCTTCTGCCTGCTAACACCGGACGTCTTTGTCCCCTGGCTGGCTGGCGGCGGCGTCCTGCTGCTGGCGGCCGGGCTGTGGGGGCTGTTTGCGCATCCGACAAAGACCTCACTACGTGAAATTCACTGCCTGCGCGGGACGCCAAAGCGCTGGGGCCTGTTTGGCGAGAACGATCAGGAGCATATCAACAATATCTCCCTCGGAATTATCGATCTTATTTATCCGCGCCACTGGCAGCCGTGGATTGCCCAGGATTTAGGGCACAAAACCGATATTGATATCTACCTTGACCGCCACGTCGTGCGCCAGGGACGTTACCTTTCTCTGCACGACGAGGTTAAAAACTTCCCGCTGCAGCACTGGCTGCGCAGCACGGTGATTGCGGGCGGCGCGGCGCTGGTCTTTGCAATGCTGCTGCTGTTCGTTCCGCTGGATATGCCGATTAAATTCACCCTGTCATGGATTAAGGGGGCGCAAACGGTGGAGGCCACCAGCGTCAAACAGCTGAACGAGGCCGGCGTCAGGGTGGGCGATACGCTGCGCCTGAAGGGTACCGGCATGTGTAATATCCACACGCCAGGCGCCTGGAATACGCGTCAGAACTCGCCGTTTGCGCCGTTCGACTGCTCGCAAATCATCTGGAACGACGCCGCGCCGCTGCCGCTGCCGGAATCAGACGTGGTCAATAAGGCCAACGCGCTTACCCAAACGGTCAGCCGCCAGCTCCATCCAAAACCGGATGATGACTCGCGCGTCAGCCCTGCCCTGCGCTCCGCTATTCAGAAATCAGGCATGGTGCTGCTGGATGACTTTGCCGAAATCGTCCTGAAAACACAGGATTTGTGCTCTGCGCAGGACGAGTGCGTACGCCTGAAAAATGCGCTGGTTAACCTGGGCAACAGCAAAGACTGGGAAGCGCTGGTGAAGCGCGCCGAAGCGGGCCGCCTTGACGGTGTTAACGTGCTGCTGCGCCCGGTCAGCGCCGAGTCGCTGGATAACCTGGTGGCGACCTCAACCGCGCCGTTTGTGATGCGCGAAACCACCCGTGCGGCCCAGGCGCTTAACAGCCCGGCGCCGGGCGGGTTTGTGATTGTTAGCGATGAAGGCAGCGACCTGGTCGACCAGCCTTATCCCCAGGTTTCGCTGTACGATTATCCTGCGCAAGAGCAGTGGGCCGCGTTCCAGCGCCTTGCGCAGATGCTGATGCAAACGCCGTTCAGCGCCGAAGGCATCGTCACAGGCATCTATACAGATGCCAACGGTACGCGCCATGTCGATCTCCACCGCATGCCGGACAGCGCAGGCCTGTGGCGCTACTTCGGCACATCGCTGCTGATGATAGCGATGCTGGCGTGTATTTGCTGGA
Organism: Enterobacter sp. RIT418; assembly: GCF_003057745.1. Lineage (GTDB taxonomy): Bacteria > Pseudomonadota > Gammaproteobacteria > Enterobacterales > Enterobacteriaceae > Enterobacter. The sequence continues at coordinate 52,854 of NZ_QBJD02000011.1, forward strand.
ACGGCTATGCGGCACTACGCCGCTACCAGCGCTCCCGCACTCGCCTGGCGGAGATCCAGCAGTACTACGAAAATTGCCTCAATCCTAAACTGATCTCCTCTCCGGAAAGCCTGATCGGATAACGTCACGGCGCGACAAGTTATGCTACCCTGTCGCGCACGTTTCATCTGGCTGGAGAGTTTCCCTATGCATTTTGATATCGCCTGGCAGGAGGTCGATACCGTCCTGCTGGATATGGACGGCACGCTGCTCGATCTCGCCTTCGATAACTATTTCTGGCAAAAACTGGTGCCAGAAACCTATGGCGAACGGCAGGGCATCTCCCCGGCAGAAGCGCAGAAATTCATTCGTTCGCAATATAGCGCGGTGCAGCATACGCTAAACTGGTACTGTCTCGACTACTGGAGCGAGAAGCTCGGCCTCGATATTTGTGCCATGACCACCGCCCAGGGGCCGCGCGCCACGCTGCGTGAAGATACGGTTCCGTTCCTGGATGCGCTCAAAGCCAGCGGCAAGCGCCGTATTCTGCTTACTAACGCGCATCCGCATAACCTGGCGGTGAAGCTGGAACATACCGGACTTGCTTCACACCTTGATTTATTACTTTCCACCCACACATTTGGTTATCCGAAAGAAGATCAGCGATTGTGGCACGCGGTGGCGGAAGAGACCGGCCTGCAGCCGGAGCGCACGCTGTTTATTGATGACAGCGAGCCGATTCTGGATTCCGCAGCCCAGTTTGGTATTCGCTATTGCTTAGGCGTGACCAATCCTGATTCTGGCCTGGCTGAAAAAAGCTATTCGCGTCATCCGGGGCTGAACGACTATCGCCGGATGATCCCCTCACTCACCGTGAAGGAGACGCCATGAAGGAAAAACCCGCAGATGGGGTAAGACTGGATAAATGGCTGTGGGCCGCCCGTTTTTATAAAACGCGCGCCCTCGCCCGCGAGATGGTTGACGGCGGGAAAGTGCATTATAACGGCCAGCGCAGCAAACCGAGCAAGCTGGTTGAACTGAATGCCACCCTGACGCTTCGCCAGGGTAACGATGAAAAAACGGTGGTGGTGAAAGCCATCACCGAGCAGCGTCGCCCCGCAACCGAAGCCGTTTTGCTTTATGAAGAGACGGCAGAAAGCATTGAAAAGCGCGAGAAAACCGCGCTGGCGCGCAAAATGAACGCGCTGACGATGCCACACCCGGACCGGCGACCGGATAAGAAAGAGCGCCGCGATCTGATGAAATTTAAACACGGTGAGACCGAGTAACCCTCACCTGCACGAGAGACTATTATGGCCCAACACGACCAATTACACCGCTATCTGTTTGAACAATTTGCCGTTCGCGGCGAGCTGGTCACCGTTTCAGAAACCTGGAAACAGATTCTGGAAAACCACAATTACCCGCTGCCGGTCAAAAACCTGTTGGGCGAACTGCTGGTTGCCACCAGCCTGCTGACCGCCACGCTGAAGTTTGCCGGGGATATTACCGTGCAGCTTCAAGGCGATGGCCCGATGACGCTGGCGGTGATTAATGGTAACAACCAGCAGCAGATGCGCGGCGTCGCTCGCGTTCAGGGCGACGTGCCTGAAAATGCGGACCTGAAAACCCTGGTTGGTAACGGCTATCTGGTCATCACCATTTCGCCGGAAGAAGGCGAGCGCTATCAGGGCGTTGTCGGCCTGGAAGGCGATACCCTGGCGGCCTGCCTGGAAGATTACTTCATGCGCTCTGAACAGCTGCCAACCCGCCTGTTCATCCGCACCGGTGAAGTGGACGGCCAGCCCGCTGCGGGCGGCATGCTGCTGCAGGTTCTGCCAGCCCAGGACGCGCAGACCAACGACTTCGAGCACCTGGCGACGCTGACAGAAACCATCAAAGCGGAAGAGCTGTTCACCCTGTCGGCCACCGACGTGCTGTGGCGTCTGTATCACGAAGAAGAAGTGACGGTTTACGATCCGCAGAACGTTGAGTTCAAGTGCACCTGCTCCCGCGAGCGCTGCGCCGGTGCCCTGAAAACGCTGCCGGACGAAGAGATCGACAGCATCATGGCGGAAGACGGTGAAATCGACATGCACTGCGACTATTGCGGCACGCACTACGTGTTCAATTCGATGGACATCGCTGAGATCCGCAATAACGCCTCTCCGGCGGATCCGCAGGTTCACTAAGCGCTGAGCCCGTTGCCCGGCGGCGCTATGCCTGCGCGGGCCTACGGAGCTTGTAGGCCGGGTAAGCGTTAGCGCCACCCGGCTTAAAAACGGCTAGCGCCACTGCGCGTTGCTGTAGCTGTCGTAGCTCATCCCCACTCGCTCCCCAAAAATCTCGATATCTGCCCACGGCTTCACGACCGGTTTCACTTTCCCCTGCTTCAGCGCGCGGTCAAATTCATCTCGGGTCAGGCTTTCAGGCATTTTCCAGGCATCTCCGGCAATTCTCCAGCCCGTGTTGGTTTGCGTAAAGGCCGTAATGGTGTGGGCGCTGAACTGGTACACCACCGCTTCCGGCCTGCCGTCACCGTTGAGATCCATCGCCATGAGCAGGCAGTTTTTCTGCTCAATGCTGCACGTATCAAACCGATACTGCTCCTTGAGCATGGCCTGCCACAGCGCGTCATCAGGGCGCGGCGTTCCCGGAGCAATCTGAATGACCTTCTCCAGCGTCGGAACCGTCGCGGTGCCTCCGGCGTTTCCGGTAAGCAGCCCGTTAAGCTCGCGCAGGCGTTTAGGGCTGGCGGTGAACTGCGGATCGTTTTGCAGCGCTTTCATCGCCTCTCGTCCCTCGCGCCCGCTGCTGCTGAGCATATACAGGCTCACCTGATCCGCCGTGATGCGTCCCTCCTGATAGCGCGCCATATGGCTGTTGACGCTGATGCGCCACGGATCGAGCACGGGAGTATGGATCAACACCAGAAAGGCGAGCGAGAGAAGCCCTGCCGCGGGAACAATATACCCCTGAAGCTTCTGCGGTTCACGCCGGGTGAATATTACGCTGGCGCAAAAGCCCGCCGCCCATACCAGCGCCACCGCTGTTATCAGCACGCCATAGAGCCGCTCGGGCGACCAGCCGTACTGCGAAATGCGCAGCCATAGCGCCCATCCGGCAAGCAGGGGATACACCGGCGCAATCATGACGGCCAGCTGGATTAGGCCGCGCAGCGGTGCGTAATAGGGCAACGCGCGGCGCTGTGGATGCCAGACGATGGTCACCAGAAAGAGCAGCAGAAGCGCCAGCGTGGTTAACAGGCCAGCCGCGGATATCCGCGCTGAAATGGTGTCGAAGCCGACAAACGGCAGCGCGGCAATGAAGAGCAAGGCCAGCGCCGCCATCAGGGGCAGCAGCCCGGTGGCAATCAGCGTGAGCAGGTTTTGTAAGGCGACGATGAGCCGCCCCTGAACCCGCGCAAGCACCGCCGCGCTCGCGGATACCACGCCAAGCGAAACGGCAATAAACCAGCCGGTATCGAAGAACAGCCGCTCGAAAAAGGGAATACCAATCAGCTTGAACAGCTCGGCCCACAGGAAAAGCACCAGCCAGAACAGGCCATTGGAGACAAAAATCACCATTAGCGTCAGCGCGTTATGCCAGTTCCTGGCGTAAAAATCGCTGTAAAATGACGCTGCCGACGCGGCAGCAAGCCGCCTTTGCAGCCAGGGCAACATGAACAGCGTCATCAGCATCAGATGGAAGCCGAACAGCAGCACCGCGTCCCGGACGTCCCATTTATCCAGACCCGAAACGCGCCATTTCAGCCAGACGCCCATTCCCGCCACGGCGGCACCGATCGCGCCCAGCGCCAGCCACAGCAACGGTTTGCGAAATGTGGTTATGGAAAGCGAGAGCGTGGCCGTCATCACCACGCTAGCAGGCACGACGCACACCAGCCACAGCGTATCGTACGGCAGGCTCGCGTAGTCGATATACCAGCTAATCAGGTAGCAAATTAACCCCTGCGCCGCGCCCGCCAGCACCACGGCGACGCGCGCGGCTGGCGATAACACTTCACTGTTTTCCATCTCTCATCCCTTAATTGCGAAAAGCGTATTGTCTCACCGATGCGGTCGCCCGGCCCCCAGAGCATAATCTGAAAGATTAACGGCAGGAGACGTGAATCGTTTTTAACAGTGTAATCCTTACGTAACTTTCCAACATGTATGCGATTACATTCACATTCCCACGGATAAATTCACCACCCCTTAACCTTTTAAGAACATTTTCCCCAACCAAAAAGCGATTCCTGCGATAATCTGCCCGCCCTGTGACTGGAGTCGCAGCGTTTTCCGTAAGCAAGGGTTTTGTCCAGATACGTAAATCTATGAGCCCCGTCGCGGTTAACAACCACAGAAAAACCCTACAATTTCAGACAGTACATATTGGCTAAGGAGCAGTGATATGCGTGTTACTGGTTTAACCCCGCAAGATCTCAAGGCTTATGGTATTCACGACGTCCAGGAAGTCGTCTACAACCCCGACTACGATACGCTGTATCAGGAAGAGCTTAACCCAGCGCTGGAAGGCTACGAGCGTGGAGTGTTGACGAACCTGGGGGCTATCGCCGTTGACACCGGTATCTTTACCGGCCGTTCGCCTAAGGATAAATACATCGTCCGAGACGACACCACCCGCGATACGCTGTGGTGGGCCGATAAAGGCAAAGGTAAAAACGATAACAAGCCGCTTTCCCCTGAAACCTGGCAGCACCTGAAAGGTCTCGTCACTCACCAACTCTCCGGCAAACGCCTGTTTATTGTCGATGCATTCTGCGGCGCTAACGCCGACACCCGCCTTTCCGTTCGCTTTATTACCGAAGTGGCCTGGCAGGCGCATTTCGTGAAGAACATGTTTATTCGCCCAACCGACGAAGAGCTCCAGGATTTCACCCCGGATTTCATCGTCATGAACGGCGCGAAATGCACGAACCCGCAGTGGAAAGAGCAGGGTCTAAACTCCGAAAACTTTATCGCCTTTAACCTCACCGAGCGCATCCAGCTGATCGGCGGGACCTGGTACGGCGGCGAAATGAAGAAAGGGATGTTCTCGGTGATGAACTACCTGCTGCCGCTGCGCGGTATCGCCTCCATGCACTGCTCGGCGAACGTCGGTGAAAAAGGCGACGTGGCGGTATTCTTCGGCCTGTCCGGCACCGGTAAAACCACCCTCTCCACCGATCCAAAACGCCGCCTGATCGGCGATGACGAGCACGGCTGGGACGACGACGGCGTATTTAACTTTGAAGGCGGCTGCTACGCGAAGACCATTCGCCTGTCTGAAGAGGCCGAGCCGGATATCTTCCACGCCATCCGCCGCGATGCGCTGCTGGAGAATGTCACCGTGCGCGCCGACGGCTCCATCGACTTCGACGACGCCTCGAAAACCGAAAACACCCGCGTCTCTTACCCGATTTACCACATCGACAACATCGTGAAGCCAGTCTCGAAAGCGGGCCACGCCACGAAGGTGATTTTCCTGACGGCAGATGCGTTTGGCGTACTGCCGCCGGTTTCTCGCCTGACGGCCAGCCAGACGCAGTACCACTTCCTCTCGGGCTTTACGGCCAAACTAGCGGGTACCGAGCGCGGCGTAACGGAGCCAACCCCAACCTTCTCCGCCTGCTTCGGCGCGGCGTTCCTGTCGCTGCACCCGACGCAGTACGCAGAAGTGCTGGTGAAGCGCATGCAGGCTTCCGGGGCGCAGGCGTACCTGGTCAACACCGGCTGGAACGGTACGGGCAAACGTATTTCTATCAAGGATACGCGCGCCATCATTGACGCCATTCTGGATGGTTCACTGGATAACGCCGAAACCTTCACCCTACCGATGTTCGATCTGGCGATCCCAACCGAACTGCCGGGCGTGGAGACGCGCATCCTGGATCCGCGCAACACCTACGGCTCCCCGGAGCAGTGGCGTGAGAAAGCGGAATCGCTTGCTAAGCTGTTTATTGAGAACTTCGAGAAGTATACCGATACTCCGGCAGGTGAAGCGCTGGTGAGCGCGGGACCGAAGCTGTAGCCCCTCACCCTAACCCTCTCCCCAAAGGGGAGAGGGGACTGAGCGGTGCGAGCTTTTCCACCTCACTCCTAAGGAATATAGGGCTGCACGGTGCAATCTTTTCACCCTCGCCCCTTTGGGGAGAGGGCCGGGGTGAGGGGAAATTAACCCTCTTTCACCTGCCCCCGCGTGACCGGCACCGGCAACCACGCGCGAATGCACAGCCCGCCACGCTCGCTGGTGCCAATCTCCAGCAGCCCGTTATGGTTATCAACAATACGCTGCACAATCGCCAGGCCTAATCCGGTACCGCTGGTGCTGCGCGCGCTGTCGCCGCGCACAAACGGCTGGAACAGATGTTTACGCTGCTCAGGCTTAATGCCCGGACCATCGTCTTCCACCTGGAACCACGCGCGGTTAAGTTCTGAACCGCTGCTGACCTTGATCCAGCCGTTGCCGTAGCGCGCCGCGTTGACCACCATGTTCGCCAGCGCGCGCTTGATCGAGAGAGGATGCATACGCACCTGGATCTCGCCCGCCTGAAGGTCGGTATCAATTTCGCGTTCGTAGCCGCTCTCCGCCGCCACCACTTCGCCGAGCACCGAGTTCAGGTCGGCCATCTCCATCGGCATCTCCTGCCCGGTGCGCAGGTAGTCGATGAACTGTTCGATGATGGCGTTACACTCTTCGATGTCCTTGTTGATAGACTCCGCGAGATAGCCATCCTGCTCGCCCATCATTTCCGTCGCCAGGCGAATACGCGTGAGCGGCGTACGCAGGTCGTGGCTTACGCCCGCCATCAGCAGCGTACGGTCATCCGCCAGCTGCTTCACGCCTGCCGCCATATGGTTGAAGGCGCGCGTCACCGAACGCACTTCAGATGCACCGTACTCGCGCAGCGGCGGAGGAATAATCCCTTTACCGACCTGCAGCGCGGCGTGCTCCAGGTCGACCAGCGGTCGGTTCTGGATGCGGATAAACAGCCACGCGCCCCCTATCGCCAGCAGCATAATGGCCAGGGTATAGCGGAACAGCGGCGAGAAGTCGCCCTGATGGATTTCCGTCAGCGGGACGCGCACCCAGATGTTGGGCGACAGCCAGGTTTTCAGCCAGACGACCGGCGAGCTTTTGTTGACCTCAACGCGCACTTCCGTTGGGCCACCGAGCTGCTGCGCCATCTGCTGGCTGAGAAATTCGTAGTGCTGCGCCCAGCGCAGGCCCGCGTCCTCCGCCGCTTCGTTCGAGTAGAGCGAAATGCCCAGCTCGCGGTAGATTTCGCGGCGGAATGCAGGCGGAACGACGAGCTGCGTGCCGTCCTCCAGCTGCAGTTTGTCGGTCATCAGCATACGCACTTCGTACGCGAGGACTTTATTAAACTGCTGGAGGCTCGGCAGGATTGCAAAGTTCAGCACCACCAGATAGGTCGTCACCAGGCTGACGAACAGCAGGGTGACGATCAACAGTAAGGTTCGGGCAAATGAGCTTCGCGGCGAGAAGCGCATTCGCCTCATGCTTTAGAACCGTCCGGTACGAATACGTAGCCCAGGCCCCAAACGGTCTGGATATAGCGAGGATGCGCCGGGTCTTCTTCCACCATGCGGCGCAGGCGAGAAATTTGCACATCGATGGAGCGCTCCATCGCGGAGTATTCGCGACCGCGCGCCAGGTTCATCAGCTTGTCGCGGGAGAGCGGCTCGCGCGGATGGCTGACCAGCGCTTTCAGGACGGCAAACTCACCGCTGGTAAGCGGCATTGGCTCATCTTCGCGGAACATTTCGCGCGTGCCGAGGTTCAGCTTGAACTTCCCGAAGGCGATAACCGCTTCTTCCTGCGACGGCGCGCCCGGCAGCTCGTTCGCCTGACGGCGCAGCACGGCACGAATACGCGCCAGCAGCTCGCGCGGGTTAAACGGTTTAGGAATGTAATCATCCGCGCCGATTTCGAGGCCCACGATGCGGTCAACCTCTTCCCCCTTCGCCGTGACCATGATGATCGGCATTGGGTTGCTTTGGCTGCGCAGGCGGCGGCAGATAGAGAGACCATCTTCGCCCGGCAGCATCAGGTCGAGTACCATCAGATGGAACGATTCACGGGTCAGCAGGCGGTCCATCTGCTCGGCGTTTGCGACGCTACGAACCTGGAAGCCCTGCTCGGTCAGATAACGTTCGAGGAGCGCACGCAGGCGCATGTCGTCATCTACGACCAGAATTTTGTAGTTCTCTTGCATTGTGTGTACTCCCAAAGGTTCGGATAGTCTTATAACAGCGTATTCTAAAAAAGTGCACGTGTTCGACCAGCTAATTCTGGTATAAATTCTAGTCGAAATTGTTACAAAGCATATTTAACAGCAGCTTATCTGCACATTTCATCACACAAATCATTATTAATCCTGTCTGTATAGCGATGTGGTACGTATTGTGCGCACAGACGGTCATGAGTATTAAGGCAACGTATGAAAACGCCCCTTATCACCCGCGAAGGGTACGAAAAGCTCAAAAAAGAGATGGATTTCCTGTGGCGCGAAGAGCGCCCTGAAGTCACCAAAAAAGTGACCTGGGCGGCAAGCCTGGGCGATCGCAGCGAAAACGCCGACTATCAGTACAACAAAAAGCGTCTGCGCGAGATCGACCGGCGGGTGCGCTATCTCACGAAATGCCTTGAGCGCCTTAAAATCGTCGATTACTCCCCGCAGCAGGAGGGAAAGGTGTTCTTTGGCGCGTGGGTAGAAATTGAAAACGACGACGGCGACATCAAGCGCTTTCGCATCGTTGGCTATGATGAAATTTTTGGTCGTAAGGATTACATCTCTATCGACTCGCCGATGGCCCGCGCCCTGCTTAAAAAGGAAGTGGGCGATTTGGCGGTCGTACAGACGCCTGGCGGTGAAGCCAGCTGGTACGTGAACGAAATCGAGTACGTAAAATAGTCTGAGAGCACCCTCCGTGGCTGGCATTTTGCCGTGCCAGCCCGTATAACTATCCCCTGATTTTTGACCCAACAGATGATAAAGCCATGATGAAAGATTCGCTCTGCCGCATTATTGCGGGTGAACTTCAGGCCAGAGCCGAACAGGTAGAAGCTGCCGTTCGCCTGCTTGATGAAGGGAACACCGTGCCGTTTATTGCACGCTATCGTAAGGAAGTCACCGGCGGTCTGGATGACACGCAGCTGCGTAACCTGGAAACCCGCCTGGGCTACCTGCGCGAGCTGGAAGACCGACGTCAGGCGATCCTCAAATCCATCGGCGAACAGGGCAAGCTGACCGCCGATCTGGAAAAGGCCATCAACGGCACCCTGAGCAAAACCGAACTCGAAGATCTCTATCTGCCGTACAAGCCGAAGCGCCGCACGCGCGGACAAATTGCGATTGAAGCGGGCCTGGAGCCGCTGGCCGATCTCCTGTGGAACGAGCCGTCCCACGATCCTGAAACCGAAGCGGCGAAATACATCGACGCCGACAAAGGCGTTGCGGACACCAAGGCCGCGCTCGACGGCGCGCGCTATATCCTGATGGAGCGCTTCGCTGAAGACGCCGCCCTGCTCGCTAAAGTGCGTGATTACCTCTGGAAGAACGCCCACATCGTCTCCACCGTGGTCGCAGGTAAAGAGGACGAAGGCGCGAAGTTCCGCGACTATTTCGACCACCACGAACCGATTTCAACTACCCCCTCCCACCGCGCGCTGGCGATGTTCCGCGGGCGCAACGAAGGCGTGCTTCAGCTCTCCCTCAACGCCGACCCGCAGTTTGACGAGCCGCCGAAAGAGAGCCACTGCGAGCAGATTATTATCGACCACCTCGGCCTGCGCCTGAACAACGCCCCGGCGGACAGCTGGCGCAAAGGCGTGGTGAGCTGGACCTGGCGCATTAAGGTGCTGATGCACCTGGAAACCGAGCTGATGGGCACCGTGCGCGAGCGCGCCGAAGATGAAGCGATCAACGTCTTTGCCCGCAACCTGCACGACCTGCTGATGGCAGCCCCTGCCGGCCTGCGCGCAACGATGGGCCTCGATCCGGGCCTGCGTACCGGCGTGAAGGTGGCGGTGGTTGACGGCACCGGCAAGCTGGTGGCGACCGACACCATTTATCCGCATACCGGCCAGGCCGCGAAAGCGGCAACGGTGGTTGCGGCCCTGTGCGAAAAATACAACGTCGAGCTGGTGGCGATCGGTAACGGCACGGCGTCCCGCGAAACCGAGCGTTTCTACCTCGACGTACAGAAGCAGTTCCCGAAAGTGACGGCGCAGAAGGTGATCGTCAGCGAAGCGGGCGCGTCGGTCTATTCCGCGTCCGAACTGGCGGCGCAGGAGTTCCCGGACCTGGACGTTTCATTGCGCGGCGCGGTCTCCATCGCCCGTCGCCTGCAGGATCCGCTGGCGGAGCTGGTGAAGATTGATCCGAAATCCATCGGCGTGGGCCAGTATCAGCACGACGTGAGCCAGACGCAGCTGGCGCGCAAGCTGGACGCGGTGGTGGAAGACTGCGTAAACGCCGTGGGCGTTGACCTGAACACCGCGTCGGTTCCGCTGCTGACCCGCGTGGCGGGCCTGACCCGCATGATGGCGCAGAACATCGTCGCCTGGCGCGATGAGAACGGCCAGTTCCAGAACCGCCAGCAGCTGCTGAAGGTGAGCCGTCTGGGGCCAAAAGCCTTTGAGCAGTGCGCGGGCTTCCTGCGCATCAACCACGGCGATAACCCGCTGGATGCGTCTACCGTTCACCCGGAAGCCTATCCGGTCGTGGAGCGCATTCTGGCCGCCACCCAGCAGGCGCTGAAGGACCTGATGGGCGACAGCAGCGCGCTGCGCAACCTGAAGGCGGTCGATTTCACCGACGAGAAATTCGGCGTGCCAACGGTTTCTGACATCATTAAAGAGCTGGAAAAACCGGGCCGCGATCCGCGCCCTGAGTTTAAAACCGCCACCTTCGCCGACGGCGTTGAGACGATGAACGACCTCCTGCCCGGCATGGTGCTGGAGGGCGCGGTGACTAACGTCACTAACTTCGGCGCGTTTGTGGATATCGGCGTGCATCAGGATGGCCTGGTGCATATCTCTTCCCTGGCCGACAAGTTCGTTGAAGACCCGCACACCGTGGTCAAAGCGGGCGACATCGTGAAGGTGAAAGTGCTGGAAGTGGATTTGCAGCGCAAGCGTATCGCCCTGACCATGCGTCTGGACGAGCAGCCTGGCGAAACCAACGCCCGTCGCGGCAGCGGCGGCGGTGCGCGCGAGCAGCAGCGTCCGGCAGCCAAAGCGGCAAAACCGCGCGGACGCGACGCACAGCCTGCGGGCAACAGCGCGATGATGGATGCGCTGGCGGCGGCGATGGGTAAAAAACGCTAAACCCTCACCCTAACCCTCTCCCTAGAAGGGAGAGGGAACTGCACGGTGCGGTCTTTCCCCCCTCGCCCCTTTGGGGAGAGGGACTGCACGGTGCGGTCTTTCCCCCCTCGCCCCTTTGGGGAGAGGGACTGCACGGTGCGGTCTTTTCCCCCTCGCCCCTTTGGGGAGAGGGAACTGCACGGTGCGGTCTTTTCCCCCCTCGCCCCTTTGGGGAGAGGGACTGCACGGTGCGGTCTTTTCCCCCTCGACCCTTTGGGGAGAGGGACTGCACGGTGCGGTCTTTTCCCCCTCGACCCTTTGGGGAGAGGGACTGCACGGTGCGGTCTTTTCCCCCTCGCCCCTTTGGGGAGAGGGACTGCACGGTGCGGTCTTTCCCCCCTCGCCCCTTTGGGCAGAGGGACTGCACGGTGCGGTCTTTCCCCCCTCGCCCCTTTGGGGAGAGGGAACTACACGGTGCGGTCTTTCTCCCCCTCGCCCCTTTGGGGAGAGGGTCGGGGTGAGGGGAAATAGGGCAATAATATCTGAAACCGATTGCACATCCTTATTTAAACCACGAATTATCACCCCGTTAACAAATACTCTCCTTTTCGTTTTCCCGGCACGTCGGCAAATATTGAGCAAGGTCAAACAGTCCGTAAATTAATACCGCCAACAACATTCCGTCACAGTTTTAATATTGCTGATAAAAACTATTCTCATTATCATCGCAGTGTAGATTATTTAACCTCTCGTGAAAGTAGGCGCTATGCAATTCACTCCAGACAGTGCATGGAAAATTATCGGTTTCACCCGTGAAATTAGCCCGGCCTATCGGCAAAAGCTGCTCTCGCTGGGCATGCTGCCCGGCTCGTCGTTCCAGGTCGTGCGCGTGGCGCCGCTGGGCGATCCGGTGCATATCGAAACCCGACGGGTAAATTTGGTTTTACGTAAGAAAGACCTCGCCTTAATTGAAGTTGAAGCGTTATCCCGATAACAGCCAGCGGTTCAGTGAGTCTAAAACAATGAAAAAATTAACTATTGGCTTAATTGGCAATCCTAATTCCGGCAAGACAACCCTATTTAACCAGCTTACGGGCGCGCGCCAGCGCGTCGGTAACTGGGCAGGCGTAACGGTTGAACGCAAAGAAGGCCAGTTCTCCACGACGGACAATCAGGTCACCCTGGTTGACCTGCCCGGCACCTATTCGTTAACCACCATTTCGTCGCAAACGTCGCTCGATGAGCAAATCGCCTGCCACTATATTCTGAGCGGCGATGCCGATTTACTCATTAACGTCGTCGATGCCTCTAACCTTGAGCGCAACCTTTACCTGACGCTGCAGCTGCTGGAGCTGGGCATCCCGTGCATCGTGGCGCTCAACATGCTCGATATCGCGGAAAAGCAGAAGCTGCGCATTGACGTGGATGCCCTCTCCGCGCGTCTGGGCTGTCCCGTCGTGCCGCTGGTCTCTACCCGCGCGCGCGGCATCGACGCCCTGAAGCTGGCGATTGACCGCCACGCGGGCAATGATAACGTCGAGCTGGTGCATTACGCCCAGCCGCTGCTGCGCGAAGCCAATTTGCTGGCGCAGGAGATGGACAAAAGCATGCCTGCGAAACAGCGCCTGTGGCTTGGCCTGCAGATGCTGGAAGGAGATATCTACAGCCGCGCCTATGCGGGCGAGGCGGCGGATAAGCTTGATATCTCCCTGGCACACCTGAAGGACGAACTCGACGATCCCGCCCTGCATATTGCCGATGCGCGCTACCAGGCTATCGCCGCCACCTGCGAAGTGGTCAGTAACGCCCTAACGGCAGAGCCAAGCCGCTTTACCGCCGCCGTCGATAAAATCGTGCTCAACCGCTTCCTCGGCCTGCCGGTCTTTCTGCTGGTGATGTACGTGATGTTCCTGCTCGCCATTAACATCGGCGGCGCGCTCCAGCCCATTTTCGACGCGGGCTCGGTTGCCCTCTTCGTTCACGGCATTCAGTGGCTGGGCTACACCCTGCACTTCCCGGAGTGGCTGACGATTTTCCTCGCGCAGGGCCTAGGCGGCGGTATCAATACCGTGCTTCCGCTGGTGCCGCAGATTGGCATGATGTACCTGTTCCTCTCCTTCCTTGAGGACTCCGGCTACATGGCGCGCGCCGCGTTCGTGATGGACCGTCTGATGCAGGCGCTGGGCCTGCCGGGTAAATCGTTCGTGCCGCTGATCGTCGGCTTCGGCTGTAACGTGCCGTCGGTGATGGGCGCGCGCACGCTCGACGCGCCGCGCGAACGCCTGATGACCATCATGATGGCGCCGTTTATGTCCTGCGGCGCGCGTCTTGCGATCTTCGCCGTCTTTGCCGCGGCCTTCTTCGGCCAAAACGGCGCGCTGGCGGTCTTCTCGCTGTACGTGCTCGGCATCGTCATGGCAATCCTGACCGGCCTGATGCTGAAGCACACCATCATGCGCGGCGAAGCGTCCCCGTTCGTGATGGAGCTGCCGGTTTACCACGTTCCGCACCTGAAAAGCCTGATTATCCAGACCTGGCAGCGCCTGAAAGGCTTCGTGCTGCGCGCGGGTAAGGTGATTGTTATCGTGAGCATCTTCCTGAGCGCGCTGAACAGCTTCACGCTGAGCGGCCAGGCGGCGGATAACATTAACGATTCCGCCCTCGCCTCCGTCAGCCGCCTCATCACCCCAATCTTCAAGCCGATCGGCGTGCATGAGGATAACTGGCAGGCGACCGTGGGCCTGTTCACCGGCGCGATGGCAAAAGAGGTGGTCGTCGGCACGCTGAACACGCTCTACACCGCCGAAAACATTCAGGAAGCGGAATTTAACCCGGCGGAGTTTAGCCTCGGCGACGAGCTGCTCGGTGCGGTGGAAGAGACCTGGCAAAGCCTGAAGGACACCTTCAGCCTGAGCGTGCTGGCGAACCCGATCGAAGCCAGCAAAGGCGACGGCGAAATGGCAACGGGCGCGATGGGCGTCATGGGCGAGAAGTTTGGCAGCGCGTCTGCGGCCTACAGCTATCTGATTTTTGTTCTGCTCTACATTCCGTGCATCTCGGTGATGGGGGCCATTGCGCGTGAATCGAGCCGCGGCTGGATGGGCTTCTCTATCCTGTGGGGTCTGAACATTGCGTACTCGCTGGCCACGGTCTTCTACCAGACGGTCAACTTCAGCCAGCACCCGCGCTACAGCCTGGTTTGCATTCTGGCGGTGCTGCTGTTCAACGTTGTGGTCATCGGCCTGCTGCGCCGGGCGCGCAGCCGCGTGAACGTCAACCTGCTTGCCACCCGCAAGACGCCGACGAGCTGCTGCAGCAGCCCGGCGGGCGATTGCCACTAAGGCGGCAAGAATGGCATCGTTGATTCAGGTTCGCGATCTGCTGGCGCTGCAGGGGCGTATGGAGGCTAACCAGATTAGCGTCGCGCTTAGCACGCCGCAGCCGATGATCGATGCCATGCTCGAAAGGCTGGAGGCCATGGGTAAGGCCATCCGGATCCAGGAGGATGCGCGCGGCTGTTTATCAGGAAGCTGTAAAAGCTGCCCGGAAGGCAAGGCGTGCATTCGGGAGTGGTGGGCGCTGCGCTAGCGCAGCGCCGTTGGGCATACTTACTTGTAGACGACCGCCGTGGCATGCACGTTTTTGGTGTCTTTCTGCGCGCTGGTGACCACGAAATATTTTCCGCCCAGCTCATCCGCTTTTTTCGACAGTTCTTTTTTCGCGTCCATCGGCGCGGTGGTATCCGAGGTGGTGATCTCGCCCACTTTGGTGAGATTCATCTCTTTCACCTTATCTTTTTCCAGCTCCTGCGCAGCCATAACGCCGAAGGACAGTGACCCAATAACCAGAGACGTAACAATACCAGTAACAAGTTTCATAGACATGACTCTCCTTAGATTGTTGTTTTGATCATCGTCGGCGAAACAACCGCAGCGACACGTTGAGTATTGTTGCCGCGGGTGACTTTTGCCAGGTGGAGCAGAAAACAATCAGCGCAAGCGTTGACGTAGCGCAATCAGCGCCGCGCAAAACTCAGCGGGATGGGAGATAAACGGCGCATGCGCCGCTTTGGCAATGACCAGTGATTCGCTTTCCGGCCAGCGCGCGTCAAGCAGCGGCACAACCTTGCGCGGCACCAGCCCGTCGAGATAGCCGTAAATGCGCAGGTGCGGCATCGCCAGCGACGCAAGCGGCTCGCGCAGATCGACCGTCTTCAGCATGTCCAGGCCGCCGTTCAGCGCGTCTACTCCCGGCATCGGCAGCGAAAGAACCGTGTTTTTCAGCGCGCGAGCGTCCTGCCGCGCCGTCTCGGTGCCGAGGGTTTGCAGGGCAAGGAAGCGCTCAACGGTGCGCTGGAAGTTCTCGCTCAGCTGCTGCTGGAACCCGGACAGCACCTCCGGCTTGATGCCCGGCCACGCCTCTCTGGCGCTGAAGCACGGCGACGACGCGACCGTGACCAGCGCCTCTACGCGCTCAGGGTGCGTCAGGGCAATCTTGCTTGCAACCAGCCCGCCCAGGCTCCAGCCGAGCCAGATGGCCTTTTGCGGCGCGGCGTCCAGCACGATATCCGCCATCGCTTCCAGCGACATCGCGCCGAAATCCCGGCTGCGGCCATACCCCGGCAGGTCCACCAGATGCAGCGTAAAATGCGAGGACAGTTCCTCCGTTACGCAACGCCACACCTCCGCATTCAGTCCCCATCCGTGCAGCAGCACAAGATGGCAATTTCCCGTTCCAACGGTCTGCCACCACAGCGTTTTCATAAGCTATTGTTCTCTTTTTTTACAGGGAGGTTGACCATGCTAACAGCGCCCGGCCTGTGCTGGCTATGTCGAATGCCGCTCGCGCTCAGCGGGTGGGGGATCTGCTCCGTCTGCACGCGCGCGCAGAGCGGGCGCCTCTGCGGCTGCCCGCAGTGCGGTTTACCGGCCGTGAGCCAGACGGTCTCCTGCGGCCGTTGCCTGCGGAAATCTCCGCCGTGGCACGCGCTGGTCGCCGTGGATGATTACGTCCTGCCGCTGAGCAGGCTAATACACCGGCTTAAGTTCTCTCACCAGAGCAGCCTGGCGCCGCCGCTGGCTCGCCTCATGCTGCTCGCCGTTTTGCAGGCGCGGCGAACGCGCGCCCTGCCGCGGGTCGATTTGATCGTCAACGTGCCGCTTTATCACCGCCGCCACTGGCGGCGAGGCTACAACCAAAGCGATTTACTTTGTCGTCCGCTTGCCCGCTGGCTGGGCTGTCGCTACGAGGCGGCCGCGATCGCGCGCCTGCGCGCCACCGCGATACAGCATCAGCTCACCGCACGCCAGCGCAAAAGAAACCTGAAAAACGCCTTTCGTCTTGAATTACCGGTTAACGGGCTCCATATCGCGATTGTGGATGATGTCGTCACCACGGGCAGCACCGTTGCCGAGCTTTCACGGCTGCTTTTGCAAAGCGGCGCCGCGTCGGTTCAGGTATGGTGTCTGTGCCGTACCTTGTAGCCCTTCTTCAATGGGCGTATGATTATACCCAGGTAATTTAGTCAACTATTAGGCCAAAGCTATGATCCGTATTTCCGATTCTGCACAAGCGCACTTTGCCAAACTGCTGGCAAATCAGGAAGAAGGGACGCAGATCCGCGTGTTTGTGATCAATCCAGGCACTCCGAATGCAGAATGTGGTGTCTCTTACTGCCCTCCGGACGCGGTAGAAGCCACCGATACAGCCCTTAAATTTGAACAGCTCACCGCCTATGTTGATGAGCTGAGCGCGCCGTATCTTGAAGATGCGGAGATTGACTTCGTCACCGATCAGCTCGGCTCCCAGCTGACGCTGAAGGCGCCAAACGCGAAAATGCGTAAAGTCTCTGACGATGCCCCGCTGATGGAGCGCGTTGAGTACCTGCTGCAATCGCAGATCAACCCGCAGCTGGCGGGCCACGGCGGTCGGGTTTCCCTGATGGAAATCACCGAAGACGGTCTGGCGATCCTGCAGTTCGGCGGCGGCTGTAACGGCTGCTCCATGGTCGACGTAACGCTGAAAGAAGGGATCGAAAAGCAGCTGCTGAACGAGTTCCCGGAGCTGAAAGGCGTGCGCGATCTGACCGAGCACCAGCGCGGCGAACACTCCTACTACTAAGCCGTCTGCCTTTTCCCGGTGGCGCTGCGCTTACCGGGCCTGCAAAAGCAGTGTGGTTTGATGACCTCTCCCACAGGGAGAGGGAACAAGCACTATAAAACGGCAACGCACGTTGCCGTTTTGCGTTTACCTCCCCTCCATATATTGACCTGCGTCTCATAATTCAAATTTAGCCTCCTTAGGTGATTCTCAATCCCGTGATGTTACCCGTATCATTCGCGTGGGCACTCAACGCCTTCATAACAGCCGACTAAACTTATCCGTTTACAAGGCAACAGTCTGAGTGCCGTTATCGCTCTGTTCCCAGTTGGGACAACCGGACATTGTCGTCGAAACACAGACGTTACCCATAACAATTAAAGGCCAGGTAAATCATGCCATTAGTCATCGTCGCTATCGGTGTTGTGTTATTACTGCTCTTGATGATCCGCTTCAAGATGAACGGATTTATCGCTCTGGTTCTGGTGGCGCTTGCAGTCGGTCTGATGCAAGGCATGCCGCTGGTAAAAGTTATTAGCTCGATTAAAGCGGGCGTCGGCGGCACCCTCGGCAGCCTCGCCCTTATCATGGGCTTTGGCGCCATGCTCGGCAAAATGCTGGCGGACTGCGGTGGCGCACAGCGCATTGCCACCACGCTGATCGATAAATTCGGCAAGCAGCACATTCAGTGGGCCGTCGTGTTAACCGGCTTCACCGTCGGTTTTGCGCTGTTCTATGAAGTCGGCTTCGTGCTGATGCTGCCGCTGGTCTTCACCATCGCCGCGGCGGCAAATATCCCGCTGCTGTTCGTCGGCGTGCCGATGGCGGCGGCGCTGTCCGTGACCCACGGCTTCCTGCCTCCGCACCCGGGCCCAACCGCCATTGCGACCATTTTCCACGCCGATATGGGTAAAACCCTGCTGTTCGGTACCATTCTGGCGATCCCAACCGTGATTCTGGCAGGCCCGGTATACGCACGCTTCCTGAAAGGCATTGATAAGCCAATCCCGGAAGGCCTGTACAGCGCGAAAACCTTTACTGAAGAAGAGATGCCTGGCTTCGGCGTCAGCGTCTGGACCTCGCTGGTGCCGGTTATTCTGATGGCGATGCGCGCCGTAGCGGAGATGATCCTGCCAAAAGGCCACGCGTTCCTGGCCGTGGCGGAATTCCTCGGCGACCCGGTCATGGCAACGCTGATTGCGGTACTGATCGCGATGTTCACCTTCGGTCTTAACCGCGGTCGTTCAATGGATCAGATCAACGACACGCTGACCTCTTCCATCAAAATCATCGCCATGATGCTGCTGATCATCGGCGGCGGCGGCGCGTTCAAGCAGGTGCTGGTCGACAGCGGCGTGGACAAATACATCGCGGCCATGATGCATGAAACCAACGTGTCCCCGCTGCTGATGGCGTGGTCTATCGCTGCGGTTCTGCGCATCGCGCTCGGCTCTGCAACCGTTGCGGCAATCACCGCCGGTGGTATCGTTGCGCCGCTGATTGCAACCACGGGCGTGAGCCCTGAGCTGATGGTTATCGCGGTCGGTTCCGGTAGCGTGATTTTCTCTCACGTTAACGATCCGGGCTTCTGGCTGTTCAAGGAGTACTTCAACCTGACCATCGGTGAAACCATCAAGTCCTGGTCCGCGCTGGAAACCATCATTTCGGTGTGCGGCCTGGTCGGGGTGCTGCTGTTGAATATGGTGATTTGATGCCCCTCACCCTAACCCTCTCCCCATAGGGGAGAGGGAACCGATCGCGCCCCTCGCCCTTATGGGGAGAGGGGCGCGGAGTGAGGAGTGTATTTACCGCTTCTTGCCCACCGCCCTTCTGCGCTTATCCAAATCCTTAATCAGCCTGTTCACCCCGTCATCGGCAAACATCTTCTCAAGGCTCACCGACAGCTTGCGGCGCCAGTTCTTGTACTGATAGCTGGTCCCCGGAATGTTCACCGGCTCTGCCATATCAATCCAGTCTTCCGGCTGCAGGCCAAGCAGCGCGCTGTTGCTGTCGGCGATATAGCGCTGCAGCCCGCGGTTGAGCGTGGCGGTCATCGACATCAGCGACGCCTTGTGCCCGGCGCTTTTCGGCAGGCAGCCGTGCTGGTGCAGCGCATCCAGCAGCCCCTGCTTCGACAGCTCGCGGTCCTGGTACAGCTCAAGCAGGACGTCTTCATCCGGATAAAGCCCCAGCGTTTTGCCGAGCGTCAGATCGCCGCTTTCCCAATAGCCGCGAAGCGTAGGAAGGTCATGCGTCGTCGCGACTGCCATTGACTGTTCCGGGTACGCCTCCGGCGCGCGGAAGGTTTTCTCATGGTCGTTCTCGAAATAGAGCACTTTGTAAGAGTAAACGCCGCTGTCGCGCAGCTTGCTGACGATCTCCACCGGCACGGTCCCGAGATCTTCACCGATCACCATGCACTGATGGCGTTTGCTCTCCAGGGCGAGGATCGACAGCAGATCGTCCACCGGATACTGCACGTAGGCGCCGTGGTCGGCGGTTTCACCGTAAGGTATCCACCACAGGCGCAGCACGGACATCACGTGATCAATGCGCAGCGCGCCGCAGTTCTGCATGTTGGCGCGCAGCAGGTCGATAAACGGCTCGTAGGCGCGGGCGGCCATCACGTGCGGGTCCATCGGCGGCAGGCCCCAGTTCTGGCCGAGCGGGCCGAGAATATCCGGCGGCGCGCCAACGGAAGCTTTTAGGCAGTACAGCTCGCGGTCGCACCAGGTTTCCGCCCCGCCTTCCGCTACGCCGACCGCCAGATCGCGATAGAGGCCGATCGGCATCTTATAGCCCTGGCTGACCTGCCAGCAGGCGGCGAACTGGCTGTAGGCCAGCCACTGCAGCCACAGGTAGAAATCCACTTCGTCGGCGTATTTTTCACAGAAGGCTTTTACTTCCGGCGCGTCGACGGAGCGATACGCCTTCGGCCATACCGGCCAGCCCCAGCGCATTTCGTCTTCTTTCACCTGATACGTGTGCAGCGCGTCAAAGGCCGCCTGCCAGTAAAGGCTTTCGCCCTCCTGCATCACAAACTGGCGGAACGCGGCCATTTGCTCGTCATCGCGCTGCGAAAAGCCTTTCCACGCCATGCGCAGCGCGGCCATTTTCAGCGCCGTGACGGTGGCGTAATCCACCCAGTCGGCCTCGCGCGCCTGCTTCAGCGCCTGCTGCGTGGTACTGAGTTTCCACCACGCCTGCGCCTCTTTGCTGTTTTTGAAATCGTCTAACGCGTTAACGTCGATATAAATCACGTTCAGCCAGCGGCGGGACGACGGGCTGTACGGGCTGGCGCTCTCCGGGTTTGCCGGATAGAGCGCGTGGATCGGATTGAGGCCGATAAACGCGCCGCCGCGCTCGCCTACTGAGGCCAGCATCTTTTTCAGATCGCCAAAATCGCCGATGCCCCAGTTGCTGTCGGAGCGCAGCGTGTAGAGCTGCACGCAGGCGCCCCACAGCTTTTTGCCCTCCAGCAGCGCCTGCGGCTCGTAGCAGCGCTGTGGCGCGACGATCAGCCGACAGTGAAAGCGGCTGTCGTCCTGGGTGAGGGTGAGCGTGTGGTAGCCCTCCGGCAGCTTCGTCGGAAGGTTAAGCGTTTTGCCGCCCGTCGCGTGGCCCTTGTGCTGCTCGCCCTCTTCGGTGGTCAGCAACCAGCTAAACTCGCCGCGCCCGCTTACCGCCAGCGGCATCTTTTTGCCCGCGGTAAAGACCTTCACGTTCGGTATCGGCGCAGCCGACGCGTTCGCGTCGGGTTTGTGCATGGCATCCAGCAAACGTCTTTTGGTTTCCGCACCAATAGACTGCGGCTTGCCGTGCGCGTTGATGTAACTGAGGCTAATTCCCGCCGCCTGCGCGGCACTGTCCAGACGTTTACTCTCCATCGCGCTTCCTTAGCGTTTTGCCTGCCAGATACGGGCCTGATAATCACGGATTGAGCGGTCAGAGCTGAACATGCCGCAGCGCGCGGTGTTCAGAATGCACGCGCGGGTCCAGGCTTCCTGGTCGCGGTACAGCACGTCGACCTGCTTTTGCGCGTCCACGTAGGCCGTGAAGTCCGCCATGACCAGATACGGGTCGCCGCCCTGTTTGCCCATGCTGTGCAGCATCTGGTCAAACGCGTGCTTGCCGCCGTCGCTGTATTTTCCGCTCTCCAGCTCTTTCAGCACCGCATCCAGCACTTTGTCTTTTTTACGCCACTTCACCGGGTCGTAGCCTTTGGCTTTGATGGCTTTCACTTCTTCAACAGTATGGCCGAAGATAAAGATGTTCTCTTCGCCCACCTTCTCGGCGATCTCGACGTTCGCGCCGTCCAGGGTGCCGACGGTCAGCGCGCCGTTGAGCGCCAGCTTCATGTTGCCGGTACCGGACGCCTCTTTACCCGCAGTGGAGATCTGCTCGGAGATATCCGCCGCCGGGATCAGCATTTCCGCCGCGGAGACGCAGTAGTCCGGCAGGAACACCACCTTCAGCTTATCGCCCACCTTCGGATCGTTGTTGATCGCTTCCGCCACCTTGTTGATGGCGAGGATGATGTTCTTCGCCAGGTAGTAGCCTGGGGCAGCCTTCGCGCCGAACAGGAACACGCGCGGCACGCGGTCGGCGTTCGGGTTCTCGCGGATCTCTTTGTACAGCGCCAGAATGTGCAGCAGGTTCAGGTGCTGGCGCTTGTACTCGTGCAGGCGCTTAATCTGGATGTCGAAAATCGCGTTCGGGTTGATTTCAATCCCGGTGCGCATTTTCACGAACGCGGCCAGGCGCACTTTGTTTTCCAGCTTGATGGCGCGGTATTCTTCGCGGAATTTCGCGTTATCGGCCTGTTTTTCCAGGCTGATAAGCTGGTCCAGGTCGTTGGCCCACTCTTTCTTCAGGGTCTTATCCAGCAGGCCGGCCAGCAGCGGGTTGCACTGCTTGATCCAGCGGCGCGGCGTGATGCCGTTGGTCACGTTGTGGAATTTGGTCGGCCACAGCTGGTGGTATTCCGGGAACAGATCTTTGACCACCAGGTCAGAGTGCAGCGCCGCCACGCCGTTGACCGCAAAGCCGCTGACTACGCACATGTTCGCCATGCGCACCTGCCTGTCGTGCACCACGGCCAGCTTCGCCCAGACCGCCTTATCGCCCGGCCAGGTTTTCTCCACCAGCGTTTTGAACTGGTCGTTAATCTTATTGATGATCTGCATATGGCGCGGCAGCAGCGCCTTCACCAGCTTCTCGTCCCAGCACTCCAGCGCTTCCGGCATCAGGGTGTGGTTGGTGTAAGCGAACGTGCGGCTGGTAATCGCCCAGGCGTCGTCCCAGCTCAGCTGATGTTCGTCAATCAGCACGCGCAGCAGTTCCGGGATGGCAATCGTCGGGTGCGTGTCGTTAAGCTGAATGACCTCGAAGTCCGGCAGCTGCGCCAGCTTGCGGCCCGCGAGGTGGTGACGGCGCAGGATGTCGGCCACGGAGCAGGCGCACTGGAAGTACTGCTGCATCAGGCGCAGCTTTTTGCCCGCCAGATGGTTGTCGTTCGGGTAGAGCACTTTGGTCAGCTTCTCGGCGTCGATGCCCTGCTGTTCTGCGCGCAGGAAATCGCCGTCGTTGAACTTGGTCAGGTTGAACGGATGCGCGTGCTTCGCCTGCCACAGGCGCAGCGGCTGCGACACGCCGTTGCGGTAGCCGAGCACCGGCAGATCCCAGGCTTCACCGGTAATGGTGAACGCCGGCTCCCAGAGGCCCTGTTTCGACACCTTGCCGCCAATACCGACCTGCACGTCCAGCTGCGCGTTGTGGCGGAACCACGGGTAGGTGTTGCGGTGCCAGTCGTCCGGCGCCTCCATCTGATGCCCGTCGGCAAACGACTGGCGGAACAGGCCGTACTGGTAGTTCAGGCCATAGCCGATGGCCGACTGCCCCACCGTTGCCATAGAGTCGAGGAAGCAGGCCGCCAGGCGTCCCAGGCCGCCGTTGCCCAGCGCCGGGTCGATCTCTTCTTCCAGCAGGTCGGTCAGGTTCACGTCGTGCTCTTTCAGCACGTCGCCCACGTCCTGGTACCAGCCGAGGTTAAGCAGGTTGTTGCCCGTCAGGCGGCCAATCAGAAACTCCATCGAAATATAGTTCACGTGGCGCTGGCCCTTGACGGGCTTCGCCTGCGGTTGCGC
This sequence comes from Enterobacter sp. RIT418, assembly GCF_003057745.1. GTDB lineage: Bacteria > Pseudomonadota > Gammaproteobacteria > Enterobacterales > Enterobacteriaceae > Enterobacter. The sequence goes on from NZ_QBJD02000011.1 coordinate 76,412, forward strand.
GTCCAGCTGCTCTGCGAGCGCTCCGCTCATCGCCTGCCACCACTGGTGGGGCGTCATGTCGTTTGCAGCTTGAAGACCAAAACGCTGCCACTGACGCGTCAGTGCAGCCTGAAATTGCGCTTTGTTGAAGGTTGGCTGTGACATAGGGAATCGGCATCCTGTAGAGAGAAAAACATTTGGCGCTAGTGTGCCTGGCTCATTTCACCTCTTCCTCCTCCTGGAGGGGATTAGACAGGGAGGAGTAGCGGGGATGAGCATAAAAGTGTGATCGAGGCCACTTTGAATCGCATCCTCGAGTGTGCCCGGCAGGAAAAAAGATAGCGAGGAAGCGTGTCAAAGAAATGAAATACCGTTTCCTGAGAAATTAAAACGCACGGAAATAGTTGCTTACGTAGAATAATATTTATGCCGTTAAGTATGTTCTCAGCACACAAATAAACCTGAACAACTTTACCGAAACTTTATTACCTTTGACGACACTATACCTTTCTGAAACCAGTTTCAGCGGCACCATGCTAAACGCGGACAAACCAGTATCCACGCGGGATGCGGGACCTTTTGAGAAAGTTCCTTCCGGCGTCAGAATGTTTTGTGACAGAGTGCAAATTCAGAGGCATAAAACCCCGACATAACTTGCAATAGTTCCCTTTCTGGCCGAACTTATAGCTATTAATTACGAAGCGCAAAAAAAATAAATTCTCTCGTTACCCACAGTGAAGTGAAAACTATGTTGATTCCGTCCAAATTAAGTCGCCCGGTTCGTCTTGACCACACCGTGGTCCGCGAGCGCCTGCTGGCTAAACTTTCCGGCGCGCATAATTTCCGACTGGCGCTGGTTACGAGTCCTGCTGGTTACGGAAAAACGACGCTCATTTCACAATGGGCCGCAGGGAAAAGCGATCTTGGCTGGTACTCCCTCGACGAGGGCGACAACCAGCAGGAGCGTTTCGCCAGCTATCTGATTGCCGCTATTCAGCAGGCCACCAACGGGCACTGCGCCGCCAGCGAAACGATGGTGCAAAAGCGCCAGTACGCTAGCCTCTCCTCGCTGTTCTCGCAGCTGTTTATCGAGCTCGCCGAATGGCACCGCCCGCTGTACGTGGTCATTGACGATTATCATCTGATCACCAACCCGGTGATCCACGAGTCGATGCGCTTCTTCCTGCGCCATCAGCCCGAGAACCTCACGCTGGTCGTGCTGTCGCGCAATCTGCCGCAGCTCGGCATCGCCAACCTGCGCGTGCGCGATCAGCTCCTGGAGATCGGCAGCCAGCAGCTCGCCTTTACCCATCAGGAAGCAAAACAGTTCTTCGACTGCCGCATGACCTCGCCGATTGAGGCATCTGAAAGCAGCCGCCTGTGCGATGACGTCGCGGGCTGGGCCACGGCGCTGCAGCTGATTGCCCTGTCGGCCCGGCAGAATAACAGCCCGGCGCACCAGTCCGCGCGCCGCCTGGCCGGAATAAACGCCAGCCACCTGTCGGATTATCTGGTGGACGAGGTGCTGGACAGCGTCGATCCCGCGACCCGTAATTTTCTGCTGAAAAGCTCCCTGCTGCGCTCGATGAACGACGCGCTGATTGTGCGCGTGACCGGCTGCGAAAACGGCCAGCTCCAGCTCGAAGAGATTGAGCGCCAGGGCCTGTTCCTGACGCGCATGGACGACCCGGGCGAATGGTTTAGCTATCATCCGCTGTTTGGCAGCTTCCTGCGCCAGCGCTGCCAGTGGGAGCTGGCGGTTGAGCTGCCGGATATTCACCGCGCCGCGGCGGAAAGCTGGATGGCGCAGGGCTTCCCGAGCGAAGCCATTCACCACGCGCTCGCCGCGGGTGACGCCGCAATGCTGCGCGATATCCTGCTAAACCACGCGTGGGGGCTGTTTAACCACAGCGAGCTGACGCTGCTCGAAGAGTCGCTAAAAGCGCTGCCGTGGGAAAGCCTGCTGGAAAACCCGCGCCTGGTGCTGCTGCAGGCCTGGCTGATGCAGAGCCAGCACCGCTACAGCGAAGTCAACACCCTGCTGGCCCGCGCCGAGCAGGAGATGGAAAGCGAAATGGACGCCACCCTGCACGGTGAATTTAACGCGCTGCGCGCCCAGGTGGCGATCAACGATGGCGATCCGGAAGAGGCCGAACGCCTGGCCATGGTAGCGCTCGACGAGCTGCCGCTGGCGAACTTCTACAGCCGCATCGTGGCAACGTCGGTGCACGGCGAAGTGCTGCACTGCAAAGGCGACCTCACCCGCTCGCTCTCCTTAATGCAGCAAACCGAGCAGATGGCACGCCGCCATGACGTCTGGCACTACGCGCTCTGGAGCCTAATCCAGCAGAGCGAAATTTTATTTGCGCAGGGGTTCCTGCAGGCCGCCTGGGAGAACCAGGAAAAAGCGTTCCAGCTGATTCGCGATCAGCACCTTGAACAGCTGCCGATGCACGAGTTCCTGTTGCGCATTCGCGCCCAGCTGCTGTGGGCGTGGTCGCGTCTCGACGAGGCGGAAAGCTGCGCGCGTCAGGGCGTTAACGTACTCTCAAGCTTCCAGCCGCAGCAGCAGCTTCAGTGCCTGGCCCTGCTGGTGCAGTGCTCGCTGGCGCGCGGCGATCTGGACAACGCGCGTAACCACCTTAACCGTCTGGAAAACCTGCTCGGCAACGGCCAGTACCACAGCGACTGGGTATCAAATGCCGATAAGGTGCGGGTGATCTACTGGCAGATGATTGGCGACAAGAAATCCGCCGCCAACTGGCTGCGCCAGACGCCGAAGCCGGAATTTGCCAATAACCACTTCCTGCAAAGCCAGTGGCGCAACATCGCCCGCGCGCAGATCCTGCTGGGCGAGTTCGAGCCTGCGGAGATTGTGCTGGAAGAGCTGAATGAAAATGCCCGCAGCCTGCGCCTGATGAGCGATCTCAACCGCAACCTGCTGCTGCTCAATCAGCTGTACTGGCAGGCTGGCCGCAAGAATGACGCCCAGCGCGTGCTGCTGGAAGCGCTGCAGCTGGCTAACCGCACCGGGTTTATCAGCCACTTTGTGATTGAAGGCGAAGTGATGGCGCAGCAGCTGCGCCAGCTGATTCAGCTCAATACCTTGCCGGAGCTGGACCAGCACCGCGCCCAGCGTATCCTGCGCGAGATTAACCAGCATCATCGGCACAAGTTCGCCCATTTCGACGAAAACTTCGTTGAACGCCTGCTGAACCATCCGGAAGTGCCGGAGCTTATCCGCACCAGCCCGCTCACCCAGCGCGAATGGCAGGTGCTGGGGCTGATCTATTCAGGCTATAGCAATGAGCAGATTGCCGGGGAGCTGGCGGTGGCGGCAACCACCATCAAAACGCACATCCGAAATCTGTACCAGAAGCTCGGCGTAGCGCACCGTCAGGATGCGGTGCAGCATGCGCAGCAGCTATTGAAAATGATGGGGTACGGCGTGTAGGTTTTGTGCGGCCTGATGCCCTCTCCCACGGGGAGAGGGAGAAAGGCTTCTCAACACAACTCTAGCTGCAGATTATTATCTTTAATCACCTGCAGAACGCCCGCCGGCGGCATGACGTCGGTGTAAAGCGCGTTGACCATGCTGATGCTGCCCATGTTCACCATCGCATTACGGCCAAACTTCGAGTGGTCCGCCACCAGCATCACGTGGCGCGAGTTCTCGATGATCGCCCGCTTGGTGCGGACCTCGTGATAATCAAACTCCAGCAGCGAGCCGTCGCTGTCGATGCCGCTGATCCCCAGAATGCCGAAATCGAGGCGGAACTGGGAGATAAAATCGAGCGTCGCTTCGCCAATAATTCCACCGTCGCGGCTGCGCAGCTCGCCGCCCGCCAGGATGATGCGGAAATCGTCTTTCTGCATCAGGGTATTCGCCACGTTCAGGTTGTTGGTCACCACGCGCAGGTTCTCGTGATCCAGCAACGCGTGGGCCACCGCTTCCGGCGTGGTGCCGATATCAATAAACAGGGTCGCGCCGTTCGGGATCTGGCTTGCCACCTTGCGGGCAATACGCTCTTTCTCGGCGGTTTGCGTGGCCTTGCGGTCATGCCAGGAGGTGTTGACCGAGCTGGACGGCAGCGCCGCGCCGCCGTGGTGGCGCAGAATGCGGCTCTGATCGGCCAGGTCGTTCAGATCGCGACGAATCGTTTGTGGGCTAACGGCAAACTGCTCAACCAGCTCTTCGGTGCTGACGTATCCCTGTTTTTTAACCAGCTCGATAATGGCGTCATGACGCTGTGTTTGTTTCATGAAATATCCCTGGAATTATGTTCGTTTTCGCGCATGAAGCGTATCGGCAAGCGCCATCGCCAGCCCAACGGCCAGCCCGGTGACGTGCGCACCGTTGGCGATCGACATACCAAACAGATCAAACCATCCGGCAATTAACCATATTAACGCAAAGGCTATCAGCCCGCGCTGCAGATAAATGCCGCTTTCCGGTTCGCGTTCGCCCCTGAGCCAGACGTACCCCATCAGGGCGTACACCACGCCAGATAATCCGCCGAACCACGGGCCGCTAAACTTGTGCTGCACATAGCCGCTCAGCAGGGCGCTGATGACCGTAATGACAATCAGCTTGCCGCTTCCGAGGCGCTTCTCCACCGCGCCGCCGAGATACCACCACCACAGCAGGTTGAAGAGAATATGCATCACGGAGAAGTGCATCAGCGCGTGGGAGAAGTAGCGCCAGAGGTCAAACTGCAGCGACGGATCGTACGGCCACGCGAGGGCAATCATTACGCTCTGGTCGCCCACCACGTTCATGATGATGAAGACGATAATGCAGGCCGCCATCAGCAGCAGCGTAAACGGCCCCGCGCGCTCGCGGAGGGTGGCGAGGAAAGGGAAACGGCTGTAGTGCAGGCCGCTTCCGGTGTGGCCGGACTGCCAGCTCGCGGCCAGGTAGCGCGGGTCACCGGGGTTTTCCAGAAAGCGCGCCAGCTCGTCGTTCACCCGCGCGGCCTGGCTCTCGTCGGCCAGCCAGACGTCGGTCTGGGTATGTTGCTGGATGGTCAAAATAACGCCCTGCGTCGCCATATAGTCGACAAACGCCTGGGCGACGCGCGGGTTGGTAAAGGAGGTGATCATCAACATGGCAGCGGTCGCTTATTTCCACACAAAAGGGGACAGTATAGAGGTTTTAGCCCCCGAACGCGTGCTCAACTTCTGCCGGGAAATGGCGGTGCCAGGCATCAAAGCCGCCGTCGACGCTGTAGACCGCGTCGTAGCCCTGCTGGAGCAGATATTGCGCCGCGCCTTTGCTGCTGTTGCCGTGGTAGCACATCACCATCACCGGCGTGTCGAAGTCGTTATCGCGCATAAACGCGCCCAGCGTGTCGTTGGTGAGATGGAACGCGCCCGGGGTGTGGCCCATGGCAAAGCTCTGCGGATCGCGAATATCCACCAGCACCGCCGTTCCCTGGTGCATCTTCTGGTGGGCTTCTTCTACGTTAATACATTCAAACTGTTCCATGGTGTTCTCTTTCGATTATTCAGATTTTATGCGGCTTGCTGACCCTCACCCCAGCCCTCTCCCTGAAAGGGAGAGGGAGCAAAACATTCCCTCGCCCCTCTGGGGAGAGGGTTAGGGTGAGGGGTGGCGTTTCACCGCACTATTTTACCCCGTAGTGTACGTCCTGGCGGCGGGTAAACGCCATTATGTTATCCATATCACTCTAAATTGTTTTTTTGATGTTACCAAAAGCGCGTTCCTTTGCTATTATGAGCGATATCGAACATTTTTGAGCTTTAACGAAAGCGCGTGAGGGTGTTATGGAAACCAAAGATCTGATTGTGATAGGCGGCGGCATCAACGGTGCCGGTATTGCGGTAGATGCCGCAGGACGCGGTTTGTCCGTACTGATGCTGGAAGCTAACGATCTCGCCTGCGCGACATCCTCCGCCAGCTCAAAACTGATCCACGGCGGCCTGCGCTACCTGGAACACTACGAGTTTCGCCTGGTGAGCGAAGCGCTGGCCGAACGCGAAGTGCTGCTGAAAATGGCCCCGCACCTGGCGATCCCGATGCGCTTTCGCCTGCCGCACCGCCCGCACCTGCGTCCGGCGTGGATGATCCGCATTGGCCTGTTTATGTACGATCATCTGGGCAAACGCACCAGCCTGCCGGGTTCGAACGGCTTGCGTTTTGGCTCAGAGTCGGTCCTTAAGCCGGAAATCGTGCGCGGTTTCGAATATTCCGACTGCTGGGTAGACGATGCGCGCCTGGTGCTGGCCAACGCGCAGATGGTGGTGAAAAAAGGCGGCGAGGTAAAAACCCGCACCCGCGCGACCGCCGCTCGCCGCGAAAACGGCCTGTGGATTGTGGAAGCGGAAGACATCGACACCGGCGAGAAATTCAGCTGGAAGGCGCGCGGCCTGGTGAACGCCACTGGCCCGTGGGTCAAACAGTTCTTTGACGACGGTATGCACCTGCCCTCTCCGTACGGCATTCGCCTGATCAAAGGCAGCCATATCGTAGTGCCGCGCGTACACACGCAAAAGCAGGCCTACATTCTGCAAAACGAAGACAAGCGCATCGTGTTTGTGATCCCGTGGATGGACGAGTTCTCCATCATCGGCACCACCGACGTGGAGTACAAAGGCGATCCGAAAAACGTCGAGATCGACGAGAGCGAGGTCAACTACCTGCTCAAAGTCTACAACGCGCACTTCAAGAAACAGCTGGCGCGCGATGACGTGGTCTGGACCTACTCCGGCGTGCGTCCGCTGTGCGACGATGAGTCTGATTCCCCGCAGGCCATCACCCGCGACTATACGCTCGACATTCACGACGTTGACGGCCAGGCGCCGCTGCTGTCGGTGTTTGGCGGCAAGCTGACCACCTACCGCAAGCTGGCCGAGCACGCGCTGGAAAAACTGACGCCGTACTACAAAGGCATCGGCCAGGCGTGGACCAAGGACGCCGTGCTGCCGGGCGGCGATATCGGGAATAATCGCGACGACTATGCCGCGAAGCTGCGCCGCCGCTATCCGTTCATCACCGAAAACATGGCGCGCCACTATGCGCGCACCTACGGCAGCAACACCGAGCTGCTGCTGGGCGATGCGAAGGAGATTGCCGACCTCGGCGAACACTTCGGGCACGAGCTGTACGAAGCCGAGCTGCGCTACCTGGTGGAACACGAATGGGTGCGTCGACTGGACGACGCCATCTGGCGCCGTACGAAGGAAGGGATGTGGCTCAACGCCGAGCAGCAGTCCCGCGTGGCGCAGTGGCTGGCGCAAAACGCGGGAAAGCGTGAGCTGTCTTTGGCGTCGTAATACGATCGGTGCGGGCTAATGCCCTCACCCTGCCCCTCTCCCACGGGGAGAGGGAACAAACAGTAACAACGGCAACCGACGTTGCCGTTTTGCTTTTACAACCGCACCGGATCAATATGCCAAATGGTATCGGCATACTCCTTGATGGTCCTGTCCGATGAGAAATAGCCCATGTTGGCAATATTGTGCATCGCCTTCGTGGCCCACTCCTCCTGATTGCGGTACAGCGCGTCCACCCTATCCTGACAGTCCACGTAGCTGCGGTAGTCCGCCAGCACCTGATAGTGATCGCCAAAGTTAATCAGCGAATCCACCAGGTCGCGGTAGCGGCTCGGCTCGTCCGGGTTGAAGACGCCGGTGGCGATTTGCGTCAGCACCTGACGAAGCTCTTCATCTTCTTCGTAGTACTGGCGCGGCTGGTAGCCCTGCCTGCGCAGTTCCTCCACCTCTTCCGTCGTATTGCCGAAGATAAAGATGTTATCCGCGCCCACGTGCTCCAGCATTTCAACGTTCGCACCGTCGAGCGTGCCGATGGTCAGCGCGCCGTTGAGGGCAAACTTCATGTTGCTGGTGCCGGACGCTTCCGTCCCCGCCGTTGAAATCTGCTCGGACAGATCCGCCGCCGGGATGATCAGCTGCGCCAGGCTCACGCTGTAGTTTGGAATAAACACCACCTTCAGCTTATCACCAACGTCCGGATCGGTGTTGACCACCTTCGCCACGTCGTTGATGAGATGGATGATGTGCTTCGCCATGTAATAGGCCGAAGCCGCCTTACCGGCAAAGATCTTCACGCGCGGCACCCACTCGGCGGTAGGGTCGGCCTTGATGCGGTTGTAGTGGGTGATCACGTGCAGCACGTTCATCAGCTGGCGTTTGTATTCGTGGATGCGCTTGATCTGCACGTCGAACAGCGCCTTCGGATTCGCCACAACGTTCATGTGCATCGCAAGATACACCGCCAGGCGCTTTTTGTTCGCCAGCTTGGCTTCGCGCACGGCCTTGTTCACCGTCGGGAAGTCAATGTGCTGCTCAAGCTCGCTCAGTTGGCCCAAATCGGTACGCCAGGTGCGCCCAATATTTTCATCCAGCACGTCTGACAACGGCGGGTTCGCCAGCGCCAGCCAGCGGCGCGGCGTAACGCCGTTGGTCACGTTGCAGAAGCGCGTCGGGAAGATCTTCGCGAAGTCGGCGAACAGCGACTGCACCATCAGGTTCGAGTGCAGCTCCGATACGCCGTTCACCTTGTGGCTAATGACCACCGCCAGCCACGCCATGCGCACGCGGCGGCCGTTAGATTCATCGATTATGGAGGTACGGCTCAGCAGGCCGGTATCGTTCGGGTACTGCTCCTGGAGCGTTTTCAGGAAGTAGTCGTTAATCTCAAAGATGATCTGCAGATGGCGCGGCAGGATTTTGCCGAGCATGTCCACCGGCCAGGTCTCCAGCGCTTCACTCATCAGCGTGTGGTTGGTGTAGGAGAACACCTGGCAGGTCACCTCAAAGGCTTCGTCCCAGCTGAACTTGTGCTCGTCAATCAGCAGGCGCATCAGCTCGGGGATCGACAGCACCGGATGGGTGTCGTTGAGGTGAATGGCGATTTTATCCGCCAGGTTGGCGTAGGTTTTGTGCAGCTGGTAGTGGCGGCTCAGGATATCCTGAATCGTCGAGGAGACGAGGAAATACTCCTGGCGCAGGCGCAGCTCGCGGCCCGAATAGGTCGAGTCGTCCGGGTACAGCACGCGGGAGACGTTTTCGGAGTGGTTTTTATCTTCCACCGCCGCGAAGTAGTCGCCCTGGTTGAATTTACCGAGGTTGATCTCGCTGCTCGCCTGGGCGCTCCACAGGCGAAGCGTGTTGGTGGCGTCGGTGTCGTAGCCGGGGATGATCTGGTCATAGGCCACGGCGAGGATCTCTTCCGTTTCCACCCAGCGAGATTTTTTCCCTTCCTGCTGGATGCGCCCGCCAAAGCGCACCTTGTAGCGCGTATTGTGGCGCTTAAATTCCCACGGGTTGCCGTACTCCAGCCAGTAGTCCGGAGACTCTTTTTGCCGCCCGTCGACGATATTCTGCTTAAACATGCCGTAGTCGTAGCGGATGCCGTAGCCGCGGCCCGGCAGCGCCAGCGTCGCGAGCGAGTCGAGGAAGCAGGCGGCCAGGCGGCCAAGGCCGCCGTTGCCGAGGCCGGGGTCGTTCTCTTCGTCAATCAGCTCTTCCAGATCCAGACCCATCTCTTCCAGCGCGTTTTTGACGTCTTCGTAAATCCCGAGCGACAGCAGGGCGTTAGAGAGGGTGCGGCCAATCAAAAATTCCATCGACAGGTAGTAAACCTGCCGCGTTTCCTGCGAGAGCTGGGCGCGGTTGGAGCGCAGCCAGCGCTCCACCAGGCGATCGCGCACGGCAAACAGCGTAGCGTTCAGCCACTCGTGCTTGTTGGCGATAACCGGATCTTTGCCGATGGTGAACATCAGCTTGTAGGCAATGGAGTGCTTTAATGCCTCAACGCTAAGCGTGGGTGAAGAGTAGCTAAAAGGAGCATTCATATCGGTAACTTCGCCTCGTTACATCAAGCGTTGATAAAGATCGCGGTAGGACTGCGCCGCAACGTGCCAGCTAAAGTCCATGGACATTGCCTGGCGCTGAACGTAGCGCCACAGCGAAGGACGCGACCACAGGACGAATGCACGCCGGACGGCCCGCAGCAGTGACCACGCATTGCTGTCCTCAAATACAAATCCGGTCGCCACGCCGTCCGCCAGGTTTTCCAGCGAGGTGTCGGAGACGGTATCCGCCAGGCCGCCCGTGCGCCGCACCAGCGGCAGGGTGCCGTATTTCAGCCCGTAGAGCTGCGTCAGGCCGCAGGGTTCGAAGCGGCTCGGCACCAGAATCACGTCCGCGCCGCCCATAATGCGGTGCGAGAACGCCTCGTGATAGCCGATCTGCACGCCCACCTGCCCCGGATGTTCCGCCGCCGCCGCCAGGAAGCCTTCCTGCAACACCGGATCCCCCGCGCCGAGCAGCGCCAGCTGGCCGCCCTGCTCCAGCAGGCCAGGCAGCGCCTCCAGCACCAAATCCAGCCCTTTCTGGCTGGTCAGGCGGCTGACCACCGCGAAGAGCGGCACCTTGTCGTTGACCTTCAGGCCCATCGCAATTTGCAGCTGGCGCTTGTTCTCCGCCTTCTCCTCCAGCGCGTCGCGGCCGTAGCGTGACGTCAGCAGGAGGTCGGCCTCCGGGCTCCAGATTTTTTCATCCACGCCGTTCAGGATGCCGGACAGGCGTCCTTCACGGTGCCGCTGCTGAAGCAGCCCCTCCATGCCGTAGCCAAACTCCGGCTGCGTGATTTCGCGGGCATAGGTCGGGCTGACCGCCGTGATATGGTCCGCATAGTACAAACCGGCCTTCAGGAACGAGATCTGCCCGTTAAACTCCAGCCCGTGCATGTTATAGAACGACCACGGCAGATCGATGTCATTCATATGATGGGCGTAGTACATGCCCTGATACGCCAGGTTATGCACGGTAAAGACCGATTTCGCCGGTCGCCCGCGCGCCGCCAGGTACGCTGGCGCCAGGCCGGCGTGCCAGTCGTGCGCATGCACGATTTCCGGCCGCCAGAACGGGTCCAGCCCGCTGGCCATCTCCGCCCCTACCCAGCCAAGCAGCGCAAAGCGCAGCACGTTGTCCGTATAGGCGAACAGGTTAGTGTCGTGGTACGGGCTGCCGGGGCGGTCGTAAAGGTGTGGGGCATCAATCATATAGATGCCAACGCCGTTGTAATGACCGAACAGCAGGGTGATGCGCCCGGCGAACGTCTCACGGCGCGTCACCACCTGCGCATCGGGAACGCCGCGGCGGATATCCGGGAACGCGGGCAGGAGCACGCGCGCGTGGGTTCCTGCGGCAATTTGCGCTGCCGGTAGCGCGCCAAGTACATCCGCCAGCCCGCCGGTTTTCAGCAGCGGGAACATCTCAGAACATACGTGTAAAACCTGCATTATCGCTCCTGTTTGATCTGCAGTTTGCGCAGCATTTCCCGCGTAACTAATACAATCCCCTCTTCTGAACGGTAGAAACGACGCGCGTCTTCTTCCGCGTTCTCGCCAATCACCATTCCTTCAGGAATGACGCAGGCGCGGTCTATCACACAGCGGCGCAGGCGGCACGAGCGCCCCACCCACACGTCCGGCAGCAGCACCGCCGAGTCGATATTGCAAAATGAGTTGATCCGCACGCGCGGGAACAGGACGGATTGCACCACCACCGAGCCGGAAATAATGCATCCGCCGGAGACCAGCGAGTTCAGCGTCATGCCGTGGCTGCCGGAGCGATCCTGCACGAATTTCGCAGGCGGCAGCGACTCCATATGCGTACGAATCGGCCAGTTCTGGTCGTACATATCCAGCTCGGGCGTGACGGACGCCAGGTCCAGGTTCGCCTTCCAGTACGCTTCAAGCGTGCCCACGTCGCGCCAGTACGGCTCTGAGTTGGGATCGGACTGCACGCAGGACAGCGGGAAAGGATGTGCATAGGCCATGCCGGCCTGGGTGATTTTTGGAATGATGTCTTTGCCGAAGTCGTGGCTGGAGCTTTCGTCTTTGTCGTCTTCTTCGAGAAGCTCGTAAAGATAGTCGGCGTCAAAGACATAGATCCCCATGCTGGCGAGGGATTTGGTGTCGTCCCCCGGCATGGTCGGCGGGTTGGCCGGTTTTTCAACGAAGTCGATGATCTTGTCGTCCGCGTCCACGTGCATCACGCCAAACGCGGTGGCTTCCGCAACGGGCACCGGCAGGCACGCCACGGTGCAGCGCGCCCCTTTTTCGACGTGGTCGATCAGCATGTGGGAGTAGTCTTGCTTGTAGATATGGTCCCCGGCGAGGATCACGATGTATTCCGCGCCGTAGCGGCGAATGATGTCGAGGTTTTGCGTCACCGCGTCGGCCGTCCCGCGGTACCAGTTCTCACCGTGAACGCGCTGCTGCGCGGGCAGCAGGTCGACAAACTCGTTCATCTCTTCGCTGAAGAAGGACCAGCCGCGCTGGATGTGCTGCACCAGGGTGTGCGACTGGTATTGCGTAATCACGCCAATGCGGCGAATGCCCGAGTTGAGGCAGTTGGACAGGGCAAAATCGATAATACGAAACTTACCACCAAAGTGAACGGCCGGCTTAGCGCGCTTGATGGTCAAATCTTTGAGACGGGTACCGCGCCCGCCAGCGAGTATCAGGGCAACCGTTTTTAAGGGTAACTGGCGAGCCAACATTAAGGGATCGTTCTTCTCTAATCTAACCATGACTAACTCCTTTTTTATCATCTTTGGAATACGCACACTCCGTGCGCAGGCCCGTGCCAGACAGCCATTAACACCGGATTATCCGCTCCGGCGAAAGGGGGAATGGCGCGCCACTCCCCGTCAGGTAAAACAATCTCTGCGACGTCATCCGTCGCGTTCAGCGCGATCAGCCACTTATCCGAGAGCAGGATTTGCAGGCGAGGCACGCCGTGTTGCCACTCATGCGCGCTTAACGGCTGCGCGTCTTGATTCAGCCAGCGAACGTTGCCGTCCCCCTCTTCCCACCAGCGATCGGCGGTGAGAGCAGGAATTTGCTGGCGAAGGTGGATCAGCGCCGCGGTAAAATGGGTCAAACCGCTGTTCGCGTCCTCCCAGTTAAGCCAGGTTAAGGAGTTGTCCTGGCAATAGGCGTTATTGTTGCCGTGCTGGCTGTGGCCGTGTTCATCACCCGCCAGCAGCATCGGCGTGCCCTGGGACAGCAGCAGCGTCGTCAACAGCGCGTGTACGCTGTCGCGCCGCCGCTCGATCACGTCCAGGCTCCCGCCTAATCCTTCTATACCATGATTGAAGCTATGGTTATTGTTAGTCCCATCGCGATTCTCCTCGCCGTTTGCCTCATTGTGTTTCTGATTGAAACAAACGCAGTCGCGCAGCGTGAAGCCGTCGTGCGCCGTCACCAGATTGATCGTCGAGGACGGTAATTTGCCCTCGCGCTTAAAGAGATCGCTGGAACCGGCAAAACGTCCGGCGAACTCCCCCAGTGACAGATTCCGCTCAAGCCAGAAGCGGCGCGCGGCGTCGCGAAAATGGTCGTTCCATTCGGCAAACGGCGGCGGGAAGTTCCCCACCTGATAGCCGCCTTCCCCGATGTCCCAAGGCTCGGCGATCAGTTTCACCTGCGAGAGCACCGGACATTTTTTTATCGCCTCAAACAGCGGCGCCTGCGGGCTAAACGCCGGCGTGCGCCCCATGACGGGCGCCAGATCAAACCGAAAGCCGTCGACGTGAAACGTCTCCACCCAGTACTTCAGGCATTCATAAGCGTAGTGCGTCACGGCTGGATGGCTGAGATTGAGCGTGTTACCGCAGCCGGTCCAGTTGAAGTAATCGCCATCCTCCCTGATCCAATAATAGCTACGGTTATCAATTCCGCGCAGGGAGAGCGTCGGGCCGTCAAGATCGCTTTCCGCGCTGTGGTTCAGCACCACGTCCAGAATGACCTCAATTCCCGCCCGGTGGAGCGCCTTGACCGCGTCGCGAAGCTCGTCCCGCGCCTTATCAGGATCGGCGGCGTAGCGCGGGTCGAGGGCAAACATCGCCAGCGGGTTATAGCCCCAGTAGTTGCTTAGCCCAAGCCGCTGCAGGCGCGGCTCGCTGGCGAAATGCGCCACGGGCAGCAGCTCCAGCGCGGTAATGCCCAGATGCTTCAGGTAGGCCACCATGGTCGGGTGGCCGAGCGCCTTATAGGTGCCGCGCATCTCTTTCGGAATCGACGGGTGCAGGTACGTCAGCCCCTTCACGTGGGCTTCGTAGATGACGGTGTTGCCCCACGGCGTGCGCGGCGCGGCGTCGTCTTCCCAGTCGTACAGGTCGTTCACCACCACGCTTTTCGGCGCGAGGGGCGCGCTGTCGCGATGGTCCGGCTCGCCGTAGCCGACGTGGAACAGCGGGTCGTCTTTGAACTCACCGTCCACGCGGTGGGCGCACGGATCGAGCAGCAGCTTCGCCGGGTTAAACCAGTGCCCCTGCGCGGGCGCCCACGGGCCGTGAACGCGAAATCCGTAGCGCAGTCCCGGACGCCCGCCGGCCAGGTAGCCGTGCCAGGTGTCTCCGGTGCGCGACGGCAGATCGTAACGGTGCTCGTTGCCTTCGCCGTCAAACACGCACAGCTCAACCCGCTCCGCGTGCGCGGAAAAGAGCGTGAAGTTCACGCCTTTTCCGTCAAAGCGTGCCCCAAGCGGTTCGCTTCGGCCTGCCGTCAGCTGCGTCATTCGCCCTCCCGAACCAGCCAGAGGGTGCTGAGCGGCGGCAACGTCAGGCTGAGCGAGTTGGGTCGTCCGTGGCTTTCCTGCTCGTCGCTCTGCACCAGGCCGCCGTTTCCGGCATTGCTGCCGTGATAGTGCATCGAGTCGGTGTTGAGGATTTCGCGCCATTTGCCCGGCTGGTTTATGCCGAAGCGGTAGTGATTGCGCGGAACGGGGGTAAAGTTGCTGGCAACGATGATCTCGTTACCCGCCTTGTCGCGGCGCACGAAGACGAACACCGAGCGCTCGCGATCGTCCACCACCAGCCACTCAAAGCCGTACGGATCGAAGTCCAGCTCGTGCAGGGCCTTATGGTGACGATAGGTCAGGTTCAGGTCGCGCACCAGGCGCTGCACGCCGTGGTGCCAGTTGTCGCCCCCTTCCAGCAGGTGCCAGTCGAGGCTGGTGTCATGGTTCCACTCGCGTCCCTGAGCAAACTCGTTGCCCATAAACAGCAGCTTTTTCCCCGGGAAGGCGAACAGCCAGCCGTAGTAGGCGCGCAGGTTGGCGAACTTCTGCCACGCGTCGCCCGGCATGCGGTCGAGAATCGATTTTTTGCCGTGAACGACCTCATCGTGCGACAGCGGCAGCATGAAGTTTTCGGTGTAGTTATAGAGCAGGCCGAACGTCAGCTTGTCGTGATGATGCTGACGGTACACCGGGTCGAGCTTCATGTAGTCGAGCGTGTCGTGCATCCAGCCAAGGTTCCACTTGTACCAGAAGCCGAGGCCGCCCATCGACGGCGGACGGGAGACGCCGGGAAAGTCGGTCGACTCTTCCGCCATGGTCACCGCGCCCTCGACCTGCTCGCCGAGAATGCGGTTGGTGTTGCGCAGGAACTCTATCGCCTCGAGGTTTTCCCGCCCGCCGAATTCGTTCGGGATCCACTCGCCCTCTTTGCGGCTGTAGTCGCGGTAGATCATCGAGGCCACCGCGTCGACGCGCAGGGCATCCACGCCGAAGCGTTCAATCCAGTACAGCGCGTTGCCCACCAGGTAATTCGTCACCTCGCGGCGGCCGTAGTTGTAGATCAGCGTGTTCCAGTCCTGGTGATAGCCTTCGCGCGGGTCGCTGTGCTCGTAGAGCTTAGTGCCGTCAAACTCTGCCAGCGCAAAGTCATCTGACGGGAAATGGCCCGGCACCCAGTCGAGGATCACGTTCAGCCCCGCGGCGTGCGCGGCGTTGATAAAGTAGCGGAAATCGTCGCGCGTGCCGAAGCGCCGCGTCGGGGCGTAAAGCCCGGTCGGCTGATAGCCCCAGCTGCCGTCGAACGGGTGTTCGTTGATCGGCAGCAGCTCAAGATGGGTAAAGCCCATCCATTTGGCGTAGGGCACCAGCTGGTCGGCCAGCTCGCGGTAGCTGAGCCAGAAGTTGTTATCGGTGTGACGACGCCAGGAGCCAAGGTGCACTTCGTACACCGAGATCGGCGCGTCGAAGCGGTTGGCCTGCTTGCGCTCTTCGCTCTGGGTAATTTTCTCCGGCAGGCCGCAAATCAGCGAGGCGGTATCCGGCCGCATCTGCGCTTCGAAGGCGTACGGGTCGGCTTTGATGCGCAGCTTGCCGTTGGCATCAATCATTTCGAACTTGTAGAGCTGGCCATTGTGCGCGCCGGGGATAAACAGCTCCCAGATGCCGGTTTCGCGGCGCAGGCGCATAGGGTGACGGCGGCCGTCCCAGTAGTTGAACTGCCCGACCACGGAGACGCGCTGGGCGTTCGGCGCCCACACGGCAAACCGCGTGCCGGTTACGCCGTCCATCGTATCGGCATGGGCGCCGAGCGTTTCATACGGACGCAGGTGGGTGCCTTCAGAGAGCAGCCAGGCGTCCATCTCCTTGAGCAGCGGGCCAAAGCTGTAGGGGTCGTCGATCAGGTTTTGCTGGCCGTGCCAAACGACCGCAAGCTGGTAGCGAAAGGGGTTTTTACGACGCGGCATAATGCCGCAGAAGAAGCCTCGCGAATCAAGGCATTCAAGGTTGCCGACCTTACGGCCGGTTTTGGGCTCGATGACCCACACTTCCGTAGCGTCAGGTAAGAGTGCCCGGACTTCCAGCCCGGCCTCCGTGCGGTGCATTCCCAGCACGGAAAAGGGGTCGGCAAAATGACCCGCAATAAGCGCATTAATCACGTCTCTCGAAATACGATCGGACATGGTATTCATCCTGTTTTTTTTATGTCGCCCTTTTTACGCGCTCCGGGACGACTTTTAATGTGACCTGAACGGTGCAGCACATCCTCTCTGCTCCGCCCTACCCTCAGGTGAGAAATAAATCTTCCTTAAAGCATAGCCAACGACGTAGACCCTCCAGATAAAAAATAGGACATCTGCGTTTTACTCCATGTAGTACGCAAAAAAAGGGGGTGAAAATCACCCCCGGTAGTTATCAAATTATTACGCCAGTTGGCGAAGCATGCGGCGCAGCGGTTCGGCCGCGCCCCACAGAAGCTGGTCGCCGACGGTGAACGCGGAGAGGTACTCCGGCCCCATGTTCAGCTTGCGCAGGCGGCCCACCGGCGTGGTCAGCGTGCCGGTCACGGCCGCAGGCGTCAGTTCGCGCATGGTGATATCGCGATCGTTTGGCACCACTTTCGCCCACGGGTTGTGCGCGGCCAGCAGCTCTTCCACGGTCGGAATAGACACATCTTTTTTCAGTTTAAGGGTGAAAGCCTGGCTGTGGCAGCGCAGCGCGCCGATGCGCACGCACAGGCCGTCCACCGGAATGGTGTTCGCGGTCGCGAGGATTTTGTTGGTCTCGGCCTGGCCCTTCCACTCTTCGCGGGTCTGGCCGTTATCCAGCTGTTTGTCGATCCACGGGATCAGTCCACCGGCCAGCGGTACGCCGAAGTTATCCACCGGCAGCGCGCCGCTGCGGGTCAGCTGAGTGACTTTACGCTCGATATCGAGGATCGCAGACGCCGGGTTTGCCAGCTCGGTGGCAACGCTGTCGTGCAGCTGGCCCATCTGGGTCAGCAGTTCGCGCATGTGGCGCGCGCCGCCGCCGGACGCCGCCTGGTACGTGGCGACAGAGACCCACTCCACCAGATCCTGCGCGAACAGGCCGCCGAGGGACATCAGCATCAGGCTGACGGTGCAGTTGCCGCCTACGAAGGTTTTCACGCCGTTGTTCAGGCCGTCGGTGATGACATCCTGGTTCACCGGGTCAAGAATAATGATGGCATCGTCCTTCATGCGCAGCGATGACGCCGCGTCAATCCAGTAGCCCTGCCAGCCGCTTTCACGCAGCTTTGGGTAAATCTCGTTGGTATAATCGCCGCCCTGGCAGGTGACAATAACGTCGAGTGCCTTCAGCGCTTCCAGATCGTAAGCATCCTGCAGCGTACCTGTGGTACCCCCAAAGGAAGGCGCAGCCTGGCCGAGCTGGGAAGTCGAGAAGAAGACCGGGCGGATAGCGTCGAAATCGCGCTCTTCAACCATGCGCTGCATGAGGACAGAGCCGACCATTCCACGCCAACCGATAAAACCAACGTTTTTCATAGCATTTTTTTCCTGCAAGGGTGTGTGCTGTTTATGCAAACCAGTATTCAACTGAGATATGCTTCACATTACAAAATGCTGCCAAAGTCGCAAGCGAAATTAATCGATGATTGCCCTGCAATCAGAAAAGCAGCTAATCATACGAATAACCATACAAATATTCAGGGATAATTAACCATGAGTGAGATCATTTCGGCGGCCGTTTTATTGATCCTTATTATGGATCCGCTCGGCAATCTGCCCATCTTCATGTCGGTGCTGAAGCACACCGAGCCGAAGCGCCGTCGGGCGATCATGATCCGCGAGCTGCTTATCGCGCTGCTGGTGATGTTTATCTTCCTGTTTGCGGGCGAGAAGATTTTGGCCTTCCTCAACCTGCGTGCGGAAACGGTCTCGATTTCCGGCGGGATCATTCTGTTCCTGATCGCGATAAAGATGATTTTCCCGAGCGCGGAGGGCAGCAGCAGCGGCCTGCCCGCGGGCGAAGAGCCGTTCATCGTGCCGCTGGCGATCCCGCTGGTTGCCGGGCCGACGATTCTGGCGACGCTGATGCTGCTGTCGCATCAGTACCCGAATCAGATGAGCCACCTGGTGATTGCCCTGCTGATTGCCTGGGGCGGGACGTTTATCATTCTGCTGCAGTCGTCGCTGTTCCTGCGCCTGCTGGGCGAGAAAGGGGTAAACGCGCTGGAGCGGTTAATGGGATTGATACTGGTGATGATGGCGACGCAGATGTTCCTGGACGGGATTCGGGCGTGGATGAAGGGTTAGCAAGGTAAATGCAAAAGGCAACGCGAGTTGCCTTTTTGATGTTTGCACCCTCTCCCCGTGGGAGAGGGCCGGGGGTGAGGGCACCAGACAGCACAATTCCCCCTCACCCTAACCCTCTCCCTCAGGGAGAGGGGACTGTTCGGTGCAGATTTTAACCTTCTCTCTCCCACAGGGAGAGGGAGAAAACCAACGTTAGCTCAGCAGCGAAAACGCAATCATCCCGACAATCGCACCCGTGGTGCCGAGGATGGTTTCCATCAGCGTCCAGGTTTTCAGGGTTTGCGCTTCGGTCGCGCCGGTAAATTTACCGAACAGCCAGAAGCCCGCGTCGTTCACGTGGGACACCACAATCGAGCCGCCCGCGATGCAGATGGAGAGTGCCGCCATCTGCGCGCCGGAGTAGTTCAGCTGTTCAATCACCGGCATCACCAGCCCCACGGCGGTTAAGCACGCTACGGTCGCGGAGCCCTGAATGATACGCACCGCCGCGGCCAGCACGAAGCAGGTTACCGCAATCGGCAGGCCCATCCCCGTCAGCGCTTCGCCCAGCGCCGGACCGACGCCGGAATCCACCAGCACCTGCTTGAACACGCCACCGGCACCGATCACCAGCAGGATAATGCCCGCAGGCTGCAGCGCCGCGCCGCAGATCTCCATCACGCGGTCTTTTGCCATCCCCTGACGCATCGCCAGGCCGTAAATCGCGACCAGACACGCCACCAGGATCGCGGTGAACGGGTGGCCGATAAACTCAAACCATTCGTAGGCGGTAGAGCCTTCCGGCACAAAGCGCGCGGCGATGGTTTTCAGGCCCACCAGCACCAGCGGCAGCAGGATCAGCGACAGGCTGAAGCCGAAGGACGGCATTTTGCCTTCGCCCAGGTGCGGCTCGGTGATGTCGTCCGGAATGTGCAGCTCAACGTAGCGGCTGATGAAGTTGCCCCACAGCGGCCCGGCGATAATCATCCCCGGGATCGCGGCGCACAGGCCAATCAGGATCATCCAGCCGAAGTCGGCGTGCATCTGGGAGGCCAGCAGCATCGGCGCGGGCCCCGGCAGCAGAAACGCCGCCGCCGCCGCCACGCCCGCAAACAGCGGAATGACCAGCTTCACGAGGTTAGTGCCGGTGTGGCGCGCCATCGAGAAGGCCACGCTAATCAGCAGCACAACGGCCACCTCAAAGAACAGCGGCAGCGCGCAGATCAGGCCTGCCAGGCCAATCGCATAGTGCGCGCGGCTGTGGCCGAAGGATTTCAGCATCTTGACGGCGATCTGATCGACCGCGCCCGTCTCGTGCAAAATCTTGCCAAACATCGCGCCCAGCGCGACCACAATCGCCAGGAAGCCCAGCGTGCCGCCCATCCCTTTTTCCATCGTCGCCGCGATTTTATCGAGCGGCATGCCGGAGAAAAGGCCAGCGCCAATAGACACCACCATCAAAGCAACGAAAGCGTGCATACGCGCTTTCATCACTAAAAACAGCAGCAGCAAAACGGAGCCAACTGCCGTCAAAACAAGCGTTAATGTACTCAAAACTTACTGCCTTTTGTTAATGACCTCGATGGTGCTTGCCACAACACCTTCCAGCGATTGATCGATATCAACCACCAATACGTCCTGCTCGTCCGCGCCCGGCTCCTGCAGCGCTTCAAACTGCGTGACCAGCATCTGGGTTTTGAAGAAGTGGCCTTTCCGCGCCTTCAGGCGGCTTTCAATCACCTCAAAATCACCTTTCAAATAGATGAAAGAGAGGTTTGGGTTGCCGTCGCGCAGCAGGTCGCGGTAGGTTTTTTTCAGCGCGGAGCACACGATCAGCGACACTTTGTTGGTGCGCTGCATGGCGAATGCGGCATCGTTCAGCGCCTGCAGCCACGGCTTGCGATCGTCGTCGTTCAGCGGCTCGCCGGAGGCCATTTTCATGATGTTGCTGCGCGGATGGAGGAAGTCGCCGTCAAGAAACGCAGCGTGCAGCTGATGCGCCACTTCGCTCGCCACGGCAGATTTACCGCTACCGGAGACGCCCATCAGGACGTAAACGTGGTGATCGTGATTAGTCGTGCTCAAAGGGTGTCCCTCAGTCAATTGTTACGGGTAACAGTTATCGGTAACATTGTCCTGCCGGGACTTTAGAGAAGCAATATCCAAACGTGCGCGAAGTGAATAAGTGTGACCTGGTTCAAATTTGTCAGACTAAATTGATCCACCCGGTGACAAGGTGAAACCTAAATCTAACATTTTAGGGGTAACTAACTCACCGCGAATACGCGCCAGCAGGCGTTCTGCACCAATCCGCCCCATGCGCTCGCGCGGGGTCAGCACGCTCGCCAGGCGCGGCTCCATCACCTGGCCAATATCGTGGCCGTGGAAACCGGCAATCGCCATATCGTCTGGGATTTTCAGCCCCAGGCGCTGGCATTCGAACGCGGCGCCCACCGCAAGGTCATCGTTGGTGCAGAAGATACCGTCCAGTTGCGGATACTCGCGTCGCGCCTGACGCATCAGCTCAATGCCGGAGGTGTAGGAGGAAGATTGCTCCACCATCACGCTGTACGGCGTTAATCCCGCGTCGAGCATCGCCTGCTCGTATCCCTTCTGTTTGATGATAGTACGTTCATCCAGACGTGCGCCAAGGTAAGCCACATGGCGATGGCCGCGGGCGATAATTGCCGCCGTCATCTGCCGCGCGGCTTCGAAGTTATCGAACCCAACGGCAATGTCGAGACACGGCGACTGGCTGTCCATCAGCTCCACCACCGGAATACCGGCCACTTCAATCATCTTCAGGGTGCGCGGCGTGTGGGTACGTTCAGTTAAAATCAGGCCGTCGATGTTCCAGGAAAGCATCGATTCCAGACGTTCCTCTTCGAGTTCCGGCTTGTACCCGTAGTGCGCGAGCATGGTCTGATAGCCAAACGCGTCGGTCACGCTTTCAATGCCGCGAAGCACTTCGGCGAACACCTGGTTGGTTAAGGAAGGCAGCAAAACGCCGACCGCGCGGCTGGTCGCATTGGAGAGAATATCGGGCGCGCGGTTGGGGATATAGCCCAGTTCATCAAGAGCCGCGGCAATTTTGCCACGCAGCGCCACGGAAACCTGCTCCGGGTTACGTATGAAGCGGCTGACCGTCATTTTGGTCACACCAACGCGATCGGCGACATCCTGAAGTACGGGGCGTTTCTTTTTCATCGTCCTGAGAAATCTTGAAGAGAGAGATTTGCTCAGTTTATCACGGACAAAGCCCAACCTTCCCCTGTCGGAGGGAAGGTTGGGCATTTATTTATGATTTATTACACCGGCGGCAGATCGAACAGCAGAATTTCGCTTTCGCCATCGGCGTGAACGGAGATCGCCTGCTCGTCCCAGATGGCCAGACCATCGGCGGTGGTTGCTTTGGTGCCGTTAATGGTCACGTCGCCTTTAACCACCTGGATCCACACGCGGCGGTTGGCGGCAATCTGGTATACGGACTGCTCGTCTTTCGCCAGCGCCCAGCGGTACAGCTCCATATCCTGATACACCTTCAGGGAACCTTCACGCGCATCCGGGGACAGCACCAGCTGTTTGCCCTGTTTGGCGTCGAAGCGGCGCTGTTCGTAGCGCGGCGTGATGCCGGTCTCTTCTGGAATGATCCAGATTTGATACAGGTGCAGTTTTTCCGTTTTGCTCGGGTTGTACTCGGAGTGACGCACCCCGGTGCCCGCGCTCATAATCTGGAACTCACCGGCCGGAACCTGCTCTTCGTTACCCATGCTGTCTTTGTGCGCCACGGCACCTTCGAGCACATAGGTCAGGATTTCCATGTCTTTGTGCGGGTGAGTGCCGAAGCCCTGGCCTGCATCAATCACGTCATCGTTAATGACGCGCAGCGCGGAGAAGCCCATAAAGTTCGGGTCATAATAATCAGCAAACGAGAATGAATGCCATGAGTCCAGCCAGCCATGATTCGCGTGACCACGTTCGTTTGCTTTGCGTAAGTAGATCATTGTTTCCACCCTCAGTTCGTTTCGATGGAGTAAGTGTGGACGCAAACGCCCTGGGATCATAGAGGGTGAAAATTGACTCCTCTGTACAAAATATTTGAACGAGTACAGAAGAGTCTTTTCGGCTTATTTCGCGAGGGTTATCGTGGCAGGAGATGCCTGCTCGAAGGCGCGTTCAAGCAGCTCAAGGTTGGTGAGAACGTCAGATTCCTTGACGTAATTCGGCGCGCCGCTGGCGAGCGTCTCGTACAGCGCATCGTAGACGCGGCCATAGTCGCCGGGTTCAGGCGCCATTTCCTCTTTCACCGTCACGCCTTCATCGTTGACGTACTCCAGCACGCCCACGGAATCGTCCGCCGCGAAGCCCGGCTCGCCCGGCATGATATTAGCCTTCAGGCTCGTCTCCTGCTGGTCGATGCCGTACTTGATAAACGAGCCTTTGGTGCCGTGAACGATGAATTTCGGGTAGTCGATTTTGACCAGGTGGCTGGTTTTGACGATGGCCTTGAGATCGCCGTAAAACAGCTGCGCTTCAAAGGTGTCGTCCGGATTGGCCTTGTTGCGCAGGCTGCGGATGTCGTACGCGGCGTGGTCCGGGCGGCCAAACAGGGAGATGATTTGGTCCATGGTGTGGACGCCGAGGCCGTAGAACGAGCCGTCCTGCGGCAGGCCCGGCTTGGTTTCCGCGACCGGACGGTAGTAATCGAAATGGCTTTCAATTTCCACGATCTCACCCAGCTTGCCGCTTTCAATCACCTTTTTCGCCGTCAGGAAGCAGCTGTCAAAGCGGCGGTTTTGGTACGGCGTGACGTTCAGCCCTTTGCTTTTTGCCAGCGCAAACAGTTCCTTCGCTTCGGCGATGGTCGGCGTAAACGGTTTTTCCACCAGCACGTTTTTGCCCGCTTCAAGCGCGCGCTTCGCGTAGTCAAAATGGCTGTCAGCGTGGGTGCAGACGACCACCAGCTTGACCTGCGGATCGTTTAACACCTCATCGAGATCGCTGGTGAAATGAATGTTGGAATACTGAGGCGACTGCTCTTCCGGCTTCGCGCTGCGGCGGTAAATATGGGCGACGTGCCAGGTATCTTTGCGGTGGAGAACATACGGAAGGTGGTAACGGGTGGTGCTTTTGCCAAATCCAATAAATGCGCAGTGTAGGGGCATGGTGTCAGTCCTTTTTTAAGGTTACTGGGTTTTACCATAGCGCAAGTTTTGCCCTCACCCCAGCCCTCTCCCACGGGGAAAGGGAGAAAAAGGACAAAAAAAAGCCAGCGAGACGCTGGCTAAAGTAATACTGGAAGCAATGTGAGCAATGTCGTGCTTTCAGGTTCCCGTAGCGGTCTTCCTGAATGCAAAGCAATAATAATCATTCTCATTCGCACTTGTCCAATACTTTTTGCAAAAATTAGCAGTTGACGCACATTTTAAAGTCATTGATGTTGGAAGGGACTTTTAACTGACCGAGGATGAAGGAATGAGTGAGATAGTGATACGCCACGCTGAACAGAAAGATATCGACGCAATTCGTCAGATTCACGCCCAGCCGGAGGTGTACCACAATACCCTACAGGTTCCTCATCCTTCGTTCGAAATGTGGCAGATGCGGCTAGGCGACCAGCAGGGTATCAAACAGCTGGTTGCCTGCATTGACGATACCGTGGTTGGACATCTCACTATTGATGTCGCCCAGCGCCCTCGCCGAAGCCACGTAGCCGATTTTGGTATTTGTGTGGGCGCAGAGTGGCACAACCGGGGCGTCGCCAGCGCCCTGATGCGCACCATGATAGACATGTGTGACAACTGGCTTCGCGTCGAGCGCATCGAACTCACGGTGTTTGTGGATAACGAACCGGCGATAGCCGTGTACAAAAAGTACGGGTTCGAAATTGAAGGCACCGGCAAGCGCTACGCCCTGCGCAACGGCGAGTATGTGGATGCGTATTATATGGCGAGAATGAAGTAGTCTGTTTCCCCCTCACCCGGCCCTCTCCCCAAAGGGGCGAGGGGAAAAATCGCACCGTGCAATCCCCTCTCCCCCATGGGGAGAGGGTTAGGGTGAGGGGTACAAAAATCAGTACCCCGCCGTCAAATCATCTACCGATCGCGGGTCCGATGCGCCAAACAGCGCGCCGTCCGGCCCGACCATAATGCTCTGCGTGCTGCCCATCGCCTCTTTTACCGCGACCTTCTGCCCGCGCTGCTCCAGCAGTTTGATGGTGTCCGGGCTAAAGCCCTTCTCGACGCGCAGCTCGTCCGGCAGCCACTGGTGGTGGAAGCGCGGCGCGTTGGTTGCTTCAGCGACGTTCATCCCAAAATCGATGCTGTTGACCACCATCTGCAGCACGGTAGTGATAATCCGGCTGCCGCCTGGGCTACCGGTCACCAGCCACGTTTTACCGTCTTTCACCACGATGGTCGGCGACATAGACGACAGCGGGCGCTTCTTCGGCCCGACCGCGTTGGCATCGCCGCCCACCAGCCCGTAAACGTTCGGTACGCCCGGTTTAGCAGAGAAGTCATCCATCTCGTTGTTGAGCAGAATGCCGCTGTTCCCCGCGACGATGCCGGTGCCGAAGGTGGTGTTAAGCGTATAGGTCACCGCCACCGCGTTGCCGTCTTTATCCACGACGGAGAAATGCGTGGTCTGATTGCTCTCGTATGGGGCCAGCTTGCCGGGGCGGATCTCGCTCGACGGCTTGGCCTTGTTGATGTCGATTTCGTCGGCAATGGATTTGGCATAGGCTTTGTTGGTCAGCGCCTGCCACGGCACCTTCACGAAGTCCGGATCGCCGAGATATTCCGAACGGTCTGCGTAGGCGCGCTTTTCCGCTTCGGCCATCACCTGCATCGCGTCGGCGCTGCCGAAGCCAAACTTGTGCATATCGAAGTTTTCAAGAATGTTGAGGATCTGCACGATGTGGATCCCGCCGGAGGACGGCGGCGGCATGGAGAAGACCTCGTAGCCGCGATAGGTGCCGCTAATCGGCTCGCGCTCCACCGCCTTGTATTCCGCCAGGTCCGCTTTGGTGATGAGCCCGCCGTTCTTCTGCATCTCTTCAGCAATCTGGTCAGCAATCGCTCCCTTATAGAACGCGTCCGGGCCGTTCTCGGCAATCAGCTCCAGGCTTTTCGCCAGGTTCTTCTGCACCAGCTTATCGCCCTTCTTCAGCGGCTCGCCCTCTTTCCAGAAGATGGCCTTGCTGTTTTCATGATTCGGAATGACTTCGCTGCCGTAGGTTTTGAGATCGTCCGCCAGGGCATCGTTCACCACGAAGCCGTCGCGCGCCAGCGCAATCGCGGGCTGCACCACCTTGTTGAGCGGCATCGTGCCGTATTTTTCCAGCGCCAGCGAGAAGCCCGCAACGGTGCCCGGCGTGCCGCTTGCCAAATGTGAGGTGAGGGATTTTTTGCTGTCCGGGTTGCCCTGGTCGTCGAGGAACATATCGCGCGACGCCTGATTAGGCGCCATTTCGCGGAAGTCAATGGCGGTGGTTTTGCCGTCTTTGGTGCGCAGCATCATAAAGCCGCCGCCGCCCAGGTTGCCCGCCTGCGGGTGCGTCACCGCCAGCGCATAGCCGACCGCGACGGCCGCATCCACCGCGTTGCCGCCCTGCCTGAGAATATCGACGCCCACTTGCGTTGCCAGCGCGTCCACCGAGGCCACCATCCCGTGCGTCGCGCGAACGGGATGGAAAACGTCTTCCTCCACGCCATACGACACCGGCGGAGCGGCGGGCGGGTTTGCCGCCACGCTAAACGTGCCGCCTGCCATCAGCGCGGCGAGCGCGACCCAGCGCAAAAACGTTGGTTTCATCATTATTGTTCTCCAGGTGAAGGGGTCCATATTCCCCGCTTAAGCCTGGTTCACAACTCTTAAAAAATCATCGTCATGGCGAAATCAGAGTAAACTTAAGTGAGGCCTCACAGGAGGAAACAACCATGAAACGCATAGTGATTCTGACGGCGCTGCTCCCGTTCGCCGCGCTCGCACAGCCGATTAATACCCTCAACAACCCGAACCAGCCGGGCTACGTCATTCCGAGCCAGCAGCGCATGCAGACGGAGATGATGAGCCAACAGCAGCAGCAAAAAGGGATGCTGAACCAGCAGCTAAGAACGCAGACCCAGATGCAGCAGCAGAACCTGCAAAACCAGATGAATGCCAACACGCAGCGCGTTCAGCAGGGTCAGATGCGCGAGCAGCCGCTGCAGAATAAAAACGGCGGGATGCTCGGCGGAGGAAGCACGCTAAACGGCGGCCAGCAGCACATGCTTACGCCGCCGTCGAACGGCAGTATGCTCAATAATCCGCAGAACTAAAGTTCGGGCCAATCCGGTCAATCGCATCGGTACAGATGCTGTCCACGCCCCAGCGCAGCAGCTCGGCTGCCCGCTGGGGCCTGTTGACGGTATACACCAGGATATGCAGGCCCGCATCCTTCAGCCTCTTCACGCGCGCCTCGTCCAGCAGGCGGTGGTTGAGGTGTATCGACACGCAGCCTAAGCGGGTCGTCAGTTCGCGCCAGTCTTCGCGCCACTCGTCCAGCAGCAGCCCGCGCGGCAGTTCCGGCACGGCGGCCTGCGCGGCCTCCAGCGCATCAATCTCGAACGATGACAGCAGCGGCGCGGTCATCCCCTGCCACAGCTCGCGCGCGGCGAGGGCAATCGCTTTGCCGGTCAGCGGCCCCGTCCCGGTCGTCGGTTTGATTTCAATGTTAGCCATCATGCCATGCTGGCGACAGCGATCGGCGACTTCCGCCAGCAGCGGCAGCGGCTCGCCTTTGAACTCGCCGCTGAACCAGCTTCCGGCGTCCACCTTCAGCAGATCGCGCCACGGCAGCTCTCCCGCCACGCCCCAGCCGTTGCTCGTGCGCTCAAGGTTGTCGTCGTGCAGCAAAAATATTTCGCCATCTTTCGATAGCTTAGCGTCAAACTCGATCATCGTATGACCGAAGCGCGCCCCCGTGTCGATGGCCGCCAGGGTGTTTTCCGGGGCCAGCTTGCCGCCGCCGCGGTGGGCGACGACGTGGGGGTAAGGCCAGTTGCTCATATGCGTTGTCCTGTTTCACCGTCAAAAAAGTGCAGGTGATTTTCCGGCAGGTGCAGCCACAGCGTGCTGCCTGCTTTCGGGCGCGCCTGATGGGCCAGGCGCACCACCATTTTTTGTTCGCCCCAGCGCCCGTGCGCCAGGTTGTCTGCCCCGAGCATCTCCAGCGTGTCCATCACCAGCGGCACGCCGCCGTCCGCCTGAGAGGTCAGGCCAATGTGCTCCGGGCGAATGCCGAGCGTCATTTTACGCCCTGCGTAGCCACGATAGTACCAGCTGATGGGCAATGCCATCCCGCTTTCCAGCTCAAAGTGCGTGCCCGCGGTGCTGATGCGCCCGTCCAGCAGGTTCATCGCCGGGCTGCCGATGAAGCTCGCCACGAAGCGGCTGGCCGGCTTTTCGTACACCTCAACCGGGGTGCCGATCTGCTCGGCGACGCCTTTGTTCATCACCATCACGCGCTGGGCGAGGGTCATGGCCTCCACCTGATCGTGCGTCACGTACAGCGACGTCGTTTTCAGGCGACGATGAAGCTGCTGCAATTCGAGGCGCATCTGCACGCGCAGCTTGGCGTCGAGGTTAGAGAGCGGCTCGTCGAACAGAAACACCGCCGGATCGCGCACGATGGCGCGCCCCATCGCCACGCGCTGGCGCTGGCCGCCGGAGAGTTCGCGCGGGCGGCGCTTGAGCAGATCGTCCAGCTCGAGAATGCGGGCCGCCTCCTTCACGCGCTCCTCGATATGGCCTTTGCCCATGCCGCGGATTTTCAGCCCCCAGGCCATGTTCTCTTCCACGCTCATGTGCGGATAGAGCGCGTAGTTCTGGAACACCATCGCGATACCGCGATCTTTCGGCTCCATCTCGGTGACGCGCTGGCGATCGATCCAGATATCGCCGGAGGTGACGCGCTCCAGCCCCGCCACCATGCGCAGCAGCGTGGATTTGCCGCAGCCGGACGGGCCGACCATCACGATAAACTCGCCGTCCGCCACGTCGAGCGTCAGCGGCTGAATCACCTGGGTTTTGCCATCCCAGCTTTTGGTTACTGCCTGAAGTTTTAAACCTGCCATCTTATTTCTCGCTATCGACCAGGCCGCGGACAAACGCGCGCTGCATGGCTAAAACAATGACTACGGGTGGGATGAGGGTAAGCAGCATCGCCGCCATCACCTGGTTCCAGAGGGTGGTGCCTTCGCCGGTGGCGATCATGCCTTTGATGCCCGCCACGGCGGTGCCGAGGTTGACGTCCTGAACAATCAGCAGCGGCCACAGGTACTGGTTCCAGCCGTAGATAAAGGTGATCACAAACAGCGCCGCGAGGTTGGTTTTCGACAGCGGCAGCACGATGTCGCGGAAGAAGCGCATCGGCGACGCGCCGTCGATGCGCGCGGCTTCAATCAGCTCGTCCGGCAGGGTCATAAAGAACTGGCGGAACAGGAAGGTGGCGGTCGCCGAAGCCATCAGCGGCAGGGTTAAGCCCGCGTAGCTGTCCAGCATCTTCAGGTTAGCGATAACCTCCACCGTCGGGAAAATACGCACTTCCACCGGCAGCATCAGGGTAATGAAGATCATCCAGAAGAACAGGTTGCGCAGCGGAAAGCGGAACCAGACGATGGCGAAGGCCGAGAGCATCGACACCGTGATTTTGCCGACGGTGATGCAGAACGCCATGATGAAGCTGTTGAGCATCATCAGCCAGAACGGCGCGCTGTTGGCACCCACGCCCTGGGTCCAGATGGTTTTCATGTTTTCGAAAAGGTGCCCGCCTGGGATCAGCGCCATCGGCGTATCGAACACCGCTTTGGTGTCCAGCGTGGCGGCGACAAAGGCCACGTACAGCGGAAACAGAATGACGATAATCCCCAGAATCAGCAGGGTGTGGCTGAAAATCGTCAGCCCGGGACGGTTCTCAATCATTGGTAACGCACCTTACTTTCAACGTAGCGGAACTGCACCACCGTGAGGATGATGACGAGGAACATCAGCACGACGGACTGCGCGGCGGAGGCCGAAAGATCCAGGCCAGCAAAACCTTCGCGGTAGATCTTATAGATCAGCGTCGTGGTCGCCTGCACCGGGCCGCCAGCGGTCGCCGCGTCGATCACCGGGAAGGTGTCGAAGAAGGCGTACACGAGGTTGACCACCAGCAGGAAGAAGCTCACCGGGGCGATCAGCGGCAGCGATAATCTGAAGAAGCGACGAATCGGCCCAGCGCCGTCAATGGCGGCGGCTTCCACCAGCGAGCGCGGGATGGACTGCAGCGCGGCGAAGAAGAACAGGAAGTTGTAGCTGATCTGCTTCCACACCGAGGCGAACACCACGAGAAACATCGCCTGACCGCTGTTCTGCGCGTGGTTCCAGTCGTAGCCGAATTCGGCCAGGAAATGGGTGATCAGCCCGCGCCCCGGGTTAAACAGGAAGATCCACAGCACGGCAGCAACGGCGGGCGCGACGGCATAGGGCAGCAGCATCAGGGTTTGATACAGGCGGCTGCCGCGCACCACGTAATCCACCAGCGCGGCGAAAAACAGAGACGCGACAAGACCGCTGACCGTGACCAAGGCGCTGAATTTGATCGTCGTCCAGAAGGAATCCAGGTAGTAGCTGTCATGGAACAGCGCGGTGAAGTTGTCCAGGCCAACAAACTGGCTGGACAGCCCGAACGGATCGATGCTTTGCATCGAGTACCACAGCGCTTCGCCCGCGGGCCAGATGAAGAAAATAACGGTGATGACCAGCTGCGGCGCGACCAGCAGATAGGGTAGCCAGCGGGAGCGGAACACCGGACGGGATGATGACATAGGTTAGCTCTGTAGGTATTCACCCCTCACCCTAGCCCTCTCCCCATAGGGGAGAGGGAACGATTACACCCTCTCCCCTATGGGGAGAGGGCCGGGGTGAGGGGGATTAGTTTTAATTACGATTTCGTCGACTGCTCAAAGCGGCGCAGCAGCTGATTCCCGCGCTCAACCGCGGAGTCCAGCGCCTGCTGCGGGGTTTTCTTGCCGGTCCAGACGCTTTCCAGCTCTTCATCCACGACGGTGCGGATCTGCGGCATGTTGCCCAGGCGCAGGCCCTTGGTGAACGGCAACGGCGGCTTGTTCAGCATTTGACGCGTCGCGATATCCGCGCCCGGGTTTTTGCTGTAGAAGCCCTGCTCGCGGGTCAGGTCGTATGCGGCTTTGGTGATCGGCAGGTAGCCGGTCTTCTGGTGCCATTCGGCGGCAATCTCAGGCTTCGCCAGGAAGTCGAGGAACTCGGCCACGCCCTTGTAGGTGCCTTTATCTTTGCCCTGCATCACCCACAGGCTCGCCCCGCCGATGATGGCGTTCTGCGGCGCGCCCTTCACGTCTGCGTCGTACGGCATCATGCCCACGCCGTAGTTGAATTTGGCGTAGTGACGGATGTCCGCCAGCGAGCCGGAGGAGGCGGTGGTAATGGCGCAGTCGCCGTTGTAGAACTTCTCGGTGGATTCATCTTTACGGCCAAAGTAGCTGAAGTCGCCCTTCTTGTTCAGATCGGCAAGCAGCGCGATGTGCTTCACCTGCTCCGGCTTGTTGAACTCCAGAACCGCGTCGGTGCCGTCGAAGCCGTTATTTTTGGTGGCAACCGGCAGGCCGTGCCAGGCGCTGAAGTTTTCAATCTGGATCCAGCCCTGCCAGCCGCTGGCGTAGCCGCACTTCATCCCCGCCGTTTTCAGCTTCGCCGTGTACTCGGCGAGATCCTGCCAGGTTTTTGGCGGCTGCTCCGGATCTAAACCGGCTTTTTTGAAGGCGTCTTTGTTGTAGTACAGCACCGGCGTGGAGCTGTTAAACGGCTGCGACAGCAGGTGGCCGGTTTTGGAATCGGTGTAGTAG
Source organism: Enterobacter sp. RIT418 (assembly GCF_003057745.1). Taxonomy (GTDB): domain Bacteria; phylum Pseudomonadota; class Gammaproteobacteria; order Enterobacterales; family Enterobacteriaceae; genus Enterobacter. Next base: position 108,150 of record NZ_QBJD02000011.1, read on the forward strand.
CCGGAGACGGTCGGCACGAACTGGGACTCATCGAAGCTGATGCCCGCGTCTTTGAACACTTCGTAGACCGGCTTGATGGCTTTGGAGGCCATCATAGTGGCGGTACCCACTTCGTAAACCTGTAACAGGGCAGGCGCGTTGCCGGTACGGAAGGCGGCGATGCCCGCGCTCAGGCTCTGCTCGTAGTTGCCTTTGTACACCGGCACAATTTTGTAATCCGGATGAGCGTCGTTGAAACGCTGCGCCAGGGAGTCAACCTCTTTACCCAACTCCCCTTCCATGGAATGCCAGAACGGAATGGTGGTAACGGCCATTGCGTTTGTCGCAAAAGCCAGACCGATTGCCAGACCTAAAGCCGTGTGTCGTAACGATGTCATTGTCATCTCTCTTATTATGCCGGGATGCGCGATATCACGCGTTTTATGCTCGCGAGGTAACATGACATGCTCGAATGACAGAAAAATAACCGTTTGTTTGCAGATAAGTGACAGCCAGGCGTCAGGGGGATGATGGTTGTGTGAAGGGGGATCGGTGCGGTCTGGTGCCCTCACCCCGGCCCTCTCCCACGGGGAGAGGGAGAAAACACTAAAAAAGGCAACGTGTGTTGCCTTTTTGCTTTTACCTCGTGCGGTCTGGTGCCCTCATCCCGGCCCTCTCCCACAGGGAGAGGGAGAAAACACTAAAAAAGGCAACGTGTGTTGCCTTTTTGCTTTTACCTCGTGCGGTCTGGTGCCCTCACCCCGGCCCTCTCCCACAGGGAGAGGGAGAAAACACTAAAAAAGGCAACTTACGTTGCCTTTTTGCTTTTACCTATCCGCCTAAATACGCACTCCGCACCGCCTCGTTCGCCAGCAGCGCGTCACCGGTATCCTCAAGCACCACGCGACCGTTTTCCAGCACGTAGCCGCGGTCGGCGAGCTTCAGCGCCTGGTTGGCGTTTTGCTCAACGAGGAAGATGGTCATCCCCTCTTTGCGCAGCTGTTCGATGGTGTCGAAAATCTGCTGGATAATGATCGGCGCAAGGCCGAGCGACGGCTCGTCCAGCAGCAGCAGGCGCGGCTGGCTCATCAGCGCGCGGCCAATCGCCAGCATCTGCTGCTCGCCGCCGGACATAGTGCCCGCCCGCTGGATGCGGCGCTCCCACAGGCGCGGGAAGAGTTCATATACCCACTTGATGCGGGTCTGAAACTCGTCGCGGTGGGCGAAGAAGCCGCCCATCGCCAGGTTCTCTTCCACCGTCATGCGGGAAAATACGCGCCGCCCTTCCGGCACAATCGCCACCGCTTCGCGCATGATTTTGGCGGTCTGCCAGTCGGTAATGTCTTTGCCATCAAACACAATCCGCCCGCTGGACGCGCGCGGATCGCCGCACAGGGTGCCGAGCAGCGTGGTTTTGCCCGCGCCGTTGGCGCCAATCAGGGTGACGATTTCCCCCTGGTTGATATGCAGGCTGACGTCGTGCAGCGCCTGGATCTTGCCGTAGTGCGCGTTGACCTTGTCAAACGTTAACATCGCTTTTTCCATCTTATGCCTCACCCAGGTATGCGCGGATCACGTCCGGGTTGTTGCGGATCGCTTCCGGCGTGCCGTTGGCCAGCGGCGTGCCCTGGTTTACCACGTAGATACGGTCGGAAATGCCCATCACCAGCTTCATGTCGTGCTCAATCAGCAGGATGGTGGTGTCGTGACGATCGCGCAGCTCGGCGATCAGCTCGTCCAGCTCCTTGGTCTCTTTCGGGTTGAGGCCCGCCGCCGGTTCGTCGAGCATCAGAATTTCCGGTTGCGTCACCATGCAGCGCACGATCTCCAGACGGCGCTGGTCGCCGTAGGCCAGGTTGCTGGCCTGGCGGTTAGCGTGCTGAAGCAGGCCGATGCGGTCGAGCCAGGTGGCGGCGCGGTCCAGCGCTTCCTCCTGCGCGCGGCGAAACGCCGGGGTTTTCAGCAGGCCGGAGAAGACGCCCGTTTTGAGCTGCTGATGCTGCGCCACCAGCAGGTTTTCAATCACCGTCATCTCGCGGAACAGACGCACATGCTGGAACGTTCGCACCACGCCCATGCGGGCGATCTGCTGGCCCGACAGCCCTTCAAGGTGCTGGTCGCGCAGCATAATAGTGCCGCCCGTCGGCTTGTAGAAGCCGGTCAGGCAGTTGAACACCGTGGTTTTCCCCGCGCCGTTCGGGCCGATCAGGGAGACGATCTCTTTCTTGTGCAGATCCAGAGAGACGTTGTTGACCGCCAGCAGGCCGCCAAAACGCATCATCAGGCCGTTTACGGATAATAATGGCTGACTCATGCCTGCTCTCCTTTTACTTCCGCATCTTTAAGCTTCAGCTGCGGACGGGTCATCGGCAGCAGGCCCTGCGGACGCCAGATCATCATCAGCACCATCAGGCCGCCCAGCATCAGCATGCTGTATTCGTTAAAGTCGCGCATCAGCTCGCGGGAGACCACCAGCAGGATCGCCGCAAGAATAACGGCGAACTGCGAGCCCATCCCGCCCAGCACCACAATCGCCAGCACGAAGGCAGACTCGGCAAAGGTGAACGATTCCGGGCTGACGAAGCCCTGGCGCGCGGCAAACAGCGTTCCGGCAAAGCCCGCAAACGCGGCGCTGATGGTGAATGCGGTCAGCTTGATGCGGGTCGGGTTCAGGCCCAGGGAGCGGCAGGCGATCTCATCCTCGCGCAGCGCTTCCCACGCGCGGCCCAGCGGCATGCGCAGCAGGCGGTTAATCACGAACAGGGTTATCACCACCAGCAGCAACGCCACCAGGTAGAGCCAAATCACGCGGTCGGACGGGTCGTACTTGATGCCAAAGAAGTTGCTGAAGGTGTCCCAGCCGCCTTCGCGGGCGGTTCGGCTGAACTCCAGGCCGAAGAAGGTCGGTTTCGGGATCTGGCTGATGCCGTTCGGTCCGCCGGTCACTTCGGTGTTGTTAAGCAGCAGGATACGCACGATTTCGCCGAACCCTAAGGTCACAATCGCCAGATAGTCGCCGCGCAGGCGCAGCACCGGGAAGCCGAGCAGGAAGCCCGCGGCGGCAGAAACCAGCCCCGCCAGCGGCAGGCAGGTCCAGAAGCCGAGGCCGTAATAGTGGTTTAGCAGCGCGAAGGTGTAGGCCCCGATGGCGTAGAAGCCGCCGTAGCCGAGCACCAGCAGGCCAGAAAGACCGACCACCACGTTCAGGCCGAGGCCCAAAATCACGTAGATCATGGTCAGGGTGGCGATATCTACCGTCCCGCGCGAGACCACGAACGGCCACGCCACGGCGGCCACCAGCAGCGCCACGAGGAACAGCTTCTGCTTCACGGTTGAACCGTCGATAGCCGGCAGCACGAATTTAGGCCCAGAGACGCCTTTCAGCGTTTTCTGGAACAGCGGGCGCAGCAGCTGGAACAGGAACACCACCGCCGTGCCGATAAACACCCACTGCCAGCGGATGTCAGGGGCAGTATCGACCACCAGCTTAGTGCCGTTCAGCTCGAGCTGGACGCCCATAAAGACGCCCGCCAGCACGAAGAACATGGCGGCAGAGAGCAGCGCCATTGCAAAATGCATCGGTTTCATACTTTCTCTACCTCCGGACGGCCCAGAATACCGGTAGGCATTACCAGCAGAACCAGAATCAGCAGGGCAAACGACACCACGTCTTTGTATTCAGTGCTCAGGTACGCCGAGGAGAGCGCTTCCGCCACGCCCAGGATCAGCCCGCCGATCATCGCCCCCGGAATGCTGCCGATACCGCCGAGTACCGCCGCGGTGAAGGCCTTCATCCCGGCCATAAAGCCGATGTACGGGTTAATCACGCCGTAGAACTGGCCGAGCAGCACGCCCGCGACCGCCGCCATTGCCGCGCCGATCACGAAGGTCAGCGCAATCACGCGGTCGGTGTTGATGCCGAGCAGGCTCGCCATCTTCAGGTCTTCCGCGCAGGCGCGGCAGGCGCGCCCCATGCGGGAGTAGCGGATGAAAATGGTCAGGGCGAGCATTGCCAGGAAGGTGACAACCCAAATCACCAGCTGCATGGTGGTAATCGACGCGGAGAAGTTTTCGCTCGCGCCCACAATCCACTGGCCGTTGAACAGGCTCGGCAGCGCCACGTCGCGCGAGCCTTCGGTCAGACTAACGTAGTTTTGCAGGAAGATGGACATCCCAATCGCGGAGATCAACGCAATCAGGCGCTTGGAGCTGCGCACGGGCCGGTAGGCGACGCGCTCGATGCTCCAGCCGTAGGCGCTGGCGATCACGATCGCGCCGACGAACCCGGCGGCAACCAGCAGCCAGCTGCTGTCGATGCCCATCATCATCAGCGCGGCGATAATCATAAAGGAGACATAGCTGCCGATCATGTAGACCTCGCCGTGGGCGAAGTTGATCATGCCGATAATGCCGTAAACCATCGTATAGCCGATGGCGATCAGCGCGTAGGTGCTTCCCAGCGTGACGCCGTTAAACATCTGCTGCAGGAAATAGAGAAACTGCTCGGACATATGCAAACCTTTTTAAACCCGCCCGGCGGTCCGGGCGGTGGGATGATTATTTGGCGGCCGAGGAAGATCCGTCGGCGTGCCACTTAAAGACACCAAATTCAAATCCCTTCAGATCGCCTTTCTCATCCCAGTTCAGCGGCCCAATCACGGTGTTCGCCCCGTGCGCTTTTAAATCTTTCACCAGATCCAGCGGCTCTTTGCTGCCGGTACGGTCCATTGCCGTTGCCAGAGACTGCACGGCGGCGTAGGTGATCCAGACGTACGGACCGCTCGGATCTTTCTTCTGCGCCTTCAGCGCGTCCACGATAGCCTTGTTCGCAGGATCCTGGTCATAGCGTTTTGGCATCGTGACCAGCATGCCCTCGGCGGCATTACCCGCGATGTTTGACAGCGAGGCGTTGCCCACGCCTTCCGGCCCCATAAACTGGGTTTTCAGGCCGGTGGCGCGCGCCTGGCGCAGCATCTGGCCCATTTCCGGGTAGTAGCCGCCGTAGTAAACGAAGTCGATGTTCTCTTTTTGCAGACGGGCAATCAGCGCCGAGAAGTCTTTCTCGCCCGCGGTGATGCCGTCGAAGAAGACGATGTTCGCGCCGCCTTTTTTCAGGCCGTCCTGCACGGAGCGGGCCAGGCCTTCGCCGTACTGCTGTTTGTCATGAATAATGGCAATGCGCTGCGGCTTGACGGTCTCGAGGATGTACTTCGCGGCGGTTGGTCCCTGCGAGGAGTCCAGGCCGGCGGTACGCATGATGTGCGCGTAGCCGCGTTGGGTCAGCTCCGGGTTGGTCGCGCCCGGGGTGATCATCAGAATGCCTTCATCTTCATAGATATCGGACGCGGGCTGCGTGGACGATGAGCAGAGGTGGCCAATCACGTACTGGATGCCGTCATTGACGATTTTGTTGGCAACCGCGACGGCCTGTTTCGGATCGCAGGCGTCGTCATATTCCACCGCCACCAGCTTGTCGCCCTTGATGCCGCCCTTGGCGTTGATGTCTTTGATCGCCTGGCGCGCGCCGTTGAACTCCATATCGCCCCATTGGGCAACCGGACCGGACATCGCGCCGACCACGGCAACCTTGATGTCATCAGCCAGTGCAGACTGTGAAATCGCCAGTGCAACCATTCCCGCGATCAATGCCTTCGCGTTCCTTTTCATTTCAGAATCCCCATTCGTGACGTGATGTTTATATTTTGTTTTATTATGGTTAAAAAGCATTCTGTACTTTTAATGAACAACGCTATTTTTACCAGTGCCTTTAATGGTTTAGCGCGGTTTTTTGTCAAAAACCAGACTAATATCTCTATTTTTCAGGCGATTAAGCAAAGATAATATTCTGAATTCAGGCAGAGATAAACAAATAAAAGCGCAGTTTGCAGCATAAAATAACGGTACAATGCGCCGAATAAATCACTACCCATCAGGTTAAAATTCTGCTTATTTTTCGATCCATGTGTTTTCGAACTGCGCAACGCGCTGCCAAAAAACTAATCACCTGGTAAATGGGAATAAAAAGAGAAAGCGCCTGAGCAAATAAATTGAGTACACTGGCCGCACTCTTTTTGATTTGGACACGCAGCTAATGAAACTGACTATCGTGCGTCTGGTGACCTTTAGCGACCAGGATCGTATCGACCTGGGCAAAATCTGGCCGGAATACTCTCCTTCGTCGCTGGCCGTTGACGAAACTCACCGCATTTATGCCGCGCGCTTTAACGAGCGCCTGCTGGCCGCCGTTCGCGTGACGCTGAGCGGCACAGAAGGGGCGCTGGATTCACTGCGCGTGCGCGACGTCACCCGCCGTCGCGGGGTCGGACAGTATTTGATTGAAGAGCTGATCCGCGAAAACCCGAGCGTCACTTCCTGGTGGATGGCGGACGTGGGCGTGGAAGACCGCGGCGTGATGGCCGCGTTTATGCAGGCGTTGGGATTTACGGCGCAGGCGAATGGGTGGGAGAAGCGGCAGGGTTGATCTGTGCGGACTGATGCCCTCACCCCGGCCCTCTCCCACAGGGAGAGGGAGAACACCGAATAATCCCTCTCTCCCAAAGGGGAAGAAGAACGCCGAACTATCCCCTCTCCCTGTGGGAGAGGGTTAGGGTGAGGGCATCAATCCGCACCCATATTATTTGGCATCCGTCGCCGTGCCGTTAGCATGCCAGTCAAACACGCCGAACTCGAAGCCCTTCAGATCGCCCTTCTCATCCCAGGACAGCGGCCCCATCACGGTGTCCACCTTGTTTGCCTTCAGCCAGGTGGCAATTTCCGCCGGATCGGCTGACTGGTTCAGACCCGCCTGCAGAGACTGCAGCGCAGCGTAGGTGGTCCAGACGAACGCGCCGCTTGGATCCTGTTTCTTGGCCTTGATCGCATCAACAACCGGCTTGTTCGCAGGCACCTGGTCGTAGTTCTTCGGCTTGGTCACCAGCAGGCCTTCGGCTGATTCACCCGCGATGTTGGACAGGGACACGTTAGCCACGCCTTCCGGTCCCATGAACTGGGTTTTCAGACCGGCCGCGCGCGCCTGGCGCAGGATCTGACCCATTTCCGGGTGGTAGCCGCCGTAGTAAACGAAGTCGATGTTCTCTTTCTTCAGGCGCGCCACCAGCGTGGAGAAGTCTTTTTCACCGGCGGTGATGCCGTCAAAGAACACGATGTCCGCGTTGGCTTTCTTCAGGTTGTCCTGCACGGAGCGCGCCAGGCCTTCGCCATACTGCTGTTTGTCATGCACAATCGCGATGCGCTTCGGCTTCACTTTCTCAACGATATATTTCGCGGCGGTTGGGCCCTGATCGGAGTCGAGGCCGGTAGTGCGCAGGATCAGCTTATAGCCGCGCGCGGTCAGTTCCGGCGCGGTCGCAGCCGGAGTGATCATCAGAATGCCTTCGTCTTCGTAGATGTCAGACGCTGGCTGAGTAGAGGAAGAACACAGGTGGCCGATAACGTACTTGATGCCGTCGTTCACCACTTTGTTCGCGACCGCGACCGCCTGTTTCGGGTCACACGCGTCGTCATATTTCACGATCTGCAGCTTTTCGCCTTTGATGCCGCCCTTGGCATTAATGTCGGCAACCGCCTGCTCTGCGCCGGTAAATTCCTGGTCGCCGTACTGCGCTACCGGGCCGGACATCGCGCCCACAACGGCCACTTTAATATCCGCCTGAGCCATGGAGCTGAATGCCAACGCCATACATCCTGCCAGTAACGCTTTACCCTTCATATTCATCCTGAGATTCCCCATTATTATGGTTATTACGATTGTTGTGATGTTGTTGTGTAGCGCTTTATTTCAGTTATAGGCGTGCTGTTCGCGCTTTTTCAGCATACTCTGCTAAAACATACCCCATTTTTATGATTTTGGAATAGATAATTTGAAATGTATATATGCTAAGCCCGGCCGCCGTAATGGCCGGGCGTTTGGCTTTAATGAGTCAGCGCCGCAGAAATAATATCCAGCGCTTCGCGGAACTGCGCTTCGGGAATGGTGAGCGGATAGAGGAAGCGAATTACGTTGCCGTAGACGCCGCAGCTCAGCAGAATCAGCCCCTGCTGGAGCGCGCGCGCCTGCACCTGGCGGGTAAACTCAGGCGACGGCTGCCCGGTTTGCGGATCGTTAAATTCTACTGCCACCATCGAGCCCTGGGCGCGGATATCGGCGATATATGGGCACTGGCCTTTGGCCTTATTCAGCACTTCAACCAGATGATGCCCAAGGTGCGACGCGCGCGTGCAGAGATCTTCTTCGTCAATCACGTCAAGCACCGCGTGCGCGGCGGCAATCGCCAGCGGGTTCCCCGCGTAGGTGCCGCCTAGACCGCCGGGCGCGGGGGCGTCCATCACCTCCGCCCGACCGGACACCGCGGAGAGCGGCATCCCGCCCGCCAGGCTTTTCGCCATGGTAATCAGGTCCGGCTTCACGCAGTGGTTTTCCATCGAGAAGAGTTTGCCGGTGCGCGCAAAGCCAGTTTGCACCTCGTCGGCAATCAGCAGAATGCCGTGTGTGTCGCACAGCGCGCGCAGCGCCTGCATAAAGTCAGCCGGGGCGACGTTAAACCCGCCCTCGCCCTGCACGGGCTCAAGCACGATCGCCGCCACCTGCTCGGGCGAGATATCCGCCTTGAAGATACGCTCTACGCTTTTGATCGCTTCCTGCGAACTGACGCCGTGCAGCGCGTTCGGGTACTGGGCGTGATAGACCGAGCCGGGGAACGGGCCGAAGCCGAGCTTATACGGAGAAACTTTCCCCGTGAGCGCCATGGTCATGAACGTGCGCCCGTGGAACGCGCCGCCGAAGGTAATCAGCCCGGGGCGCCCGGTGTACGCGCGGGCAATTTTCACCGCGTTTTCGACGGCTTCCGCGCCGGTGGAGAAGAAGGCCGTTTTGGCGGGGCCGTCAACCGGCACGCGGGCGTTGATGCGCTCGGCCAGCGCGACGTAGCCCTCATAGGGGATAATCTGGTATGCGGTGTGGGTAAAGGCGTGGAGCTGCTTTTCGATGGCGGCAATAATTTTGGGATGGCGGTGGCCGGTATTGAGAACGGCGATCCCGGCGGCAAAATCGATGTACTCGTTGCCTTCCACGTCCCACACGGTGGCGTTTTCGGCTTTCTCGGCATAGAAGTTACACATCACCCCAATGCCGCGCGGCGTGGCCTGCAAGCGCCGCTCGTTCAGTTCGTTATTCTTCACGGTCTCCCCCTGATGATCGCATGCGTAGCGCATCAGTAAGTGTTTGCCAGGGGGGGACAATTCGCCAGAGCGGGCGTTAAAAAAACAAAACCCCCGGATTCTCATCCAGGGGTTATCGGGTACTTCGCGGAAATTACGCTTCGATAGCGGCGCGAAGTTTTTTCATCGCGTTCTTCTCAAGCTGACGCACGCGCTCAGCGGAGACGCCGTAGCGGTCGGCCAGTTCCTGCAGCGTGGACTTGTTGTCTTCGTCCAGCCAGCGGGCGCGGATAATATCCTGGCTACGCTCGTCGAGACCTTCCATCGCGAAGCTCAGCTTGTTCGCGGCCTGATCTTCCCAGTTATCCTCTTCAATGCCGTCGGCAAAGTTAGAGGTTTTATCCTGCAGATACAGAACCGGTGCCATCGGCTGGCTGTCGGACGCATCGTCATCGGAAGACATGTCAAAGGTCATGTCCTGCGCGGCCATGCGGGATTCCATCTCGCGGACGTCTTTGCTGGATACGCCCAGCTCGCGCGCCACCATTTCAACTTCATCCTGATTGAACCAGCCCAGACGCTGCTTGGTTTTACGCAGGTTGAAGAACAGCTTGCGTTGCGCTTTTGTCGTGGCGACCTTCACGATACGCCAGTTACGCAGTACGTATTCGTGAATTTCCGCTTTGATCCAATGCACGGCGAAGGAGACCAGTCGCACACCCACTTCCGGGTTAAAGCGACGTACAGCCTTCATCAGGCCGATGTTGCCTTCCTGAATCAGGTCCGCCTGCGGCAGGCCGTAGCCCGCGTAATTACGAGCAACGTGAACAACAAAGCGCAGGTGAGACAGGATCAGCGTTTTAGCTGCTTCCAGATCGCCCTGGTAATGCAGCTTTTCAGCAAGCTCCTTTTCTTCCTCGGCCGTCAACATCGGCCAGGTGTTCGCAGCCCGGATGTAAGATTCCAGGTTACCAACAGGGGCTAAAGCTAAAGTTTGCATTTCTTTGGTCATTCATTCCTCTCAATGTTTCTTCTGGTCCAGGCTGTCCCCGTCAGGCAACAACCATGCCAAAGCGTTTGAGCAACGAGATTAGCATTCACTCTTTTATCAGACAGTGATTTTATCCACAAGTTCCAGGTGCAACAGTGAATAAATTACGCACAAAATGTGACATGAAGATGATACTGCGGGAAAGAGACAACAGGGACATCTTTCCCTGCAGAGCGAACATCTCGGTGCAGGGAAAGATTATATCACGCTTTTATTAGTCGGGAGTAAAGTGACGTAAATGTTGCACGGTTGCGAGCCATGCGGCCACCCAGCCGATCATCGAGCACACCAGCAGCAACAGCAGGCACTCATCGAACCCTAAGCCGCTGATATCAAACTTGGTTCCGAAAACCTGCGCCACGTCGGTGACGGCGGAGGAGAGTCGCATCACCAAAATTTCTGACAAAATCAATGAAAGAAATGCACCAGAAAAACCTAATAACGCGCCGCCGTAGAGGAACGGGCGGAGGATAAACCCATCCGTTGCGCCAATCAGTTTCTGCACGTTGATGGTGTCGCGGCGGGCGAAGATGCTCAGGCGCACGCTGTTACCGATGACGAGGAATACCGCCGCCACCATCAGCACGCCAATCATCGCCGAGACGCGCCCGACAAGCCCGGTCAGCGCCGCCAGACGGGCAAACCAGCTGTCGTCCATGCGCACTTCATCGATGCCGTTAATCCGGGTAATGCGGTCACGCAGGGTGTTAAGCGAATCGGTGCCCTGGAAATCCAGCTTCGGGATCACCACGGCCACGGCGGGCAGCGGATTCTCTTCAAGCATATCCAGCGCGCCGCCAAAGCCTGACCAGTTGCGGAACTCGCCCAGCGCTTCGTCGCGCGACAGGTAGTTAACCTTCTCCACGCCCTGTTCGGCCTGGATCTGCCCGACCACCTGCGCCGCCGCGTTATCGTCGAGCGCTTTATCCAGGTAAACCGTGATCTGCGGCGACGGATAGTACTGCGACGCCGCCTGATTCACGTTTTTATAGACCATGTAGCAGACGCTCGGCAGCGTCAGGGAGATGGCAATCACCATCACCGTGAGGAACGTTGCCAGCGGCTTGCTTTTCAGATCCTGCAGCGCGCCGTGGAAGGCGTAGCGCACCTGTTCGTTAAAGACGTTGGTTTTACGGGAGGCCGGCTTAGGCGCGGCCTTCGCGCGCTTGGGCGCATTGCGGTTGCCGTCACCGCCGCCCTGCGGCTTGCGGAAGCGGTCAAACCGGTTCCCGAACTGCCGAATCTGGTTCATTGCGTCGCGCTTATTCACCGTGGCCTCCGTGCAAATGACCGTCGCTCAGCGTCAGCATGCGGTACGAACGACGGGAAATCAGCCCGATGTCGTGCGTCGCCATCAGTACCGTCACCCCAACGCGGTTAAATTCCTCAAACAGACGCAAAATCCCTTCTGACAGGGCATCGTCCAGGTTACCGGTCGGCTCATCCGCCAGCAGCACGGCAGGCTTGTTCACCACCGCACGGGCGATGCCCACGCGCTGCTGTTCACCGCCGGAGAGCTGGATTGGGAAATTCTTCGCTTTGTCCAACAGCCCGACCTTGTCCAGCGCCGCAGAGACGCGGCGGCGGATATCATCATAGCTGGCACCGGCAATAATCAGCGGGATCGCCACGTTATCAAACACGGTGCGATCCATCAGCAGGTGGTGATCCTGGAAAATCATCCCGATCTGGCGGCGCAAAAACGGCACCTCGCGGTTTTTCAGGCGGCTGATGTCATGGCCGCTGAAGAAGATTTTCCCGGCGCTGGGCCGTTCGATCCCACAGATCAGCTTGAGCAGGGTACTTTTCCCCGCGCCGGAGTGACCGGTCAGGAACGCCATCTCGCCCGGCTGCAGGTGGAATGTCACCCCCTGCAGCGCTTGTCTCCCACCGAGATAGGCCTTGCTGACATGTTCAAAGCGAATCATTGTTAGTCCTCTCGGGCAAATAATGCCTCAATAAAGTCGTCCGATTTAAACGGACGCAAATCCTCAATACGCTCGCCTACGCCGATGTAGCGGATAGGAATGCCGAACTGGTCGGCCACGGAGAAGATCACCCCGCCTTTGGCGGTGCCGTCCAGCTTGGTCAGCGTGATCCCTGTCAGCCCTACCGCTTCATGGAACAGCTTCGCCTGGCTAATGGCGTTTTGCCCGGTGCTGGCGTCGATGGTCAGCATAATTTCATGCGGCGCATCTTCGTCCAGCTTCTTCATGACGCGAACGATTTTTTTCAGCTCTTCCATCAGGTGCGATTTATTCTGTAAACGCCCTGCGGTATCGGCGATCAGCACGTCCACGTTGCGCGCCTTCGCCGCCTGTATGGCGTCAAAGATCACGGAGGCGGAATCCGCACCGGTGTGCTGCGCGATCACCGGAATGTTGTTGCGCTGGCCCCAGACCTGAAGCTGCTCCACCGCCGCCGCGCGGAAGGTATCGCCCGCCGCCAGCATCACCGACTTGCCCTGCTGCTCGAACTGACGCGCCAGCTTGCCGATGGTGGTGGTTTTGCCCACGCCGTTCACGCCAACCATCAGAATAACAAATGGCGTTTTGCCTTCAATATTAAGCGGTTCGTCAACTTTTGCGAGAATTTCACCCATCTCATCTTTCAACAGGCCGTACAGCGCTTCGGCGTCGCGCAGCTGCTTGCGGCTCGCGCCTTCGGTCAGGCTGGCGATGATCTTGCGGGTGGTTTCCACGCCGACGTCGGCAATCAGCAGCTGCTCTTCCAGCTCTTCAAACAGATCATCGTCGATCTTTTTGCCGCGGAACAGGCTGATAAATCCGGAACCGAGATTTTCTTTGGTCTTAAGCAGACTGCGCTTCAGGCGAGCGAAGAAACCTTCTTTGGTCGGTTTTTCCTGCTCCTGAGCGATCTCCTCAACCGGTTCATCCTCTTCAGCCACCGGCACGACGATTTCCGCTTCTTCTGCGGCCTCTGCCGCCAGCGCCTGGGCTTCCAGCTCGTCGTCGGTAAGCTCAGGCTCGTTGACCGCCTCTTCTTCTACCGCGTCAATAATCTCAACGGTTTCCGCTTCGGCCTGCCACTCTTCGGCAGACACCTCTTCGGCCTTGACCTCTTCCGGCAGCGGCAGCGTTTCATGTTCAATAACCGTCTGCGGCGCTTCGGCAACGGTTTCGACGACAGCCGGTTCCGGCTTCTCGCTCTCCTGAACCTCTTGGGTAACCTCAACCACCTCTTCAGCAAAGGATTTAATCTCTTCTTTGCTGTGCGCAGGCTCTTCCGCTTCTACGACCGCGGCGGTTTCAACAGGCGTTTCAGGCTGGGACGGCTCTTCAACGGCCTGTTGCTCTTCGGCTGGCTGCTCTTTTTCTTGCTCTTTTTCACCGAAGCCCAGCCAGGAAAAGAAGCCACGTTTTTTTTGTTTTGCCATCTGCGACTACACTCCTCGCGGCGCTATATACATGGAAGCTAAAAAAATGATGAAATAGTCTAACACTTTACTTAATCGACATCACCGCCCGCAATCGCAGGCCAATTGTTAGCAGAGCTTTCCTGAAATGAAGAAACCCAACCGTGCCTCCGCCGGGCAAATTCGCATTATCGGCGGGCAGTGGCGAGGCCGGAAATTACCGGTGCCGGACAGCCCCGGCCTGCGTCCCACCACCGATCGCGTGCGCGAGACGCTGTTTAACTGGCTGGCTCCGTCAATGGTAGACGCCCACTGCCTGGACTGCTTCGCCGGGAGCGGCGCGCTCGGGCTGGAGGCGCTGTCCCGCTATGCCGCCAGCGCCACGCTGCTGGAGATGGAGCGCGGCGTCGCGCAGACGCTGAAGCAAAATCTGGCGACCCTGAAGGCAACGCACGCCAGCGTGGTGAATACCAACACGCTCAGCTTCCTGGCGCAAAAAGGCACGCCGCACAACGTGGTGTTCGTTGACCCACCGTTCCGCAAAGGGCTGCTGGAAGAGACGCTGTCCCTGCTGGAAAATAACGGCTGGCTGGCGGATGACGCGCTAATTTATGTGGAAAGCGAAGTGGAAAATGGCATGCCGCCGGTGCCCGCCCACTGGGCGCTGCATCGCGAAAAGGTGGCCGGCCAGGTCGCCTACCGTTTGTATCACCGTCAGGCACAAGGAGAATCCGATGCCGGTACTGATTAACCTGGGACGTTTACTGATGCTGGGCGTTTGGGCGTTCCTGATCCTGAATCTGGTGCATCCGTTCCCGCGCCCGATGAACATTTTCGTGAACGTGGCGCTGATTTTCACCTCGTTCATGCACGCCCTGCAGATGGTGATGCTGAAAAACGGCCTGCCGAAAGATGGCCCGCAGATGACCGGATGGCAGCAGCTGCGCGTGTTTATTTTTGGCGTGTTTGAGCTGCTGGTGTGGATGAAAAAATTTAAGGCGCAGGTGAAGAAATAACGCTTTTCACCAGCGTAATAAAAAACGGCAATCCTTCTGGACTGCCGTTTTTTTGCCTAGAGCGACCGGTGCCGCGTTTCGTGCGTCAGCAGCAGCGCGATCAGCGTCAGCGCCGCCATCGCGGCCAGATAAACGCCGACGTAAAACAGGCCGTAGTTCGCCTGCAGCCAAGTGGCGATATACGGCGCTACGGACGCGCCCAAAATAGACGCCACGTTGTACGAGAAAGACGCGCCGGTGTAGCGCACCTCGGTCGGGAACAGCTCGGGCAGCAGCGCCCCCATCGGGCCGAAGGTTAGCCCCATCAGGCTCAGGCCAATCAGCAGATACGCCATCACCAGCGTCGGGCTGCCAGAGCCTAACAGCGGCGGGAAGACGAAGAGCGCAAACAGGATAATCAGCGTGGTGATGACAATCATGCTCGGGCGACGGCCAAATTTATCCGCCAGCATACCCGATACCGGCACCATGACGCCGAAGCCAATCACCGCCATCATCAGCATCCACAGCACTTCGTTACGCGGCAGCCCGAGGCCAACCGGCGTAGCCGCCGTGCTGTAGGTCATTGAGTACACGGTCATGATGTAGAACAGCGTGTAGGTCGCCAGCATGATAAACGTGCCCAGCACGGTCACGCGGACGTGTTTGGTCAGCAGCGTGCCCAGCGGCACTTTGACCTGCTTCTTCGCCGCCGCCACTTTGGCAAAGACCGGCGTTTCGTGCAGGGAAACGCGCACGTACAGGCCAATCAGCACCAGCACGGCGGAGAAAACGAACGGAATACGCCAGCCCCAGGTCATGAACTGTTCATCGGTCAGCAGCCAGGAGAGCAGCAGGAACGTTCCGTTGGCAAAGAAGAAGCCAATCGGCGCGCCCAGCTGCGGGAACGAGCCGTACAGCGCGCGCTTGCGCGGCGGTGCGTTCTCGGTCGCCAGCAGCGCCGCCCCGCCCCATTCGCCGCCCAGGCCTAAGCCCTGGCCAAAACGCGCCAGCGCCAGCAGCAGCGGGGCTAAAATCCCGATGGTTTCATAGGTGGGCAGCAGGCCGATGGCAACGGTGGAAATGCCCATGGTCAGCAGCGAGGCGACCAGCGTCACCTTACGCCCCACGCGATCGCCGAAGTGGCCAAACAGCGCGGAGCCAATCGGGCGGGCGACGAAGGCAATCGCGAACGTTGCTAAAGACTGTAGCGTGGCCGCCGTTGGGTCACCCTGCGGGAAGAAAATATGGGGAAAGACGATCACCGCCGCGGTGGCGTAAATGTAGAAGTCGAAGAACTCAATGGCGGTACCGATCAGCGAGGCGACAACAACTTTGTTGCGCGAGTTGACGGGCGCCTGGTCCGCGTCGGAATCGAGTGTGGTGGCTGTTGCTTGCATATTATTTTCTTATTTTTGACGAACGAAAGGCCATATTACGCACAGCAAAAGCGACATTTCAATCTGTAACAAAGCGGCGAACTGGTGAAAAAAGAGTCAAAAAGTGAATAATGTTCAGCCTCGCCAAAACGCTTCCATGAAATGCTTCACAGATTTTAAATATCAGCGGATAAAACTGGTTTAAGGTTAAATAAAAGTTAATTACTGGATTTATATGCTGAAATGATGAATCGGGCTGACATTTTCAGCCCGATGATAGGTTTAGCGATGCGTTTTGCCCGGCATGCGCGGGTCATCTTTGTATTCCGCGGTGGCGATCCAGGCCGCGCAGAACAGCGTCAGGCGGGCGAAGAAGTAGAAGAACGCCATCAGCCCGAGCACCGATCCAAACGCGGCGCCGGAGGGCGATTTCACCAGCGACGGCAGCGTATAGGTCATTACGATCTTAATCACCTCGAAGCCTATCGCGGCAATCAGCGTGCCGCGTATCAGCGCCTTTTTACGCGGGCGATGGCGAGGCAAGCGCCAGAAGATCCAGAAGAACAGCAGATAGTTGGCAAAGATGGAGATTGCCAGGCCAATGCCGCGCCAGGCGGGCTTCAGCCATTCGATGTAGTCCAGATACAGCGCGGAGATAATCATCTGCTGGGCAGAGCCCGCAACCGAGGTGATGGAGAGCGTTACGATCAGCGCCACCAGCAGGCCAATCAGCGAGATGAAGTCGCGGAAATACTTCACCCAGATTTTCTCCTCGTCCTGCGGCGTGCGCTCCCACACGTCGCGCGACTGGGCGCGAATGGCCTCGCGCAGGTTGCCCATCCAGTTAATGCCCGAGTAAAGCGCGATCAGTAAACCGACGATCCCAACGGTGGTTCTCTGCTGCACGGCGGTGTTAATCGTGCTTTTCAGCGTTGCGGCGAGAGTCGGGTCGCTCACGTTATTCAGGATCTTGTTGAAGATGTCCTGAAGCAGCGTGGGGTGCGAGGCGAGAACAAAACCCGCCGCGGCGAAAGACACCATGAGGATGGGGATCATCGATAAAAACGAGAAGTAGGTGATGGCCGCCCCGAACTGATTGCCCAGACGATCGTTAAAGCGCTCGGCGGCGCGGATCAGGTGCGCAATCACGGGAAGCTGCTTTATGCGTTCAGCCAGCGTCAAGGCGGTTCCCAGCGCCTTGCTGGCCGTGCCGGGCTCTTTCGGCTCCTCGGGCCTGGTGTCCATTTTCTTCACAGGCTCAAAATCCAGATGCTGTGTGGGTCGTTGCGGATCGTTTTCCTGCGTCACGCGTCTTTTCCTTTTCGTTTCCAGAATGTATTTGAATTATAGCGTGTGGCTAACCCACGTACGCTTTTGTCTGTTCGGTCAGCCACTCCATGAACAGATGAACCCGACGGGAGAGGTTGCGGCGGTGAGGGTAAATCAGCGAAACCGGCATCGGTTCAGCACGATACTGCGGCAGGATCTCAATCAGCTTTTTCGTGCGCAGCGCGTCGCGCACGCCGACGCGCGGTACCTGAATAATCCCCAGCCCGGCAATGCAGGCGGCGTGATAAGTCTCGGTGCTGTTGACCGTGAGCACCCCGCCCGTTTTCACCCACTGCACGGACGTGCCGTTGAAGTACTCGAAGCCCTGCGGCCGCGTTCCCAGCGTGGCGGCGTAATGCACCACGGCGTGAGACGCCAGGTCGTCCAGCGTGTCAGGATAGCCAAAACGCTCCAGATAAGCCGGGCTGGCGCAGTTAATCACCGACAGCCTGCCGAGCGGGCGCGCGATAAGCCCGGAGTCCTTCAGCGTGCCGACGCGCACCACGCAGTCAAAGCCTTCGCGAATCACGTCCACCAGGCGGTCGCTGCTGCTAAGCTCCACTTCTATGCCGGGGTACTGCTGTAAAAAAGCGGGCAGCCTCGGGATGATTAAATTTCGCGCAATGCCAACGGGCATATCCACGCGCAGGCGTCCGCTGATGCTGGAAGGGTCGTGCTGGAACAGGCCGTCCAGCTCGTCGAGGTTGGTGAGCAGATCTTTTGCGCGCTCGTAATAGACCATGCCGTCCTGCGTGAGGCTGACGCGACGCGTCGTGCGGTGCAAAAGCTGCGTGCCGAGCATATTTTCCAGCGCCTGAATCTGCCGCGAAACGCTGCCCTTCGGCAGGCTTAGCGTCGCCGCCGCGCGGGAAAAGCTCTCCAGCTCCGCGACGCGGATGAATAACTGCATTGCGTGTATTTTATCCATAGGCCCGGCTCATTGTTGTTTTAAATGAAACAGTGAAGCGTTATTACCCATCTTTATTGTTTATTTATCACCTAATAAGCTCTTACTCAATCTTCATAACCAGCGAAACGAGGTTTCTTATGTCTGAACGTATAGCCATTGTAACGGGCGGTAGCCGTGGTTTAGGTAAAAACGCGGCGCTAAAGCTGGCTGCCGATGGAACGGGGATCATCCTCACCTATAACAGCAGCCAGAACGAGGCGCTGGACGTGGTGCGTGAAATTGAAGCTAACGGCGTGAAGGCGGCTGCACTGCAGCTGAACGTCGGCGATATTTCCGCTTTTGAGCGTTTTGCTCAACAGGTGCAGGAGACGCTCAGCGGCGTCTGGCAACGCCACACCTTCGATTATTTATTGAACAATGCCGGAACGGGTTTATACGCGCCGTTTGCCGACACCACGGAAGCCCAGTTTGACGACGCGATGAACGTCCATTTCAAAGGGCCGTTCTTCCTGACGCAGCGCCTGCTGCCGTTAATGGAGGACGGCGGGCGTATCCTGAACGTCTCCAGCGGCCTGGCGCGCTTCACCCAGCCGGGGTCAGGCGCCTATGCCGCAATGAAAGGGGCAATGGAAGTGCTCACTCGCTATCAGGCGAAGGAGCTGGGCGCGCGCGGGATCAGCGTGAACATTATTGCCCCAGGGGCAATTGAAACCGACTTTGGCGGCGGACGCGTGCGCGATAACGCGCAGATCAACCAGCATTTAGCCTCACAGACGGCGCTGGGGCGCGTTGGCCTGCCGGACGACATTGGCGACGCGGTTGCGGCCCTTCTCAGCGACAGGCTGGGCTGGATGAACGCACAACGTATTGAAGTTTCAGGCGGGATGTTCCTGTAAGCCGCGTTCTTAAGGGGAGGGAGCCCTTTAAGGAAAACCTTAAGATAGTTATGTCAAAATCCTGGTAGTTATAAAAATCAATGACTGATTTGTAACGTCAACCTTCATTGAGTTTTTTCTCATATAAAGCCTCTGTAGAATCCCCCCGCTATTCATTGAGATTGTACTATTTACGATGGTATTTGCGGTCAGATTGCGCGGAGCCATCTGAAGGGGAAAAACAATGCGAGTAATCATGTTTGACAGGCAGTCAATATTTATTCATGGAGCGATAAACAGTCTGCGGACGTTAATTCCGGAAATAAATATTACGGGAGCTCGTCAGGCAGATGAATTTTTATCACAGCTATCGGCATCACCCACCGCTATCGCGTTGATTGACGGGAATATTCTTCAGGATGAAAATACCACGCTGCTGGAAGATCTTCAGCTTCGATTTCCCAGATTGAGCGTGGCGATCGTGTTAGCCAAAAAAGACCCTCGATACGTTGAAAAAATTCTGCAGCGAAACGTCATGGCCGTTATTCCACGCAACGCGGCGCCGGAGATGTTTTCTACCGTGCTGCATTCTATTGCGAGAGGGATGGTTTGCCTTCCGGGCGAGTGGCTGCACGATCTTAATGCGCCGCAGCAGGATTTGTCGCAGCTCAGCGAGCGCCAGTATGAGGTGCTTAAACGACTGGCAGCCGGCGAATCAAACAAGGAGATTGGTCGTTCACTGAACATCAGTGCGGGAACGGTAAAAGCACATCTGGAAACCCTGTTCCGGCGGCTGGAGGTCAAAAACAGAACCCAGGCCGCAATGCTCTATACCCGCATGATGGCCTGAACCACCGTGGTTTTAAGTACAGAGATATCATCAAGACTATAAAGTAGTGAAATAAGCGTATCGTGCTGCTGCTGTGTCAATGGCTGGTTAATATTTTCACGCAGCAGCGCTTCCCATATTTTCAGATCGTTTTGGAGCATTATTTCTGCTTCCACAGGCGTAATCAGGCCACTGAATTTTTCCCACGGGCGAATAACGTGACCATATCCTATTACCCATAAGCCTTTCTCATCCTTGTATTTCTCCAGTGAAAGGCCCTGCTGCTGTTTTAATAGCTCAATGGCAGAAGAAGATATCTTAAGCGTATGATCGTTCATATTCATTTCCTCTCTAGGGCGTAAGAGTAGAGGAAATAGGCCCGGAGGCCTATAGGCCAAATGGCCATGATTCAGCTGTTTCTCAATCAATATTCTTTTTTTAATAATCCAAAGAGCCAGTCATTATGCCAGCGCCCAGCAAGGAAATAATTTTCCCGCAGCTCGCCTTCGAGACGGAATCCCACTTTTTCCAGCACGTTTCTGGAGGCAATATTGCCCACCGTCACGGTCGCCGTGAGGCGCCGAACGCCGCCTTCGGCAAACGCAAAATCGCAGAGCGCCCGCAGAGATTCATAGCCGTATCCCTTTCCCTGCGCGAACGGCGCAAAAAGAAAGCCCACCTCGGCGCAATCTTCCTCCCGGTGAATATAGCCCGTCACCCCTAGCGGCGTGCCATTTTGCGCGTCGCGCACCGTAAGGCAGAGCCAATGGGCGCTGCCGGGGCGCCACGGCTGCAGGCGAGCGTCAAACGCGTCGCGAATGTCCGCAACGGAGCGGTCCTGCGCAACATAACGCATTACCTCCGCGTTTTGTTGTAACGCCAGAAAGAAGGGCCAGTCGGCGGCCTGTAGAGGCGAGCAGCGTAAGCGCGCGGTGGTTAAAGCTGGCATGCGGTTTCTCCTGAAAGACCTGCCAATGATTATAGGGTTTGTCACTTTTTTTCAACAAAAACTCAGGTATGGTTTAACGTCGTATTAATAAAAAGAAAAACGGCCAGAACCTGGCTCATTTTGGTGCCTTCGTTGCCTCTCAAGGAAAACAATGACTCTGAGTTCATCACACCGCATCCGCGAACAGTTTGAACACTGCCTGACGGTTATTCGCCACGCGTCAGTAGAGATCCTTCTCCTGCTCAACGTGCATGTTGCCGAAGGTAAAGATCCGCGCTGGTTCCTGGAGCAGTTGGATAACGCTCGCTTAGGGCTGGGCGGCTGGGGTGCGGTGGCAAAGCAGCTCAACCTCAACGACGCGGAGATGTCGGCATTTACGCTGCAGCTTCGCCTCCTGCAGCAGCGCGTTCCCCAGTATGAGAGCGGTCAGGACGTGAGCGAGAACCAGCTTATCGCGGCAATGCGTTTTGTCACCTCGCTGGAGCATCTGCGCCTTCAGCAGCCCCTTCTGACCTACAGCACCGAGCTGGCCCCCGGAGACGAAATTCAGCAGCAGCAGGCGCGCAAGCAGGTACGGGCGATTGAGCTGATGATTAAGGGCCTGATACAGCAGGCGTGGCCCGATCCGGTGCGGCTGAATAACCACCTCAAAACGCTGTTTAACGCCGACCGCGTGCGCCGCTGGCTTAAGCTTGGTGAGATCAACGATATCCTGAGCGGCATGATGTTCAGCGAGCTGGCGCAAATGGTGGTCGATAAAAAAGAGTACAGCCGTTACTACGCCTCGCTGTTCAGCGACCCGATGATGCTGACGCTGCTGGTCGACCCGCGAAAAACGCTACAAACCTTTCTGGACGACATCCGCCAAATCCGCAACGGCATCACCGTTCAGCAGCCGCTAAGTTCGGCGCAAATTCAGCTGCTGGACACCTATTACTCGCAAATTACCCGGCCCGTGCAGCGCGCATTTGAAGAGGGACGGACGCGCATCAACCCGGCGGGGCTGATGGCCGTCGACGCCAGCGAGCTGCACGCGTTCTGGGAGCACGCGCAGAAAAGGGATCGCGTCACCGGAAGCGATCTGTTTGAGGTGCGCGACACCATTGAAAAGCCGACGCAGCGCGCGCCGCGCACGCCGGAACAGCGCGAGCAGCTGATCTCCGGGGCGCTGTGGGGGGCCGTCGGCGTGATGGTTATCGCCATCGTGGTCGGCGGGTTCATCGTCGTCACCAGCGGTAAGCCGCAGCAGGCCGTGGCGAGCGCGGCAGAACCCGCGCAAGCGCCGCAGGAGATGCGGGAAACGCCCTCCTCACGCGAAACGCTGACCCGCCAGGGCGTGACCTGGGACGAAAACAATTTCCGCTCGGCCATTAACCGCAACGATACGCGCGTCGCGCTGCTCTTCCTGCAGGGTGGAATGGACTGGAAGGTGTCGTGGACGGAAGAGGCTATGGCAGCGGGCCATGACGACGTGCTGGAGCTGATGCTGCGCTACCGGCAGCAGATGGTGGAAAAGAAGCCGTGCCGCCGCTTTATCAATACGCTTAGCCACGCCATGGCAAACGGCGAATCGCTGACGTCGGTCCGCAAACAGTACCTGAAGGCATTTTGCACCGTTCCCGCCGTCGTGAAGCGCCAGCAGCACGACGCGGAGATGGCGAAACGTCGCGCGCTGGCGCAGCCGGACGCGACGACTAAAAAATGGCAGGCAATACAGAGCGCGATTTACGACGTGATTCGCTAGCCCGCGGGCTCGAGGCTACTGCCCCTTGCGAATCAAATACCGGTACGGCAGCGCGTCGGTCGCCTGGGCCACCAGCTCGTGCTCCATAAAGGTACAAAAGCCGGGAATATCGCGGGTGGTGGCCGGGTCGTCGGCAACGATCAGCAGCGTTTCGCCTGCCTGCATATTGCGTACGGTTTTGCGCACCATCATGACCGGCTCCGGGCAGCGGAGGCCCTGAGCGTCAAGGGTATGATCTGGAGTGGAGAATACGTCGGTCATTTTCTTCTCGTTGGTGTAAAAACGGCTGTAGTTTACGCCCCGCGACTCTCAATGCAAACAGGTTAACGATTGCGTGAAAATCAACCATTGCAAATGACCGTCAAAGCAGTATCATGCGGCGGCTTTATTGGGTTCCCTCACCCCAAATTTTAATCAAAAAGGTACAATATGAGCTCCTTTACACACCCTCAACGCGTCAAGGCGTTGTTCTGGCTTTCGCTTTTTCATCTGCTGGTGATCACCTCCAGCAACTATCTGGTGCAGCTGCCGATCTCCATTTTTGGTTTTCACACCACCTGGGGCGCGTTTAGCTTTCCGTTTATTTTCCTCGCCACCGATTTAACCGTGCGGATTTTTGGCGCACCGCTGGCACGCCGCATTATTTTCGCGGTGATGATGCCCGCGCTGTTCGTTTCGTACGTGATTTCATCCCTGTTTTACATGGGCAGCTGGCAAGGTTTGGAAGCACTCACTAACTTCAACCTGTTCGTGGCGCGCATCGCGGCGGCAAGCTTTATGGCCTACGCCCTGGGGCAGATCCTCGACGTTCACGTCTTTAACCGCCTGCGGCAAAACCACCGCTGGTGGATGGCGCCGACCGCCTCGACGCTGTTTGGCAATGTGAGCGATACGCTGGCGTTTTTCTTCATCGCCTTCTGGCGCAGCCCAGACGCGTTTATGGCCGAGCACTGGATGGAAATCGCGCTGGTGGACTACTGCTTTAAGGTGCTTATCAGCATCGTGTTCTTCCTGCCGATGTACGGGGTACTATTGAATATGCTGATGAAAAGGCTGGCAGATAAATCTGAAATCACCGCATTGCAGGCAGGTTAAGGGTTCGCTTTATCAGTTGTGATAAGATGGATGAATGAGCCGCTATGGCCGTTTATCGAAAGGAAGAAGTCAATGCGCAATCTGGTTAAATATGTCGGGATCGGCCTGCTGGTTGTTGGCCTTGCAGCCTGTGATAACAGCGACACCAAAACGCCTGCTCAGGGCGCGTCCGCTGAAAGCAATGCCACGGGGCAGCCGGTCAGCCTGATGGATGGCAAACTCAGTTTCTCTCTGCCGGCGGATATGACCGATCAGAGCGGCAAGCTGGGCACCCAGGCGAACAACATGCACGTCTATTCTGACGCTACCGGGCAGAAAGCGGTGATTGTGATCGTCGGCGACGACACCAGCGAAGATCTGGGCGTGCTCGCTAAGCGTCTGGAAGAGCAGCAGCGCGGCCGTGACCCGCAGCTGCAGGTTGTCACCAATAAATCCATCGAGCTGAAAGGCCACACGCTGCAGCAGCTCGACAGCATTATCTCGGCGAAAGGCCAGACGGCCTACTCTTCCGTGGTGCTCGGCAAGATTGATAACAAGCTGCTGACCCTGCAGATTACCCTGCCAGCGGACGATCAGCAGAAAGCGCAAACCGCCGCGGAAAACATCATTAACACCATCGCGATTCAGTAATTTTCACGATGATGACGTGGCCTCCCGGGCGTGCTCGGGGGGCCATTTTTTTAGCCGCCACGCCAGCAGAAGCGCCACCGCCACCAGGCCCGCCGCGGCAAGATAAATCACCGGCACGCCCGCCCAGGCCATCACCAGCCCCGCCAGCGGCCCGGTGATCCCCAGCGACATATCCATAAACACCGTATAGGTTGCCAGCGCCGCGCCCTGATTTTGCGGCGGCACCGCCTTCACCGCCACGACGCCCAGCGCCGGGAACACCAGCGAGAACCCCGCCCCCGCCAGGAAAACGCCGACTTTCGCCATCCACGGTGCGGTGGCGACGCCGGTCAGGAGCAGGCCAACAATCTCCACGGCGAAGCAGATCATCGCCACGTTCAGGCCGCCCAGGCGGTTTATCCCGTTCGGGAAAAGTAAGCGAGCACCCACAAACGCGCAGCTAAAGAGCGTTAACGCAAAGGCCGCGCCGTCCCAGCCTTTGGCATCGTAAAACAGCGTGATAAACGTTGCGATGGTGCCAAAGCCGGCGGAAGCCAGCGCCAGCGCCATCCCGTACAGCCAGACGCGCCCCAGCACGGCGCGAAACGGCAGCGGCTTGCCCTTGTTGGCCTTGACCTTCGGGCGCGGCAGCGCGAAGGCAATCGCCAGCAGCGCGATGACCATAATCGTGACGGCTAGCCCGTAAAGGCCGCCGTAGGCATAACACACCACGCCGAGCGGCGCGCCGATCGCCATCGCGCCGTAGGTCACAATGCCGTTCCACGAGATCACCCTGCCGATGTGGGGCGCCCCCACAACGCCGACGCCCCACAGCGTGGATCCTGTTCCCGCCAGGCTCTGGCCGATGCCTAAAATCACTCGGCCCAGGCACAGCAGCGCCAGGCTCAACAGCGGCCAGTGGCTGGTGGAGGCGGCCAGCAGGTAGCTCAGCCCGCTCAGGAAGCAGCCGCACAGTCCTATCACGACAACGCTTTTTGGCCCGAACCGATCCGCATAGCGCCCCGCATGCGGGCGGCTCAGGAGCGTGGCAAAATACTGCAGGCTAATTACCAGCCCGGCCCAGAAGGCGCTAAAGCCCATTACGTCGTGAACATACCCCGGCAGCACGGCCAGCGGCAGGCCGATCGTCAGGTAGCTGGCGAAGTTGAAGATAACAACGGAGACAATGCGCAGATTGAGGCGAAATCCGCTCAGCGCCGGTTCGGCGGCAGGTTCGGGCATGACGTTTCTCTGATTTTTGCAACGGTGTTTCACTATTACCACGATGCCCGGTGAAAATCAGCCTCGACTTTCAGATAAGCGCCCCAGACGAAGCGAATCCCGCACACTACACTTAACGAGCCCACGAAAAAGGAAAACCTATGACACCTACCCAGCCCGATAAAGCGGGTTTGCACATTTTATTGAAGCTTGCCTGCCTGGTGGTGATCCTTGCAGGGATTCACTCAGCGGCCGATATTATTGTTCAACTTCTGCTGGCCCTCTTCTTTGCCATTGTTCTTAATCCGCTGGTGACGTGGTTCTTGCGTCGCGGCGTGAGCCGCCCGGTGGCTATCACCATTGTGGTCATCGTCATGCTCATCGTGCTGACGGCCCTGTTCGGCGTGCTGGCGGCGTCGCTCAGCGAATTCTCCACCATGCTGCCGCAGTACAACAAAGCGCTGACCCGCAAGCTGGTTGACCTGCAGGAGATGATACCGTTCCTCAATCTGCATATCTCCCCGGAGCGCATGCTGCGCAGGATGGACTCGGAAAAGCTGATGACCTACGCCACCACCCTGATGACCGGGCTTTCCGGCGCGATGGCAAGCATCCTGCTGCTGGTGATGACGGTGGTGTTTATGCTCTTTGAGGTCCGCCACGTTCCCTACAAGCTGCGCTTTGCGCTCAATAACCCGCAGATCCACATTGCTGGCCTGCACCGCGCGCTGAAAGGCGTAACCAAATATCTGGCGCTAAAAACGCTGCTCAGCCTCTGGACGGGCGTGCTCGTCTGGCTGGGGCTTGAGCTGATGGACATTCAGTTTGCCCTGATGTGGGGCGTACTGGCGTTTCTGCTGAACTACGTTCCCAATATCGGGGCGGTGCTTTCCGCCGTGCCGCCCATGATCCAGGCCTTTTTGTTCAATGGTTTTTATGAATGCATGCTCATCGGGGCGCTGTTCCTCGTCGTGCATATGGTGCTGGGGAATATTCTTGAACCACGGATGATGGGCCACCGCCTGGGGATGTCGACGCTGGTGGTCTTTTTATCCTTACTGGTGTGGGGATGGCTGCTGGGTCCGGTGGGTATGCTGCTCTCGGTGCCGTTGACCAGCGTATGTAAAATCTGGATGGAGACCACCAAGGGCGGGAGCAAGCTGGCGATACTCCTCGGACCAGGGCGTCCCAAGAGCCGATTACCGGGCTAAACCCGGAATGCGGTTAGCCATTCGCGCTGCCAATGGATTATAGTAATGGTTTCGCCGCGTGACTGTGCGGTTCTTACTGCATTAACTGAAGGCCAGACGTTATATGTACCAGGTTTTTCTGGGAAAAATCTCCACGCTAAGCAACGATAATTGGGCTGAAGCGCTGGCCAGACATGCACCGCAAGACGCACGGCGCGCCCGCTGGCTGGCCGGACGAGGGCTACTTTCGCGCCTGTTCGATCCTCAGCCGCTGCCGGAAATTGTCTACAGCGAGCAGGGGAAACCGGGCTTTGCGAACGGTTTTCCGCTGTGGTTTAGCGTTAGCCACTGCGAGGACGATATCGCGCTGATCGTCAGCGATGAAGGTGAAGTGGGCTGTTCGCTCGAACATATTCGTGCGCAGGATAACTGGCGCACGCTTGCCAACGCGGTCTTCAGCAATGCCGAACACGATGAGCTAGAGCAGGAAGCAGCCGAGCGCCAGCTGGCCGCGTTCTGGCGCATCTGGACGCGCAAAGGGGCCATCATCAAGCAGCGTGACGGCCACCCCTGGCAGATGGTCAGCATCGACAGCGCCGCCGGGTTACACTCGGTCAGCCACTGCCAGATTGACGCCCTGAGCCTTGCCGTCTGTACCGCTACGCCCTTCGCGCTTACGACGACGCTGATCCGCTCGGTCGACGGCGCGCTGGCCGGAAAATAGTCAGCACGCCCAGAATAATACATCCAACGCCCGCCAGCCCGCGCCAGGAGAAGTGCTCTTCCCAGCCTGGCAGCGCGATCGCCGCGGCCCAGACCAGGATATAGCTCAGGCTCAGCAGGGCGTAAGCTTTGCTAAGCGCCATTCGCTGCAGCGCCAGATACCAACAGCCCATCGACGCCACATACCCCGCGAGGCCGAGCGCCAGCGAGCCGGTGCCGGGAGCGGTATGCCACAGCGCAGCAGCAAACGCGGTGACGTCGCTGACGGGCGGCAACAGCACCATCGCGTGCCGCAGCAGCAGCTGCGCCGCGCTGACCAACGCCACGCTGCATAAGGCCCAAAACGCCCCTTTCACAGGCTTCCTCCCAGCAGAATAATGCCAATGATAATTAAGCCCACGCCGAGCCAGTGGCGCGGCGCGACGTTCTCATGCCAGACCGCTTTCGCCGCCAGCGTTACCCAGACGAAATTCAGGCTCAGCATCGGGTAAGCGATGCCGACCGGCAGGTGCTGTAACACGACCAGCCAGACCAGCATTCCGCTGCCAAGCGCCAGCAGCGCCAGGCCGAGCCAGAGCATAAGATGCCTGCCGCGCCGCCCGGCTTTCGCCGGACGGGTCGCCTGCTTCTGACACAGCTGTCCTGCGCAGCTCAGCAGGCTGGACAGTATCAGCCCGACCCAGACCATCATTGCGGCAAGTACTGCAGGTAGGCCAGACGCCCCTGAACGTACAGGTTGTCCGGTTTTGGCAGCTTCGCCTGCTTGAGGTCGTCGTTTTTCGACAGCAGGATCACCAGAGAAACGCGGCCCTGCTGGCGATGCACCTCCAGCCACTGTGCCAAATCATCCTGACTCACAAACCGCCCCTGTGCATCCGGGTAGTTCAGGCCGTACTTCAGCTCGCCGCCCTGGCCGTAGAGAATAATGTCGCTGCGGTTCAGCTCCCACGCCAGCCCCGCCGCCACGCCCACGCTGTTAGCCAGCACGAATTTGCTCTCCTCCAGCGGAACGCGCACGGTATCGACCAGCGACTGCGGCTGCTTTGAATCCACCACGCGGTTAGGAATGGCGAAGCCAATCAATAGCGCCAGCCCCGCCGGGCAGAGCGCGGCCAGCCACCAGCGCTGCGGGCTCCGATGAAGCGTAAACCAGCCCACTATCGCCCAGACAAGGAACGCCACCACGGCACAGAAGACTTTATACAGCTCGACGGAGGTCCAGACCGGATGCTTCGTCAACCCCCATGGAGAAACGACCAGCGCCGCCACTACGCCGAGCGCACCAAAGCCCAGGTTAATCCACGCGTTAATACGCAGCACCTTCACGCCCTTCTCGGCAATGGTGCAGGCGTAGCGCGCCATCAGGATCGCCAGCGGGGCGAAGCACGGCAGAATGTAGGTCGGCAGCTTGCCTTTGGCGATGCTGAAGAACAGCAGCGGCATGACCACCCAGCCCAGCAGATACCAGCCGCTGCCGTCACCCTGCCTGTCGCGCCAGCCCAGACGCAGCGCGCCCGGCAGCAGCGCCAGCCACGGCAGGCTTCCGGCAATCAGGAACGGCAGGTAATACCAGAACGGCGCCTTGTGCTGGGCGTCGCTCTGCGCGAAGCGCTGAATATGCTCCACCCAGAAGAAGTAGCGCCAGAAGTCAGGCTCGCGCTGGGCAATCGCCAGCCCCCAGGGCAGCACGATCAGCACGCAGCTCAGAACCGCCAGCCAGCCGTAGAGCAACACCTCTTTCCAGCGCTTATGCACAATCACCCACGGCAGAACGCCAATCACCGGCACCGCCAGCGCCAGGAAGCCTTTGGTCATCACCCCCATGCCGCAGGCGAGCCCGAGCAGAAGATAACCACCGACTTTTCCCATGACGGTTTGCGCCTGCGCGGCCAGCCAGAAGCTGCACATCGCCGCCACCAGCCAGAGGGTGATGATGGGATCCAGCACCGCATAGGTACCGATACCGTAAACCAGGAACAACGTCGTAAAGATGATGCCGGCGAGCAGCGCGATGCGCTTGTCCTGCCAGAGGCGCCACGCCAGCCAGATCACCAGCAGCGCGGCGAACCCGGTGGAGAATATCGCCCCGGCGCGCACGGCAAAGTTGGTGTGGCCGAACAGCAGCTGTCCGATGCTGTTAACCCAGTACCCGGCTATCGGCTTTTCGAAATAGCGCAGCCCCAGGAAGTGCGGCACCACCCAGTCGCCCGAGGCCAGCATTTCGCGGCTGATCTCCGCGTAGCGCGTTTCATCAGGCTGCCACAGCAGGCGAAGATCGACCGGAATAAGATAGTAAACGATAAACAGTGCGAGAAGCGCTAAGCCGTAACGGGCTGTTTTCATGATGCGGGACTCACGGTGTGTTGATAGCCAAGCCAGCCTTCCCGGCCGGCCATTTCATTGCGTACGATTTTGCCCGGCGGCAGCGTTGAGAGATCGTCCGGCAGCAGCTCGCTGAGCGGGCAAAACGCGATGCCCTCCTGCTTCGCCATCGCCAGCAGCGCGTCGAAATCGTGCTGATACGCGATCCCCTCCACTTCCGCGTGGATGGTATACACCGGCGTGCCGGTATCTCGGTGCATGTGGTCCAGGATATAGCGATTGAACCCGTCGGCGCTGACTTCGCGCCCGACGACTTCATCCCACGTGGGAAGCGTAACCGGAATTTGCACGGTGCCAAACCGGTTCTCACCCAGCTGCGGTAAAAACGGCCCGGTGCCGCGGCAGTCGCTGTTGTAGCGGAACGCGAAAGGTTCTTTGGCTTTCACCACGCGCTGATCCGCCCGCCAGCCCGCCACGGCCGAGCAGCGTACCTGCTGGCCGGTAATGGCCTCCAGCTCCAGCACGCCGCGCTCAATTTCACGCTTCATGCGCTGAATATCCCACACGCCCGCCCACGCCTGCCAGGCGTGGTGATCCCAGGCGTGCAGGCCCACCTCGTGCAGGCGCGCCGCCTCGCGGATAATCGCTTCATTACCCGCACCGATGCGCCTGCCGGGCCATGCGGTACCCGCCAGCAGGATATCCCAGCCGTAAAGGGATGCCGCGCGCGAGCGCAGCATTTTGAACAGAAATGCCGGTTTAACCAGACGCCACAGGTGACGTCCCATGTTGTCTGGCCCCACGCTGAAAAAGAGGCTCGCGCGAACGTCGTGCTTGCTCATCAGTTCCAGCAGCCGCGGTACGCCGTCGCGCGTGCCGCGAAAGGTATCGACATCAATGCGTAAACCGACTTTTTTCATGACGCCTGTTCCGTTAGCTCCACGGTGCGCAGGAAGAAGTCGAGCGTTTCGTCAATGGTCTGCTCCATCTTCACGGTCGGCGTCCAGTTCAGGCAGCGCTTCGCGTTGCGAATGCTCGGCTTGCGGTGCTCAACGTCCTGATAGCCTTTGCCGTAATAGCTGCTGCTTTCCACTTCGCGGAAGCCGGCAAACGGCGGGAAGCGGTCGCGCAGCGGGTGGCGTTCAAAGCTGGCCAGCAGCATCTCTGCCAGTTCGCGAATGCTCGCTTCGTTGTCCGGGTTACCGATGTTAATGATTTGACCGTTGCAGCGGTTATCTTTGTTTTCGATGATGCGGAACAGCGCTTCGATACCGTCGCTGATATCGGTGAAGCAGCGCTTCTGCTTGCCGCCTTCAATCAGCTTGATTGGCGAGCCTTCCACCAGGTTGAGGATCAGCTGGGTGATGGCGCGGGAGCTGCCGATGCGCGCCGCGTTCAGGTTGTCCAGGCGCGGCCCCATCCAGTTAAACGGACGGAACAGGGTAAAGCGCAGCCCCTCTTTTTCGCCGTAGGCCCAGATCACGCGGTCCAGCAGCTGTTTAGAGACGGAGTAAATCCAGCGCTGCTTGTTGATCGGCCCCACCACCAGGTTGGAGGTGTCTTCGTCGAAGTTTTTGTCGGTACACATGCCGTACACCTCAGAGGTGGACGGGAAGATGATGCGCTTGTCGTACTTCACGCAGTCGCGGATGATTTTCAGGTTCTCTTCGAAGTCCAGCTCGAACACGCGCAGCGGGTTGCGGGTGTACTCAATCGGCGTCGCGATCGCCACCAGCGGCAGCACCACGTCGCATTTTTTAATGTGGTATTCGATCCACTCGGAGTGGATGCTGATATCCCCTTCCACAAAGTGGAAACGCGGGTTGTCGAGGAAACGGCTGATGGCATCCGCGCCAATATCCAGGCCATAGATTTCGTAGTTATCGTCCTTGAGCAGGCGTTCGGTCAGGTGGTTACCGATAAAACCGTTCACGCCGAGGATCAGCACGCGGGTGCGGCGTTTGATGGCAACCACCGGCGCGCTGGTGATCAGCGCCCCAGCGACCAGACCGAGAGACTGCGCCAGCTGGGTTCCCTGAACGTACAGGCCGTTGTCGGTTTGTCCGGTGACGATCTCCAGCGCCTGCTCGCCGCAGCTGACAATCAGCGGCGAAACGGAGACGACGGTGCCTGGCTTAGCGGCAGGGATGTCGTCACGCACGCGGGATTTCCAGACGATAAACTTGCTGACCCCGGCAAAGCTGTACGCCCCCGGCCACGGATCGGTCACCGCGCGCACCAGGTTATGCAGCTGGCGCGCGGGTTTGGTCCAGTCCAGGCGGCCGTCCTCCGGGTTGCGGCGGCCAAAGCAGCTCGCCTTGCTCTCGTCCTGCGCGGTTTCGCTATACGTCCCCTGAAGGATGGACGGCAGCGCGTCGCGCAGCAGGGTTTTCGCCGTTTCGCACAGCCTGTGATGAAGCTGGAGCGCGGTTTCGTCTTCGTCGATAGCCACGCTTTGCTGCGCAACGATAGCGCCCGCGTCGGCGCGGCGAACCATGCGGTGCAGGGTTACGCCGGTTTCGGTTTCACCATTGACCAGCGCCCAGTTCAGCGGCGCGCGGCCACGGTAGGCGGGCAGCAGGGAGCCGTGCAGGTTAAACGCCCCTTTTGGCGCCAGGCTTAAAATCGCGTCGCTCAGGAGGTTGCGATAGTAGAACGAGAAAATCACGTCCGGCGAAAGGGTCTGAATGCGGTCAACCCACAGCGGGTGGTTTACATCTTCCGGCGCATAAACCGGAATGCCGCGTTCAGCCGCAATGCGCGCCACGGAGCCGAAGAAGGTGTTCTCTCCGGCAGCATCAGGATGGGTAAAGATAGCGGCAATTTCATAGCCCGCTTCCAGCAGGGCCAGCGTGCCCGCGCACCCCATATCGTGATAGGCAAAAACAACGGCTTTCATGGGTGAATTTCCTCTTGAGACGCTTTGTGTTCCTGACGGACAACACGTTGGATAAAGTAGCGCGGACGCGCGCGAACATCGTTATAGATACGGCCTATGTATTCACCGAGCAGGCCCATGCCAACAAACTGGGCGCCAATGAACATAAACAGCACGGCAAACAGCATAAAGACCCCTTCCGCCGCCCACTGCGGGCCGTAGATCAGCCGCAGCGCGACCAGCAGAACGGAGAGCGCAAACCCGGCCAGCGCGATAACGCTGCCGAAGACGCTCAGCAGGCGCAGCGGCGTGGTGGTCAGGCAGGTGATGAGGTCGTACATCAGGTTGATCAGGCGCATAAAGCTGTACTTCGACTCCCCGTGCTCGCGCTCGGCGTGGAGGACGGGGATCTCGGTCGCCTTACGGGCGAAGGTATTTGCCAGAATCGGAATAAAGGTGCTGCGCTCGTGGCAGTGCAGCATGGCGTCAATAATGTGGCGGCGGTAGGCGCGCAGCATGCAGCCGTAGTCGCCCATCGCCTTGCCCGTTGTGCGCTGGATGAGGCGGTTGATGGTGCGTGACGCCATCTTGCGGAACAGGCTGTCCTGGCGGTTCTGCCTCACCGTGCCCACCACGTCGTAACCTTCGTCGGCTTTAGCCACCAGGCGCGGGATCTCCTCCGGCGGGTTTTGCAGATCGGCGTCCAGCGTAATGATCAGATCGCCCGTGACGTGGCTGAACCCGGCCATAATCGCCGAATGCTGGCCGTAGTTGCGGTTAAGCAGCACGGCGACGATATGGCTGCCGTCGGCCTCTGCGGCTTCGGTCAGCATCATCGCGGACGCGTCGCTGCTGCCGTCGTCCACCAGCAGGATTTCGTACTCTTTGTTTAGGGTTTCGCAGGCGGCGGTGGTGCGGCGGATCAGTTCGGGCAGGCTTTCCTGCTCGTTATATACCGGGATCACCACGGACACTTTTTTTACGGGCGGCGCGCTAAACATATCAATGTCCTGCAAGCTGATGGAGCGCGGTAATGACGCGGGTTGTGTCGTCATGGGTCATATCCGGGAAAAGAGGGAGAGAACAAATGCGCTCGCTGTTCCATTCGGTGTTCGGCAGAAAGACGTCCGGGAAGCGTTCGCGATAGTATTTTTGCGTGTGGGCCGCGCGGAAGTGCAGGCCGGTGCCGATGCCCTTCTCCTTCAGCGCGGCCATCAGGCCATCGCGGGATATCCCACAGCGGGCTTCATCCACGCGGATAATAAACAGGTGCCAGGCATGCTGGTGCGGCCAGGCCGGAATGCGCAGCGGCTGGAACGGCGTATCGGAGAGTTCGAGCAGGTAGCGATCGGCGATGTCGCGACGGCGCCTGTTGGCCTCACCGAGCTTGCCCAGCTGCACCAGCGCCAGCGCGGCGTTGATATCGGCCAGGTTGTATTTGAAGCCGGGAGAGATTACCTCCGCCTGCGGCGCGCGGCCGTGCGTCTGGCGATCGTAGGCGTCTACGCCTAAGCCGTGGAACTTCAGGCTGCGGATGCGCTGCGCCAGCTGTTCGTCATCCGTCACCACCAGCCCGCCTTCGGCGCAGGTCATGTTTTTGATGGCGTGGAAGGAGAAGATCGCGGTGCCCCGCCAGCCGACGTGGCGATCGTTGTAGTAGGTGCCTGCGGCATGGGCTGCGTCTTCGATAACGGGAACACCGTGGCGCTCGCCGATCGCGCGGATCGCGTCAATATCGCAGGGCGCGCCGGCATAGTGAACGGGGATAATGGCTTTGGTTTTTGGGGTAATGGCCGCTTCGACTGCCTCCGGCGTGACCATCAGCGTATCGCGATCCACGTCGATCATCACCGGCGCGGCGCCCAGCAGGACGATCATATTCAGCGTGGAAACCCAGGTCAGGGAAGGCGTAATCACTTCATCGCCCGGGCCGATCCCCATCGCCATCAGCGTGACGTGCATCCCCGCCGTGGCGGAGCTCACGGCAACGGCGTGACGATTTCCCGTTAGCGTACAAAATGCCTCTTCAAGCGCCTGATTCTTCGGCCCCGTCGTGATCCAGCCGGACGCAATTACCTCCTGCAGCGCGGCTAATTCCTCACTGCCCATTGAGGGACGGGAAAAAGGCAGAAAATCACTCATCATTAATTTCCTTGAGATAACAAAAGCATCTTTTCTGGATAATAGCGAAATGCCGGATCGTTTATTTCAACGAACCATAAACTCATCTCAAGGTAGCGTTCATTTCTTAGGAGAAAATTAAGGAAGGGGATAAAAGGGAATTAAAGAAAAATTATCTCTTTATTAACAACAGGTTAGTCATTTATGAATTTTTAAATTTGTGACATTGTGTATGAATCGTTTTTTGATATTTAAACCAAACGTCAACGGATAAAAAATTCCCAATATATTTCACGAGGAAACGAAATATATCGGGAACTTTTCTTTTTAGTTAAGTGTCGCGCTTATTTTAAATTTTCCGGGAAGTTTTCCGGCAGCTCGCTGGCCGCACAGGCGATGACGGTGTCATCGTTGGCGCCGCAGTCGCGAACGAAGGTGATGGTCGCAAATTCATCAATCACTTCCGTTGGATAGGTTGGGCCCGCATCGCGGTATGCATTCATCTGCGGGATGTGATCGTTCTGGAAGCAGACGGTTTTTTCCGGATTATTCATTACCCAGCGCGGGAAGAAGATGGTGCCGTGAAACAGGTTGTCGCCCAGGTTGGCAATCAGGCTGACGTCGGTGCCGGTCGGTTCTGTCCAGGAGATTTTGTAGATGCTCTCCCCAACGCGAACGATGTACGCCTGCTGATCTTTAACCCAGCGGTTGCCTACCAGCCCGCTGTGGATGCGGTAGTCGAGGGTGTTTTCATTTTTAACGTAAATCTCGTAGTTCCAGCCGTTATCGTAGGTATAAACGAGGTGTTTGCCGACGAAGCCGCTTAAGTCATGTTTGTCGAAGTTGCTCATGATGTCTCTCCTTTGTTTTGATGAACGTATCGTACCCCTTCAAAAATCGAATGAATAACGCTATGTTTGAATCAAATTAATTCAAAATTTAGATGAATCATGCACAAAACAACGCTCGAACAATGGTCCTTGCTGGAAAAGGTGGTCGAGGCCGGGAGCTTCGCCAAAGCGGCGGAGCTGACCAACCGCAGCCAGTCTTCCGTGAGCTATAACCTCTCGCTGCTGCAGGAGCGCCTGGGCGTGGCGCTGCTGGCGGCGGAAGGGAGGCGGGCCGTGCTGACGCCCGCGGGAGAGCTGCTGCTGAACCAGGTCAAACCGCTCCTGAAAGCCTTCAGCTACGTTGAGACGCGCGCCGCGACATTACGCAGCGGCGTTCGAACGCGCATCGATCTTATGGTAGACAGTATTTTTCCGCGCCGCCGACTGTTTGCGATTTTGCGCCAGTTTCAGCAGCAGTATCCGCAAACGCAGGTGCGGCTGACCGAGGTGCTGGAAAACGCCAGCGTCGACGCGGCCAGCAGCGAAGCTGACGTGATGGTCCTCACCCGCCGCCAGGACATTACCGGGCTGGGCGAATGGCTGATGAACGTTGATTTTGTCGCCGTCGCCCATCGCGATCATCCCCTCTTCGCCCTCGACGCGCCGCTTAACGACGATCTGCTTCGCCCGTGGCCGCTGATTCAGATCGCGGATAGCCACACCAGCGCCCATCCCGGCGCGGAGGCGTGGACCTTCTCCACCATTGATGCCGCCATCGAAGCGGTGATTTCGCAGGTGGGTTACGGCTGGCTGCCGGAGGAGCGCATCCAGAGGCTGCTGGAACAGGGCGTGCTGAAAACGCTGCCGCTGAGCCACGGCGTGCGTCGCGCCACGCCGCTGCACCTGATCGTGAAGCGCGCGCTCACCCCGCTCGACGAGCAGGTGGAAACGCTGCTGCACCTGTTTCGCCAGGACGAGTCACCGTCAGCTGCTACGCTTTAGGGTCTGAAGGTGAAAACGACAAGGAGCAGACGATGAAGATTGACCTTACGGGGAAAGTGGCGCTGGTGACCGCGTCAACCGGCGGCATCGGGCTGGCCATTGCCAGAGGGCTGGCCGAGAGCGGCGCGGAAGTGATTATTAACGGCCGCAGCGCCGACTCGGTGAATCGCGGTATTCAGCAGCTGCAGGAAGCTGTGCCGGGTGTTCAGGCGCGGGCGACCATTGCCGATCTCAGCTCGCCGGAAGGGGTGGAGGCGCTGCTGAAGGTAGCGTCGAACGTCGATATCCTGGTGAACAACGCCGGGATTTACGGGCCGCAGGATTTCTACGCCACCGACGACGAGACCTGGGACCGCTACTGGCAAACCAACGTCATGTCCGGCGTGCGCCTCTCCCGCGCCCTGCTGCCGGGCATGGTGCAAAAGGGCTGGGGCCGCGTGGTGTTTATCTCGTCCGAATCGGCCTGCAACATTCCGGCGGACATGATCCACTACGGCGTAACCAAAACGGCGCAGCTTTCGCTGGCGCGCGGGCTGGCGAAGTTCGCGGCGGGCAGCGGCGTTACGGTGAACAGCGTGCTGCCCGGTCCGACGATGTCCGACGGCTTTGCCGAGATGATGAAAGACGAAGTTGAAAAAACCGGCAAATCGCTGGAGGAGCTGGCGAAAGAGTTCGTGATGGCGAACCGCCCCAGCTCGGTGATCCAGCGGGCGGCAACGGTTGAAGAGGTTGCCAACATGGTGGTGTACGTTTGCTCGACTCAGGCCTCCGCCACCTCGGGCGCGGCGCTGCGCGTCGACGGTGGCGTCGTGGATGACATTATCTGATGCGTCAGGCCGCACTGCCCGCCACACGGCGGGCGGTGATGAAATGCGCCTGCCAGTAGTTATCCGTCAAGGCTGAAACCGTTACGCCCTGGCTGCTCGACGCATGAATGAACTGGCTGTCGCCGATGTAAACCCCCACGTGCCGACGGTGCGGGCCGGTCTGGAAGAACACCAGGTCTCCGGCCTTCAGGCGGTACTGCGCCACCTGCACGCCGCGCTGGATCTGCTCACCGGTAGTGCGCGGCAGGCTGAGATGCGCCGCGTCGCTGAACAGGTGCTGCATCAGCGCGGAGCAATCCACGCCGCGATGCGTGGTGCCGCCCCACTGGTAGTGGGTTCCTTTCCACTTCTGATATTGATCCATAATGCGTGAGCGCAGCGGCCCCGTTTCCGGGTGGACCAGCGATGCCCGCGCGGGGGACATTGCAAAGTCGCTTTGCGCCGAGAGCATTGACGCGGGTATCTGAAAGCTAAACGCAGAGAATGAGGCAAAACTTAAAGAGAGTATTGAAATTAACTTTTTGAACGTCATAACAAGAAGCAGCAGTGAGTGATGTTTTCCTTACCTGTGGAGACCAAGGGCCTCCTGAAATATCGTGCGATGTGGTGATAATATAGACAGCTCACTTTTCAACCAACTTATATCGAGTCCACTTTCGGACCTGGGCAGCGCCCACAAAAAAATGACGCGCGGAACAAGGACTGTTGGGCTAAAACGGGTAAACTAATGGGCAGGATATGTATTTCAGCTAAGACTTATTTATGACAAATATGATTGCCGACGAAACGGTGGCCCGGTCTAAGGTACTTTCCGTCTTCGACTTTGACGGAACCTTGACCCACCACGACAGCTTCATTCCTTTCCTGCGTTTTGCCTTTGGTAAACGGTACTTCGCGGGACGGCTGGTGCGCATGGCGCTGCCTACGCTGCACTGTGTTCGCCGCAAGCTGACGCGCGACGAGCTGAAAGAAGTCTTAATTAAAACGTTCCTGACGGGCGTGGACGAGCACTGGCTGCGCCAGCAGGCGGAAGCCTTTTGTGAAAAATACTGGAATAAGCTGATGCGCCCGGCGGGCGTTCTGGCGGTTGCAGCAGAGGTTAATTCCGGTGCGGAGGTGACCATCTGTTCTGCGTCACCGGCGCTAGTGCTGCAGCCGTGGGCCGACAAGCTTGGCATTAAGCTGATTGGCACTCAGCTGGAAGTGAAAGACGGCAAGCTGACGGGGCGAATGACCGGCAACAACTGCCGCTGCGCGCAGAAAGTGGCAAGGCTGGAAAAAGTCTATGGCGACCTGAGCGCCTATCACCTGCGCGCCTGGGGCGACACGCGCGGCGACCACGAGCTGCTGGCGGCCGCGCAGGACCCGCACTGGCGGCATTTCCATCATCCACGCAAGCGCCGCAATTCGCCGATCAAGCGATAATGCATTCTGGTGCCCTCACCCAGCCCTCTCCCTTAAGGGAGAGGGTGAAAAGCGATATCAGGCTTCACGTTTTCCCGGGAACATGACGCTGGCGACAATTCCCAGCGCCAGCACGCCCAGCACGACAAACAGGCTCGCCGTGGCACCGATGCTGTAACCGTGGTGCCAGAAGTGATCGGTGGCATTCAGCCCCAGCTTAAACGCCACGAAGAACAGCAGCAGCACAACGGCCTTCTCCAGATGCACCAGGTACTGCTTTAGCGCCTCCAGAACGAAGTAGAGCGTACGCAGGCCGAGGATCGCGAACATCATGGCGCTATAGATAATCAGCGGCTCGCGGCTGACGGCAATAATCGCCGGTACCGAATCAAACGCAAACATCACGTCGGACAGCTCGACCACCGCCACGCACAGCAGCAGCGGCGTGGCGTAACGCTTCGCTTTCTTCACGCGCCCAACCGTTACGTCCTGGTTTTCCGGCTTTTCCAGCTCCGCATCCACCTCTTGCTGGGTCAGAAGAAACTTATTGCTGCTGATTTTCGGCCAGACGGGATAGAACCGCTTCACCAGACGATAGGCAGGGTGACCGGAGTAATCTTCAACCTCATCGCTCTCTTCGTTACGCCTGAGCATCATGACCGCCGTCCAGCCCACCACCAGCGCAAAGATCACCTCAACGTACGGCCCAAGGCTCAGCAGGCTGGTGCCGATGGCAACAAAGATACCGCGGAAAACAATCGCCCCCAGCACGCCCCAGTAGAGCACGCGGTGACGATATTTATCCGGCACGCCGAACCAGGCGAAAATGGCCATCATCACAAACAGGTTATCGACGGAGAGCACCTCTTCCAGCGCATACCCCGTCAGGAACAGGCTCGCCATCTCCGCGCCGTGGTGAACATACAAGAACCCGGCAAAGACCATCGCCATCATGACCCAGAAAAGAGACCACATCGCGGCGCTTTTCAGCGAGATAGGCTTATCGTGGCGGTGCATGAAGAGGTCGATAAACATCGCCCCCACGGCCATCACCACAAAGACAACAACGGTTTCCGTTGGGAAACCGAGATGAGCAGAGGACATACGCAATCCTTTTTTAGATAAAATACAACAGCATGCAAACCAAGGGACAATATTAAAAAAGGGCGTATGGCAAATCAGCCTTAGCCCCGCAGCTATATACGCTGCGCAAGATATCTATTTTACCTTACAACGCAAGGATCGCGCATCAGTCATGCCTGGCAATTGGCTGCTTCACT
The DNA here is from genome assembly GCF_003057745.1 of Enterobacter sp. RIT418. GTDB lineage: Bacteria > Pseudomonadota > Gammaproteobacteria > Enterobacterales > Enterobacteriaceae > Enterobacter. The sequence continues at coordinate 148,245 of NZ_QBJD02000011.1, forward strand.
TCTCAAAGCAAGTGGGGCAGACAGAGAAAACGAAGAAACGCTTGTGAGAAGTCTTTCACACAAGCGTTAAATTTTTAAAGTTCTATCGGACCTTAGGTAACCATATTTCAAGGTGGCCTGAGGCCGCGGGTAGACCGACTCTTTTCAACGTTGCGCCAGGATAAAGTTGCCGCAACTCAGCCAGCGCCTCTTCAGCAGCCTGCTTATCTTGATCGTTAAAGAAACGAACCTGAGCAGTGTCAGGCATTTCAGAGGTAGCAAGCTTCTCTACGCCCATTACCCTAAACTGCTTTAGTTTCAACGCCTTTGAAATTTCCAGGCCGGATTCTGACGTATCCTGTCTGTCTTGCTGAATATATGTCCTTCCCGGAATGTTTTGTGCCGTTGGTTTTTCAAACACTGGAGAAGTACTATCCGAAACGGTGCTAACTTGTGAAATAATTTGAAGAAAACCCACTGATTTATCATCAACAAGACTTAATCCGCTCTCCTTTCCACCATTAACATTAAACGATGCAATTTTTTGGATATTGCCATCGATGGTTACCCTGCCGTTTTTTTCCAGGCTAAAATCTCGTTGTCCCTCAATATACCCTCGTACCAACCATGCCGTATTACCTTTAATTATTTCTCTGCATCCTGGATTGCGAAGCGTTTTATTAAGATCGGTGTCGGCCAATGTTTGAACGCTTGATCCTTTGACAGAGAATTGAATTTTATCTGAGGCGGAAACATTTACACCAAAATCTGCAAGTTTTTTTATCACGTCGTTATCCAGGCCTAAATCAACAGCTAAGGCTTTAGATAGCGTGTAAGCTGGAAATAAATTTGGTGCATCATAAGCAACAGGAGCCGTTGCTGGTATACAGGCGGAATAGTCGATTGGAATAGTACTGCCTGCACGCATTAATGTTCCAATGGGATAGGCTACTTGCGTAACAATAATCTTAAAGTCATCCGCAGAACCGATTTTTTGAGCACTTCTGGCCGCGAGTTCTGCCTGAAACGCATCGAAATGATTAAAATACAAAGGAGGTGGAGGGTTTAATGTGTTAGCAGGACATCCGGTGAGCACCGGGGAAACCAAAAAACAAAGAACAAGAATTTTACTTTTCATATTTCCTCTTAACCTTATATTATGGCAATCATTTATTAAG
>NZ_QBJD02000012.1 GCF_003057745.1 Enterobacter sp. RIT418
TTTCTTACTCGTCGTGCTCTTCCCACGCCAGGGCGCGTTTCACCGCTTTCTTCCAGCCGCTGTAGCGGTAGTTGCGCTCGGTGGTTTCGATGCCCGGGCGGAACTCGCGTTCGATGACCGCTTTTTCCTGCAGCTCGTCCAGGTTCTGCCAGAAGCCAACGGCCAGACCGGCAAGGTACGCCGCGCCCAGCGCCGTCACTTCGCGCACTTCAGGGCGCTCAACGCGGGTGCCCAGAATGTCGGACTGGAACTGCATCAGGAAGTTGTTGGCGACCGCGCCGCCGTCCACGCGCAGGGCGTGCAGACGAATGCCGGAGTCAGCCTGCATCGCTTCCAGCACGTCGCGCGTCTGGTAGGCGATGGATTCCAGAGTGGCGCGAATGATGTGGTTCGAGTTCACGCCGCGCGTCAGGCCGAAAATGGCGCCGCGGGCGTACGGGTCCCAGTACGGTGCGCCAAGGCCAGTGAACGCCGGTACCACGTACACGCCGTTGGTGTCCTTGACTTTGGTAGCGAAGTACTCGGAGTCAAACGCGTCGCTGATCAGCTTCATCTCGTCGCGCAGCCACTGAATGGATGCGCCCGCCATGAATACCGCGCCTTCCAGGGCATAGTTCACTTCGCCGCGCGGGCCGCAGGCGATGGTGGTCAGCAGGCCGTTTTCTGATTTCACCGCTTTCTCGCCGGTGTTCATCAGCATAAAGCAGCCGGTGCCGTAGGTGTTTTTCGCCATCCCTTCCTTGACGCACAGCTGGCCGAACAGCGCCGCCTGCTGGTCACCGGCGATACCGGCGATAGGAATACGCGTGCCGCCTTTACCGCCGATGTTGGTCTGGCCGTACACTTCAGAAGATTTACGCACGTCGGGCAGCATGGCGCGCGGGATGTCCAGCGCGTCCAGCATCTTGTCGTCCCACTCCAGGGTGTTGATGTTGAACAGCATGGTACGCGAGGCGTTGGTGTAATCGGTGACGTGAACGCGGCCCTGGGTCATCTTCCAGATAAGCCAGGTATCCACCGTACCGAACAGCAGCTCGCCGCGCTTCGCACGCTCGCGTGAACCTTCCACGTGATCGAGGATCCACTTCACCTTGGTGCCGGAGAAATACGGGTCGATGACCAGGCCGGTTGCGCTGCGGATGTACTCTTCCATTCCGTCACGCTTCAGCTTTTCGCAGATTTCTGCGGTACGGCGGCACTGCCAGACGATGGCGTTATAAATCGGCTTGCCGGTTTCACGCTCCCAGACAACGGTGGTTTCACGCTGGTTGGTGATGCCGATGGCGGCAATCTCGTCGGAGCTGATATCGGCTTTCGCCAGCACTTCCACCAGGGTGGAGCTTTGCGACGCCCAGATCTCCATCGGGTCGTGTTCTACCCAGCCTGGACGCGGGTAAATTTGCTCAAATTCACGCTGTGACACGCTGACGATGTTCGCGTCATGATCCATTACGACGGCGCGGGAGCTGGTAGTGCCCTGGTCGAGCGCAACAATGTATTTTTTTTCGGTCATGGTATGTGTCCCGTAGTCAGATTACAGCGAAGCTTTTTGTTGTGCGGTAGAGGTTGTTTCCTTCTCTTCTTCCACACAGGTGTCGCACGGTAAGTGGCGACCAATTAATTTGCGATAGCCGAATGCGCCCAGCGCTGCCCCTACGATTGGTCCGAACAGCGGGACCAGGAAGTAAGGAATGTCTTTGCCGCCGGTGAAGGCGACGTCGCCCCATCCTGCAAAGAAGGCGAAGGTTTTTGGACCCAGATCGCGCGCCGGGTTCATCGCAAAGCCGGTCAGTGGCCCCATGGAGGCACCGATCACCGCGATCAGCAGGCCAATCAGCAGCGGCGCCAGCGGGCCGCGCGGAATGCCGTTGCCATCATCGCCCAGAGCCATAATGACGCCCATCAGAATAGCGGTAATGACCATTTCAACTGCGAACGCCTGCACAAAATTGATATGCGGGTTTGGATATGTTGAGAATATACCTGCCAGATCAAGACTTTCGACACTGCCGCGCACCATATGATGCGTCTGTTCGTAGTCGATGAAAAGATTGTAATAAAGCCCGTAAACTAACGCCGCTGCGCAAAACGCGCCGGCAAACTGAGAGATGATGAATGGCGCAACTTTGCGTCCGTCAAAGCATGCGAACAGCCACAACGCGATGGTGACCGCCGGGTTAAGATGTGCGCCGGAAACCCCTGCGGTCAGGTAGATGGCCATCGCCACTCCCAGACCCCAGATGATACTGATTTCCCATTGACCAAAAGACGCGCCCGCGACTTTCAGTGCTGCGACACAGCCCACTCCGAAGAAAATCAACAACCCGGTACCAAGGAACTCGGCAATGCACTGGCCTTTTAAGGTTGATGTCTGACTCATAATCGGAATCCTGAAGAAAGATGAAGGTTTATTGTTAGCGTGGTAGCCCGTGACAGCCACGATGTCCTGTAGACATAGTGTTAATTTATCGTTAACGAGCAAAAACGAGAAATATCGAAATCAAAATGTGTGGTCTGCGTCAATAAAATGAGCGTTTTCGCGCCATAAAGCGCGTTTTTGCACCAGTACCGAAATGTGAGCTGAATCATTTCATTAACCGAAGAGTTAACAATTTAGGGGTATATGTCGCGAACGCACCAGGACGAGGCTGAAAAGTGTTGCAAACCGCGATCTGCGCGGCGTGCCGCTGGACAGAGAGCGCCGCGCTCCATACAATCGTCGTATATGTCGTGCGCGTTTACGTTAAAGCGTCGCCTTGCAATTCAGGAGAGGTAGCATCATGTCTTTAGAAGTGTTTGAGAAACTGGAATCGAAAGTACAGCAGGCGATCGACACCATCACCCTGCTGCAGATGGAAATTGAAGAGCTGAAAGAGAAGAACAACAGCCTCGCGCAGGAAGTTCAGAACGCACAGCACGGCCGTGAAGAGCTGGAGCGCGAAAACAACCAGCTGCGCGAACAGCAGAATGGCTGGCAGGATCGCCTGCAGGCGCTGCTGGGACGTATGGAAGAAGTGTAATTCCCTTGGGGATTAACTGAATTGGCCGGGTAAGGCGAAGCCGCCACCCGGCTTTTTTTATGCTTCACGTTTAATGGCGGGGAAGCGGCGTATTACTCAATATCCAGCGCATCCTCGGAAAGGATAATCCCGGTATTGTCGGCATAGAGATGGTCGCCGGAGAAGAAGGTCACGCCGCCGAAATTCACGCGGACGTCGCTTTCGCCGATGCCGTCACCCGCGGCGCCGACCGGAATGGCCGCAATCGCCTGAATGCCGATATCCAGGTCTTCAAGATCGTCCACCTGGCGCACCGAGCCGTAAACCACAATGCCTTCCCACTCGTTCTGAACGGCAATGCCGGCGAGTTCAGCATCAATTAATGCCCGGCGCACAGAACCCCCGCCGTCGACCACCAGAACGCGGCCACGGCCGTTCTGTTCAAGGAGATCGTACAGCAAGCCGTTATCCTCGAAACATTTCACCGTGATGATTTGTCCGCCAAACGACGACCGCCCACCAAAGTTGGAGAACAGCGGTTCAACGACGTTGACATCTTCCTGGTAGATGTCACAAAGCTCGGAGGTATCGTATTTCATAGGTTTAACGCTCTATTGCTGCGAATGTGTTCAGTATATCGTGCGAAATGCATTGTTGGCAAAATCATCAATTGTTAATTGATATTTGTCAGCTAACTTAGCGTTTGGCTTAACACAATCCCAATGACGAACAACAGGTTAGTCAGCAGCGCGCCTTTCACCGTTCTTTCCAGCATCGGGGGCATTGCCGCCGGGCTGAGTTCACGCATTACAAAACGCGCCTGTTTTACCAGCAGCGGCGCGGCAAGCACAAACAGCCAGCCCCACAGGCTGTGCAGGGAAATCAGGTTAAACAGCGCCAGGCAGACCAGCGCCCCTATCAGCAGGCAGGCGTGGTAGCGGCGGGCGTTGACAGGCCCCAGGCGTACCGCCAGCGTGTTTTTGCCGTTCTCACGGTCGCTGTCGATGTCGCGCAGGTTATTGATGTTAAGCACCGCCGTCGCCAGCAGGCCGCACGCCGTCGCGGGCAGGAAGAGGGCCGGGATCACCGTATGCGCCTGCAGGTACCAGCTTCCCATCACGCTGAGCCAGCCGAAGAAGACCAGCACCGAAATATCGCCCAGGCCGATGTAGCCGTAAGGCCGCGTGCCGACGGTATAGGTGATCGCCGCGATGATGGCGAGCAGCCCCAGCACCAGGAAGCCAATGAAATCGCTTGTGGTTTTAGACGCCACCGTCACCAGCGCCAGCCCGGACAGGCAGATCAGCACCACGGTGATAATCAGGGCGCGCTTCATCTGCGCCTGGGTAATAACGCCTTTTTGCATCCCGCGCAGCGGCCCGATGCGGTCAGGCTTGTCGCTGCCTTTCACCGCATCGCCGTAATCGTTCGCGAGGTTCGACAGAATTTGCAGCAGACCGGCGGTCACCAGCGCCAGCCCGGCGACCAGCGGATCGAAATGCCCCTGCCACCAGGCAAGCGCGGTGCCAACAACAATGGCAGCAAAGGCCAGAGGAAGCGTTTTAGGGCGCAGGCTTTCAAGCCACGCCTGAGTACGGCTGATATCAGTCATCTTATATTTAGCCAATAAAAATGGGGGCATTAGCCCCCATCAACAGTGATGAAAATGCAGTAACCGCGATTATAGGATAAAACGGCTCAGATCTTCATCTGCCACTAACGCATCAAGATGTTTGCTCACATATTCAGCGTCAATGGTAATGGTTTGACCGTTAAGGTCGCTCGCATCATAAGAGATATCCTCCACCAGGCGTTCCAGCACGGTGTGCAGACGACGCGCACCGATGTTTTCGGTCGTTTCGTTGACCTGCCATGCGGCCTGAGCGATACGTTTGATACCGTCTTCGGTGAACTCCAGGTTCACGCCTTCGGTCGCCATCAGCGCTTTGTACTGTACGGTAGCAGAAGCGTTTGGCTCGGTCAGGATGCGTTCGAAATCTTCGGTGGTCAGTGCCTGCAGCTCAACGCGGATCGGCAGACGACCCTGCAGTTCCGGGATCAGGTCAGACGGGCTGGCAACCTGGAACGCACCCGAAGCGATAAACAGAATGTGGTCCGTTTTCACCATACCGTGCTTCGTGGAGACGGTGCAGCCTTCAACCAGCGGCAGCAGGTCGCGCTGAACGCCTTCACGGGACACGTCCGGGCCGGAGCTGTTGCCGCCGCGCTTACAAATTTTGTCGATTTCGTCGATGAACACGATGCCGTGCTGCTCAACCGCGTCGATAGCATCCTGCTTCAGCTCTTCCGGGTTCACCAGCTTCGCCGCTTCTTCTTCGATCAGCAGCTTCATCGCGTCTTTGATTTTCAGCTTACGCGCTTTTTGCTTCTGGCCGCCCAGGTTCTGGAACATGGACTGCAGCTGGCTGGTCATTTCTTCCATGCCGGGAGGCGCCATGATCTCTACGCCCATCGGCGCGGCGGCGAGATCGATCTCAATCTCTTTGTCGTCCAGCTCGCCTTCGCGCAGCTTTTTGCGGAACGCCTGGCGCGCCGCAGACGGCTCGGCCTGCTGTTCAGCCTGGCCCCAGTTATTTTTTGCCGGTGGGATCAGGGCGTCGAGAATGCGCTCTTCCGCCATCTCTTCCGCACGGTAGCGGTTTTTCTCAATGGCCTGAACGCGCACCATTTTGATCGCCGAATCGGTGAGATCGCGGATGATGGAATCCACTTCTTTACCCACATAGCCCACTTCGGTGAACTTCGTGGCTTCAACTTTGATGAACGGCGCGTTCGCCAGCTTCGCCAGACGGCGGGCGATTTCGGTTTTACCGACGCCGGTCGGGCCGATCATCAGAATATTTTTCGGCGTGACTTCGTGGCGCAGCTCTTCATCCAGCTGCATGCGGCGCCAGCGATTACGCAACGCGATGGCCACGGAACGCTTGGCGTTATCCTGGCCGATAATGTGTTTATTCAGTTCGCTGACAATTTCGCGTGGGGTCATTTCAGACATGGGAGATCCTTACGCTTTAGACGGTAATTCTTCGATGGTGTGGTTGTGGTTGGTATAGATGCAGATATCACCTGCAATATCCAACGCTTTCACCGCGATATCGCGCGCGTTCATGTCGGTATTTTCCAACAGCGCGCGGGCAGCAGCCTGGGCATACGGGCCACCGGAGCCGATAGCAATCAGATCGTTTTCTGGCTGCACGACGTCACCATTACCGGTGATGATCAGCGAGGCGTTCTCATCCGCCACCGCCAGCAGCGCTTCGAGCTTGCGCAGCATGCGGTCGGTACGCCAGTCTTTCGCCAGCTCAACGGCGGCTTTCACCAGATGACCCTGGTGCATTTCAAGCTTGCGTTCAAACAGTTCAAACAGCGTAAAGGCGTCCGCTGTACCGCCCGCGAAGCCGGCGATTACTTTGTCGTTATAAAGACGACGGACTTTCTTCACGTTACCTTTCATGACGGTATTACCCAGCGTGGCCTGGCCGTCCCCGGCAATTACCACCTGGCCGTTACGGCGTACACTTACTATTGTTGTCACGAGCAGACCCCCTGGTTACAGAATCGGGAAACAGACGCCCTGAGCCTGTGCTCAGGGCTGAATAGAATGATAGATGGGGGGGATTTTGGGGGTTTCAACCCCCGGAGGCGAGTCGAATGCAGTTTGTGTGGCCGGCGACCTTCAGACGGGAAATCGTTCCGTCCGCATTTTCTTTGCCTTTGACCGGGCCAATCACCACGCGATTCCAGCCGTTATTGGTGGTGATGCGTGAATCAAACCCTTCAAACGCCAGCTGAGCACGCACCGTTTCGGCCTGCTCCGCGCCCTTAAATGAACCGCACTGAACCATCCAGCGGCGTTCGTCTTTTTTCTCAGCCGTCTGCTTCGGCGCTTCGGTCTCTTTCGTGACCGGCGCGGCCGGCTGCGTCTTAGGCTGCTGGGCGGTCGTGTGCGCAGGCGTCTGCAGCAGATCCTGATACGGCTGCGACGTCTGTTTCTGCGGCTGCGTTTTCGGCTGCTGCTGAACAGGCTGAGAGGCAGCGGTCCGTGTCTGCTGCTGCGGCTGCTGATAGGGCTGCTCGACGGCGCGCGGTTGGGTACGCGGCTGCTGCACAGGCTGAGTCTGCGTCCACTGCTGCTGTTGAACCTGCTGCTGCACCTGACGCTGGCGCTGAAGCGTTTGCTGACGCTGGGCCGGGGTTTGTTCGTTCCACGGCACTTCGTTCAGCTGCGTAGGCTGCTGGCGCATATCGGCCTGCATCTGGGCCAGCAGCTGGCGCTGCTTGTCAGTCAGCTGATTGGCGTTCTTCACCTCGCCACCGGCAGACGGCTCGGTAGGCGCACGCACGCCAGGCTGGCGGCTTTCCAGCTCTTTGATGTAGCGCCAGCGTTCCTCCGGCTTTGGCGGCAGCCCGTTTCCGACCACTTTATTACCCTGCAGCGCTTCGGACTCTTCTTTCTTATGGTGCGTAATAAAGTAAAGACCACCGATAAAGGCCACCAGGACAGCCGCAGCGATGGCGACCATTGCCGGAGAGACAGAAGGCAGGCTGCTCTGCTTTTTCCTTGGGCTACTCTTTTTGCGTCGCGAAGGTGCCGGCTGGCCGCGACGTACATAATCTCGTTGTGCCACTATCGTTTCGCTGTATTTATTCGTTGTCAGCCCGCCATGTTACTTAAGCGGCGGGCCTTTGACCAGATACGGGAGTCTGAAAGGTATTTACTTTAAGGCAATGCCCGGGTGGAGCCGCGCACTATTAGCTCGCAGTCCAGCAAACGCGAACCGCTGCTAACTGTTTGACCCTGAAGCTGATCCAGCAGAAGCAGCATGGCTTCGCGGCCAATTTTATAGCGCGGTTGCGCAACGGTTGAGAGTGGCGGATCGCAAAATTCAGAAAGCGAAATATTGTCGAAACCAATGATGGACAGGTCTTCCGGCACGCGCAGGCCGCGGCGCTTGGCATACGATAAGGCGCCCAGCGCCATGATATCGCTGTGGCAGAACACCGCCGTTGGCGGCTGCGGCAGCGCCAGCAGTTTTTCCAGCGCCATGCCGCCGGCTTCGTAGGTGAAATCGCCGCGGGCGATGTAGTGCGGGTCAACGGTGGCGCCCGCACGGCGCAGCGCCTGCACGTAGCCTTGTAAGCGATAGTGACACAGCGGCATCTCTTCCGGCCCGGCGATGCAGCCAATGCGCTTGTGCCCCAGCTCCTGAAGGTAATTGACGGCGTCAAACGCGGCGGTCAGGTTATCGATATGGACGGTAGGCAATTCCAGCTCTGGCGCAAACTCGTTGGCCATTACCATCGGCGGTAAGTTGCGCTGCTCTTCGATGCTTGCATCGAACGGCAGGCGCGAACCGAGCAGCAGCATGCCGTCAATTTGCTTGGTGATGATCAGGTCGATGAAGGTTTTTTCCTGCTGGTTCTGGTGGGCGCAGTCGCCAATCAGCACCAGATAGCCTTGTTCGGCGGCGGTAACTTCAATGCCGCGAATGATTTCGCTAAAGAAGGGATCGCAGATGTCCGGGACAATCACCAGAATGGTCCGCGACTCGTTGCGCTTGACGTTACGCCCCATCGCCTGCGGGAAATAGCCCACCTCCAGCGCCGCCTGCTCTACCCGATTACGGGTCGCCTGGGAGACTTTGTCCGGGTTCATCAATGCGCGGGACACGGTTGCCGTAGATACGTTTGCTTTCTGGGCAACGTCTTTCATGGTCGCCGAGGCAACCTCTTTCCTGGACTTCAACGCCTTCTCCTCGCCTGAACACTGAACTTCTGCCGTCTCCATTTTTACAGATAGTGAATGGAAGCGGTTACAGAATTTTCATAAAAAGTGTGAGGAGTGTTAAATTTTTCGATCCAGCTTCAGCCTTCGATCGGGTCTACATCGAGAACCCACTTCACTTTGCGCGCTTCCGGCAGCGTATTGATCAGCGCCAGCGTGCCGCTGACGATCTGCTGTAAGCGCATGCGGGAAGGGTGCTGCAAAAGGATTTGCCAGCGAAAACGTCCGCCGCGCTTGGGAGCCAGCGCCGGCACCGGGCCTAAAATCCACAGCTGATTATCGACCAGTGGGCTGGCCTGAAGAAGATTCCGCAGCTGCTGCAGGAAAAGCGGCGCCTGCTGATTGTTATGATCCTCGGCGCGGATAATGACGTGGCTGGTCCACGGCGGAAGCTGCATCGTCTGGCGCTCGGCAAGAGCCTGCTCGGCAAAGGCATCATAGCCCTTGTGCAACAAGGTTTGCAGCAGAGGATGTTCTGGGTGATGCGTTTGCAGCACCACTTCGCCCTGCTTCCCGGCGCGCCCGGCGCGGCCTGCCACCTGCGTATAAAGCTGGGCAAAACGCTCGGCGGAGCGGAAATCCGCAGAGAACAGCGCGCCGTCCACGTCCAGCAGGGCGACCAGCGTGACGTCTGGGAAGTGGTGCCCTTTTGCCAGCATCTGCGTGCCGATTAAAATGCGCGCGCCGCCGCGATGGACCTCGGCCAGCTGCTGTTCCAGCGCGCCCTTGCGGCTGGTGGTGTCACGGTCAATACGCGAAATCGGTACGCCGGGGAAGAAGGGGGCCAGCGTCTGCTCCAGCTGTTCCGTTCCCAGGCCAACCGGCACGATGTGCGTTGAACCGCACGACGGGCACTGGCGCGGCACCGGGCGCTGGCTGTCGCAGTGGTGGCAGCGCAAATGGCGCTGGGCCTGATGGAAGGTGTAGTAATGGTCGCAGCGCGGGCACTCGGCAATCCAGCCGCAGTCGTGGCACAGCAGCGCAGGCGCGAACCCGCGGCGGTTGAGGAATAAAATGACCTGGTTATTCGCCTGCAAATGCTGGCGCATGCGGGCGATGAGCGCAGGCGCGAGCCCCGCCTGCACCTGCTGGCCTTTCAGATCCAGCACGTGCTGGATGGCTGGACGCGCATTCCCCGCGCGGCGCGTCAGGCGCAGCATATGGTATTTGCGCTGGCGGACGTTGTGCAGCGTTTCGAGCGCGGGGGTAGCGGAACCCAGGATTATCGGGATCTGCTCGCTGTGGGCGCGATAGACTGCCAAATCGCGCGCGTGGTAGCGCCAGCCTTCCTGCTGCTTATAGGAGCTGTCGTGTTCTTCATCGATCACGATGACGCCGAGATTTTTGAACGGCGTAAACAGGGACGAGCGGGTGCCGATCACAATCGCCGCCTCGCCGTTTTTCGCTTTCAGCCAGGCGCTGAGGCGTTCGCTGTCGTTCAGACCGGAGTGCAGCACCTCAACCGGCGCGTTAAAGCGCTCGCGAAAGCGGGCGATGGTTTGCGGCGTGAGGCCGATTTCCGGCACCATCACCAGCGCCTGCTTGCCCTGAGCGAGCACGTTTTCCAGCACGCTTAGATACACTTCGGTCTTACCTGAGCCGGTGACGCCCGCCAGCAGCCAGGCGGAGAAACGATCCGAGGCGCTGTGAATCGCGCCCACGGCGGTGGCCTGCTCGGTATTGAGGCGCAGACGATCGCCCGTCACGGAGAAGCTGTCGCGCCAGTCGTATAACGCAGGCGCTTCGCTGGCCAGCTCGCTCAGCCCCTTCTTTCTCAACGCCTGCAGCGCGGTTTCGTTGACCTCAAGCTCGCTCACCTGATGACGCCAGATTTTCCCCTGGCGCAGCGCGGCCAGCGCCTGCTGCTGCTTTTGCGAGCGCTTAAGGCTGTTGATATCCACCGCCTGGCCCTGCTCGGTGGCGAACCAGTACCACATCGGCGCGTGGCTGGCGCTTTTACCCTGACGCAGCAGAATAGGCAGGGCGTGAAACAGCACGTCGCCAATCGGGTGATGGTAGTAATCCGCCGCCCACAGCAGCAACCGCAAGGTGCTGGTTGAGAACACGGGCTCGCTGTCCAGCACCTCAACGACCGACTTCAGCTCGTTAAGCGGCAGCTCGCTTTTTTCGCTGACGGAGACGACAATTCCAACCCGCTGCTGTTTACCAAACGGCACGGTCACGCGGCAGCCCGCTTTGGCGCTCATGCTGTCGGGCAGCAGGTAGTCAAAGGTGCGGGGAAGCGGAACGGGCAGGGCAACGTGAGCAACGGGCATCGAATCTTCCTGACTTGAAAAGTGGCGCGTTAGTATACACATTAGAGAAAGCGGCGTGCGGATCAGTTTGCATACGTTGGTTAAATTCTGTATGATTCGCCGCCTTTGGTGTATTTTACGCCAAAGAACTTACATTCAACATCGCGTGGTGTCTGGCGTTAGGGCTGGAAGAGCGACGCGGCCTTAACTGAGGTTCTCCCATGAAAAAAGATATTCACCCGAAATACGAAATGATTACTGCAAACTGCTCTTGCGGTAACTCTATCCAGATCCGCTCTACCGTGGGCCACGATCTGAACCTGGACGTGTGCGGCAAATGCCACCCGTTCTACACTGGTAAGCAGCGTGATGTTGCAACCGGTGGCCGTGTTGACCGCTTCAACAAGCGTTTCAGCATCCCGGGCGCGAAATAAGCATCCAGAAGAAGCCGCCTTCGGGCGGTTTTTTTGTGCCTGAAATATCCCCTCTGAATAAATCCTTTCATTGTATATTTTACCTCAATCCTTATTTCATTTAATATAAAATAAAAGCGCATTGTCTTTTATTTTTTAATCTATTTACCCGATGTATTCTTTAACGGATAGTGAGCTCTGTCTCGCGTATCTTGATTTTTCTGCCACTGTTTATCCTGCGGTGTCAAAAAATAAAAGGTTTCCCTCTCCGCGTGAAATTACACTGCGCCCGTTATGCATTCTTATTTGCCATGTCAATTCCGCTGGCTTTCAGGACGTATTTTCTTTGAGGGATATATTATGCAGATTAAGCAACTCTTATTCGTGCTTCCATTACTTTCCTGCGCGGCGCAGGCGGGCTATGTTGATTACCGTCACGAGTACTACGACGACGGTCGCAACTACGACCGCGTATACATGTCGCACCGTTTCGGCACGGGCTTTGGCGTCGCGGTAGAGGCCGTGTCGCGCTCGAATGACAAACAGTCAAACGACGCGCTGAATAATATGGAAAGTAACAGCAACGAATATACCGCAAGCTATCAGTTCAACTGGCAGGGATTTATCTGGCAGCCAGGCGTTGCGGTTGAAACCGGCGACGATATGGCGATTTATAAGCCATATCTTCGCGTGCAGTATAATATTGACGATAGCTGGTGGACGGCGTTTCGCTATCGCACGGAATATACGCGGCGCAATGCGGATGGCAAAGACGATCGTATAGTTTATCGTCCGGAAATGTGGCTGGGCTATAATATTCAGAACTGGATGTTTGAGCTGAACGGCATTTATAAGTTTGCCGACAGCGAAGATCTGTATAACAACAAAAAAGAAGATTACGAATATAACGTCCGCGTGGCGTATAACATCGACTCGTGGATCCCCTTTGTTGAGGTGGGTAACGTCTCCTCTGGCTATAACACCGCCACCAGCGACGATCGCCAGATGCGCTTGCGCGTGGGCTTAGGCTACAACTTCTAAGAAACTATCCCGCTGAGCCAGCTCAGCGGGATGACACCGTCGCGTTAGTATTCCCACGTGTCCGGGTCGATACCCAGCTCACGCATGATCACCTTCGCCTCTTCCGGGATTTCATCACTGCGCTCTTTACGCAGATCTTCATCGTTCGGTAACGGTTGGCCGGTAAACGCATGCAGGAACGCTTCGCACAGCAGCTCGCTGTTGGTCGCGTGGCGCAGGTTGTTCACCTGACGACGCGTACGTTCATCGGTGAGGATCTTCAACACCTTCAGAGGAATGGAAACCGTAATTTTCTTTACTTGCTCACTCTTCTTACCGTGCTCAGCGTATGGGCTGATATATTCGCCGCTCCATTCAGCCATGAGATACCTTTAATCCTCTCAGTCATTAATCTAAAGGTGCAAAACCCCAACGAGCGGTTCCGAACCGTAATCTTGCCTAGTTTACCGTAGAGACGATACCGTGGCACGGATATTGCCGCTGCAGCGTGGCCTAAAGCATATAATTTTAACGGCTATTTGCGCATTGCTCAATCTATACGCAAAGAAGTTTAGATGTCCAGATGTATTGACGTCCATAAATTCAGTGTTTACTCTGGTGGCTGACTTTTCACCTAATTAGCCAGGAAGCCTTCACCATGACGCGTAAACAGGCCACCATCGCAGTGCGTAGCGGATTGAATGATGACGAGCAGTACGGCTGTGTTGTCCCGCCAATTCACCTTTCCAGTACCTATAATTTCACCGGATTTAATGAGCCCCGCGCGCATGACTACTCGCGCCGTGGCAACCCTACGCGTGACGTGACCCAGCGTACCCTGGCGGAGCTTGAGGGCGGTGCGGGCGCGGTGTTAACCAACACCGGGATGTCGGCCATTCACCTTGTGACTACGGTTTTCCTGAAGCCCGGCGATCTGCTGGTTGCGCCGCACGACTGCTACGGCGGAAGCTATCGCCTGTTTGACAGCCTGGCGAAGCGCGGCTGTTATCGGGTGCTGTTTGTCGATCAGAATGACGAACAGGCGCTAAAACAGGCGCTTGCAGAGAAGCCGAAGCTGGTTCTGGTGGAAAGTCCAAGCAACCCATTGTTGCGCGTTGTCGATATTGCGAAAATTTGTCAGCTCGCAAGGGATGCGGGAGCGATAAGTGTCGTGGATAATACGTTCCTCAGTCCGGCCCTTCAGAACCCATTGGCACTGGGTGCAGATCTGGTGGTGCATTCATGTACTAAATATCTGAACGGCCATTCTGACGTCGTGGCGGGCGTGGTGATTGCCAAAGATCCTGAGGTTGTCACCGAACTGGCATGGTGGGCGAATAATATCGGCGTCACCGCAGGGGCTTTCGACAGCTACCTGCTGCTGCGCGGCATTCGCACGCTGTCTCCGCGCATGGAAGCTGCGCAGCGCAATGCCCAGGCGATCGTGGATTTCCTGCAAACGCAGCCGCTGGTGAAAAAGCTGTACCACCCGTCGCTGCCGGAAAATCAGGGCCACGAGATTGCCGCGCGCCAGCAGAAAGGGTTTGGCGCGATGTTAAGTTTTGAACTGGACGGCGACGAGCAAACGCTGCGTCGCTTCCTGAGCGGGCTGTCACTGTTTACGCTGGCGGAATCATTAGGTGGGGTTGAAAGCTTGATCTCCCACGCCGCGACCATGACGCACGCAGGTATGGCACCGGAAGCGCGTGCCGCCGCCGGGATTTCCGAGACGCTGCTGCGTATCTCGACCGGTATTGAAGATTCTGAAGATTTAATTGCCGATCTGGAAAATGGCTTCCGGATCGCAGCCAAGGGGTAATCATGAGTGTGATAGCGCAGGCAGGGGCGAAGGGTCGTCAGCTGCACAAGTTTGGTGGTAGTAGTCTTGCTGATGTGAAATGTTACCTGCGCGTCGCGGGGATCATGACCGAGTATTCACAGCCGGGTGACATGATGGTTGTCTCTGCGGCGGGCAGCACCACCAACCAGCTGATCAGCTGGCTGAAACTGAGCCAGACCGATCGCCTTTCTGCGCATCAGGTGCAACAGTCGTTACGTCGCTATCAGAGCGAGCTGATTGCTGGCCTGCTGCCTGCAGACGTGGCGGACGGGCTGATCAGCGCCTTTACGCACGATCTTGAGCGCCTGGCTGCCCTGCTGGACAGCGGTATTACCGATGCGGTGTATGCCGAAGTGGTTGGCCACGGCGAAGTGTGGTCCGCGCGCCTGATGGCGGCCGTGCTGCAACACCTCGGCGTGGAGGCCGCCTGGCTCGACGCGCGCGATTTCCTGCGCGCCGAACGCGCCGCGCAGCCGCAGGTTGATGAAGGCTTGTCCTACCCGCTGCTGCAACAGCTGCTGGTGCAGCATCCGGGTAAACGCATTGTTGTCACCGGCTTTATCAGCCGCAGCAACGCGGGCGAAACCGTGCTGCTGGGACGTAACGGGTCGGACTACTCGGCGACGCAAATCGGCGCGCTGGCGGGCGTTTCCCGCGTCACCATCTGGAGCGACGTGGCCGGCGTGTACAGCGCGGACCCGCGCAAGGTAAAAGATGCGTGCCTGCTTCCGCTGTTGCGCCTGGACGAGGCGAGCGAGCTGGCGCGTCTGGCGGCGCCGGTGCTGCACGCGCGCACGCTTCAGCCCGTCTCCGGCAGCGATATCGACCTGCAGCTGCGCTGCAGCTATACGCCGGATCAGGGTTCCACGCGCATTGAGCGCGTGCTGGCTTCCGGTACCGGCGCACGCATTGTCACCAGCCACGACGACATCTGCCTGATTGAGTTCCAGGTGCCCGCGGGCCAGGACTTCAAGCTTGCGCACAAAGATATCGACCTGATCCTGAAGCGCGCCCAGGTGCGCCCGCTGGCCGTGGGCGTGCATAACGACCGCCAGCTGCTGCAGTTCTGCTACACGGCAGAAGTGGCGGACAGCGCGCTGAAAATTCTGGATGAAGCGGGCCTGCCGGGCGAGCTTCGCCTGCGTCAGGGGCTGGCGCTGGTGGCGATGGTGGGCGCGGGCGTCACACGTAACCCGCTGCATTGCCACCGTTTCTGGCAGCAGCTGAAGGGCCAACCGGTGGAATTTACCTGGCAGTCGGAAGAGGGCATCAGCCTGGTGGCCGTGCTGCGTAAAGGCCCGACCGAAAGCCTGATTCAGGGGCTGCACACCTCGCTGTTCCGCGCGGAAAAACGTATTGGCCTGGTGCTGTTCGGGAAAGGCAATATCGGTTCCCGCTGGCTGGAGCTGTTCGCGCGCGAGCAGGTCACGCTTTCGGCGCGTACCGGGTTTGAATTTATTCTCGCAGGCGTGGTGGATAGCCGCCGCAGCCTGCTGAACTACGAAGGGCTGGACGCCAGCCGCGCGCTGGCCTTCTTTAACGATGAAGCGGTCGAGCAGGACGAAGAGTCGTTGTTCCTGTGGATGCGCGCGCACCCGTATGATGACCTGGTGGTGCTGGACGTGACGGCGAGCGAGCAGCTTGCCGATCAGTATCTGGATTTCGCCAGCCACGGTTTCCACGTCATCAGCGCCAACAAGCTGGCAGGGGCGAGCAGCACCGATAAGTATCGTCAGATCCACGATGCGTTTGAGAAAACGGGCCGCCACTGGCTGTATAACGCCACGGTTGGCGCGGGCCTGCCGGTTAACCATACCGTGCGCGATCTGATTGAAAGCGGTGACAGCATTCTGGCGCTGAGCGGCATCTTCTCCGGCACGCTCTCCTGGCTGTTCCTGCAGTTCGACGGCACCGTGCCGTTCACCGACCTGGTGGATCAGGCGTGGCAACAGGGCCTAACCGAGCCGGACCCGCGTGTCGATCTCGCCGGTAAAGACGTAATGCGCAAGCTGGTGATCCTGGCGCGCGAAGCGGGTTACGACATCGAGCCTGACGCGGTCCGCGTTGAGTCGCTGGTGCCTTCAGGCTGTGAGGAGGGTTCCGTCGATCACTTCTTCGAGAACGGCGACGAGCTGAACGAGCAGATGGTGCAACGCCTGGAAGCGGCAAACGAGATGGGGCTGGTGCTGCGCTACGTGGCGCGCTTCGAGGCCAACGGCAAGGCGCGGGTCGGCGTTGAGGCCGTCCGCCCTGAACATCCGCTGGCCGCGCTGCTGCCGTGCGATAACGTCTTCGCCATCGAAAGCCGCTGGTATCGCGATAACCCGCTGGTTATCCGCGGCCCGGGCGCGGGGCGCGATGTTACCGCCGGAGCAATTCAGTCAGATATCAACCGTCTGGCTAAGCTGCTGTAATTCCCCTCACCCCGGCCCTCTCCCCAAAGGGGCGAGGGTGTAATCGTTCCCTCTCCCCTCGGGGGAGAGGGTTAGGGTGAGGGGCCTGCTCACCCCATCATGAATCCCCCTCATCTTCCCTGAACAAACCTCACCGTTATTGTTGATTATTTATGTTGACGTCTCTCCGCTTTTCCGTCATTTTTACATCTGGACGTCTAAACGTATAGAAGTTCACAACACAACAAATAACGACACGCGAAAGATAGAGGTAAGGTATGAGCTTTTTTCACGCCAACCAGCGGGAAGCCCTGAATCAGAGCCTGGCCGAAGTAAACGGCCAGATTAACGTCTCTTTTGAATTTTTTCCGCCGCGCACCAGTGAAATGGAGCAAACCCTCTGGAGCTCTATCGATCGCCTGAGCAGCCTGAAGCCGAAGTTTGTCTCCGTGACCTACGGCGCGAACTCCGGCGAGCGCGACCGCACGCACAGCATCATTAAAGGCATTAAGGACCGCACCGGCCTCGAAGCGGCCCCGCATCTGACCTGCATCGATGCGACGCCTGAAGAGCTGCGCGCCATCGCCCAGGATTACTGGAATAACGGCATTCGCCACATCGTTGCCCTGCGCGGTGACCTGCCGCCGGGCAGCGGCAGGCCGGACATGTACGCCGCCGATCTGGTCGCGCTGCTGAAAGACGTGGCGGATTTTGATATCTCCGTCGCGGCCTACCCTGAAGTTCACCCGGAAGCGAAAAGCGCGCAGGCGGATCTGCTTAACCTGAGGCGCAAAGTCGACGCGGGCGCCAACCGCGCGATCACCCAATTTTTCTTCGATGTCGAAAGCTACCTCCGCTTCCGCGACCGCTGCGTCTCGGCGGGGATCGACGTCGAAATCATCCCGGGCATTCTGCCTGTATCAAACTTCAAACAGGCGAAGAAATTCGCCGATATGACCAACGTGCGCATCCCGCTTTGGATGTCTAAAATGTACGAAGGGTTGGACGATGACCCAGAGACACGCAAGCTGGTGGGCGCAAATATCGCGATGGACATGGTGAAAATCCTGAGCCGCGAAGGCGTGAAAGATTTCCACTTTTACACGCTGAACCGGGCCGAAATGAGTTACGCCATTTGCCACACGCTCGGCGTCAGACCTGGTGCGTAATGAATAAAAACCCTCTTCGGAGGGTTTTTTGATTTCTAAGGGTTTTATTTTCTGGTCGATTGGGCGATGCTGATTTTGACGCTCTAAAGACACATATTTTTTGCGTGAAATTAAACGGAATTAACTATCGAATCTGTGGGTTATCCCAACTATACCTTATCAATAAGGGCGTATATCGTAACGGTAATACAGTAAAGGGAGCATAGCGATGAGCACGTCAGACGAAACCAATAAAGCGGCATCAGTTGGCAAATGCCCGTTCCATCAGGGCGGCGTCGATCATAGCGCGGGGGCAGGTACAAGCAGCCGTGACTGGTGGCCAAAACAACTCCGGATAGACCTTCTTAACCAACATTCCAATCGTTCTAACCCGCTGGGTGAAGACTTCGACTACCGCAAAGAATTTAGCAAGCTTGATTACTCCGCGCTGAAAGGCGATCTCAAAGCACTCTTAACCGACTCTCAACCGTGGTGGCCTGCCGACTGGGGCAGCTATGCGGGCCTGTTTATCCGCATGGCCTGGCACGGTGCGGGCACGTATCGCTCCGTAGACGGTCGCGGCGGTGCAGGACGCGGTCAACAGCGCTTTGCTCCGCTGAACTCCTGGCCTGATAACGTCAGCCTGGATAAGGCGCGCCGCCTGCTGTGGCCTATCAAGCAAAAATATGGCCAGAAAATCTCCTGGGCCGATCTGTTTATCCTGGCGGGTAACGTCGCGCTGGAGAACTCCGGTTTCCGCACCTTTGGTTTTGGTGCCGGGCGTGAAGACGTCTGGGAACCGGATATGGACGTCAACTGGGGCGATGAAACCACCTGGCTTAAGCACCGTGATCCGGAAGAGCTGGCAAAGCGTCCGTTAGCTGCCACCGAAATGGGGCTAATCTATGTTAACCCTGAGGGGCCAAACGCCAGCGGCGAGCCGCTGTCTGCCGCCGCCGCCATCCGCGCGACGTTTGGTAACATGGGCATGAACGACGAAGAGACCGTCGCGCTGATTGCCGGTGGTCACACCCTGGGCAAAACACACGGTGCGGGCGAAGCCACGCACGTCGGTGCCGATCCGGAAGCGGCTCCGATTGAAGCGCAGGGCCTTGGCTGGGCGAGCACGCACGGTACGGGCGTAGGCGCAGATGCAATCACCTCCGGCCTGGAAGTGA
Organism: Enterobacter sp. RIT418; assembly: GCF_003057745.1. Taxonomy (GTDB): domain Bacteria; phylum Pseudomonadota; class Gammaproteobacteria; order Enterobacterales; family Enterobacteriaceae; genus Enterobacter. Next base: position 19,053 of record NZ_QBJD02000012.1, read on the forward strand.
TCTGGTCCCAGACGCCGACCCAGTGGAGCAACTACTTCTTCGAGAACCTGTTCAAATACGAGTGGGTACAGACCCGCAGCCCGGCAGGCGCTATTCAGTTTGAAGCCGTAGACGCACCGGAGATCATGCCCGATCCGTTCGACCCGTCGAAAAAACGCAGGCCGACAATGCTGGTCACCGACCTGACGCTGCGTTTTGATCCGGAGTTTGAAAAAATTTCGCGCCGTTTCCTCAACGATCCGCAGGCCTTTAACGAAGCCTTCGCCCGCGCCTGGTTCAAGCTGACCCACCGCGACATGGGGCCGAAATCGCGCTACATGGGTCCGGAAGTGCCAAAAGAAGACCTGATTTGGCAAGATCCGCTGCCGCAGCCGGTGTTCAATCCGTCGCAAGAAGACATTGAAAGCCTGAAAGCGGAAATCGCGGCGTCCGGCCTCTCCGTAAGCGAGCTGGTTTCCGTGGCCTGGGCCTCTGCGTCCACCTTCCGCGGAGGCGATAAGCGCGGCGGTGCCAACGGCGCGCGCCTGGCGCTGGCGCCCCAGCGCGACTGGGATGTGAACGCCGCGGCCGTTCGCGCGCTACCAGCTCTGGAAGCTATTCAGCGCACCACCAACAAAGCGTCGCTGGCCGATATCATCGTGCTGGCAGGCGTCGTGGGCGTTGAGCAGGCGGCAAAAGCTGCGGGCGTTTATGTTAACGTACCGTTCACGCCTGGCCGTGTGGATGCGCGTCAGGATCAGACCGATATCGAGATGTTCAACCTGATGGAGCCAATTGCTGACGGCTTCCGCAATTACCGTGCGCAGGTGAATGCTTCGACGACCGAATCGCTGCTGATTGATAAAGCCCAGCAGCTGACGCTGACCGCGCCAGAACTCACCGTACTGGTCGGCGGACTGCGCGTGTTGGGCGCTAACTTCGACGGCAGCAAAAACGGCGTGTTTACCAACCGCGAGGGCGTGCTGAGCAACGATTTCTTCGTCAACCTGCTGGACATGAATACCCAGTGGAAAGCGACCGACGACTCTAACGAGCTGTTTGCCGGAAGCGATCGCGCCAGCGGTGATGTGAAATACACCGCGACCCGCGCTGACCTGGTCTTCGGATCCAACGCCGTTCTCCGCGCGCTGGCCGAGGTTTACGCCAGCAGCGATGCGCACGAGAAGTTCGTTCGCGACTTCGTTGCCGCATGGGCGAAGGTGATGGATCTGGACCGCTTTGACGTGAAGTAACTCGTATGCCGGGTGGCTGTAACGCCTGACCCGGCCTGCGGATTAAGATGTTTTGTAGGCCGGGTAAGCGCAGCGCCACCCGGCTTTTTTCGTTATTCCCACTCCTGCAGGAACCGCTGCCCGTACTGGTCGGCAACCAGCAGCGCAGCGTAAACCTGATCCGGCGATACGCCGCCCGGCATATTGTGAATGGTTTCTCCTTCCGCGCACGAGGCTTCTGCCACCAGGCGCATCTTCGCCGGAATATCCTCTTTAATATCCAGCTGAACCAGCGTAATGGGCAGGCCAACGCTGTGGCACAGCGCGGCAACGGTTTCAATCTCCTCCACCGGTGCATTTTCCAGTACCAGCTGCGTGAGCGTACCAAACGCCACCTTTTCACCGTGATAGAAGTGGTGCGCATCCGAAATGGCAGTAAGGCCGTTATGGATGGCGTGCGCTGCCGCAAGGCCGCCGCTTTCAAAGCCGACGCCGCTCAGATAGGTATTCGCTTCGATAATGCGCTCAAGGGCAGGGGTGACCACGTGCTGCTCGGCGGCCAGCATCGCCTTTTCACCCTCTTCGACCAGCGTGTTGTAGCACAATTCCGCCAGCGCAAGCGCCGCCTGCGTGCACTTGCCGCCCGCCATCGTCGTGGCACCGCTGCGGGAGCAGGCGCGCGCTTCAAACCAGGTAGCCAGCGCATCGCCAATGCCCGCAGCCAACAGACGAGCAGGCGCGCCCGCGACCACTTTGGTATCCACAATTACCATGTTCGGGTTGTGCGGCAGCATCAGGTAGCGCTCGAACTCGCCGCTGTCGGTATAAATAACGGAAAGCGCGCTGCACGGTGCGTCGGTAGAGGCAATAGTCGGTGCAATGGCAACCGGCACGTCCATAACGTGGGCCAGCGCTTTGGCGGTATCCAGCGTTTTACCGCCACCGATGCCCAGCACGGCCAGACAGTCGGCGCTGTCGGCCATTTTTTTTAGACGATCGATTTCATTTTGTGAACATTCGCCACCAAACGGCGCGATTTCTGCGTGCAGTTCTGCGTTTTTAAAGCTCTGACGCAGGGTTTCTTCAGCAAAACCCAGCACAAATTTATCACCGACCACCAGCCAGCGGTTTGCCAGCGGCTTCAGATAGTCCCCGAGACGGGTAAGCACATCGGCGCCCTGGATATATTTCCCAGGCGATTGAATGATACGGTCCATAACTGTTCTCCCTTAGAGGTTGAGGTTACCAAACGCGTTTTTCCAGTCCTGCTCGAACTTCTCTATCGCTGACTCTACCGCCGGGGTGCCGAGCATTTGTTGCGCTACGTCTAAAGGAAGCGTGATCGCTTCACATCCGGCCAGCAGGCACTCCAGCGCCTGACGTGGCGTTTTGAAGCTGGCTGCCAATACTTTGCTTTCTGGTGCATGCATTTCCAGCAGAGACTGCAGCTCCTGAACCATGCGGATTCCATCACCGCCCTGAGCATCGATGCGATTCACATACGGCGCGACATACTTCGCGCCCGCCAGCGCGGCCAATAAACCCTGAGAGGCACTGTATACGGCGGTTCCTAAGGTAGTGATGCCCTCTTTTTTCAATTGCTTAATCGCAGCAAGGCCTTCAGCAGTGACCGGGATTTTCACCACGATATCCGGCAGGGCATTACTGAGACGTTTGGCTTCCGCCACCATGCCTTCGGCGTCGCGGCTCATGGTTTGGGCAAAAAGGATGCCCTCCGGACCCATGATTTTTTGCAGGCGCGGCAGCACGTCCCAGATGGACTCGCGGCTGGCAGCAATAATGCTGGGATTGGTGGTCACACCCGCAATCGGAAAAATGCGCGCCAGGCGTTCAACTTCCGCAACGTTAGCGGTATCCAGATACAATTCCATGACTCTTCCTCTTTTACAGTTCTAATTCACGTTGCAGCAGGGTGGCGATGGCATCGTCAGAGCTGGCATTGACCAGTGCGCTGCGGAAATCTTCATGCATAATGCGGCGCGCCAGGCGCGAGAAAATACGCATGTGCTGGTCGCCCGCGGCATGCTTATTGAGCGTAAGCATGATGATAAATTGCGCCTTTTCCTCTCCCCACATTACCGGCGCGTTCAGGCGTGCAACGCTAATGGTGGATTGTTCAATGTGCTCCGATTTGCTGTGCGGGATGGCAAAACTAAAGCCAAGGCCGGTGGAGAAGACGGCTTCTCGTGCCCACAGATCGGCCTCCAGCTTGCGGGGGTAGCGGCAACGTCCTGCGAGCAGCAGGTTATCGGTCATTCCTTTCATGACCTCTTCTTTACTGTTCCAGTCGTTATCCAGTGAAATGCAGCGTGGCGTTATCAGCGGCGTATCCTGCTGATTCATGCGGAACTGCGCGAGAAGGTGCTCCACTTCAAGCGAGGTACGGCACGCCATTGCCTGATTAAGCAATTGGCGGCAGGCGCGGCTATCAAGCTGTGCCAGGCGCGCTTTTGTTGCCGGGATGGCAGGCGAGCCCATGCTGAGCTCGTCCAGCCCCAGTCCCACCAGCAGCGGCAGTACAGAGCCTTTTGCTCCGAGTTCGCCGCAGAGTCCAATCCATTTTCCCTGACGATGAACGGCCTGAACGGCGTAATCCAGCGCGCGCAGGAAGGCCGGGTTCAGGCTGTTGTAATGGCGCGTGACTTTGGCATTGTCGCGGTCCACAGCCAACAGGTACTGCGTCAGGTCGTTACTGCCGATGCTAAAGAAATCAATCTCTTCGCAGCACTGGTCGATGATAAACATGATCGAGGGAACTTCGAGCATGATGCCCAGCGGGATTTTTTCATCAAAGGGAATATGCTCTGCGCGAAGCTGCTGTTTCACTTCGGCGAGTTTCTCTTTCACCCACAGGATCTCCTCCATGGAAGAGATCATCGGGATCATGATCTTCAGGCTGCCGTGGGCAGAGGCGCGCAGGATCGCCCGCAGCTGGGTGGCGAAAAGCGCTGAATATTCTTCATAAATACGCACGGCGCGGTAGCCGAGGAACGGGTTGTTCTCAGGCGGTATATTAAGGTATTCCACTGGCTTATCGCCGCCGATATCCATGGTCCGCACGATGATGCTGCGCCCGTTTGCACTTTCAAGCGCCTGGCAGAATAGGTTGTACAGCTCGTCTGCGTCCGGTGCGCTGGCACGATCCATATAAAGCATTTCGGTACGGAATAGCCCAACGCCTTCTGCGCCGTTACTGAACGCTGCCTGCGCTTCTACGGCGTGGGCAATGTTGGCGGCAACTTCGATTCGCATCCCGTCGGCGGTTCGTGCTTCACGGTCAAGCCAGACGTGTTGCTGTTCACGAATGGCCTCCTGCACGCGCGCTTCCTGTTGGTAATAGCGTGCTACCGCATCGCTGGCGTTCACCACAACTGCACCGGCATTGCCATCCACAAAGATGGGCTGGTTGCGCCATGGCAACACGCTTTCGCTGTCAACGCCAACCAGGGTGGGAATATTAAAGGAACGAGCAAGAATAACGGTGTGTGAGGTCGTGCCGCCGCTTTTTAATAATAAGCCCTTAAGCAAGGTTTTATCGAGTTCCAAAAACTGGCCGGGCGTGAGGTCTTCGGCAAGGCCAATTGTCGGCTGCGTCAGCTTGCCCGGCGCCGGGAAGCGCTCGTCACCGTAGATGTGCTGAAGAAGCTGGTAGCAGACATCCCGCACGTCCAGCGCGCGTTCCTGCAAATAGCTGCTGCTGGAGCGGGAAAATTCTTCACAAAAATGGTTCGCCGTGGCGACCGTCGCCTGCGCACAGCTCAGGCCCTGGTTAACGCCAGCGAGAAGGTGCTGGCGCAGCGAGGTGTCCGTCGCCAGCGAGCGGTGTGCTTCAAGGATCGCGCTGGCGGTGCTGTCGCTGTCCAGCGCGCGCAGCTCAATGTTTTTCACCAGCAGGACGAGGCCATTGTCCAGCGCCGACTGCTCCTCTTCCACGCTTTTTGCGTCAGGTAAATCCGTCAGCGCATTGAGATCCAACGAGGTGAGTAGCGTAAGAATGCCCTGGGCGCTGCCGCTGCAAACGGGCAGGCCGCGAAACAGCGTGGGATGCAGGCGCGTGAGGGATTCTGGCAGCGGATCAAGCTCGGTATTGATGGTTTCTGCAAGCGGTGCGTCGCAATGTGGAAACTCCTCGCTCAGCCACTGCTTAAGCCGTTGATGGGCATGCTGCTCATCGTCCCCGTTGATGATCATGCGGCAGGCATCGCCTGACAGCGTATCGGTACCAATAAGGGCCAGCGCGCTTTTTGCATCACCTTTCCGGTCCGTCCGCAGATTGTGCCATTCAATTTGTGACGTAAACGTATTGCACAGCGTCTCTACGTGACTTGCTGGACGCGCGTGAACACCGTTGGGCAATTCACAGGTAAATTCCACTACCAGAGCCATACACACTCCTGAAACCAAGGATCGTTAATTGGACACAGCATACGAGTGCGTCGCTCACGCGCGCCATGCGACAAATCTGCCAAAAGCTGGACAAATGTAATATCACGCAAAAAGTGGGATTTGACTCACAGGTTAAGACATTTCGCGCTTTATATCGCCAGCATGAATTTTCGAGGCGGATCGCATTTTTATTTCTATATTACAATAATCCAGTAAATGGCCTTTTTGTCTCCTGTCCGCCCTCTTCGCGATTGCCTATTGTTTGCCACAACATCTTTATGGGTTTGGCCAGGAGCGACATATGAAAGAGTTGATGCATATTCTTAAGAACACCCGACAGCATCTGATGACGGGGGTGTCGCACATGATCCCGTTCGTTGTGGCGGGAGGCATTTTGCTGGCGGTTTCGGTCATGCTGTATGGCAAAGGTGCGGTACCGGATGCAGCAACAGACCCCAATCTGAAAAAACTGTTCGATATCGGCGTGGCGGGGTTAACGCTGATGGTGCCTTTCCTGGCTGCCTATATCGGCTATTCCATTGCAGAACGCGCCGCACTGGCGCCTTGCGCGATTGCCGCCTGGGTCGGCAACAGTTTCGGAGCCGGTTTCTTTGGCGCCATTATTGCCGGGATCCTCGGCGGGATTGTGGTCTGGTACCTGAAAAAATTGCCGGTTCCAAAAGTCCTGCGCTCCGTTATGCCCATTTTCATCATTCCTATCATCGGCACCTTCGTTACCGCAGGCATCATGATGTGGGGGCTGGGCGAGCCTGTTGGGGCATTAACCACCGGTTTAACGCAGTGGCTGCAGGGGATGCAGCAGGGCAGCATTGTAGTTCTTGCCGTCATTATTGGACTCATGCTGGCGTTTGATATGGGCGGCCCGATTAACAAAGTGGCCTATGCCTTCATGCTGATTTGCGTTGCTCAGGGCGTTTACACCGTGGTCGCGATTGCGGCGGTAGGGATTTGCGTTCCGCCGCTGGGCCTGGGGCTGGCAACGCTGATTAATCGTAAAAACTTTACCAGTGAAGAGCGCGAGGCGGGCAAAGCGGCGCTGGTCATGGGCTGCGTCGGCGTTACGGAAGGGGCGATTCCATTTGCCGCAGCCGATCCCCTGCGCGTGATCCCGTCCATCATGCTGGGCTCTGCCTGTGGCGCGGTTACCGCGGCGTTAATGGGAGCGCAGTGTTATGCCGGTTGGGGTGGGCTGATTGTGCTCCCCGTTGTGGAAGGCAAACTGGGCTACATTGCGGCAGTGGCTGTGGGGGCTGTAGTGACGGCGATTAGCGTCAACGTGCTGAAGAGCATTGCGCGTAAGAATACCAAACAGGTCGAGGAAAAAGAGGATGACCTCGATCTGGATTTCGAAATTAACTGAATGAGGAAGAGAACATGGCCCGAATTATTGCAGTAACCGCATGCCCGTCAGGCGTTGCTCATACCTATATGGCAGCCGAAGCGCTGGAGAGCGCGGCGAAAGCGAAAGGCTGGGAAGTGAAAGTGGAAACGCAAGGCTCCATTGGTCTTGAAAACGAATTGACCGCAGAGGACATTGCGGCAGCGGATGTGGTGATCCTGACCAAAGATATTGGCATCAAGTTTGAGGAGCGTTTTGCCGGTAAGACCATCGTGCGCGTCAACATCAGTGACGCTGTAAAGCGTGCCGACGCCATCATGAACAAAATTGACACTCACCTGGCTCAAACCGCCTGATGCTCTCCCGCCCCGTTGGGGCGGGCTCGTTTTCCGTTACAGGAGTTCCCTCATGACGAATCGTACCCAGCGTTTAAAAGACGCGCTCTTTGCAAACCCGCGTGAAATCTCGCTTGAGCGCGCATTGCTCTACACCGCCAGCCATCAGCAGACGGAAGGCGAGCCGGTCATTATCCGGCGTGCGAAAGCCACGGCGTACATTCTCGACCATGTGAATATCGCGATTCGTGACGAGGAATTGATTGCCGGAAACCGTACCGTTAAGCCGCGCGCGGGCATCATGTCCCCGGAAATGGATCCCTACTGGCTGCTTAAGGAACTGGATCAGTTTGCGACGCGCCCGCAGGATCGCTTCGAAATCAGTGATGCGGATAAGCAGACCTATCGTGAGGTGCTTTATCCCTACTGGGAAAAGCGGTCGATGAAGGACTTCATCAACAGCCAGATGACCGAAGATGTAAAGGCTGCCGTGGGTACGCAGATCTTTAGCATCAACCAGACGGATAAAGGGCAGGGGCATATCATTATCGATTATCCGCGCCTGCTGAATAACGGGCTGGGCGCGCTGGTGGCGGAAATGCGTGCGCTCTGCGCCCGCGATGAGCAGAACTCTTTCTATGCGGCAGCGCTGATTCTGCTTGAAGCGTCCCAGCGGCATATACTGCGCTATGCAGCACTGGCTGAGGAACTTGCCCAGCACGCTGTCGCGCCGCGCCGCGAAGAACTGCTCAAGATTGCAGAAATTTCACGCCATAATGCAGCGTTCAGGCCGCAAACCTTCTGGCAGGCGTGCCAGCTGTTTTGGTACATGAACGTCATTTTACAGTATGAATCCAACGCCAGTTCGCTTTCAATTGGCCGCTTTGACCAATATATGCTGCCGTTTTACCAGGCCTCTCTCTCACAGGGAGAAGAACCAGGCTTCCTCAAAGAACTGCTGGAATGCCTCTGGGTGAAGTGCAACGACGTCGTGCTGCTGCGTTCGACCAGCAGCGCCCGTTATTTTGCGGGGTTCCCGACGGGTTATACCGCTCTGTTGGGCGGGCTGACGGAAAACGGCCGCAGCGCGGTGAACGTACTTTCCTTCCTGTGCCTTGATGCCTATCAGAACGTTCAGCTTCCTCAGCCGAACCTCGGCGTGCGGGTGAATGAGCTCATAGACCGGCCTTTCCTGCTCAAAACCGCGGAGACGATCCGCCTGGGAACCGGCATCCCACAGATTTTCAACGATGAGGTTGTCGTGCCTGCGTTCCTGAACCGCGGCGTGTCGCTGGAAGATGCGCGTGATTATGCGGTGGTTGGCTGCGTCGAGCTGTCGATTCCGGGAAGAACCTACGGCCTGCACGATATCGCGATGTTTAATCTCCTGAAGGTGATGGAAATCGCTATCCAGGAAAACGAGGGTAATAGTGACCTGAGCTATGAAGGCCTGCTTGAGCATATCCGTGCCAAAATTAACCATTACATTGCGCTGATGGTCGAAGGGAGCAATATCTGTGATATCGGCCATCGGGACTGGGCGCCCGTACCGCTGCTGTCGTCTTTCATCAGCGATTGCCTGGAAACGGGCAAAGACGTAACCGACGGCGGCGCCCGCTACAACTTTTCCGGCGTACAGGGTATTGGCATTGCAAATCTAAGCGACTCCCTCCACGCCCTGAAGGGGCTGGTCTTTGAACAGCAGCGCTTAAGTTTTGATGAGCTGCTCGCCGTGCTTAAAGCTAACTTTGCCACCCCAGAAGGGGAAAAAGTGCGCGCACGGCTGATTAACCGCTTCGAAAAATACGGCAATGATATCGATGAGGTCGACAACATCAGCGCTGATCTACTGCGCCACTACTGTAAAGAGGTTGAAAAATACCGGAATCCGCGCGGCGGGCAGTTCACGCCGGGTTCGTATACCGTTTCTGCGCATGTGCCGCTTGGCGCGGTTGTGGGTGCGACGCCGGATGGTCGCTTAGCGGGCGAACAGCTGGCGGACGGCGGCCTCTCTCCGATGCTTGGTCAGGATATTCAGGGCCCGACGGCGGTACTGAAATCGGTGAGCAAACTGGATAATTATCTGTTGTCCAACGGTACGCTGCTGAACGTAAAATTTACTCCCGCGACGCTGGAAGGGGAGGCAGGTCTGCAAAAGCTGGCCGATTTTCTTCGGGCGTTTACCCAGCTTAAACTACAGCACATTCAGTTCAACGTGGTAAATGCGGACACGCTGCGTGAAGCGCAACAGCGCCCTCAGGATTTTGCCGGGCTGGTGGTGCGCGTTGCCGGGTACAGCGCCTTCTTTGTTGAGCTGTCGAAGGAGATCCAGGATGACATTATCCGTCGAACAGCGCATCAGCTGTGACGTCATCGAAACGCGCGCCAGCGTGGCGCGTGTTTTCAACATCCAGCGCTACTCCTTGAATGACGGGAGCGGCATCCGGACGGTGGTTTTTTTTAAAGGCTGCCCTCACAAATGCCCGTGGTGCGCTAACCCGGAGTCGATCTCGCCTAAAATCGAGACGGTACGCAGGGAAAGTAAATGTTTACACTGCGCCCCCTGCTTGCATGACGCTGACGAATGCCCGTCAGGCGCGTTTGAGCGTATCGGTAGGGAGGTAACCCTGGATGACCTTGAACGCGAGGTAATGAAAGACGACATTTTCTTCCGCTCATCGGGCGGTGGCGTCACGCTTTCCGGTGGGGAGGTGTTGATGCAGGCCCCTTTCGCAACAGAGTTTTTACGAAGGCTGCGTCGCAACGGGGTCAATACGGCGATAGAAACGGCGGGGGATGCTCCTCTTTCGCGTTTGCTGCCTCTGGCATATCAATGTGACGAAGTGCTTTTTGATCTAAAAATTATGGACGCCGAACGGGCGCGTTCGGTGATTGCAATGAATTTGCCCAGAGTGTTGGATAACTTTATGCAGCTGGTCGCTGAGGGCGTAAACGTGATCCCACGCGTGCCGCTTATTCCTGGCTATACGCTCAGCGAAGAGAACATGGCTCGCGTATTGTCATTCTTGCAACCTTCCGGGATCAGGCAGCTGCATTTACTGCCATTCCACCCGTACGGAGAGCCAAAGTACCGTCTCCTTGGGCAGCGGTGGGGAATGGAGCATATCGTTCCGCCGACGCCGCTGGAGATTGAAGCCATCCGGCAAATGGCGGAGCGAAAGGGTTTTTGCGTCACGGTAGGAGGTTGATTATGACAGCGAACATGAGCAGGCGTCTGGTGGCGGTCACCGCATGCGTCAGCGGGGTTGCGCATACCTACATGGCTGCCGAGAAGTTAGAGAAACTCTGCCAGCAGGAAAAATGGAGCGTGATGATTGAAACGCAGGGCGCGCTGGGCGTTGAATGCGAGCTTACGGATGATGATATTCGCCGCGCCGCTGTCGCCTTACTCATTACCGATATTGAACTGGCAGGCAGCGAGCGCTTTGACCATGTCCGCTATGTGAAGTGCGGCATAAACGCTTTCCTGCGCGATCCGCAAAAGGTCATGGCGGCGGTGCGTAAAATGCTATCCGCGCCGCAGCATACGCACATCATTGTGGAGTAGCCACTTTTTCGATGAGCTGACTGTGATACTGGCGTCGGTACTCGGATGGAGAGCGCTCCGTATTCTTGCGGAATAACCGACAAAAATAGTTACTGTCGACAAATCCGCAGGCATGCGCCACTTCTTTCACTTTCAAGTCATATCCCTTCAGCAGTCGGCGCGCGTGCTCCAGCCGGGTGTGGGTCAGATATTCATTAAAACCGACCGCGCCCGTTTTCTGGAACAGGTGTGAAAGGTAGTTGGGGGAGATGTAAAACGCCTGTGCAACTGATTCTCGGGTGAGCGGTGCGGCATAGTGTTCATCAATATACACGCGGATCGCTTCAAACAGCGCCTGGCTGCGGGAGGCTGTCTGGATCTGGCTTCCGAGCAGATCTACGCAGTGGCTAAGCAGGCTGGCAACAATAAGCCGTGCGGTTTGTTGTTCATGAGGCTGCATCTGCATTTCATGCAGCGTTTGCAGCAGGAATGAGCCAATGCGGGGGCCGCGGCGGGCGACGTTCTGTTTCGCGAAATTACGTACTTCAATACCATCCCAGTGCACAAGGCTAAACCCAAGCTGCTGTTTGCCGAACAGGATGCTCAGCGTGGTTGCAGGTTCCTGCCACTGTGGATAATTCCAGCCGCCGGCTGGGACGTAGAGAACATCACGTTGCTGTAGGGCGGGAACAGCGCGATCTGCAATTGACCCCTCGATCGCAATTTCCAGGCGTGGAAAATCGACTTTTAAGGCAAGTTCGGGGGCGGGAGCGTTGGAGTTTGCAAAGTGTACCTGGCGAAGCGGCAACGTACCGTTTATCAGGTCACTCAGGATTTGGGTAATGTCGTATTGCATGATGTGGATACCAAGGTACTGCCGGGTGGCGCTGACGATTGCCCGGCCTACTTTCGTAGGCTCGTGCAAGCGTAGCGCTACCCGGCATAAAGCATTAGCCCGTGTTACGCATACCCGCCGCAACGCCAGCGATCGTCACCATCAGCGCCTGCTCAACGCGAGGGTCTGGCTCTTTGCCTTCCTCTTCCGCCTGGCGTGAACGGTGCAGAAGCTCTGCCTGCAGCACGTTCAGTGGATCGGTGTAGATGTTGCGCAGCTGAATTGACTCGGCAATCCACGGCAGGTCTTCCATCAGGTGTGAATCGTTGGCGATATCCAGCACTACCTTAATATCACCTTCCAGCAGCTCGCGCAGCTCTTTGCCCAGCGCCCACAGCTCCGGTTTTACCAGGCGCTGATCGTAGTATTCCGCCAGCCACAGGTCCGCTTTTGAGAAGACCATCTCAAGCATGCCAAGACGCGTCGAGAAGAACGGCCAGTCGCGGCACATGCTTTCCAGCTCGTGCTGCTTGCCGTCTTCCACCACCTTCTGCAGCGCGGCACCCGCGCCCAGCCAGGCGGGCAGCATCAGGCGGTTTTGCGTCCAGGCGAAAATCCACGGGATGGCGCGCAGGGATTCGACGCCGCCGGTCGGCCGACGCTTGGCCGGACGTGAGCCTAGCGGCAGTTTACCCAGCTCCTGTTCAGGCGTGGCTGAACGGAAGTAAGGGACGAAATCTTTGTTTTCGCGCACGTAGCCGCGGTACAGATCGCAGGAGATATCCGACAGCTCGTCCATGATGCGGCACCAGGACTCCTTCGGCTCCGGCGGCGGCAGCAGGTTCGCTTCCAGAATGGCGCTGGTATAGAGCGACAGGCTGCTGATGGTGACTTCCGGCAGGCCGTACTTGAAGCGGATCATTTCGCCCTGTTCGGTCACGCGCAGGCCACCTTTCAGGCTTCCCGGTGGTTGAGAGAGCAACGCCGCGTGTGCTGGGGCACCGCCGCGGCCAATCGAGCCGCCGCGACCGTGGAACAGCGTCAGCTCAATGCCGGCTTTCTCGCAGGTCTTGATCAGTGCGTCCTGCGCCTGATACTGCGCCCAGGATGCCGCCATTACGCCCGCATCTTTTGCGGAGTCGGAATAGCCGATCATTACCATCTGTTTGCCCTGAATAAAGCCGCGATACCAGTCGATATTCAGGAGCTGGGTCATCACGTCATTGGCATTGTTCAGGTCATCAAGCGTTTCAAACAGCGGGGCCACCGGCAGGGCATAGTCGATACCGGCTTCTTTCAGCAGGAGATGTACGGCCAGCACGTCGGACGGCGTCTTCGCCATGGAGATCACATAGGCGGCCACCGATCCTTTTGGCGCATCAACGATCGCTTTACAGGTGTTAAGCACCTCGCGGGTATCGTTGCTCGGTTCCCAGCTGCGCGGCAGGAGAGGACGCTTGGAGTTCAGTTCGCGGATCAGGAACGCCTGCTTGTCGGCTTCGGACCAGCTTTCATAGTCGCCGATGCCCAGATAGCGGGTCAGCTCGCCCAGCGCTTCGGTGTGGCGAGTGCTCTCCTGACGCACGTCGATCCTCACCAGCGGCACGCCAAAACACTTCACGCGGCGCAGGGTGTCAAGCAGCTCGCCGTTAGCGATGATGCCCATCCCGCAGGCCTGGAGCGATTTATAGCAGGCGTAGAGCGGTTCCCAGAGCTGTTCGTTCTGGCTCAGGAGGCCTTCCGGCTTCGGCAGACGCTGGCCTTTCAGGCGGGCTTCCAGCCAGGCCTGCGTCGCCATCAGCTGACCGCGCAGTTTTTTCATCAGGAAACGGTACGGCTCGCTGGCACCTTCTTCACCGGCCAGCTCGCGCAGTTCCGGCGTGGCTTCCACCATCGACAGTTCGGAGATCAGCACCTGGATATCTTTCAGGAACAGGTCAGTGGCTTTCCAGCGGCTCAGCAGCAGCACGTGGCGGGTAATTTCCGCGGTGACGTTCGGGTTGCCGTCGCGGTCGCCGCCCATCCAGGAGGTGAAGCGTACCGGCACAAAATCAACCGGCAGGCGATAGCCCAGGTTCTCTTCCAGCTGCTCGTTTAGCTCGCGAAGATAGTTCGGCACGCCTTCCCACAGGCTATTTTCGACCACCGCAAAGCCCCATTTTGCTTCATCGACGGGGCTTGGGCGATGCTTACGAATTTCATCGGTGTGCCAGGACTGGGCAATCAGCTGGCGCAGGCGGCGCATCAGCTGATTGCGTTCGTAGTCGGCAATGTCTTTGTTATCCAGCTGCTTCAGGCAGTTGTTCACTTCCACCATTTTGTGGATGAGCGTGCGGCGGGTGATTTCGGTGGGGTGAGCGGTCAGCACCAGTTCAAGCGAAAGGGATTCCACCGCCTGCTTGATGGTCGCTTCGTTCAGATCGGGCTGTTCTTTGAGTTTTCTAAGCGTGCGGGCAATCACTTCCGGGTTGCTGGCAGCCTCGCCGTTCGGCGAAATGCTGTGATATTGCTCAGCGGTGTTTGCGAGATTCAGGAACTGACTGAACGCGCGGGCGACGGGTAACAGCTCATCGTTAGACAGGTTCTGCAGGGTGGTGAGCAGCTCCTGACGATTCGCCTCGTTACCGGCACGGGAGGATTTGGACAGCTTGCGGATGGTTTCAACGCGGTCGAGGATGTTCTCCCCCAGGGCGTCTTTGATGGTATCCCCAAGCACTTTGCCGAGCATGCTGACATTACTACGCAACGCGGAATATTGTTCGTTCATAAAAACCCAGTCACCCCATCATTTTTGTTTATGCCCAGTCGAAAATCTTTTGGACATTAATTTGTCATCTCCCCTTATAAAGCCACGTAAAACCCCCGTCGTCAATTGCTGCGAAAACGGTTCAGCAATCGAATAAATGCGGGTAATTTACGAAATTTAATTCACTTCGCGCCAGATAAGAGATGCTTATGAGAATGTGATGAAGATCGCGGGACAGATTGCACGTCCCAGGCCCCTCTCTTTCAGAAAGGGGCCGGGTTTGCGCTATGGGGAGGAGGGAGATGAAGGGGATAAAATTACGCCTCCCGTCATCACCTGCTGCACCTGCTGTTTTTCCATATTTACCGCATCTAGCTTGCCGTTAACCGTCGGCTTTAGCGGCGCGTTGGCCTGCACGCTGCCGCTGGCCGTTAGCTGAATATTGCCATCGCCGCCGATGGGAAGCGCTGGCCAGCCCCACTGTTGCAGGATGTTGAGCGGTACGCCGCGCCCGTTCAGGCTGACGGTGGTCTGGCGTTGCGCAAGCTGCGAAACCGTCGCCGTGGCTTCCAGAATGCCCTTCTCGGTAAAGGCGCTCAGCTCGGTGATATTCACCGTCGCGGCGTTGGCGTTGAGCGCCAGCGACGGCCGGCGCACGTCGACGCGGTTAAACGTTGCCGCCGCGCCGTTCAGCGTTGCGTTGCCGCTCCACACGCCCCACTGGCGGTCTTTCGCCAGCTGCAGGTTGGCGCCGTATCCATCCAGAGAGGTGATCTGCCACGGGAATGACGGATCGATGTCGATCACCAGGTTGCGGCTCAGGCCAAATTTTTTCAGCGTGACGCTGTTCAGCCATTGCGGAAGCGTGTCCATCCACAGCGTTTTCCAGTTCTCCGGCAGCGTGTATTCCAGCCCGGCGACGGCCACGTCGTCCAACACCAGCGCCTTGCCGTCGCGTAGCCAGCTGCCGGAGGTACGCACCATGCCACCTTCCCAGCGGGAAGTGAACTGGCGTAGCGCAATGCCCTGCGGGGAGAACTCCGCGTTCAGGATCGGATCGAAGAGATGCAGCGAGCCATAAATAAACTCGCTGGCGTTCATCGACAGTCGCCCTTCGTTGCTCTGCCAGTCACCTTTGCTGAGCGTAATATTGCGCAGGCTTAAATCGAGATCGGTGACCGCCCAGTCAGGCCCCTGCAGGCGAGCGTCGGTCACTTCAAGACGACCAATTTTCAGGGAAGGAACGGTGTTCAGCGGCGCGAAGAAATCCAGCAGCGGCTTATCGCTTTGCAGGCGGATATCGTTCAGGCGCAGGGTGTCGATCGCCCAGCTTCCGTCAGCGTTGCGCTGGGCCGAACCCGTCAGCGAACCGCGCGCCATGTCGGCGCCCAGGGTTTTCAGCACCACCTCGTTGCCGTTGAGCTGGCCTTCAATCAGCACGTTGGTAGCGGGTAGGCCGTTCAGCGTCAGTGAACCCGCGCTCATCTGAATTTGCGCATTTTTCCCCAGCACGTTGCCCGCTTCTGGCTGCCACGGGCTAACGCCGCCCGTCACTTTTTGCGCGCTGAGATCCCACTCCGTATTGGGGCTATTGAACGCCATGTTGTTGAGCTGGAGACGGTCGGCCTGGAAGGGCAGCGGTGCGGTCTGCGGTGAAAGATTCAGCGTGCCGTCATCAAGAGTAATGGTATCCATATGCAGCGGGTCGGTGAGCTGGCGGCTGCTTAGGCCAATATCCACTTTTTTAGCGACAAGCGTGGCGGGTTTGCCGTCGCGGCCAAAGGTGACATTTTCCAGAATGAGGTGTGATGGAGATGAAAAACGGTGGTCCATCAGGTCAAAATTGAGTTCGTAATCGGTATTTACCGTTATCCAGCTGCTGACCTGCGCTGCTCCCCAGCGGGTCTGAATAAGAAAATAGAACGCCAGCACCACGACGAGCAGGGCGATCAGAAGATAGACAATAAGCTTTCCAATAAATTTCATGGTCTTCCATCCCGCGAAACGTACATAGGTGAGTTATGCACGATTTATGCGCAATCCTCAAGGCGGGAATGGTGTAAAGAGATGTCGCGACAGGTATTGACGGCCTGCCGCGATGGCGATCAGTTTTTCTCTGGCGGGAAGACGAGGTTCAGCACGATGGCCGTGATGCCGCCGGCGGCGATACCGGAAGAGAGCAGATTCTTCACCCAGTCAGGAGCGAACTGCAGGATCAGCGGCTGCTGCGAAACGCCCAGGCCCACGGCCAGCGACAGCGCGATAATCATGATTGCGCGGCGGTTCAGCGGCTCGCGGGAGACAATACGCACGCCGGACGCGGCGATAGTGCCGAACATCACCAGCGTAGCGCCGCCCAGCACCGGCTCGGGGATGTGCTGCACAAACCCGCTGACCGCCGGGAACAGGCCCAGCAAAATCAGCATCAGCGCCACCACAAATCCGACGTAGCGGCTGGCAACGCCGGTCAGTTGGATCACGCCGTTATTCTGGCCGAAGCAGGAGTTCGGGAAGGTATTGAACACCGCCGACACAAAGGAGTTCAGGCCGTTTGCCAGCACGCCGCCTTTCAGGCGTTTCATGTAAAGCGGGCCAGAAACCGGCTGCTCGGAGACGTCAGACGTCGCGGTGATGTCGCCGATGGTTTCCAGCGAGGTGATCATAAAGACCAGCATCAGCGGCAGCAGCAGGCTCCAGTCGATGCCCAGGCCGTAATAGAGCGGCGTGGGAACGGTAATCAGCGCGCCGTTGGCTGGCGCGGTATTTTCCGGCAGCATGCCCAGCGCCCATGCCAGCAGATAGCCTGCCGCCATGGCGATAACCAGCGACGCCACGCGCAGGTATGGATTGCGCTGGCGGTTGAGCAGGATAATGATCCCCAGCACCACGCCCGCCAGCAGCAGGTTTTTAGGCGCGCCGAAGGTGTGGTCGCTCATCGCCGCATAGCCGCCGCCGATGGACGTTAAGCCGACCTGAATCAGCGACAGGCCGATAATCATCACCACCACGCCAGACACCAGCGGCGTAATCACGCGGCGAGCCAGGTGCAGCACGCGGGAGATGACCATCTCCGTGCAGCTTGCCAGCATCAGCGTACCAAAGAGCGCAGCCATCATGGTCGGGACGTCCGCACCGCCGGTTTTTAACGCCGTGCCGCCCATAATTAAAGGCGCGACAAAGTTAAAGCTGGTGCCCTGAATCGACAGCAGGCCGGAGCCTACCGGCCCCCAGGCTTTAATTTGAATAATGGAGGCAACGCCTGAAGCAAACAGGGACATGCTAATGATGTGCTGCGTATCTTCAGCCGGTAAGCCGAGCGCCTGACAGATCAGCAGCGCAGGGGTAATCACGGCGACAAACATGGCCAGCAGGTGCTGACAGGCGGCGAAAATTGTTTG
Organism: Enterobacter sp. RIT418; assembly: GCF_003057745.1. Lineage (GTDB taxonomy): Bacteria > Pseudomonadota > Gammaproteobacteria > Enterobacterales > Enterobacteriaceae > Enterobacter. The sequence continues at coordinate 36,892 of NZ_QBJD02000012.1, forward strand.
AGGGAGCGGTGGGCGGTCTTCAAGGCGGTAAATTAATTCGCTGTTATGCTTCTGCGCAATCGGTTGCGCATCAGAAGACTCGACGGTGTTAACGGACATTGGCTGCAATCCCACGGTGGAAAAGCGGGCATTTTAGCTGAGCACCTGGCAAAAGCAAACGATTGCCAGCAAAAAAAGACGAGAAAATCTGCCGACGCGAGCAGGTTTTTTCCAACACATCGGCAAAAAAAATTACACTTTTCACGCCGGTCGCTCATTTTGAGCGCAAATCGGCGCAGGATAACGCCGCGTGTTGATGAAACGCGCGCATAAAGGAGCTTTCTATGATTCATCTTGATACGTTGTCGACCCTTGTTGCCGCAACGCTAGTCCTTCTGCTAGGCCGTAAGCTGGTGCACAGCGTTTCCTTTCTGAAGAAGTACACTATTCCTGAACCCGTCGCCGGCGGATTGCTGGTGGCGCTGGCCCTGCTGGTGCTGAAAAAAAGCATGGGCTGGGAAATTGATTTTGATATGTCCCTGAAAGATCCTCTGATGCTGGCCTTCTTTGCCACCATCGGGCTAAACGCCAATCTCGCTAGCCTGCGTTCGGGTGGTAAGGTGCTGGGCGTATTCTTGATTGTGGTGGTAGGGCTGCTGTTGATGCAAAACGCCATCGGTATCGGCATGGCCACGCTGCTGGGGCTGGACCCGCTGGTGGGGCTGCTTGCTGGGTCTATTACCCTGTCAGGTGGACACGGAACCGGAGCCGCGTGGAGCAAGCTGTTTGTGGAGCGCTACGGCTTTGAAAACGCAACGGAAGTTGCTATGGCCTGCGCAACCTTCGGCCTGGTGCTTGGCGGACTGATCGGTGGCCCGGTTGCACGATATCTGGTGAAACACTCCGCAACGCCGGACGGCAGGCCGGATGATGAGCTGGTGCCAACCGCGTTCGAAAAACCTGACGTCGGGCGCACGATTACGTCGCTTGTGCTGATCGAAACCATTGCGATGATTGCTATCTGTCTTACCGTGGGAAAAGTCGTTGCGCAATGGCTCTCGGGAACCGCCTTTGAGTTACCGACCTTCGTCTGCGTGCTGTTTATCGGCGTGGTGCTGAGCAACGGTCTGGCGCTGATGGGTTTCTACCGCGTGTTTGAACGCGCGGTGTCCGTGCTGGGTAACGTCTGTCTCTCACTGTTTCTGGCGATGGCGCTGATGAGCCTCAAGCTGTGGGAGCTCGCCTCACTGGCCTTGCCGATGGTGGCGATCCTCGCAGTACAGGCCGTGTTTATGGCCTTGTACGCGATGTTCGTGACCTGGCGCATGATGGGCAAAAATTACGATGCGGCGGTACTGGCTGCAGGCCATTGTGGATTTGGTTTAGGGGCAACCCCGACGGCAATCGCCAATATGCAGGCAATCACGGAGCGTTTCGGCCCGTCGCATATGGCATTTCTGGTGGTTCCGATGGTCGGGGCGTTCTTCATTGATATTGCGAATGCGCTGGTGATTAAGCTGTATCTGATGCTGCCGATCTTTGCCTAAGGGTCAGGCATTAGAATAGCGCTCGGTTTCCGGCATCCAGCGCTCGATTAGCGCGTTAGCCTGTTCCGGGTAACGTTCATGAATATGGCGGGCAAGGCGCTGAACTTCGGGGATCAGCGCCTGATCGCGCAGCAGATCGGCCACTTTGAACTCGGCGTTGCCCGTCTGACGCGTGCCCAGCAGTTCGCCAGGGCCGCGTATCTCCAGATCTTTTTGCGCAATCACGAAGCCATCGTTGCTGTCGCGCAGCACCTGAAGGCGCATCTGCGCGGTCTTTGACAGCGGCGCTTTGTACAGCAGCACGCAGTGTGAGGCGACCGCGCCGCGCCCCACGCGCCCGCGCAGCTGGTGGAGTTGCGCAAGGCCGAGTCGCTCCGGGTTTTCGATGATCATCAGGCTGGCGTTCGGCACGTCCACGCCCACTTCGATGACCGTTGTCGCAATCAGCAGGTGTAACTCACCCTGCTTGAATGACTGCATGACCGCCTGCTTTTCTGCGGGCTTCATGCGCCCGTGCACCAGGCCAACGTTCAGCTCCGGCAGGGCGATCTTAAGTTCTTCCCACGTCGCTTCCGCGGCCTGGGCTTCCAGCAGCTCAGACTCTTCAATCAGCGTGCAGACCCAGTACGCCTGACGTCCTTCCTGGGTACAGGCGTTGCGCACGCGATCGATGATATCGCTGCGGCGCGTGTCAGGAATTGCTACGGTAGTGACCGGCGTGCGTCCCGGCGGCAGTTCGTCAATGGTGGAGGTATCCAGATCGGCGTAGGCCGTCATTGCCAGCGTGCGCGGAATGGGCGTCGCGGTCATGATCAGCTGATGCGGATGGAAGCCTTGCTGCAGCCCTTTCTCCCACAGCGCCAGGCGCTGGTGGACGCCAAACCGGTGCTGTTCATCAATGATGACCAGCGCCAGGCCATTAAACTGTACCTGTTCCTGGAAAATGGCGTGCGTACCGACAATCATCTGTACCTGTCCGCTGGCAATTGCTTCCTGCTGTGCGATGCGCGCCTTGCCTTTTTGCTTGCCTGCCAGCCAGCCGACATCCACGCCGAGCGGGGCAAACCAGCTGCGGAAGTTATTCGCGTGCTGCTCTGCCAGCAGTTCGGTGGGAGCCATCAGCGCCACCTGCTTGCCGTGGGCAATTGCCCTCAGCGCGGCCAGCGCGGCAACCAGCGTCTTACCGGAGCCAACGTCGCCCTGAACCAGGCGCATCATCGGTACATCAAGCGCCATATCGCGTTCTATTTCTGCGGTCACGCGCGCCTGCGCGCCGGTTGGCTTAAACGGCAGCGAGGCCAGCAGCTTATCCTTGAGATCGTCTCGTGGGCTTAACGGCTGAGCGTGGAAACGCTGCGCGCCCGCGCGAAGCGCGAGCATGCTCAGGTTATGTGCCAGTAACTCTTCAAGGATAAGCCGCCGCTGGGCTGGATGTTTGCCGCTTTCTAAATCACTGAGCTGAAGGGACGGCGGCGGACGGTGCAAGGTACGCAGCGCTTCCGGCAGGCTCATCATGCCCTGCGCCAGCTCCGGTGGCAGCAGTTCGTTGATGGCGCAGGTATCGAGTAGCTCCAGCGCCTGGTCGGTAAGCTTGCGCAGCGTCGCCTGCTTAATGCCTTCAGTCGTCGGATAAACCGGCGTTAGCGTTTCCTGCAGTTCCGGCATGCTGAGATCGCCCTGCACGCGATACTCCGGGTGGATCATCTCCGCGCCGTATTTACCGCGTTTAGCTTCACCATACGCCAGCACGCGGCGCCCAGTGGCAAGGCTGTTTTTCATCGCCGCGTTGAAGTTGAAAAAGCGCATCGTGAGAATGCCGGTGCCATCGCTTATCTGGCAGGTCATCATCCGGCGTCCGCCGAAGGTGATGTTGCTGTTCAGAACTTCGCCTTCAACGGTGGCATAAATACCGGGAAGCAGGTCGCCAATTTTATACAGCTGGGTGCGGTCTTCGTATCGGAGGGGGAGGTGGAGCAGGAGATCCTGCACGGTATGCAGTCCAATTTTAGCGAGCTTGCTGCTTTGCGCCGCGCCCACGCCGGTCAGCGTATTGAGCGGAATGGCATCCAGCAGGCGGCCTTTCATCGCTTATCCCGCATACTGCATAGTGGCCCACCACGCGGCATCGGCTTCAATCTCGCCCTGCGCGTTAACGTGGGGATACGGCAGTTTTTTCTGCTTCGCAACGCGAGCCAGCACCGGGTAGCCGCCTTCGAACAGCAGGCGCTGCTGCTCATCTTCCGGCAGCATGCTGTTGCTGCGCTCGTACATGCCTGCGTTCTGACGCTGGCGCTGCGCTTCATACAAAATCAGCGCCGAAGCGACCGAAACGTTCAGAGACTGCACCATGCCGATCATGGGAATAATGATATCCCGATCCGCCAGATCCAGCGCTTCCTGCGTGATCCCGGTTTTCTCCTGGCCCATCAATATGCAGGTTGGCCGGGTGTAGTCGATCTCGCGGAAATCCACGGCTTTATCAGACAGGTTGGTCGCCAGCACCTGCATACCGCGGCCTTTCAGGTGCGATACGGCTTCACCGATGGTGTGATGCGTTTTAACGGAAACCCAGCTGTTACTGCCTGCGGCGGTAGATGCCATGGTGCGCATGCGCGTACCCGGCCAGACGGCGTGCACTTCATGCACGCCGACAGCGTCTGCGGTGCGGACAATGGCAGAGACGTTATGAGGTTTGTGGACCTGCTCCATGCAGACCGTCAGGTCAGGCTGACGCCTGGCGAGCATTTCGCAGATACGTGCATAACGTTGTGCATTCATAAAGCTAGTTTCTGTTTCGGGTGACTTTAATGACGTCCGGCATGACGCGGATCTTGCGCATGATATTTGCCAGATGCACGCGGTCGCGGGCCGTCAGGCGAATAAAGGCGCTGTACACGCGGCCATCTTTTTCTTCCGTATTCAGGCTTTGAATGTTGGACGTGGCCGTGTTGATTGCCGCAGTCAGGTTTGCCAGTGCACCCTGGTGGTTAAACATATCCACCTTGATTTCAGTGATAAATTCCTGCGCCGTCTCTTTATCCCACTCGACCGCCATGAACTTTTCAGGCTCTTTCTGGTAGCCGCGAATGTTGCGGCAGGACTCGTGGTGGATGACCAGGCCTTTGCCTGGACTCACGTGCGCAATAATCGGATCGCCCGGAATCGGTCGGCAGCATTTAGCGAAGGTGATGAGCACGCCGTCTGCGCCTTTGATAGGCAGGTGTCCGTGGCCTTGCGCTGCGGCTGGAACGGCGGTTGCGTCTCCCTGCTGCAGGTTCTTGGCGACCACGACGCTCATAGCGTTACCAAGGCCAATTTCGGCCAGCAAATCATCCAGCGAGGCGAGCTTCATGCGCTCCAGCTCATGCTGAATATTTTCCGGCGGGATCTCTGCCAGCTTACGGCTGCCGCCCAACGCGTGGTTGAGCAGTCGACGCCCGAGGCTAACGGAATCATCGCGCTTGAGGTTTTTCAGCAGCTGGCGAATCTTGGCGCGCGCTTTTGAGCTGACGACAAAGTTCAGCCAGGCCGCGTTCGGACGTGCGCCCGGCGCAGTAATAATTTCCACCGTCTGGCCGCTGGAAAGCGGTTGAGACAGCGGATAAGGCTGCCTGTCGACGCGCGCACCCACGCAGGCGTGACCGATATCGGTATGCACGGCGTAAGCGAAGTCAACCGGCGTTGCGCCCGCAGGCAGTTCGACAATGCGCCCTTCAGGTGTGAAAACGTAAATCTCATCCGGGAAGAGATCGGATTTGACGCTCTCGATAAATTCAAACGAGCTACCCGCACTCTGCTGGAGTTCCAGCAGGCTTTGCATCCAGCGCTGGGCGCGGATTTGTGCAGTGGTGCTGCTTTCGCCGCCGTGCTCTTTGTAAGCCCAATGCGCAGCCACACCCATCTCTGCCATCTGGTCCATGTCTTCGGTGCGGATTTGCACCTCAACAGGCACGCCGTGCGGGCCGATCATCGAGGTGTGTAAAGATTGATAGCCGTTCGCTTTGGGAATGGCGATGTAATCTTTCACGCGACCCGGACGCGGCTTGTACAGGCTGTGCATCTGGCCCAGTACGCGATAACAGGTGTCGGAGTCATGAACAATCACGCGGAATGCGTAAATATCCATGATCGAGTGAAAACGCTGCTCTTTAAGCACCATTTTGCAGTAGATCGAGTACAGGTGCTTTTCGCGACCGCTAACGCGGCACGGTATTCCCGCTTCCTGCAAGCGCCCTTCGATTTCAGAGAGGATTTTTTGAATCATCTCTTTACGGTTGCCGCGTGCGGCTTTAACCACCTCTTTGATCACGCGATAGCGGTTTGGGTACAACGCTTCAAAACCCAGCTCTTCCAGCTCGGTTTTAATGTGATGAATACCTAAACGGTGCGCCAGCGGGCTATAAATTTCGAGGGTTTCACGGGCGATGCGGCGACGCTTGTCCGGGCGGAGTGAGCCCAGCGTGCGCATGTTGTGGGTGCGGTCAGCGAGCTTGATGAGGATGACGCGGATATCCTGCACCATCGCCATAATCATCTTGCGGAAGTTTTCGGCTTGCGCCTCTTTCTTATCGCGGAATTTAAGCTTATCAAGCTTAGAGACCCCTTCCACCAGTTCGGCAACGCTTTTACCAAACAGCTGTTCCATATCCTGGTAGGTGGCAGGGGTATCTTCAATCACGTCATGCAGCAGGGCAGCCATCAGCGTTTCATAGTCGAGTTTCATCTCGGCCAGAATGCAGGCTACCGCTACCGGGTGCGTGATATAGGGTTCACCGCTTGAACGTGTCTGACCCTCGTGAGCGTCACGTGCAACGAGATACGCCTGCTGAAGACGTTTGATCTGGTCTTCAGGCAGGTAGGTTTGAATCAGTTGATTCAGGCTTTCAAACAGATACAAGGGCGACCCGCAGGTTTAATTAACGACGACCTTCAGCAATGGCGGTTACGGCCTGCAGTTCTGCGGCTTCCTGCTCTTGCTGCTCCTGGCGCTCACGCACGTCGAGGATCTGGTTGTTAATCAGACCTTCTTCGATTTCGCGAAGTGCAATAACGGTGGTTTTATCGTTTTCTTCCGGTACCAGCGGATCTTTGCCGCCTACCTGCATCTGACGAGCGCGACGCGCGGCGACCAGCACCAGGTCAAAACGGTTACCAATTTTCTCTACAGCGTCCTGAACAGTTACGCGTGCCATACTTAAAATGCTCCACAGGTGAAGAAATGACTGGGCATGATACTGAAAGTGGGTTCAGTCTGCCAACAGTTTGGTGATTAAAGCGTCATGTCGCTGCTTCTGGCGGCTCATGCGCAGACGTTCTGCACGAAGAATGGTTTTGAGATCGCTCAGCGCGGCATCAAAATCATCATTCACAATAAGGTAATCATATTCCGCGTAATGGCTCATTTCTGCAACTGCCTGCTCCATACGCTTTGCGATCACTTCTTCGCTGTCCTGGCCGCGGCCGCGCAGGCGGCGATCCAGCTCATCTTTCGACGGCGGCAAAATAAAGATGCTGCGTGAATCCGGCATTTTCTTGCGAATCTGCTGGGCACCCTGCCAGTCAATATCCAGAAACACATTCACGCCGGTTGCCAGAACCTGCTCAATCGTTTCACGCGAGGTTCCGTAGTAGTTACCGAAAACTTCCGCGTGTTCAAGAAACGCGTCTCTGCCAATCATTGCTCTAAATTCGTCATGATTTACAAAGAAATAGTGTTCACCGTGCACTTCACCCGGACGCGGCGCTCGCGTGGTGTGAGAAACAGAAACCTGCGTGTCGTACAACGGTTGGGTTTTTAACAGTGCCTGAATAAGGCTGGATTTACCCGCGCCACTAGGGGCAGAAACAATATAAAGCGTGCCTTGAGCCATGAGAGTCTTTTGTATGTGTTAGCGAAGAAGTCCTACATACGGGCTTATTATACACGTCGCCGCTGTGTGACGTAGCCTTTGTCACACTTTTTCCCGTGGATTATTGAATTTTGCGTGCCGTTTTCAGGTTTTACGTGTGGTTTACAGCAATAAAAATAAATCTTTGAAAGCGTCTCGCAGGACAAAAGGTTGCTGTTAGCGCTGTTTTACGCCTCGGGGTATATCTCCTTTAACGTAAAGGAGGAGTAACAATGTGGCGATGGATAAGCGGATTGATGCTGTTGTGGTGTGGGTACGGCGCGGCGGTGTGCCCCGTCTGGTCGCAGGCTAAAGCAGATAAAGAGATTACGGCGTTAAGCAATCAGATCAAGGGCTGGGACGATAGCTACTGGAAGCAAGGCGTAAGCGAAGTGAGCGACGAGGTTTATGACCAGCTCAATGCCCGGTTAGCGCAGTGGCAGCGCTGTTTTGGCCAGGAATCTGCAGGGAGTGGCCTTCCAGCTCTGGTAGGAAACGTACCTCATCCGGTTGCCCATACGGGCGTACGTAAAATCGCCAGCAAGGAAGCGCTGCGGGAATGGATGCTGGCGCGTCACAACCTGTGGGTGCAGCCCAAAGTGGACGGCGTTGCGGTCACGCTGATCTACCGTAACGGCACACTCTCCCAGGCCATAAGCCGTGGCGATGGGATAAAGGGCGAAGACTGGACGGCGCAGGTACGTTCGATCCCGGCGGTTCCTGCTCGTATAAAAGGCGCGCTCGGCAATAGCGTGTTGCAGGGAGAGCTTTTTCTCCTGCGCGATAACCATATACAGCAGCAGATGGGGGGAATGAACGCGCGCGCAAAGGTGGCGGGTGCCATGATGAGGCAAACGGATCGCACTTTGCTAAGCCAAATAGGCATATTTATCTGGGCCTGGCCGGATGGCCCGCACTCCATGCAGCAACGGCTTGTCGAGCTGTCTGCTGCGGGCTTTGATTTAACGGCACGTTTCACCCTTGCGGTTCACTCTGTGGATGATGTCGCCAGGCAGCGCGCGCAATGGCTAACGGCGCCGCTACCTTTTGTGACGGACGGCATTGTCGTGCGTTCAGAAAATGAACCTGCCGGTGAACGCTGGCTGCCAGGAGACGGAAGCTGGGTTGCGGCATGGAAATATACGCCTGTTGCACAGGTTGCTGAAGTACGGGGCATTCAGTTTGCGGTAGGTCGTACCGGAAAGATTTCCGTTATGGCGGCGCTTGAGCCGATACGGCTGGACGATAAACGCGTGCAGCGAGTCAGCCTGGGATCGGTTGGGCGCTGGCAGCGGCTGGACATTGCGCCGGGCGATCATGTCATGGTGAGTCTTGCCGGGCAGGGAATTCCCCGTTTCGATAAGGTCGTCTGGCGAGGGGCCGATCGGCAAAAACCGCAGCCTCCGGTATCGCATTTTCATTCGCTGACCTGTTTTTACGCCTCACCCGAGTGTCTGGAGCAGTTTATTGCGCGCCTTTCGTGGTTAAGCTCGAAGCAGGGGCTGAATATTAAGGGGCTTGGCGAGTCTGGCTGGAGAGCGCTGCACCAGGCGCACCGTTTCGAGCATATTTTTTCATGGCTACAGCTCTCACGGGAGCAGCTGTCGGCCACGCCGGGCTTTTCTGCGGCGCGCGGGCTGGCGCTTTGGCACAGTTTTAATCTGGTGCGCGAGCAGCCGTTTATTCGCTGGATTACGGCGATGGGAATACCGATGACGAAAGCCGCGTTAAGCGCGTCTGGCGCGGATTCCTGGCATGCGATGCGTAAGCGTAACAGCGCTGACTGGCAGACCTTGCCCGGAACGGGGGCGGAGAAGGCAAGGCAAATTATTCATTGGCTGCAAGACTCTCAAGTTAATGCGCTGGCAGCGTGGCTGGCTGAGCAGCACATCAACGGTTTTTAAACTCAGTGGGCGTTGTGCTTATAGTCAAACACCGGGAGCCCCAGCTTCAGGCGCAGCGCCAGCATTCGGGCCGTAAAACCAAACAGCAGCGTGGAGATGACCACGACGTCGTGGTTGGAAACATAATGCTGCAGGGCAACGTAGAGCACGGCCGCTGCGAAGGAGATCCCCGCATACAGCTCTTTCTGGAACACCAGCGGAATGCGTTTGCAAAACATATCCCGCAGCACGCCGCCGAATACACCGGTAATGACGGCAGCAATAGTGGCGATGACGGGGCCTTCACCCATATCGAGCGCTATTTGTGCACCGATGATCGAAAATACGATGAGGCCAAGCGCATCAAGCACCAGGAACAGCCGGCGCAGGTGAGGCATAACGGGGGCGACGATGGTGGTTAAAACGGCGGCTGTCGCAACGATAATCACGTACTCGGGGTTTTTCACCCATCCCAATGGATAATGTCCAAGCAGGATGTCGCGTACGGAGCCGCCGCCCAGCGCGGTCGCGGTAGCAATGATGATCACGCCGAAGGTGTCCATACGACGACGTCCGGCAGCCAGCGCGCCCGTCATGGCTTCTGCGGTGATGCCAATGAGATACAGAATATGAAGCAACATATAACCTCCGGTCAGAACGCGGGCAGGTTAGCGATTTGTGCGCAATATCACGATTGAGATTTTCTAAGGCGAGTCATTTTGCCCTATAAATTTTTATCACGTTATGCTGGTTAGGCTTTATGAGAGGCGGTGAGAGGGAAAAATGAGTGTCTGAATGGATTAGAAATAGTAATGGGTGGCGCAGCCTACACCACCCAAAAGACATTACTCGATATTCTGGATCTGCTCGCGCATCTGCTCGATCAGAACCTTCAGCTCAATTGCAGAATTGGTCACTTCGGCATTGATGGACTTAGACGCCAGGGTGTTCGACTCGCGGTTGAACTCCTGCATCATAAAGTCGAGGCGGCGACCCACGGCTTCTTTTTTCTTCAAGATGTTGTAGGTCTCTTTGACGTGTGCCTCCAGACGATCCAGCTCTTCGGCCACGTCCACGCGCTGTGCCATCAGCACCAGCTCTTGCTCCAGACGGGTGTTTTCCAGCTGAACTTCCGCTTCTTCCAGTTTGGCGACAAGGCGCTCGCGCTGCCACTGCAACACTTCTGGCATATGAGTACGCACCTTCGCCACTTCATTGCTCACGCCCTCAAGGCGCTGCTCAATCATCCCTTTCAGCGCCTGGCCTTCGGTCTCGCGGGCAATGATAAAATCGTCCAGCGTGCCGTCGAGGGCGGCAAGGATTTCCGCTGTGATTGCGTCCAGGTCCTGCTCGCCGGCCGCCATAACGCCAGGCCAGCGCAGAATATCAACAGGGTTAATTTCGCCTTCATCGCTCTGCATTTTGACCCAGTTCGCTGCATTCACGAGCTGTTTCGCCAGTTTTTCGTTGAGGATCAGCTCGCCCTGCGCGCTGGCGTCCGGCTCGAAGCGCAGGTTACATTCTACTTTTCCGCGCGTCAGGCGAGTACGGATGCGCTCACGCACAACGGGCTCAAGGCTGCGGAACTGCTCCGGCATACGGAAATAGGTTTCCAGATAGCGCTGGTTTACCGAACGCATTTCCCAGGTGGCGCTACCCCAGCTACCTTTGATTTCACGGCGGGCGTAGGCGGTCATACTGCGGATCATAGATGTTCCCGTTTTTAAAGGAGAGATGGGGGGATTATAGCTTTCGGGGGCTTCTCAGGATAGGAATAAGCGTCCTTTATCCGTATAATGCGCAGCCACATTCGTTTCAAGCCGGAGAATCATCATGCGTCCAGCAGGTCGTAGCGCCAATCAGGTGCGTCCCGTCACTCTGACCCGTAACTATACAAAACACGCAGAAGGCTCCGTGCTGGTTGAGTTTGGTGACACCAAAGTGCTGTGCACTGCCTCTATCGATGAAGGCGTTCCGCGTTTTCTGAAAGGGCAGGGACAGGGTTGGATCACCGCCGAATACGGCATGCTGCCGCGCGCAACCCACACCCGCAATGCTCGTGAAGCGGCAAAGGGCAAGCAGGGCGGCCGTACTATGGAAATTCAGCGATTGATCGCCCGCGCGCTCCGCGCTGCGGTTGACCTGAAGACGCTCGGCGAATTTACCATCACTCTGGACTGCGACGTGATTCAGGCTGACGGCGGTACGCGTACCGCATCTATCACCGGTGCATGCGTTGCGCTGGCGGATGCCCTGAACAAGCTGGTGGCGGCCGGTAAGCTTAAAACCAACCCGATGAAAGGGATGGTTGCAGCCGTTTCCGTTGGGATCGTTAACGGTGAAGCCCTGTGCGATCTGGAATACGTTGAAGATTCCGCTGCCGAAACGGACATGAACGTCGTGATGACCGAGGACGGGCGCATCATTGAGGTGCAGGGGACGGCAGAAGGCGAGCCGTTCACCCACGAAGAACTACTCACCCTGCTGGCGCTGGCCCGAGGGGGAATCGAATCCATTGTTACGACGCAGAAGGCGGCGTTAGAAAATTGATTTTAAAGGCGACCAATGAGTCGCCTTTTTTTTGCCTGTAAGACAGAAAAAACAGAGGAGCGAATCCATGAAATCGTATCAGCGCCAGTTTATTGAGTTTGCGCTTAACAAGCAGGTACTTAAGTTTGGCGAATTTACGCTGAAATCCGGGCGCAAAAGTCCTTATTTCTTCAATGCCGGGCTGTTTAATACCGGGCGCGATCTGGCTCTGTTAGGCCGCTTCTACGCCGAAGCGCTGGTGGATTCAGGAATTGATTTTGACCTGCTTTTTGGCCCTGCCTACAAAGGCATTCCGATTGCGACGACAACGGCGGTTGCGCTGGCAGAACATCACGATCGCGATGTGCCGTACTGCTTTAACCGCAAAGAGGCCAAAACGCACGGCGAAGGCGGCAACCTGGTGGGAAGCGCGCTGCAGGGCCGCGTAATGCTGGTGGACGATGTCATCACCGCCGGGACTGCCATTCGGGAATCCATGGAGATTATCCAGGCCAACGGCGCGACGCTGGCGGGCGTGCTGATTTCTTTAGATCGCCAGGAGCGCGGACGCGGCGAAATCTCCGCTATTCAGGAAGTTGAGCGCGATTACGGCTGTAAAGTGACGTCGATTATCACCCTGAAAGATCTGATTGCGTATCTGGAAGAGAAGCCTGAGATGGCGGACCATCTGGCTGCGGTGCAGGCATATCGGGAAGCGTTTGGCGTGTGATTTTTTGCCCGGTGGCGCTAGCGCTTACCGGGCCTGCGGAATTAGCAGGCCGGATAAGGCGAAGCCGTCATCCGGCAAAAATATTACTGCAGCTGTGCTGCGACCAGCGGCCAGCGGGCGTCAAAATCTTCCGTTGGACAGTATTTAAATTCGCTGCGCACAAAGCGGGAGAGCATCCCCTCACAAAACGCCAGAATCTGGCTTGCCAGCAGCGTTTCATCAGTAGTGTAGCCCTCGCCTTCACGCATTTTCTTCTCACGCAGTACCTGGCGCAGCTGCGCTTCGATGCGTTCGAAAAGCTGGTTAATGCGTCCCTGAAGACGGTCTTGCTCGAACATGAGCGCGTGGCCGGTCAGGATACGGGTTAATCCGGGGTTGCGTTCGCCAAAGCCCAGAATCAACAGCACAATCAAACGCAGACGTGCGGTAGTGTCTTTCTCATCTTTCAGGATCAGGTTGATGCGCGTGATCAGGCTGTCTTCAATAAATTCGATCAGGCTGTCGAACATCCGGGTTTTACTCGGAAAATGACGGTACAGCGCCGCCTCTGACACGCCTACGGACGCGGCCAGTTTAGCGGTGGTGATGCGTTGACTGCCATCGCTGGATTCAAGCATCAGAGCCAGAGATTGAAGTATTTCTTCGCGACGGTTCCTTTTCGCGGTTTGTTTTTCTGCCATGTTACAAAATACCCCTGAAAATAAGCACTGCCAGGCTGGCATCCACACAACGACCGCAAACAAGCGTTTGCGGTTTGTTATTGCATTATGGCGCGGTGAGATGCGTGTCTATCGGACGATTATTTGCGTCCGGAATGGCCGAAGCCGCCTTCGCCACGGTCGGTAGCGTCGAAATCTTCTACCAGGTTAAATTCGGCCTGTACCACCGGTACAAAGACCATTTGCGCAATACGCTCGCCGGGCTCAATAGTGAAGCTGTCCTGGCCGCGGTTCCAGACGGATACCATCAGCTGCCCCTGATAGTCAGAGTCAATCAGGCCGACCAAATTACCCAGCACGATGCCGTGCTTATGGCCCAAACCAGAGCGCGGCAGGATCACTGCCGCCAGCGACGGGTCAGCGATGTGAATAGCCAGGCCCGTTGGGAGCAGGGTCGTTGCGCCTGGAGCCAGCTCTACGGCGTCATCGAGACAGGCGCGCAGGTCAAGACCGGCAGAGCCGGAGGTGGCATAGGTTGGCAGCGCAAATTGCTTGCCAACGCGCGGGTCCAGAATCTTAACGTCGATTTTTTTCATCATAACGGGTAACGATCTCGTCCAGTAATTGTTGGCCCAGGAGTTCCTTGCGCTCAAGCGGTAAGATTTTATCTCCATCCTGCCAGAAAAGGTGCAGTGCGTTGCTATCGCTGTTAAATCCTTGCGTGGACAGCGATACATCGTTCGCGCAAATCAAATCGAGGTTTTTGCGGGTACGTTTTTGCCGGGCATATTCTTCCACATTATTTGTTTCGGCGGCAAACCCAACAACGTAAGGCCGACGGTCTTTCAGTGCGGCAACCCCGGCAACGATATCCGGATTTTTGACCATTTTTATTGTCAATTCATCGCCTTGCTTTTTGATTTTTGCATCGGCAATGGTTTCGGCACGGTAGTCGGCAACGGCCGCACAACCAATAAAAATGTGCTGTTTTTGTGCATGCGTCTGCACAGCGGCTTCCATCTCCAGCGCGGTGGTGACGTCAATGCGCTGGACGAACGGCGGCGTTGATAGCGAAACCGGACCGCTCACCAGCGTGACGTTCGCGCCGCGTTTGGCCGCTGCGGCAGCAATGGCGAAGCCCATCTTACCGGAGCTGTGGTTGGTGATATAGCGTACCGGGTCCAGCGGCTCGCGCGTTGGGCCTGCGGTAATCATGATGTTGAGATGTTGCAGATCGTTGACAGGCGAGAAATGCGAAGCCGCCATATCAACGATAGCCAGCGGGTCGAGCATACGCCCCGGGCCTACATCACCACACGCCTGGCTGCCGCTGTCTGGTCCCCAAATCAGCAGGCCGCGCGAGGCCAGCGTCTCAAGATTATGCTGGGTGGCGGCGTTGCGGTACATCTGCTGGTTCATGGCCGGAACAACGGCGACGGGCGCTGGCGTGGCAAGACAAATGGTAGAGACCAGATCGTTCGCCATACCCGCGGCAACGCGGGCAATCAAATCAGCCGTGGCGGGTGCCAGAATAACCAGATCCGCCCATTTTCCCAGCTCGATATGGCCCATCGCGGCTTCAGCTGCGGGATCGAGCAGGCTGTCGGAGACGGGGTAGCCCGAAACGGCCTGCAGGCTCAGAGGGGTAATAAAGGCTTTACCGCCTTCGGTTATAGCCACCCGCACATCGGCCCCGCGCTCGCGCAAACGGCGCACCAGGTCAGGCGTTTTATAGGCAGCAATGCCACCGCTTACGCCAAGAACGATTTTTTTACCGGCCAGGCTCATCATGATTCTTTCCTGTTGGGTTTCACCAGAGAGCGGGCATTTTATCACAATCCTAAAAGTGGGGTGATGCTGTCCGCTGTTGCACTTTGCGAGGCGTTACGCAAGAACACAAATTGCGGGTCGAACAGCCTGATAGCGCTGTGGCAGCATGGTGACAGCCATAAGGAGACCGAGCATGGAAGAGATATCACCGCTGCTGCCGCGCGAAAAAATGCTGCGCTATGGAATTACATCCCTGACCGATGCCGAACTGCTGGCGTTGTTTTTGCGTACCGGAACGTCGGGCAAGAGCGTGTTCGTACTGGCGCGCGACTTAATTGCGCATTTTGGTTCGCTGCATGGCCTGCTGACTGCTGAAATGGAGGCATTCAACGACGTTGGTGGCATTGGCGTGGCGAAATTTGCCCAGATCAAAGGCATCGCCGAGCTTGCGAGGCGCTTTTACACCGTCCGAATGCAGGAGGAAGACCCGATACTGACGCCGGAAATGACCCGCGATTTTCTGCAAAGCCAGCTGGCAGACGCGGAGCGCGAGATCTTTATGGCGATCTTTCTCGACAACAAAAATCGGGTGCTGAAGCATTGCCATCTGTTTTCAGGTACATTAAGCCACGTTGAGGTTCATCCACGAGTCATTGTGCGGGAAGCGATAAAAGTGAATGCAGCCGGGGTGATCCTCGCGCATAATCACCCCTCTGGCTGTGCAGAACCAAGTAGAGCCGACAAAGAAATTACCAGGCGCATTATTAAATGCTGCCAAATCATGGATATTCGCGTGCTGGATCATCTGATTATTGGCCGCGGAGAGTACATTTCCTTCGCCGAACAGGGTTGGATTTAGACTATTTCTCGCGATCCATCGGGATCTTTGTCTGTTCGGGACTTGAGCACACCGCCGAGTCAGCGTATACTACGCCACCTTTGAGAATCTCGGGTTTGGCATTTGGGCCTGGCAATCGAGAGTTCAATAGAACTATGCGATGACCGGGCTGTAAAGCCTGACGAGGCGCCGATACCCCATACGAAGCTCGAGCTAATTTGATTTTTGGAGAATAGACATGTCCCGAGTCTGCCAAGTTACTGGCAAGCGTCCGGTGACCGGTAACAACCGTTCCCACGCACTGAACGCGACTAAACGCCGTTTCCTGCCGAACCTGCACTCTCACCGTTTCTGGGTTGAGAGCGAGAAGCGTTTTGTCACCCTGCGTGTATCTGCTAAAGGTATGCGTGTAATTGATAAGAAAGGCATCGATACAGTTCTGGCTGAAATCCGTGCCCGTGGCGAAAAGTACTAAGTACTTAAAGAGGAAATAAATCATGGCTAAAGGTATTCGTGAGAAAATCAAGCTGGTTTCTTCTGCTGGTACTGGTCACTTCTACACCACCACGAAGAACAAGCGTACTAAGCCGGAAAAACTGGAACTGAAAAAGTTCGATCCAGTTGTCCGTCAGCACGTACTGTACAAAGAAGCTAAAATTAAATAATTTTAACCTTCCTGTACTGAAAAACCCCGCAACTGCGGGGTTTTTTGCATTCTGCATCTCAACGGAGGAACCATGCCTGAATTACCCGAGGTAGAGACCAGCCGCCGTGGCATCGAACCGCATCTGGCTGGTGCTACAATTCTTCATGCCGTCGTTCGCAACGGTCGGCTTCGCTGGCCGGTCTCCGATGAGATCCATGCCCTGAGCGATAAGCCTGTTCTCAGCGTTCAGCGGCGCGCTAAATACCTGCTGCTGGAGCTTCCTGACGGCTGGATTATCATCCATCTTGGGATGTCCGGCAGCCTGCGTATCCTTACCGAAGAGCTGCCTGCGGAAAAGCACGACCACGTTGACCTGGTGATGAGCAACGGCAAGGTGCTGCGCTACACCGATCCGCGTCGTTTCGGCGCTTGGCTGTGGACAAAAGAGCTCGAAGGGCATAGCGCACTGGCGCATCTGGGGCCCGAGCCGCTCTCTGACGCGTTTAACGCAGAATACCTGCAGCAGAAGTGTGCAAAGAAGAAAACCCCAATTAAGCCCTGGCTGATGGATAACAAGCTGGTGGTTGGCGTGGGGAACATCTATGCCAGCGAATCGCTGTTTGCGGCCGGGATCCATCCCGATCGGCTTGCCTCTTCGCTCTCGCCGCAGGAGTGCGAGCTGTTGGTCAGAGTGATTAAGGCCGTGCTGCTGCGCTCGATTGAGCAGGGGGGAACGACGCTGAAGGATTTCCTGCAAAGCGACGGCAAGCCGGGCTATTTTGCGCAGGAGCTGCAGGTCTATGGTCGAAAAGGGGAGCCGTGCAGAGCGTGCGGAGCGCCGATTATTGCGACAAAGCACGCGCAGCGCGCGACGTTTTACTGCCGCCAGTGTCAGAAGTAGGGCCGTTGCAGGCCGGGCAGGCACAGCCCGGCAGTCAGACGGCTACTTCAGCTTTTCCATTAACGCCCGGTGAACGTTATCCGGCAGGAAATGGGTCACGTCGCCCTGGTGCCGCGCAACCTCCTTCACCAGCGAGGAGGAGATGAACGACCACTCTTTCGACGGCATCAGGAACACGCTTTCCAGTTCCGGCATCAGGTGGCGGTTCATGTGCGCCAGCTGCATCTCATACTCAAAGTCCGCCACCGCGCGTAAGCCGCGGATCAAAATGTTGGCCTGCTGGGCGCGAGCGAAGTTGGCCATCAAATCGCTAAACCCGACCACCTCAACGTTTGGCAGATGCGCAGTGGCGTCCGTCGCGAGCTGAACGCGCTCGTTCAGGTCAAACATGGGTTTCTTGGAGGGGCTGGATGCAATCGCCAGTATCACCTTGTCGAACATGCTCGCCGCGCGGGTGATGATATCAAGATGACCGTTGGTGATCGGATCGAAGGTACCCGGATAAATCGCTTTTGTGCTCATGGCTCACGTTTTCTCTGAGTAGCCGCGGCACAGCGCCCACAGCTCGGTGTATTTGTTGAAAGTATACTGGGCATTTACCACTGCCAGTAACCATCCCTGCTTGCCGTCCAGCACGCCGCCGCGCAGCAGCAGCGTTTTCAGAAACGCGCCCAGCGTATGGGTGAAAATCCCGGACAACGAGACCTTCTTGCCGCGCTGATGACGCTCCTGCGCCCACGCGGTGGCGTAGTTAAGCTGTTTGCGCTGGAAGCTGGCAAAGTCGCGGCAGGTCAGGTGAAGCAGGTCGCCCGCGAGCGGGATCACCGCCGCGCCGTCGCAGGCCAGTGATTCATGCACCAGATTATCGTTATAGCGATAGCGCTCGCGCTCATAAAGGCGCGTGACGCGATCGGGATACCAGCCGCTATGGCGCATAAAGCGGCCAAGGAAGTAGTTGCGACGCGCGATGCTGTAGACCGCACTGGGCTGAGGGGCGGCAAGGACCGCTTGAATCGACTGCCTCAGCTCCGGCGTGATGCGCTCATCGGTGTCGATCATTAAGACGTAATCGCCGGAGGCATAAGACTGCGCGCGCTGGCGCTGGATGCCGTAGCCTTGCCAGTCGGTATCGACATAAACCTTTACGCCCGCGGCTCGGGCAACGTCTACGGTAGCATCATCGCTGCCGGAGTCGAGCAGGACGATCTCGTCGGCCCAGCTGACGGAGGCCAGGCAGTCCGGCAACAGGTCAGCGGCGTTTTTGGCGATCATCACGACCGACAGGCGCGTAGGCATCAGTGGCTCCGCTGAGGCAAATAGGGCTGCAGAAGCTGTAGCAGGCGGGTCAGCGCGCCCTGGTTCTGATGCAGTACTTCGACAGCATGACGGCCATACCACAGGCGGTAATCTTCGTCGGTGAGAAGGGTCGAAACCTCTTTCACCACCGAATCCGCATCGGTCACGGTAATCAGGCCGTCGGCCTGCTGCAGCTTGGCGCAGATATCTTTGAAGTTAAACGTGTGCGGCCCCATCAGCACCGGGATGGCGTGCGCGGCAGGCTCAAGCGGGTTATGGCCGCCGCGCTCAACCAGGCTGCCGCCCACAAACGCCAGATCGGCAATGCCGTAAAGCAGCATCAGCTCGCCCATCGTATCGCCAATCACCACCTGCGTGCTGCCGGAAGGCACTTCACCGCTGCTTCGCAGGGTAAAGCTGAAGCCGCCTTTCTGCACCATTTCACGGGCATCTTTAAAGCGCTCCGGGTGGCGTGGAACCAGAATCAGCAGCAGGTCCGGGAACTGCTCAAGCAGCTTGCGGTGCGCCTGCAGGATAATTTCCTCTTCGCCGTCGTGGGTGCTGGTGGCAATCCACACCTGACGGCGCGGGGCCCACTGGCGGCGCAGCGTCACCGCGCGGGCAGCCAGCTCGGGGGTTACGGAAATATCAAACTTGAGGCTGCCAGTGACTGCCAGCTGGTTGCGTTTGAGGCCAAGAGCGATAAAACGCTCAGCGTCTTCTTCATTCTGGGCGGCAATGAGCGTGATTTTGCCGAGCAAGCGACGCATGGCTTTCCCGAGCTTGCCGTACCCTTTTGCCGAGCGCTCCGAGAGGCGGGCGTTGGCAATCACCAGCGGGATTTTGCGGGCGTTCAACGCTGAAATCATATTGGGCCACAGCTCGGTCTCCATCACGATCACCAGCTTAGGGCGAACGGTATTGAGGAAACGGTTCATGGCGCAGGGCAGGTCGTACGGCAAGTAGACGTGATGGACGTCTTTACCGAATGCGGACATCACGCGTTCGGAGCCGGTAGGCGTCATGGTGGTGACGGTGATCGGCAGTGACGGATAGCGGTGGCGCAGCGCGCGCACCAGCGGGATCGCCGCCAGCGTCTCACCGACAGAAACGGAATGCAGCAGTATTCCCTCGGGCGCAACCTTGTTTTTACAATATCCATAACGCTCGGCCCAGCGTTTTCTGTAAGCGGGAGCCTTCCTGCTACGGAGGAGCAAGCGCAGCCAGACCAGCGGTTGTATAAGGTAAAGCAAAGTGGTGTAAAGCAATTCCAAGGGTTCTATCCGTTTTTTTGTTTTGGCGGGCAAATTCTAAGCATTTAGCGGTACTAAAGCTATCTCTTTGGCTCTGTTGCCTGCGCTGAGGCGTTCAGACGGGGTTTGCCGCCAGACATTGGTTAATGGCGCTATATACATCCGCGACGTCGATTCGACTGATGCCGACATTGTCATCGTCTGATACCAGCACGTGATGCAGGGCGCTGTCCTGCATGGGGGCTGCGCCGTCAACGTACATTTGACCGCCGTATAGCCCAACGGTCGGCGTTTTCAGCGCAACGGCGATATGGAGCGGGCCGGTATCCCCTACCACGAGGCAGGTAAAGCCAGCGATTTTTGCCGCCAGCTGTATAAGGTTAGTCGTTCCCGCCAGATTGTGAACGCGCGCTTGTTGGCCCGTCAGGGCATCAATAATGCGCTGGTTAAGCGCCTTTTCCGCGTTTGCACCAATCAGCACGATCTCAAGATCGGGATGCTGCGCTAAGAGCATTTCAATAACCTGAGCGAACTTTTCCACCGGCCAGCAGCGCTCCAGGCTTGATGCACCGGCGTGTATGCCGACCACCGTTTTTTCTGGCCGCTCCGGCGTGAAGGGCGCGGGAATAAACATCTCTTTCGAGGGCATATCGATGCCAATCGATTTCAAGAGCTGCGCTTTTTGATCGATGAGATGAATATTGCCCTGTTTTCGGTTATCAAAATGGGCGGACAAAAACCGCGCCAGCGCAAAGTTTTCCTGACCCTGATAGTCGTTGTAATAGACGTCCTTGAAGATATACGTCGAACGGCCTAGCGAGGCGGCAATGATGTCGTAAGGCGTGCGGGAATGGAGGATAAACGTAGCATCGACCCTGTGCTTACGCAGGAATCCGGCCAGCTTCAGCACGTCGTTCGCCTTTCCGTTCCAGTAAAAGATATCCGTGAACAGGTTGCTTCCCGCCGCGAGCGCTTCGTTGCGCTGGTTCATTACCAGCAGTAGCTTTGCGTCAGGCCAGCGCGCTTTTAACGCAGCGATTGCCGGCGTATTGAGGATAAAATCCCCCAGGGCCGTTGTTGAGAAGATCGCAATGGTTTTCAGCTTATCTTCGGGTGAGAAACGCGTGATTTTTTTCACGCTGTAGCCGGTGGCTTTCCAGATCGTCAGAAATACGCCTGCGGCTACCTGTTTTGCAACTTTGCTCATAACTCTCCGTAGCCGTTATTCAACGGCCCGCGTACCTGTTTAATTATTCAGCATCTTCTTTAAGCGCAAGTAACGGCGGCCAAGGCGCCAGCGCAGGCGTAAATCGTGAGCGTTAGTCCAGATGAGTTGCCAAATCCCGCGCTCGAAAAATTCACGAATCAGGGATTTTTGTTTTTCTTTGTCTTTCATCTCATCGATGGTGTGGATGATGCCCAGACCTTCTTTTGCAATCTGCCAGCGACAGGCTTTGATATCGCGCGTTTTATCGGCGTAGCGCCTGTTGATGGCATCCAGCATTTCGAGAATTTTCATATAGTGGTGCGCAGAGCGAATCAACGTGTCGTCGGTATCCGGCTTATGCGAGACGGACTCAGAATGGATGTAGTAATCGTAAAACGTCTTTTCTGTATATTGCACCCGCTCGGCGGCAAGTAAAACTTCTGTGGTCCACGGGATATCCTGATGCCGCAGGCCGGGCTCAAAGGAAAAATTCATCTGGCGGATAAAGGCGAGCCGGTAGATGTTTAGCCAGGTGACGTGCAGGAACTTACGCGAATCCAGCGCGCGCTTTAGCCAGACGTGGCCCGGCAGCACCGGCGTTGAAGAGAGCCTGTCGGTAGGGAAAATGGACTGTGGCTCGCGGCGATCCTCGTAGACATAGCGCCCGTTGCACGTTGCCACGTCAAGGTCGTTCTCTTCAGCCATGTTCAGCAGCGTGGTGTACATGCCGGGATAAAGCTTGTCGTCGATGTCCGGGAACGTGACGTATTTACCCGTTGCAACTGCCAGGCCCGTATTACGCGCAACCGATACGCCCTGATTGGGCTGGCTGATGACCTTCATATTGCTGAACTTCGTCTGCCACGCTTCCAGGATTGCCAGGCTGGAATCGGTGGAGCCGTCGTTCACCATGATCATTTCGACATCGCTAAGCTGCTGCTGCTCAATACACCTGAAGAAGGCATCGAGAAACTTTTCACCGTTATACACAGCGGCCACGATGCTTAGTAAAGGTGCGTTAGTCATATGAAACCTATTAATAGACAATGGGATCGTCAAATTAGCGATGAAGGTTGCGATATTCTTCGCAAATCGTGTTGACGTCGAATCGCGCAAGCTGGGTGGTATCGATTGCCGGCGGATTATGATAAATGCTTTGCATGGTCCGGGCCAGATCGTGGCTGTTCAGCTCGCTTAAGCCTCGCTGCAAATCACCCGTCAAAATCTCGACCGGGCCTCCCGGGCAGCGGGTACTGACCACCGCGGTTCCTAAGATGAGCGCTTCTACCAGCACGTTGCCGAAACCTTCGCTATCCGAGCTGACAACCAGCAGGCGCGCCTGTTTAATCCACGGTAGCGGGTTGGTCTGGAAGCCTTTGAAAAGCACCCTGTCACCGACGCCGGAACGCGCAGCCAGTTCCCGCAGTCGGGCTTCCTGTTCGGCATTTCCCTTGCCCAGAAGCACCAGCGGCGCGCGAATACCGCTTTCTGCGTAAGCTTCAATCAGACGGTCATGACGCTTTGCCGTGTGGAAGCGGCCAACGTGAATCAGGTAATCTTCACCCGCCATTTCGCAGGGTGCCTGCGCATTTTCCCGGATAGCATCGAGATCGAACGGGTTATAAATGGTACATAGCTTCGTTGGCGTTATGCCAAACGCGTCAATCAGATCCTGCCCTACGGCGCGGGATACGCCAACAATCCGCCGCTGCTGATAAACGCGTTTAACTTTTTGCTTTTTAAGCCATCGGGAAAGCCCGGTTTTATTGCCGAGGTAGGAGGCAGAGAACACGCCGTGCAGGCAGAACCAGAGGTTGTGATGTCTCAGGCGCTTGCTGCGCGCCACGATGCGGTCGGTTTTGTGCAGGTTGGATAACACCAGGTCGAATTTACCCTCCTGCTCAGCTTCTGCGATGGCGCTGTCAAGCTGCGCGGCCCGACGAGATATCTCGGTGAGCTTGCGCCACGGCGTCCGGCAGCGGTCGGCGATAACGCGGTAATCCAGCCCTTCCGGCAGCGGGTAGGCGCAAACGTCCCTGAGTGAGAAAAGCGAAACGCGGTCGCCTTTACGAATAAAGTTTTCCGCCAGCGTAAGCACTACTTTTTCCGCGCCACCGCCGGGCAGGCCATCAATGACGAGCAAAATTCTCATTTTTTCTCCAGAAGTGCCTGATAAAAAGCAACCAGCTCTGTCGACAGGCGTTCAGATGTGCAACCCATAATGCGCTCTCTGGCGCGAAGCGCGGGATCGGAGCCCAACGCGCGGGAAGGTAACGCCATCACCGCCTGCGACAGCGCGCTAACGTCCAGCGCGTCGCAGACGTAGCCGTTAATGCCCTGCTCAATAAACTCGGCGCCGCCGCAGCCCGTGCTGGTGATGACAGGCAGACCGCAGGCCATCGCTTCGAGAATGACGTTAGGGAACGGGTCGTAAAGCGTGGGCAACAGCAGTCCGTCCGCCATCTGGTAAAACGGCAGCGTTTCCTGCTGAACGCCAAAAAAGTGCACCCGCGCTTCACAGCCCAGCGCTTTCGCAAGCTGCTGGTAGCGCGGCTGGTCTTTATCTTTGCCAACGACCAGGAGATGACGATCGGTAGGGGCAATCGCCTGAATCGCGGCGCTGAGGCCTTTACGCTCAAAGCCGGAACCGACAAAGATTAGGCAGCTCGCCTTTTCAGGAATCTGCCACTGCTGACGTAGCGGCAGCAGCGCCTCTTCAGAAGGCGGCAGGAAGCGTTGGCTATCAATGGCGTTATAAATGACGCGGATTTTGTTCTCAGAAATGCCAAAATCTTCGACGATCTCGCGTTTAACCATTTCTGAGTTACAAATGACGCCCCGCAGCTCGCTGGCGAGATACATCTCTTTTTCCGCGCCGATCACGTAGCGGTGATAGCGATCGTTAAGCAGGCGCTTTTGCTGCCAGGCGGGCAAAATACGGCAGCGCTGCTCAAGCCATCGGGAGTGAACCCCGTCGCCTGCGCGATACAGATCGCAGCCGGGAATACGCTCGTGGCTTTGAACGAGGTCAAACTGCTCGGCCTGCCATAATTTTCGGGCCGCATGGGCGAAACCACGCTCGCGGCTGATTCTGCCCCACTTCATCGGGTTACAGATGTGGATGTGCCACTCGGGTTTGACCGGTCCGTCCCACTCGCGGGTAATCACGTTAAGCTCAAGGTCCTGAGCGTCCAGCGCTTCAAGCGCGCGGGAAACGAAACGTTCAGCCCCGCCGTCCGGGCGGTACTTTTGTCTGACGATCGCCAGGCGATATTTATTCATGTAATAACCTTTTCGCCGCGTCGATCACGACGGAAGCGGGGATCAAATCCAGATAACGTTCGCTGGTGCGGGTATCAATGTCGTCGGGATCGGGAAGCTGCCCGTAGTCCCCCGCCCAGATAACCTCGCCTTTTGCCTGCCAGGGGCGCCAGAACGTCAGCTTAGACGGGCCGAACAGGGCGATGAGCGGCGTTCGCAGCGCGGCCGCCATATGCATCGGGACCGAGTCGACGCCAATAAAGAGTGAAGCATGGTCGATGAGCGCCGCCAGCTGGCGCAGCGTAAGCCGTCCGGCGAGCGTATGCGTTTTATCGCTTTGACAGCTGGAAAGAATAGCATCGACCATCTGGCGCTCTTTCTCGTCCGGACCGGATGTGATGACCACATGGTGACCGGCATCGGTGAGCGCCCGAATAACCTCGGCCATTCTCTCTTCCCGCCAGCATTTGAAGAACCAGCGCGACGTCGGCTGAACGACAACATAGCTGCCCGCATTTTCAGCTAGTAAAGACTGACAAAACTGCCAGTCATCTGGCGTATAGGCCATGGTGGCGGGCGCGGTGCGGGTGTCGATGCCCAGCGGAGCAAGAATGGACAGGTTTTGCTCTACGGTATGCAGGCCAGCGTGATTATCGGTCGAGACGAGCTCGCTATGGCAGGCTCTCCACAGCGGATGGTGACGTTTCGGGAAGGCAAAGCCAATGCGCTGCGGCGCGCCGGTAAACCGCGTGATAATGGCGCTGCGCCACTGATCGGCCAGGTTGAGCACAAGGTCATAGCGTTTCTGGCGAAGCTGAGAGAGAAGCTGCCATTCCTGGCTCATTTGGAAGCGGACCCCCTGCTTTTTCCAGCGGCGGTCGATGGCATAAATGTGGTGGATTTCGCCGTAGGCTGACAACATACTCCGGGTTTCTTCATAGAGAAGAACGTCAATCTCAGCATCGGGATAGCGTTCTTTTAAGGCATGAACGACCGGTGTGACCAGCAGCATATCCCCATGGTGACGTAGTTTGATAATCAGAATACGAGAGGGGATTGTCGGTTTTCCGGAGGATGTTTTTAAGGTCATGCTTAACTCTTCGCCTGAGGCCCAATGGTCGATTTTAGGTGATTAGTCTGACTGAGAAAAGCTTTGTGTTACCCTAGCGAGGGGTAGCGTAACACTGTAAGGATGGTCCCAATGACTAAACCGGCGTTTCTGATAACGATTGATACTGAAGGGGATAACCTCTGGCAGAAGCACAGCAGTATCACCACCGAAAACGCGCGCTTTTTACCGCGTTTTCAGTCGCTCTGCGAAAAATACCGTTTTAAACCGGTTTATCTGACCAACTACGAGATGGCGGTCGATCCGTTTTACGTGGAGTTCGCGCGCGACGTCATCGCTCGCGGAACCGGCGAAGTGGGTATGCATCTGCATGCCTGGAACAGCCCGCCGGAGGTGCCGTTAACGGACGACGACTGGCGCTACAAGCCCTATCTTATCGAATATCCCGATGCGCAGATGCGCGAGAAAGTCGAGTTTATGACGCACCTGCTGGAAGACACCTTCCAGACCAAAATGGTTAGCCACCGGGCGGGGCGCTGGGCATTCGATGAGCGCTATGCGCGTTTGCTGGTGGAGCTAGGCTATCAGGTTGATTGCTCGGTCACCCCGAAAGTGGACTGGCGCACGGCAAAAGGCGCTCCGCAGGGGACGGGCGGTACGGACTATCGTCATTTCCCACATCATGCCTACTTTATGGACGAGAACGACATCAGTAAGCCAGGGACCTCTTCGCTGCTTGAAGTGCCGATGAGTATTCAGTACAAGCATTCTGCGCTAATCAATACCCTCAAGCAGGGCTATGACCGCCTGAGAGGTAAGGTTCGCTCACCTTCCGTGAACTGGCTACGCCCTGCGGGGGGAAACGTCGACACGATGAAACGCGTCGTGCAGCAAACCCTTGAGCAGGGCAGCGATTACGTTGAATACATGCTGCACTCATCGGAATACATGCCCGGTGGCAGCCCGACGTTTAAAACCGAAGCAGAGATTGAAGGACTGTATGACGATCTTGAAGCGCTGTTCAGTTCGCTGCAAAACCAGTGCGAGGGAATGACGCTGGCAGAGTACTACCAGCGTAAAACAGGCGTGTAGGGATTATTCGGTAAAGGTGAGGCCCGCACGGGCGAACGCACGGAGCACTTCAAGAGTGTAGTTATCTTCGTAGAACGGTTCGATAGCCT
Organism: Enterobacter sp. RIT418; assembly: GCF_003057745.1. Taxonomy (GTDB): domain Bacteria; phylum Pseudomonadota; class Gammaproteobacteria; order Enterobacterales; family Enterobacteriaceae; genus Enterobacter. The sequence continues at coordinate 63,529 of NZ_QBJD02000012.1, forward strand.
GTTTGATAATATTACTGTCCGGCAGCGTTTTACCGTTCACGATCTCCTGAAGGTGCTTAACGAAAACGTCCGGGCGATCGGTCGGATACAGATTCCCGTTAACGCCTTCTTGAATAATATCCGCAGGTCCTGTTTTGCAGTTCGAACTTATGGCGTACACACCATGCGCGCTGGCTTCGGCAAGGACCATGCAAAACCCTTCAAAGTGAGAGCTGCTGAGTAGGCAAGTGGTTGTCTGCAACGTTTCACGGATATAGCTCCAGGGGTTTTTTTGCCATCCATGCCAGCATAGCCTGTCCTCGATGCCCACGGCTTTCGCGTATTCCTGCAACATTTCTGTGTCAGCGCCTGCACCAATGATGTCCAGCGTCCATGCACCTTTTGTTTGCGCCAGCGCGTCGAACAATCCACGCATATTTTTTTGCCCATCGGCAATAATTCTGCCAACGTAAATAAAGCGCGTACCTTCCGGCGGGCGAGGGATGCAAACGGGGCTGCGGGCGATAGGGTTGTAGATGGTGGAGATACGGCCGTCTTCAATACCCATCGCAGTCAGCTGCTCGGCGATTTCAGAGCAAATAGCCAGGTGATAATCGGCCCGCTTTACATATTTTGCTTTATAAAGATTATGCGTTGAGAAATGCAGCCAGGAAAAAATGACCGGCTTCTGCAAGGTATATTGTCTGGCGACGTTGCTGATAAAACAGGACAGTGTATCGAGCGCAATAATAAGCTCGGGTTTTTCCCGGCTTATCAGCTTACGAAAAGAGTTTGCGAAAGATAATCGACGGATTTTCGTATTTCTTATGCCTGAGGTGATGCGGCTGTAGTTGCTGTGGGCCAGCCAGTCGTCGCAAACGGTAGCGTTGCCTTCTTTAAAAAAGACAAAAGAAATATCAATGCCGGGATGACGGGCGCGGAGTAATCGCACTAGCGTGCTGCATACCGTTTCCATCCCTCCCAGGCCGCTTAATTCATACCCGGCAATGATAATTTTATTTATCTTCATCTCATTAACTCTATGTTATTGGCCCCCCGAGCATATTGCTCAGAGGTATAGTAGTGCGTTATTTCGCAGCGTGTAAAGTCTCAGCCTGTACGGATAATTCTCCTCTTTTCCCGAGAAAAATCATCGCCGTGAGAAGACCAATAACGTAAACAATCGAGCCTTCCCTGCTGAAGAATATGACATCACTTAAGCCATAAACGATCAGGCTAAGCGTCATCACCATCAGCGTCGGGTTGCGGTTTTGCCAGGCGCACAACAGAAGGGAGAGGTAAAAGAGAATTAGCGCCCCTGCGCCTGCTATCCCACGCAGCGAGTAGTTATCAATCAGCTCGTTGTGCAAATGGACGTTCATATAAGTGACGGAGCCACCAAGGGAAGTGTCTTTGGTCGCAAGCTGCTTTATCCGAGCGTTACGTTGCTCTGCGGATTGGCCAAGGGGGGCCGCAGAGCCTGTATTCACGCCAACCTCGAACATTGCAACGCGTGCTCCGACGGAGGTGCGGCTGTTATTGCTGTTCTGCAGCGTTTTTATATCATGTTGCAGGGCATCTAGCCGCTTTTCTAACGGCTGTTGAAAAATATAAACCGCCGCTGCCAGCAGGCAGGCAAAGAATACAATCATCTTAATAAGGTGCTGTTTGTTGACGTTGCTGTGGGTAAATGCAAGAAGCAGACACAGAATCGGATAGCTTAAAATTGCAGCCCTCGTGCCCGTAAAAATAATCGCACTGAAGGTTAAGCCAATGGTAAACGCGAAGAGCACATATCTCACCCAGCCATGTCTATTTAACACCGCATGAAGCAGCAGAATATCGATAACGGTAATGATGTAGGCCGCCATCGTTGCCCGATCAAAACCAAGCTCAATACGCTGTTCTGAATGGAAGTTGTACTGGTGGATAGCATACACGTTGGCTAATATTCCGCCGATAATGAATATCGAATCCAAGAGTACAGTATTGTGCTTGATGTTAAAATTTGAAAAAATAAAAATCAATACGGAAAATAGTAATATTATTTTTCCGGACGTTTCATAACTATTGTAGATATCCCAATAGGCGCCGTTGTTTTTAAACAGTGCGACCCAAATCAAAATCGTGCCTGCTAGCAACAGGGACGCAAGCATCGGCACAAGATTTTTAAGAGGCTTGTTGATTCTTTTATAGCATATAAACATGGCTAAAATAGCCACATAACCCGCCGTGTAGAAAATTTTTCGTGGACGAGCTGAATCAAAAATAAGCAGATACTGGGATGCTAACATCATTAAAAAAGCAATAAAAAGCACTACGTCGAGCGAAAGCTTATTTTTTATTGTTTTCATCAACAACTTCCAAAATTGTAGCGTTAAATTCGCTAATGAAATTTTTATAATCAAAATGTTGGGCGACATGCGCAAATGCATTTGCACGCCAGGTCGCATAATCATCGCCAGCGATTTTTATCACAGCATTAGCCACGGCATGGTGATCCATCAGCATCGGGCTCACGAGACGATCCTGCTCGGGAGAATAGACGTCATAGGGGAAATTCACGTTTATGCCGGTTAACGCCTGGTGTGCTTCCGGTGCTACGTCGGGAACAATGCCCACGCCGCATACGCCGTCTTCAACCACTTCCGGCTGTCCGTCAATCATCGGGAAAACCACCGGTACGCCGTAGAACAGGGCTTCCATACATGAGAGTCCAAAGGGTTCCGTCACGGGGGTGCTTAGATAAATGTCGATCGCGTTAAAAAAGCCGCTCAAATCGTCTTTGAAGCCTAAAAAGTTGACGTGCTTAGTGATGCCGAGTTTTTCAGCCAGCTGGCGAAAAGCGTCTTCGTCTGGGCCCTTACCGGCAATGTCCAGCGTCACGTCCATACCGCGATCCTGAAGCGATTTGAGCGCCAGCAGCGCCACGCTAATGCCTTTTAATCCTACGAGACGGGCAGCGACGCCTAAACTCAGCGGCGCGCTCAGCGTTTTTTCACCCTTGTTTATGCCCGGCGGCGGCTGGATGCGGTTGATCACCGTTTTAACCGGACAGTCAGGATCGAAGCGCAGTTCCATAACGCGCTTTGAGGCTTTTGCTGCGGAGATACATCCATCAAGCAACGCAAAAAAAGCCAAATTCTTCCTGCTGTGCGCATACCGCCATGAGCAGCCGTGATCGTAATAGATAACTTTCCCTCGCGAAGGTTTGCCTGCAAAACCGGGGATCAGATCCCAGATGATTACCGCATCAGGTTTTGCAAACCAGAGCTTTGTCTGTAGGGCAAATTTTCGCATAAAGACGGGATATTTCAGCGTGACAGAATTTATGATTCTGTTAACAAAGGTTATTTTCTTACCCGGTAAATGCTGCTCGATTTCAGGACCGATATGGTTGCTGATGCAAAAAATAATATCGTCTGCGGAAGTCGCGTCGTTGATATATTGCAGGAACAGGCGTTCAACACCGCCCATCTTTGCGAGGTTAATAATATGAAGCTTCCGCATCAAAACGCTCCTGTTCCTTTAATAAAATCATAAATTTCCTGAGGGGAAATATCGGACATTAATCCGCTTTTTGAAAGGAGATAATGCTGATTTTGGCCGTAGCCGCCGATCAAACCCGGGTCCGTCGGCCCGTACAGCGTGACGTTAGGGCGGCTTAACGCCGCGCTAAGATGGCTCAGACCGGTATCCACCGAAACAATCTGTTTAGCATTTGCCAGCTGCCGCGCAACGTTCTCAAGGCTCATGCGCGGTAAAACCGTTACATTCGCCGAGCCTTCCGCCAGCCGCTTCGCACGTGCTTCCTCATGGGGCGCGCCCCACGGCAGCCGAATCTCAATATCATGCTCCGCCAGCAGCTGGATTAACGCTTTCCAGTGGGATTCCGGCCAGTGCTTATCATCGCGCGTGGTGGCATGAAGAAAGATGAAATACGGTTTATGACCGTCATCGCCTGCCTGCTGGAAACGCTGGGCGATCGCGTAATCCCCCTGCGCGTCCGGTTTTGCATAGCCGAGGCTTTTAGCAAACAGCTCGCGAATACGTTCTACGGCATGCTGATCTTTTGCGATGTGATGGCGGCGATTGTAAAACAGGCTCGCCAGCGGTTCGCGGGCGGTTTGCCAGTCCATGCCGTGCTTTACGCCATGCGCCAGACGCGTGACCAGCGCGGCGCTTTTGACCAGCCCCTGCGCGTCGATAATGGCATCGTAGCGCTGAGCCTGCACCGCCTCGCGAAACGCCTTACGTTCGGCTTTGATCGGCGCGGAGAACCACGCTTTGCGCCAGCGGCGGATTGCCACAGGAATGACGCGGTCCACGGCCTCATGCCATGTAGGGATCTGCGCAAAGCCTTCTTCGACCACCCAGTCAAAGCGAATGCCGGGAATGGCGCGCATGGCGTCCGTCAGCGACGGCAGGGTGTGGAGCACATCCCCCATGGAGGACGTTTTAACGATCAATACCCGCATGCGTTATCCTTCTTCGCTCAACAGCAGTTCGTTAAGCTCTTCGAGGACGCGCTGCGGCGTAATGTCGATCAGGCTCTGGTGATAGCCTTCAGCGGCATCGCCTTTACGGACTTTGTGGTAGCCGGTAATCAGGCGAATGACGCGCGCTTTATGGGACAGCGGCGGCGTGAAGTCCGGGCTGCTTGGGCCGTACAGCGCCACCAGCGGGCGGTTCAGCGCGGCGGCGACGTGCATCAGGCCGGAGTCGTTCGTCACCACGGCCTTGCAGGCGGCAAGCAGAATAACGGCCTGCTCCAGCTGGGTTTCCCCGGCCAGATTACGGCACCAGGCCTGCTGTTCGGTACTTAATGCGGCGAGAATTTCGTTGCCCGCGTCGTGATCCTTCGCGGAGCCAAACAGCACGATCTGATGGCCTTCGTCGATAAGCTCTTTAGCCAGTTCCGCATAGTGATAGTGCGGCCAGCGTTTTGCCGGGCCGAACTCCGCGCCGGGACAAAAGCCGATCATCGGGCGCTCAGACGAAAGTCCAAACGCGTTGCAGGTGTGGGATTTCTCCCCGTCGTTGACCTGCAGCTGTGGCCAAAGAAGCGGCTGCGGCAGGTCTTTCGCGCTGCGCATCACGCCCTTGTCGTAGGCCAGCGCCACATAGCGCTCGACCATCAGCGGCCAGGCTTCTTTATCCAGCACGCGCGCGTCGTTCAGCAGGCCGTAGCGCATTTCACCGCGCCAGCCGGTGCGGTGCGGGATGCCCGCAAAGAAAGGCACGAGAGCGGATTTGAATGAGTTAGGCAGCACGTAGGCGCGATCGTAGCGCTTGTCGCGCAGGCTGTGCCCAAGCTTGCGGCGTTCACCAATTTCCAGTGCCCCGTGGCCGAGCGGCATCGGAATCGCTTCGTTGACTTCCGGCATACGCGACAGCAGCGGACGGCACCACGCGGGTGCCATCACGTCGATGATTGCCTGGGGATAGCGCGCCTTGAGCGTGCGATAAAGACTTTGCGACATCATCATGTCGCCCACCCATGACGGGCCGATCACCAGAATTCTCATACTTACGCGTCGCGGTTCAGCCAGGCCATATATTCCGTTACGCCTTCGGCAACGGTCTTGAACGGCTTGTCGTAGCCCGCTTTACGCAGGTTAGTCAGGTCTGCCTGAGTGAATGCCTGGTAGCGGCCTTTCAGCTTATCCGGGAACGGAATGTACTCGATGCTGCCTTTTTTGTGGTACGCCAGCGTCGCGTCTGCCACCGCCTGGAAGGATTCCGCGCGGCCCGTGCCCAGGTTAAAGATGCCGGATACGCCGTTTTCCCAGAACCACAAGTTGACTGCCGCCACGTCGCCCACGTAGACGAAGTCGCGCTTGAAGCCGTCGCTGCCTTCGAACAGTTTCGGGCTTTCACCGTTGTTCAACTGTGTGTTCAGGTGGAACGCCACGCTCGCCATGCTGCCTTTGTGGCCTTCGCGCGGCCCATAGACGTTGAAGTAGCGGAAGCCAACGATCTGCGAGTTCGCTTCCGGCAGGATCTGGCGCACATATTCGTCGAACAGGAACTTGGAGTAACCGTAGACGTTCAGCGGCTGCTCGTATTCGCGGGATTCGATAAAGTCAGACGTGCGGCCGCCGTAGGTTGCCGCAGAAGAGGCGTACAGGAACGGAATTTCACGCTCCAGGCAGTAGTGCAGGATCTCTTTGGAGTACTGATAGTTGTTGTCCATCATGTACTTGCCGTCCCACTCGGTGGTGGAAGAGCACGCGCCTTCGTGGAAGATGGCTTCGATCTCGCCGAACTCTTCACCTGCCATAATCTGGATAAGGAAGTCTTCTTTATCCATATAGTCAGCGATGTTCAGATCCACCAGGTTCACAAACTTGGTGCCGTCTTTCAGGTTATCCACCACCAGGATGTCGGTGATGCCTTTGTCATTGAGGGCCTTAACGATGTTGCTGCCGATAAAGCCCGCGCCGCCGGTAACGATGATCATAACTGTAACCTTTGAAGTATGAGTCGGGGACAATCCCGAACGCTAATCTCTTTATCATATCATCTCAATGCTCAGGCTTCATTCACCTTCACAGCGCAGGGGTACGCGTGATTTATGCTGCAAAAACGACAAGAGATACTGCGTCATCTCGTCATAAACTATAGGTTTGGGTAATATGTCCCGAAATTTGCCGAGTCTGGAGAATGCAATGCGTGGTGATTTTTACAAACAGTTAAACAGCGACCTCGACACCGCCCGTGCGGAAGGGTTGTTCAAAGAAGAGCGTATTATCACGTCTGCACAGCAGGCGGACATCACCGTTGCCGACGGCAGCCACGTGATCAACTTTTGTGCGAACAACTACTTAGGCCTGGCGAATCACCCAGAGCTGATTGCCGCGGCGAAAAGCGGCATGGACTCCCACGGCTTCGGCATGGCCTCCGTGCGCTTTATCTGCGGCACCCAGGACAGCCACAAGCAGCTCGAGCAGAAGCTGGCCAACTTCCTCGGAATGGAAGATGCGATCCTGTACTCCTCCTGCTTCGATGCCAACGGCGGCCTGTTTGAAACCCTGCTCGGCGCTGAAGACGCAATTATCTCCGACGCCCTGAACCACGCCTCCATCATCGACGGCGTGCGCCTGTGCAAAGCGAAGCGCTTCCGCTACGCCAACAACGATATGGTCGAGCTGGAAGAACGCCTGAAGGAGGCGCGCGCGGCTGGCGCTCGCCACGTGCTGATCGCCACCGACGGCGTGTTCTCCATGGACGGCGTGATCGCCAACCTGAAGGGCGTGTGCGACCTGGCCGATAAATACGACGCGCTGGTGATGGTCGATGACTCCCACGCCGTTGGTTTTGTCGGCGAAAACGGCCGCGGCTCGCACGAATACTGCGACGTGATGGGCCGCGTGGACATCATCACCGGCACGCTGGGCAAAGCGCTCGGCGGCGCGTCCGGCGGCTATACCGCCGCGCGTAAAGAAGTGGTTGAGTGGCTGCGCCAGCGCTCCCGCCCGTATCTGTTCTCCAACTCCCTGGCTCCGGCGATCGTTGCCGCGTCCATCAAAGTGCTGGAGATGGTGGAGTCCGGCGCTGAGCTGCGCGACCGCCTGTGGGCTAACGCGCGCCTGTTCCGTGAGAAAATGAGTGCGGCAGGCTTCACCCTGGCCGGTGCCGACCATGCGATCATTCCGGTGATGCTGGGCGACGCGGTGGTGGCGCAGAAATTTGCCCGCGAGCTGCAAAAAGAGGGGATTTACGTCACCGGGTTCTTCTTCCCGGTGGTGCCAAAAGGTCAGGCGCGAATCCGCACCCAGATGTCTGCGGCGCATTCGCCTGAACAAATTGAGCGTGCGGTGGAAGCCTTTACCCGCATCGGCAAACAGCTGGGCGTAATTGCCTGAGGACGTGTGATGAAAGCGTTATCCAAACTGAAAGCGGAAGAAGGGATTTGGATGACCGACGTGCCGGAGCCGGACGTCGGTCATAACGATCTGCTGATCAAGATTCGTAAAACCGCCATCTGCGGTACTGACGTTCACATCTACAACTGGGACCAGTGGTCGCAGAAAACCATTCCCGTTCCGATGGTTGTCGGTCACGAATACGTGGGGGAAGTGGTTGGCATCGGCCAGGAAGTGAAAGGCTTCAAGATTGGCGACCGCGTTTCCGGCGAAGGCCATATCACCTGCGGCCACTGCCGTAACTGCCGCGGCGGACGCACGCACCTGTGCCGCAACACCGTCGGCGTGGGCGTGAACCGGCCGGGCTGCTTCGCGGAATACCTGGTGATCCCGGCGTTCAACGCGTTCAAAATCCCGGACAATATCTCTGACGATCTGGCCTCCATCTTTGACCCGTTCGGCAACGCGGTACACACCGCGCTGTCGTTCGATCTGGTCGGTGAAGACGTGCTGGTATCCGGCGCAGGCCCAATCGGCATCATGGCGGCCGCGGTGGCGAAGCACGTCGGCGCGCGTAACGTGGTGATCACCGACGTGAACGAGTACCGTCTCTCTCTGGCGCGCAAAATGGGCGTGACCCGCGCGGTAGATGTGTCTAAAGAGAGCCTGACCGACGTGATGGCCGAGCTGGGCATGACCGAAGGGTTCGACGTGGGTCTGGAGATGTCCGGCGCGCCGCCGGCGTTCCGCACCATGCTGGATACCATGAACCACGGCGGCCGTATCGCGATGCTGGGTATTCCGCCGTCGGATATGTCCATCGACTGGAACAAAGTCATCTTCAAGGGGCTGTTCATCAAGGGCATCTATGGCCGCGAGATGTTTGAAACCTGGTACAAGATGGCGGCGCTGATCCAGTCCGGCCTCGATCTCTCTCCAATCATCACTCACCGCTTCTCCATCGATGAGTTCCAGCAGGGCTTTGACGCGATGCGCTCAGGGCAGTCTGGAAAAGTGATCCTCAGCTGGGATTAAGTAAAAAAAGCGCCCTCAGGCGCTTTTTTTATGGGCGTGAATCAACGCGACGATGAGTCGCTATTTCCCCAGCCCTGCCACTGATGCTGGAAATATTTCACCAGCGTACTTTCACCGATGCTTTCCCCAATCACCGTGAAGAAGCGCGTTGCATGGACCGGCTCAAGTGGCTGCTTTGGCGCGCAGTTTTTCACGCCGCGGAACGGATTGCGCGGCTGCGTTACCGGCGGCCGGGCATTGCCAGGACGCGACGTATCTACCTGCGGTTCGTTCAGCAGGTCGCTTGGGCGAACCAGCGTAATGTCGGAAGGCAGCGTCGGGAGCATTTGCTGAAGCACGCGGACGGTAGACGGATGCGGGTGGCCGATGGCAATCGCCGAGCCGTTCCGGCGCGCCAGCTGCACCGCGCGGTTAAACTGCACGCGGATATCCGCTTCGTTTTGGGTATCGTCCAGAAACACCTTACGCTTAATCACCTTCACGCCCGTTCCCTGCGCGGCGCGCATCGCCTGACTGTTGCCGATGGTCATGCTGTCGAGGAAATAGAGGTTGTAGCGCTCAAGCGACTGCATCACCTTGAGCATACCGTACAGGCTGGAGGTCATTGCGCTGCCCATGTGGTTATTCAGCCCGACGGCGTAGGGCACTTTACCGTACGCCTCGCGGATGATGCGATCGATCTCGTCGCTGCTCATCTCCGGGCGCAGCGTGTCTTTTTCAAGCGGCTGTTTGCTGAGCGGTGCCATAGGCAAATGGATCAGGACTTCATGCCCGCTGTTGTGGGCTTTGGTTGCCATCTCGCGGGCGTGCGGGGCATTTGGCAACACGGCGACGGAGATGGCCTGCGGCATCGCCAGCACCTGATTTTCGTTATGCGGACGATAACCGAAGTCATCAATCACGATGGCAAGTTTGCCTGCGTAAACCGGTCCAGCCAGCGCCAGAGCGCTGACGACGGAGAGAACAATTCGGCGAAAGTGAAGCAAAACTTATCTTCCCAACCACGGCTGTGGATTGACCGCCTGACCCTGGCGACGAATTTCGAAATAGAGTGACGGGCGGCCCTGACCGCCACTGCTGCCCACAAGGGCGATGGGTTGGCCAGCGCGCACCTGAGTGCCGACGCTGACCAGCGCGCTCTGGTTGTAGCCGTAAAGGCTCATATCGCCTTTACCGTGCTCAACCACCACCACGAGCCCGTAGCCCTGCAGCCAGTCGGCCAGGATCACGCGGCCATCGGCGATGGCTTTCACTTCGCTACCCTCAGACGCACCGATAACGATCCCCTTCCAACGTAGCTCACCCTGCAGCTGTTCGCCATAGCGATGCAGAAGGGTGCCGCGAACGGGCCAGTAGGCCTGACCGCGCGGAGAGCCAAGGCCACCTGTGCGCGACATCAGGGAGCGTTCGCTTTCGGTTGGCTTATAGGTGGTGCCTTTGCGCGAGGCTTCCTGCTGCTTGTTACGTACGGCCTGCGCTTCGCGCGCCTCTTTTTCGGCGCGGGCTTTTGCGGCGGCTTCCGCACGGGCAATGCTGTTACGCAGCTTAGATTCGTTAGCGCGCAGCTCGCTCAGCTGGCTTTGACCCTGCTGGATGGAGGACTCAAGTCCGGAAAGGGTTTTCTTACGCTCGTTGCGCGCCTGTTCAAGCTTCGCCTGCTGGGCCTGCTGCTCGTAAAGGAGCGTCTGCTGCTGGCTTTGCTTCTCTTCCAGCTCGGCTTTTTGAGTGGTGACTTCTTCGCGCGTCTGCTTCAGCTGCGCAATGGTCTCCTGGCGGGCCTGGTTGAGGTAGCCAAAGTAGGCCTGCAGGCGCTGGCCGCGCTGGCTCTCTTCTCCGCTCAGGATCAGCTGAAGGCCGGTGTGTTCGCCCTGACGAAACGCGGCGTCAAGCTGGGCCGCAAGCGTGCGCTCCTGCGCGTCCCGCTGGCGCTCCAGTTTGGCAATCGACGCGTTCATGTCGTCGATCTGCTTATTCAGCTGGGCGAGGGTATTCTGGGTTTCGCGGAGCTTGCGCGCGGCGGCGGAAATCGCTTCTTCCTGCTGCTTAAGCTGGGCAAGCAGTACCGAACGCTGCTGTTGCTGCTGGCGTACCGCGCGCTCTTTAGCGGCGATATCGGCCTGAATAGATTTAAGCTGGTCGCGGTCGTCCGCGTGGGCGGATTGGGCGCACAGCAATACGCCAGCGCTGAGCGCGCTGGCGTAAAGCAGAGGTCTGACTGATAACCGTAACGGCTTCACGACCCATGTGATTGAAAAAATCGCCTTTCCCCTCATGGGGAGCGATTATTCCACGATGAACAGCGGCTTGCCAGTCATCTCTTTCGGGATTTCCATACCCATCAGCGTCAACATGGTCGGCGCGATGTCGGAAAGCTTGCCGCCTTCTACCGCTTTCAGTGATTTATCACCAACATAAATCAGCGGAACCGGCAGGTTGGTGTGGGCAGTGTGCGCCTGTCCGGTAGACGGATCGCGCATCTGCTCCGCGTTGCCGTGGTCGGCGGTAATCAGCAGCTGGCCGCCAACGGACTCAACCGCTTTCGCTACCTGCTCAACGCAATGATCCAGCGCTTCAACCGCTTTCACAGCCGCGTCCATCACGCCGGTATGGCCGACCATGTCGCCGTTCGGGTAGTTACAGATGATGGCGTCGTATTTGCCGCTTTCGATCGCCGCGACCAGTTTTTCGGTCAGCTCGGCGGAGCTCATCTCCGGCTGCAGATCGTAGGTCGCCACTTTCGGCGAGTTGATCAGAATGCGCTCTTCTCCCTTGAACGGCTCTTCAACGCCGCCGTTAAAGAAGAAGGTCACGTGCGCGTATTTCTCGGTTTCGGAGATGCGCAGCTGCGTTTTGTCGTGCTTCGCCATCCACTCGCCGAAGGTATTTGCCAGGGAAGCCGGTGGATAGGCGCAAGGCGCTTTAATGTCTGCCGCGTATTCGGTCAGCTGGATAAAGTCGAGCTTAACCACTTTTTTGCGGGCGAAGCCGTCGAAGTCGCTGTTTACAAAGGCGCGCGTGATTTCGCGCGCGCGGTCAGCGCGGAAGTTCATGAAGATCAGCGCGTCGCCGTCTTCCATTGCCGCATCGGCCTGGCCTTCTGCACGAATAACGGTGGCTTTCACGAACTCGTCGTTTTCATCACGCGCGTAAGCGGCTTCCAGGCCTTCAACGGCGGTTGCGAACTGGAATTCACCTTTCGCCAGCGTCATCAGGTCATAGGCCTGCTCAACGCGATCCCAGCGGTTATCGCGGTCCATGGCGTAGTAGCGACCAATGATAGACGCCACGCGCCCTTTGCCCAGTGCAGCAAATTTTTCTTCGAACGCGACCAGCGAGCCCTTCGCACTGCGCGGAGGCGTATCGCGGCCGTCGAGGAACGCGTGCAGGTAGATTTTTTCCGCACCTCGCTCGGCTGCCAGCTCAACCATCGCCATGATGTGATCTTCATGGCTGTGAACGCCGCCCGCAGAGAGCAGGCCCATGATGTGAACGGCTTTGCCTGCCGCAACGGCTTTATCAACGGCACCGGTCAGCGTTGGGTTGGCGAAGAAGGTGCGTTCTTTGATTTCTACGTCGAGACGGGTCAAATCCTGATACACGATACGGCCCGCGCCCAGGTTGACGTGTCCAACTTCGGAGTTGCCCATCTGGCGATCCGGCAGACCCACTTCCAGACCAGATGCATCAATCAGGGTGTGAGGACGTTTTGCCCACAGCGCATCCATAACCGGGGTTTTGGCGTTAAGAATGGCGTTATCCTGACTTTCTTCGCGATAGCCATAACCATCAAGAATGACCAGTACCATAGGTTTTTTAGAAACCGACATTGCGACAACCTCATGCTCAAGAGACAAAAAATTTGCGTAATTTTACTACAGCTGAATCGATAAAATAGCCTCGGAAGATCAAAGAAAGCGCGGTCACAAACCACCCTGGAGGGTATTTTCAGCCATTTTTTTTCGTGGCAGGCCGCAGAAAATGGATTAGCTTTATGTCACTGGCTGTATTTGCCACAACGCGCAGGTATACTCCTCTCCTGGTTTTTTTTAATCACTTAGTCGGGAGTTAGTACCCCCCATGCAAGAAATTATGCAATTTGTCAGCCGCCACCCGGTTCTGAGCATCGCGTGGATTGGCCTGCTGGCCGCCGTGCTTTTCACCACGTTTAAGGGCCTGACGTCTAAAATTAAGGTGATCACGCGGGGTGAAGCGACCCGTCTGATTAACAAAGAAGATGCGGTCGTGGTCGATCTGCGCCAGCGTGATGACTTCCGCAAAGGGCATATTGCAGGTTCTATTAACCTGCTGCCAGCGGAAATCAAAGCGAACAACCTCGGTGAGCTGGATAAGCATAAAGCTCAGCCGATTATTGTGGTTGACGGCACCGGCATGCAGGCGCAGGAATCTGCTAACGCGCTGCATAAAGCAGGCTTCGAAAACGTAACGGTTCTGAAAGAAGGCATTTCCGGCTGGAGCGGAGAGAATCTTCCTTTGGTTCGCGGTAAATAAGGAGTTCAGTGATGGCCAATATTGAGATCTACACCAAAGCAACCTGCCCGTTCTGCCACCGTGCAAAAGCGTTGCTGAACAGCAAAGGCGTAACGTTCCAGGAACTGCCTATTGACGGTGACGCGATTAAACGCGAAGAGATGATTCAACGTAGTGGCCGCACGACGGTTCCGCAGATTTTTATTGATGCGCAGCACATTGGCGGCTGTGATGACTTGTATGCGCTCGACGCGCGTGGTGGACTCGATCCGCTGTTGCGCTAAGACGTTTTAGGACAATTAAAAAGGGTTTTTCCATGTCAGAACAAAACAACACCGAAATGACTTTCCAGATCCAGCGTATCTACACCAAAGATGTCTCTTTCGAAGCGCCAAATGCGCCGCACGTTTTCCAGAAAGATTGGCAGCCAGAGGTTAAACTTGATCTGGATACCGCATCCACCCAGCTGGCGGATGACGTGTATGAAGTCGTACTGCGTGTGACCGTTACCGCGTCTCTGGGCGAAGAAACTGCATTCCTGTGCGAAGTACAGCAGGGCGGCATCTTCTCCGTTGGCGGTATCGAAGGCAACCAGCTGGCGCACTGCCTGGGTGCATACTGCCCGAACATCCTGTTCCCGTATGCGCGTGAATGCATCACCAGCCTGGTATCTCGCGGTACATTCCCGCAACTGAACCTTGCGCCAGTTAACTTCGATGCGCTGTTCATGAACTATCTGCAGCAGCAGGCTGGCGAAGGTGCCGAACAACATCAGGATGCCTGATGAGCACTGTTAATGCGTCAATGACTGTGATCGGTGCCGGCTCTTACGGCACCGCTCTTGCTATCACGCTGGCAAGAAATGGTCACGACGTGGTCCTGTGGGGCCACGATCCTAAACATATCGCGATGTTGCAACACGACCGCTGCAACGTGGCGTTTCTCCCGGACGTTCCGTTCCCTGACTCTCTGCATCTGGAAAGTGACCTTGCCACCGCCCTGGCGGCCAGCCGCAATATACTGGTTGTGGTACCGAGCCACGTGTTCGGCGAAGTCCTGCGCCAGATCAAGCCGCTGATGCGCGCCGATGCACGCATCGTGTGGGCGACGAAGGGGCTGGAAGCCGAAACGGGCCGCCTGCTGCAGGACGTTGCCCGCGAAGCGCTGGGCGATGACATTCCGCTGGCCGTGATTTCCGGACCGACGTTTGCCAAAGAGCTGGCCGCTGGCCTCCCGACGGCGATCTCGCTCGCTTCAACCGACCAGACATTCTCTGATGATCTTCAGCATCTGCTGCACTGCGGCAAGAGCTTCCGCGTTTACAGCAACCCGGATTTCATCGGCGTACAGCTGGGCGGCGCGGTGAAAAACGTGATTGCCATTGGTGCCGGTATGTCCGACGGTATCGGCTTTGGCGCGAACGCGCGCACGGCGCTGATTACCCGCGGGCTCACCGAAATGTCTCGCCTGGGCGAAGCGCTTGGCGCCGATCCGGCCACCTTTATGGGGATGGCAGGGCTGGGCGATCTGGTGCTGACCTGTACCGACAACCAGTCGCGTAACCGCCGCTTTGGCATGATGCTCGGGCAGGGCAGCGATGTGAAAAGCGCGCAGGAGAAGATTGGCCAGGTGGTTGAAGGCTACCGCAATACCAAAGAAGTTCGCGAATTGGCGCACCGTTTTGGTGTCGAAATGCCAATAACCGAGGAAATTTATCAGGTATTGTATTGCGGAAAAAATGCGCGCGAGGCAGCATTGACCTTATTAGGTCGTGCGCGCAAGGACGAGCGCAGCAGCAACTAATCGCAGGGACCCCTGTTAGCGACTTGACCCGGCCAGCAAAGAACTGGCCGGTCATTAACGTATCGTCTGGAGTAAGCAATGCCGTGTGAAGAACTGGATATCGTCTGGAACAATATTAAAGCCGAAGCCCGGGCTTTGGCCGACTGTGAGCCCATGCTGGCCAGCTTCTACCACGCGACGCTACTCAAGCATGAAAACCTCGGCAGCGCCCTGAGCTATATGCTCGCTAACAAGCTTGCCTCATCGATTATGCCCGCCATCGCCATTCGTGAAGTGGTAGAAGAAGCCTACGCCGCCGACCCGGAAATGATCGCCTCTGCCGCCTGTGATATTCAGGCCGTGCGCACGCGCGACCCGGCGGTAGACAAATATTCCACGCCGCTGCTGTACCTGAAGGGCTTTCACGCTCTGCAGGCTTACCGCATCGGCCACTGGCTGTGGAACGAGGGCCGCCGCGCGCTGGCCATCTTCCTGCAAAACCAGGTTTCCGTCACCTTTCAGGTGGATATTCACCCGGCAGCGAAAATTGGCCGCGGGATCATGCTCGACCACGCCACCGGCATCGTTGTCGGGGAAACGGCGGTGATTGAAGATGATGTGTCGATCCTGCAGTCGGTTACCCTGGGCGGTACCGGCAAAACCAGCGGCGATCGCCATCCGAAAATCCGTGAAGGGGTGATGATTGGCGCGGGTGCGAAAATTCTCGGCAATATTGAGGTCGGGCGCGGCGCGAAGATTGGCGCGGGTTCAGTCGTGCTTCAGCCTGTGCCACCGCATACCACTGCCGCCGGCGTCCCGGCGCGCATCGTCGGCAAGCCGGACAGCGATAAGCCGTCCATGGACATGGATCAGCACTTCAACGGCATTCACCATACCTTCGAGTATGGCGACGGCATCTGAGATTTTTGCCCGGTGGCGCTGCGTCCACCGGGCCTACCGTAAGAGTGCGCCGGGATAACCAAGCTGGCGCCACGCTTCATACACCACCACCGACACCGCGTTTGACAGGTTCATGCTGCGGCTGTCCGGCATCATCGGAATGCGAATTTTTTGCTCGGCGGGCAGGGCGTCCAGAATCGTCGCCGGCAGGCCGCGCGTTTCCGGCCCAAACATCAGATAATCACCTTCCTGATAGCTTACGGCGCTGTGCGCGGGGGTGCCTTTGGTCGTCAGGGCGAACATGCGCTGAGGCTTTTCGGCTTCCATAAATGCGGCGTAGTCGTGATGGCGCAGCACCGCCGTAAATTCATGGTAATCCAGCCCCGCGCGGCGCAGGCGCTTGTCGTCCCACGCAAAGCCCATCGGCTCAATGATATGCAGACGAAAGCCGGTGTTGGCGCACAGGCGGATAATGTTGCCGGTGTTCGGCGGAATTTCTGGTTCGAATAAAACGATGTTAAGCATGCTGCCCCCTTAATTGCGGGGGCAGAATAGCAGAAACGGGTGGGCCTACGCGATGCTCGCGACCTGCGAACGGTAGCGGAACATTTTGTAGAGCGTGGCGGCGGTGGCCAGCAGCGCGGGAACGCTCAGGAACATCAGGATGCTGTCCGCCTGCCACTGCAGCGAAAGCAGGTGCGCGCTGGTCAGGGTGCCCGCGACGCCGCCAAAGCGCCCGATGCCCTGCATCCAGGCGATGCCCGTCGCGCGGCAGTGGGTAGGATAAAACGTGGCGGCGAGGGTCTGCATGCCGGACTGCGCGCCGTTCATGGTAATCCCCATCACGAAGATCAGACCGCCGAACAGCACGATGTGGTTATGCTCCATGCCCAGCGCGAGGATTAGCAGCATGGTGATGAAAAAACCCCCGGTCACCACCCTGTGCGCTTCCCAGCGATCCATCATCCAGCCCGCGAGCAAGATCCCGGCGGTGCCGCCAAAGGTGAAGAGGGAGGTCAGCCACGCCGATTCCGCCAGCGGGTAGCCCATGCCGAGCATCAGCGTCGGCATCCAGCTTAGCAGCACGTAGTAAATCACCAGCCCCATGAAGTAGGTGGTCCAGAGCATCAGCGTGCCGGGCAGCCAGGGAAGGGCAAAGAGCTGCGCCACGCTGCCTTTCTTTTGCCCCGCGCCTGTCTCGGTAAGAAAGAACCCGCTCACTTTTTCGACTGACTGCCCGGCAAACTGGCTGGCGATGCGCCGGATGCGCGCCGTCTCTTTTCCGCGCTGCACCAGATACTTCACCGACTCCGGCAGCAGCAGCGCCAGCAGCACCGTCAGCACGAGCGGCGCGACGGCGCCGAGCAGCAGCACGCTTTTCCAGCCGTGATGCGGAATCAGCCATGAGGAGATTGCCCCTCCGCCCGCCGCGCCGAGGGGAAAGCCGCAGTACATGGTATTAATCGCCATCGCGCGGCAGCGCTGCGGCGCAAATTCCGAGATCAGCGTAATGGCGTTAGGCATTGCCGCGCCCAGCCCGAGGCCGGTTAAAAAGCGCCAGAGGGTGAGGGTGTTCAGGCTTTGCGCCCAGGCGGTTCCCAGGCTGGAAAGGCCAAAAAACAGGCAGGAGAAAACGAGCACGCGCTTGCGCCCGACGCGGTCCGACACCGGCCCGGCAACCAGCGCACCAAGTGACAGGCCCAGCAGAGCAGCGCTGACCACGGGGCCGAGGTCCTGTCTGGCGATCCCCCATTCGGCCGAGAGCGTTGGGGCGATATAGCCCATCGCGGCGGTGTCGAATCCGTCGATCGCCAAAACCAAAAATCCCAGCACGATCAGCATCCAGTGGAATCGTGAGAAGGGGCTATCGTCGATCACCTGCTGGATATCCACCTTGCCTGAATACGCCATACGCTACCCTCTGTTGTGGTGTTTTAAATGTTCTTGTATTTGCCTGTATATACATTTGCGATCGCCACCAGGATGTCAAATTTAGTTATCTGAAATGTTATGTGGGTGTTATTTTGCGCAAAAAAAAGCGTTCAGCCGAAGGTGGGCTGAACGCGTGAAGCAAAAATGGAATGGATTAGGCAGCGCTGCCCTGAGACAGCTGGGCAAGACCGGCAGGCAGCTTGCTCAGCTCCTGCACCAGCGAATCACGGCTGATCTCGCTGATGTTCTTCGCACCGGTCAGCGTCATCGCCACCTTCATCTCCTTCTCAACCAGGTCCAGCAGGTTTGCGACGCCCGCCTGCCCGGCGGTCGCTAAGGCATACAGATACGCGCGCCCCAGCAGCACGCTGTCTGCACCCAGCGCGATCATGCGCACCACGTCAAGGCCGTTGCGAATGCCGCTGTCGGCCAGAATCGTAATATCACCTTTAACCGCGTCTGCAATCGCCGGTAATGCGCGGGCGGAGGAGAGCACGCCGTCAAGCTGGCGGCCGCCGTGGTTAGAGACCACAATGCCGTCCGCGCCGAAGCGCACCGCGTCGCGGGCGTCTTCCGGATCGAGAATGCCTTTGATCACCATCGGGCCGTCCCAAAACTCTCGGATCCACTCGAGATCTTTCCAGGAAATCGACGGATCGAAGTTATTCGCCAGCCAGCCGATGTAGTCTTCCAGCCCGGTTGGCTTGCCGAGATAGGCGGAGATATTGCCCAGATCGTGCGGGCGACCGTTAAGGCCGACGTCCCACGCCCACTGCGGATGCGTCACCGCCTGCCAGTAGCGGCGTATGGCGGCGTTCGGGCCGCTCATGCCGGAGTGCGCATCGCGGTAGCGCGCGCCCGGCGTCGGCATGTCGACGGTGAACACCAGCGTCGAGCAGCCCGCCGCTTTAGCGCGCTCGAGGGCGTTACGCATAAAGCCGCGGTCGCGCAGCACGTACAGCTGGAACCACATCGGACGCTTAATGGTGGGTGTAACCTCTTCAATCGGGCACACGGAAACGGTGGAGAGCGTGAACGGTATCCCTTTGGCATCCGCTGCGGCGGCGGCCTGCACCTCACCCCGGCGGGCGTACATGCCGCACAGGCCGACGGGGCCGAGCGCAACGGGCATCGAGAGCGTTTCGTTGAACAGCTTCGTCTCAAGGCTCAGGTCGGACATATTCTTCAGCACGCGCTGGCGCAGGGCCACGTCCGACAGGTCTTCCACGTTGCGGCGCAGGGTATGCTCCGCATAGGCCCCGCCGTCGATATAGTGGAACAGGAACGGCGGTAAGATGCGCTGCGCCGCGGCGCGATAGTCACTGGCTGCTGAAATAATCATGCGTTGTTCTCCCTGGAAATATCACTTTCACCGGGCAGACGGGTAATACGCGCCTGTCGTGCCTGGTCTTCATCAAATCGTTTAATGGTGGTGTGCACGAAGCTCAGGTGAGCCATCATCGCTTTGCGCGCGGCGTCGGCGTCACCGTCCAGAATGGCGTTAAGAATCGCCTCGTGCTGTTCGGTCAGCCGCGCGAACACGGGCGGGACCAGATACATGCGCTGGCGGCTCTGCTTCACGGAGGATTGCAGCAGGTCGAAGAAGCCGCGCATGGTCTGCAGCAGAACGATGTTGTGCGACGCCTCGGCAATCGCCAGGTGGAAGCGTACGTCCGCCTGGGACGCAATGTCCGGATCGCTGCTTTGCGTGGCCTCGAAGCAGGCTCTGAGCTTCTCTTTATCGGCGTCGGTGGCGCGTATCGCCGCGTGCCAGGCGGTGCTGGCCTCAATGGCGTGGCGGGCTTCAAGAATATCGAAGCTGTAGTCCGGGTCGTTCTCCAGCAGCGTTTTCAGCGGCTGAACGATATTTTGCTCGGACCAGTCGTCGTGCTGCCAGCGCACAAAGGTGCCGCCGCCGCGGCGGCTCACCAGCAGCCCTTCGTTGACCAGCGTGGCGAGCGCCTCGCGCAGGGAATTACGCGATACGCCCAGCTGGGCGGCAAGCTGGCGCTCGGCGGGCAGCTTCATGCCCGCCTCCAGCTGTTGTTCTTCAATCAGCGCCCGCACGCGAGAGGCAATCTCGTCGGACAGGCGCCTGGGCATCACTATCATGGAATCATCCAGGTTAAGACATAGGCCTGCAGCGTGGTGATGACGCCCACCATGCAGGTAAATATCAGGCTGTGTTTAACGGTAAAGCGGAACAGGTCCGACTCTTTGCCGACCAGGCCAACCGCCGCGCAGGCGATAGCGATGGACTGCGGAGAGATCATCTTGCCGGTTACGCCGCCGGTGGTGTTAGCCGCAACCAGCAGGACGTCCGAGACGCCAATTTGCTGCGCGGCGGTGGCCTGCAGCGCGGCGAACAGCGCGTTAGACGAGGTATCTGAGCCCGTCAGGAACACCCCCAGCCAGCCGAGGAACGGCGAGAAGAAGGTGAACGCGTGTCCGGTATGGGCCAGGGCCAGCGCCAGCGTGGACGACAGGCCGGAGTAGTTCGAGATAAACGCGAACGCCAGCACCATCCCGATGGAGTAGATCGGCAGCGCGAGCTCTTTCAGCGTGCTGGCAAAGGTCTGCACCGCGGCGGCAGGCTTCATGCGCAGCCACACCACGGAAAGGAGTGCCGCAAACAGGATGGCCGTGCCGGTGGCGGAGAACCAGTCGAACTTGAACACCGCAGCATACGGCGTGGCGTCGTGAACCACCGGCGGCATGCGCGCGACCATCTTGTCGAGGAACGGCACGGAGACGTTAATCACCATGTCGTACAGCGCGCCGCCCGGAGCGAACAGCGCTTTAAACGGCGGGATGCTCCACAGCGTAACGGTCGCGGTCAGGAACAGGAAAGGCGACCAGGCGCGAATAATCTGCCCCGGCGTATAGCCCGTGCGGGCAAGGGTCTGATCCACGTGGGACGCGCCCATATCGGCAAAGCGGAAGATGCGCACAGGCTGCCAGCGCTTCAGGAACAGCGTCAGGCATACCAGCGAGACCAGCGATGAGATAATGTCCGGCAGCTCGGGGCCGAGGAAGTTGGAGCTGAGGTACTGGGCGATGGCGAACGAACCGCCGGCGACCATCACCGCGGGCCAGGTCTCCTTCACGCCGCGCCAGCCGTCCATAATCGCCATGATCCAGAACAGCACGATAATGGTCAGGAACGGCAGCTGGCGGCCCACCATCTGGCCAATCTCGAAGCTGTCCAGCCCGGTTACCTGTCCGGCCACCAGGATCGGAATACCCATCGCGCCAAACGCCACCGGCGCGGTGTTCACAATCAGGCACAGCCCGGCGGCATACAGCGGATTAAAGCCCAGCCCGACCAGCAGCGCGGCGGTGATCGCCACCGGTGCGCCAAAGCCTGCCGCACCTTCCAGAAACGCCCCGAAGGAGAAGCCGACAATCAGCATCTGCAGGCGCTGGTCCGGCGTGATGGAGAGAATCGACGAGCGGATGATGTCAAACTGCCCGGTTTTCACCGAGATTTTGTAGACAAACACCGCCGCGATGATGATCCACGCAATCGGCCACAGGCCGTAGAAAAAGCCATACACGACCGATGCCAGCGCGCGGTCGACGGGCATTTTGTAGAAGAACAGCGCCACCAGCAGCGCGATGGCGACGGTATAGGTTGCGGCAAGATAGCCCTTCAGCTTGAGCTTAATCAGCGCAAAGAAGAAGAACAGGATCGGTAGCGATGCGATCAGGCTCGACAGCCAGATATTTCCGGCCGGGTCGTAGTTTTGTTGCCAGAGGCTCATGCAGGTCTCCTGAGGACCCCACATCGCGATCGGCGGTGAGTCTATGCCCATCTCTGCGTCACGCGCTGTGTAAAAGTGGTCCTGCCAATATTGTATTGTAGGGTGAATGACAATGAATGGTTAATCAGATGTTATGGATGAGCAATGGTTTTGTGAGTGGAATTAATGGAAGTGTGAACCAGGGAAGGAGGTAAGGGCGGATTGGTTGGGCCAATTTGCGGTGGGGCATTCTTATCGAATGCCCCTGCTTTAAGATTTTTTTACTTGCAACTGCTTATTAGCTCACGCTCCGCATATCTTGACCTTCTTCAGCAACAAGAAGATGGTCACTTTTCCTGAGTTGATGACCCTCAATTTGATTTTCAATAACGTCTGTTATGACTCTCTTCAGAACGCTGCTTGTTGATTTAAAACCGAGCATCCGTGAGACAGACGTGACAATTTCATCTTCAGTTGCGCCTAGGCTCGTTTTGACGATCTCAAGCACGCCGTGGGCAATTTCTTTCGGTGCAATCATCTCTGGCTTACGTAAACCTGCAGAAATGACATTTTGCCTGTTACGCAGTTGTACAATTGAATCCTTATAGAAAAAGAAGCCATCCTCTTGATAGATTTTGCCTTTTTGACACGCCTTTTGTGCGGCTACACTTACGGCACTTTCAATGCGTGCGCCTGCCCGCCCTAATCCCCAGGCTGTGCGAAGTCGCGTAACAATTTCACTTAAATGGACTGGTGCTTCTATCGAAACAATATGTTCGATCATATCTGCCAATAGGTTCGTGGGCATTTCATGGAGTACATAGCCTGGATTAGCTTTAGGCTGTGATTCCTCATAATTAACGAACAGCTCATTTGCTGGTTCTGTTCTACCTAACCCAACCTCAACGACGTTTTCTCGTTCCACCGTAACTATCTCAATGTTAACCGCACGCGTCTCCTTTGACTTATGTTCGGCGCGGTTAATAAGCTCTGCTTTGGCATTATCGATGGCATTAATTACCCGCTGCAGTTGTTCCTCTGGGCGCTGGAACCAATCCGTGCTCCAGATGCGATGGATATTCCATCCATGGTCTTCGAGAACGGCCTGACGCAGACGATCGCGCTCCCGCGCTGAGCGAGAAGAGTGATAGGCGCTACCATCGCATTCGATACCCAGAATATAACGTCCCGGTAATTCGGAATCGGCGATGGCTAAATCAATAAAGAATCCTGCAATTCCAACCTGTGGATGTACCTGATAGCCACGAGCCTGAAGCGCTGACGCCACCTGTTCCTCAAATACGCTATCCATTGGTCGTCCGGAATGTGTTGCCAAAGATAAACGTCCAGTACGGGCATATTGAAGAAACAGTTTGAAGGCCATTACGCCAATCCCTTTTGCACGTTCCAGATCGATGTCTTCATCGGTAATGGATGCAAATACCTCACAGCGACGTTTGGCACGACTTATGAGTACATTGAGACGCCTTTCGCCACCTTTTGAACCCAATGGCCCAAATCGCATCGCAAGATAGCCTTGCGCATTTCGCGCGTAACCAACGGAAATCATAATTACATCGCGCTCATCGCCCTGAATGTTCTCAAGGTTTTTTATGAAGAAGGGCTCGCCAGGGTGAGCCTGGAAGAAATCCTCGTACTGCGGGTTAAGTCGACGAAGCAATTCGAGTTCGTCCTGAATGGCTTTACGCTGTGAAACGGAAAACGTGGCGACTCCAAGCGACAATTCAGGATGTTGTTGAACATGTTCAAGTATTGCATGGGCAATTCGTTTTGCCTCAGTAGGGTTTGCGTTGGTTGTTCCCGATTCAAACACACCATTTTCAACGTGATGGAAACGTAATCCCATCCCTGCCTCTTCCGTATAAGGGCTAGGAACGATGAAAAGTTTATTTTCATAAAACTGGCTATTCGAAACCGCAATCAATGATTGATGACGGCTACGATAGTGCCAGCGTAGCATGCGCTGCGGTAGGCCTCTGGCAACAAA
The DNA here is from genome assembly GCF_003057745.1 of Enterobacter sp. RIT418. Taxonomy (GTDB): domain Bacteria; phylum Pseudomonadota; class Gammaproteobacteria; order Enterobacterales; family Enterobacteriaceae; genus Enterobacter. The sequence continues at coordinate 87,264 of NZ_QBJD02000012.1, forward strand.
TAAACCCAATATGCTCTCTATATCAGATACCTGTGTTGATTCATCGTCGTCGTCGTTGCTTGCTTCGGTCATATGAGAGAAGAAACTGGTTGGTGGTAATTGCCTTTCATCACCCACAACAACAACTTGCTCGCAGCGTGCAATGGCGCCAATAGCGTCAACAGGCTGGATCTGGCTGGCTTCATCCATAACAAGTAAATCAAATGTTTGCTTTCCTGGAACCAGGAATTGCGCAACGGAGAGTGGACTCATCATCATGACAGGTTTTAATGCCTGGATAGCCGGCCCCGCTTTTAACATCAGTTGACGGATCGGCATATGGCCACGCTTTCTTGCCATTTCTGATCGTAAAATTCCAACCGGGCCTGCTGCCCCTGTTTTCGATGGAATACGGCGATGATGCGCGCGAACAACTTCCAGGCATGAGGATTTGATTCGCCGTAAGTCCATTTCAGCAAAGTGGCTTACTTTACGGCTATGAAGATCGCCATCAAAACGTGATAAGGATGGCGTTTTATCGGCCATCAGTTTGAAAAGTGATTCATAGTAGGTGTATTCAACTGACGCGTAGCATTCGGTAAGTTTTAAGCGACCATCCTCCAATCTTGCTACAACGTCGGAAAGTCCTTTTTGTTTAGCCTTGGTACTTCGTTGTCTCCACGAAACCCATTTTGATAATTGCTCAGAATGTTCAATCCATGAAGCCAGTTTGCTTTTTGCAATTGCAAGGGGTAACGCTTCTTGTGCGTCGCATTTAAAGAGATCTTCGACGGTTGTGCTGAGTTCTTTTGCAAGTTCTGCGAATGTTGCAGTAATTGATGCATTGGTATTAGCAAGATCCGTGGCGGTGTTCATTAGCTCATCGCGATCTTTGATAGTGGCACTGATAAAACGTAAGTCACCTTGGTTTGCAATCCATTCAAAATCGCGTAAGAGTTTTGGCCAAATGGATTGGTAACCTGCCCATGACGAACCAAACGCTGCACAACCTAACTCAGCTTGCGATTCAATAGCTTTCTTTTGATATTGAAGCTCGATAATTTTCTTAATTAAAACAAGCCGTTCATCAAGATGGTCAACAGGCTCTACCAAAACCTGATGCGAAGTTGTATCAATATGAATGAGTTTTTGTACCATCGCTTCAATGAAGCTTACAGGCACGCGCTTTACGGAGTAGTGATTATCAAACCAGGCTTCGGGTAATGCACCAAAGGCTTTCCACAGCTGATTAAGTTCAACACTGGTCTTCTCCAGCAATTGAGACAACTGGTTGCTAAGGTGCTTAAGCATTTCACGATCGGAAAGCTGGCTAGCGAGCTGACGCGCTTCTGCACCCACGTCTTTAAGCGTGCCCATCCATTCTACTAAGGCTTTGAGTGCGTCACTGTCACTGTTCTCGCCGCGCCAATGCGGTCCAAATGCGCTTGTGCCAAATTCATCATTCTCCGCAATATTTTTCCGAAGCGATTGTGCCTGCATAATGCTATCAAGTAGTTCAATCTGCTGAGAAAGTGGTTGATTTGTGTCGCGTATTAGCGTCTTTACAAGTGCCTTTGAACGACGCCACTCGGCGTTAAGAAATTTAAACATGCCGGAATGAATAGCAAGATTATGCCGAGTTTGCGTGAGCTCCGCTTCCCATACCGCCTCGAAAATATGAGGCTCAATTTTTTGCCGCAATTCTCTTAATCGGGCAATGGATGCGACCAGTTCCATTGCTTGATCGACACCGTGCTCCCAAACGGAAGCGATAAATGCTTGCGGACTTGCATCCGGTGCATCTGCAACGCGTAAACTAAGCGCAATAAGGTTCTTAATATCCTTAACAGATGCGTAAGTAGATTCCGTGCCCAGTTCTCGGGCCAAATTCGTAACAGCGGTCTGTAGCTGTGGGAGCATTAGCTGCAGCGAGCGAGCCGCAGCAAAGCCACTCGGCGAGAAGTTATCTGGAACAGTTTGCAATTCATCTCTAAGCTCAATGAGGTGAGTGTCAAATTGAGCAGGGTGAATATGTGCTTCAATATCGTCGTAACCGTTCTGGAAAACTTCTCCTTGCTTCAATAATTTTTTTATATCGTTGAGCGAGACCGACCAGCAAGCATTAATCAATGCGGCCTCTTCAAATTCTGGAGCTTGATTTAGAATTTGAGCGCGTTCGAATACTTTAGCTGAATCCGCGACGAGATGTTTCTCAAGCTTCAAACCGACCTTAGCAGCAGTTAATGTAAGCAGGCTGTCGAAGTTTTCAATCTGAATAAGAAGGTCCTGGATTTTCGAAACCAGACGGTTGAGTTCACCTGGGGTGATTGAAACTCGTTTAACCCCATTCCAGGGGTGGTTTTGAGGCAGCCCAATGTCCTCAATGCGCTCAATTAACTCACTCACGAGATCAAGTCGCTTTTTCAGACCATCATTGCTCCATTCCTCGAACCTGGGCAAAGTGAAATCAGTAGGGGTTTGCCCTTGTTGATGAAGCCGTACCAATTGACCAATAACCTGATAGGGACTCAAACCCGAAGGCTGGTATATTTTGTGTAATTGGGCAGGATGATCATTTAAAGAGTCTCGGGCTTTAGTTAAGTTTTCAATGAGTTCATCGGGAAATTCCCCGCGCGGAGACCCTAACTCCCAGACCCGCTTTAATTCGTCAAGCAGAATACGTTTATTGGCTTTGTTGCTATGTAATTCTAAACACGCATCGCCTACACCAGTTTGATCTAAGCGTCTTTTAACTACTTCAAGAGCTGCCATTTTCTCTGCAACAAATAGCACGGTCTTGCCATCAGCAATAGCGGAGGCAATTATATTGGCTATTGTCTGGGACTTTCCTGTGCCGGGAGGCCCCTGGATAACAAGGTTCTTTCCTTTTCTCACTTCATGAATTGCGAGTGTTTGTGAACTATCGCTATCCATTATATGGAGCATATCTTTCGGCAAGATAATAGGATCTATCGGGCTATCATCGGAATAACTATCATCACTCTCATCGAAGCCTTCCTCCATTAACGCGCGAATAAGATACTTCGAGGTGATCGCCTCATCTTCGGGCCAGTTAGCAGGGTCAAGATCACGATACATCAAAAATTTTGAGAAGGAAAAAAGGCCAAGAATCATATCATTGCTCTTAACCTCCCAGTCAGTTTTCAACGCTATCGCGTTTTGCACGGCTTCGAAGTAACCAGCGACGTTAATCTCATCCGTTTCATCGGGTTGCAAGTCAGGCAGTTTAATGTGATGTACACGGTCAAGAAACGCTTCTAGCGATAAGTTAGGAATGATGTCTTCATGACGAGCTTTAAGCTTAAATCTCTCTCCAGCATTACCTCGCTCGAGGCCCACAGGGACGAGTATCAAGGGGGCATAGCGTACATTTTCTTTATTCGCTGGGTCGATCCATTTCAATGTGCCTAGCGCGAGATAAAGAATGTTAGCACCTTGCTCTTCTTCAAGTGTCTTGGTGTCATGGTAGAGATCAAGTAAACGTGTTTGAAGGCCCTTGGGCGTTAGCCGAGTCTGTAATTTTGTATCCAGATGTTGAGATTTTGTCTCAGTGCTGGTTTCATCAAACTGATAAATAAATTTTTTCTCGTCTGTTTCATCATCGACAAGCTCACTGTCGTCTTCTTTTCCAGACTTCCCATGGAGAAAGGTAAACGCTTTTTTATCACTAACTAAAAGTTTATAGACATGCTCGGAACGTTCATCAATGATCTCAAGAAAACGCGTGTTTTTAGAACGTGGGATATTAAGCAAGCGGTTTCTGGCACCAAGATCGAGCAGTTCTGCACGCGCTTTTTCAAGTTTTTGTTCTAACGAAAGCGCGGCGTTTTGGAAGGTTGAATTTTCAGTAGGATTCATAAATTAATAACCTAACGCAATGACAGGCTACGATGCCCATGAAAGCGATTCATAGGCAGACCGTGTGTTATTTATATTCGTGAAAGATGAATCTCTACTTTACTCTGATGCGTAATGAATGTGAATCGGTCTACTAATAATGCCCAATTAAATATAATATATCTTTAATTGATGATTAAAATAAAAGGCTCATATATTTATGTTGTGAATATATGAGCCTCAGGAATATTACTCTAAATTAAATTATCAGAACGTCGTCTTACAAAAGCCCGTCATCTCTTTCAGGCCCATTTCGCGGCCAAGCTCGGTCATCGGGTGAACCACCACCAGACCACGGACGCTTTTCTTCAGCTTGCCCATGTCGGCCTGCTCTTTTTTGGTGATTGCGCGGCGGTGCGGCATACTCATCAGCTTTTGCGCTTCTTTGCTCAGCTTCTGGCCTTTCACTTCGCGCAGGCGCTCGATTTCCGCTTCAAGCTTCTCGCTCTCTTTCTCCAGCTCGGCGTACTTCTCGGCGGAATCGACCAGTGACAGACCCGCCATCTGGTGACGGATCAGATCCAGACGGTCGCTCAGGCGTTTAATTTCGTTCTTTTCGACTTCTTTCATGACAAATGACTCTAAATCGGGGGAATTTACAGGAAGGATACACCAATGCGCGCAGGCTTACTTCTGAAACGCTTTTTTTAAGCTGATTCGTGAAATCAGCTCAGTCAGGGAAAGGACCATCGTTGAACGGACAACCTGTTGATAACGCAGCCTCTGCATCGCATACAGCTCAGGATCGCTGTTATCAAAATGGGGCGCGGGCGGCAGCGCGGAAACGCAGTGCAGCTCGCCGAACGGACCGAGAATTTCATCGTCGGTAAACGCGTATTCATTACCGTCGTGATTTAACTCTTCGCGCAGCGCCATCAGCAGCTCGGCGTCTTCATACTCCGGCCTGCTCAGCACGCCAAGACCGTAGATCAGCTTCAGGCGGACGGATAAATCGCCCAGCGGTCCGTCTCCGTCCAACAGCGGCTCAACGGCATATTTCACGGCGTAGTCGTCTTTGCGAAATACCTGAAGCACCAGGATGTTCACCGCCTCGGTCAGTAGCTCGACGGCGGCAATCAGGAAGCTTCGTACGGTTTTGCCAGCATTCAGACGTTCAAGCACACGATTTTCAAAGGCCTGGGTTTGTTCCATTATTGCCTGCATATCTGACAATCTGTAATTAGGGCGCAGGATCTCCTGCGCCGCATTCTGCATCATTTGGTGGCGTTGTATGCTTTAACCGCCTCCACAACCACGTTACTGTTTGGGTCAAGACCGGAAACCTGCGCCAGCGCAGCCTGTGGACCGTCATCGCCAATCATCTGGGCCAGCTCTTGCGCCTGCGGGTCCTGTTCGCTGCGGTAGTGCATCGCAGCGGCAATGCCTTTCACCAGGTTGGCATGCGGCAGGCCATATTCCAGCGTGCCCAGCAGTGGTTTAATCAGGCGATCGCCCGCGCTCAGCTTACGCAGCGGCTGGCGGCCAACGCGCTCAACGTCATCTTTCAGGTACGGATTTTCAAAACGACCGAGGATTTTCTGAATGTATGCCGCATGTTTGTCAGCATCAAAACCGTAGCGTTTGATCAGCACCGCGCCGCTCTCTTCCATCGCCCCTTTTACCACGGCGCGGATTTTCTCATCGAGAATCGCGTCACGGATGGTCTGATGACCGGCTAATTTTCCGAGGTACGCGGTTATAGCATGCCCGGTGTTCAGGGTGAAGAGTTTGCGTTCGACAAATGCCATCAGGTTATCGGTCAGTTCCATTCCCGGAATGGTCGGCAGCGCGCCTTTAAACTGGGTTTTGTCGACAATCCATTCGCTGAAGGTTTCCACGGTCACTTCCAGCGGGTCGTTGGTCGCCGATTCGGACGGCGGCACGATGCGGTCCACGGCGGAATCCACAAACCCAACGTGTTCTTCGACCCAGGCTTTATCTTCGTCCGCGACGGCGGCCATCACGTGGCCTTTCAGCTGCGTGGTACCGCGTACCATGTTTTCGCAGGCGATAATGTTTAGCGAGGCGTCATTGCCCTGCGCTTTACGCTTTGCCAGGCCTTTTGCCACGGCAGGGGCGATGCGCTCAAGCACTACTGGACCGACGGCGGTCGTGACCAGATCGACGGTTGCGATCAGGTCGACCACGTCATCGCCGATGCTGCTGACGGCGTTTACGCCGGATACGGTTTCAACCTGCTCGTTTTCACCCACCACGTGAACCTGATAGCTATGACGGGCATTCAGGGCGTCGAGCACCACCTGGTTCACGTCGGCGAACGTCAGCGTAATGCCCGCGTCTGCCAGCAGTTTGCCGATAAAGCCACGACCGATATTACCTGCGCCAAAATGTAATGCTTTCATAGTATTAACCTTCATCAATGTTTTTACCCGAGAGGGCTGGGGTGAGGAGCTTTCTCCCCCTCACCCTAGCCCTCTCCCCGGGGGGAGAGGGAAGAGGCGCTGTTATTTGTTAAGCAGTGCCAGAACTTCTTCCACGCTGGTGGTGTTGGCCAGACGCTCAATAACGGACTCGTCGTCCAGGGCGTTGGTCAGGCTGGTAATCACCTGGATATGCTCGTTGTTGCGAGCGGCGATACCAATCACCAGGCGGGCAATATCGTCTTCTTCTTCACCGAAGCGAACGCCCTGCGGATACTGGCAGAACACGACGCCGGTTTTCAACACGCGGTCTTTCGCTTCAACCGTACCGTGCGGAACCGCAATGGATTCGCCGAGGTAGGTTGGCGTCAGTTTTTCACGTTCCAGCATTGCTTCAACGTATTCCGGCTGAACGTAGCCGCCTGCAACCAGCTGCTCACCCGCGAAGCGAATGGCTTCCTCTTTCGTGGCAGCGGTACGGCCAAGGAAGATATTTTCCGCGCCGAGTCTGAACAGGTGCGCATTGCTCTCGTCAAAGCTGTCCTGCAGGCTGGTACGCACTTTTACTTCATTGTCTTCGTGACGCTGCGCGGCAACCAGGCGCTCGGTCAGGCTGGAGTACAGGCCGCTGTCGAGGAAGTTGGTCAGCGAGATGTGCTGCGCCTGAGGTACCTGACGCATGGCGCGCTCGGTCAGATCGCGGTGGGTAATCACCAGGTCAACGTCCGGCGGCAGGCTGTTTATCGCGCTGTTGGTGACGGAGATGTTGGTCAGGCCCGCGTCCTGCACTTTCTTACGCAGCACGCCTGCACCCATTGCGCTGGAGCCCATACCGGCGTCGCAGGCAACGATGATTTTACGTACGTGGCTCAGGTCGTTGGATACTTCGCCAGCCGCCAGCGGAGTCGCGCCTTTGGACTCTGCTTTCATGTCCTGCATACGGCGGGTTGCCGCTTCAATGTCGTCGTCTTCTTTCACCTTGCTGGTTTTCAGCAGGATGGCCGAAACAACGAAGGAGACCGCCATTGCCGCACAGATAGCCGCGATGTTCGCGAAGTACGCGCCTTTCGGCGTCATCGCCAGCACCGCCAGGATGGAGCCCGGAGACGCAGGAGAAACCAGGCCGCCGCCCAGCACGCTCAGGGTGAACACGCCGGTCATACCGCCGAGGATAACGGCCAGGATCAGACGCGGGTTCATCAGCACGTAAGGGAAGTAAATTTCGTGGATACCGCCCAGGAAGTGGATGATCGCCGCGCCGCCCGCAGACTGCTTCGCGCTGCCGCGACCGAAGAACATGTACGCCAGCAGTACGCCCATACCCGGACCCGGGTTCGCTTCAATCAGGAAGAAGATGGACTTGCCGAGATCGTGTGACTGCTGAATACCCAGCGGCGAGAAGATGCCGTGGTTGATAGCGTTATTGAGGAACAGGATTTTCGCCGGTTCAACAAAGATAGACGCCAGCGGCAGCATGTCGTGTGCCACCATGAAGTTAACGCCCGCCGCCAGAATTTTGGACAGGACTTCAACCGCAGGGCCAATGCCGAGGAACGCCAGAATCGCGAGGATCATCCCGATGATGCCCGCAGAGAAGTTGTTCACCAGCATTTCGAAGCCGGACTTGATCTTACCGTCAACCCAAACGTCGAACTTCTTAATTGCCCAGCCGCCCAGAGGGCCGGCAATCATCGCACCGAGGAACATCGGCATGTCCGCACCGACGATCACGCCCATGGTGGTGATTGCACCGACCACGCCGCCGCGGTCGCCGCCGACCAGACGACCACCGGTATAACCGATGAGCAGCGGCAGCAGATAGGTAATCATTGGGCCAACCAGTTTCGCCAGCGTTTCGTTAGGCAACCACCCTGTTGGAATGAACAACGCGGTGATGATACCCCACGCGATAAACGCGCCGATATTTGGCATCACCATATTGCTGAGGAAGCGACCAAAGCTTTGCACTTTGATCTTGAAATCGGATGACATAAAACACCCCTTCTTTTGTTTACGCTTAGGCCTGCGGCCCGAGGTTTATTGTTAACGTGCGGCGGCAGAGGTAGCCGAGCCCTGTTCTGATGCTGTGAAATCTGGCACTGAATCGTTCAACTGTCCAGACAGCGAAAAATTGTGTGATCTCAATCACGTAAATATAGGGTGACTGGACGTTAATGAAGTGATCGCCATCACAAATATGGCGTATGAAAAATCATCGTTGCGCAAAAAACAGGCGTGATGGAGGGCATTTTGTGATTTCAATCACACTATATTGTGTGGTGTTTGTTTCTGTATTGTGACTATCTTCACAAAATATTTTTATACGGATCTTTCCGGGAGCGATCGCGGGCAAACGCATTACCGCAATCAGGGAATGCGATACGGCTACCTGCCATTTTTCTGTGCATGATCCATACTGACCTCTTTGTTGGCATCCTGGAGCAGGCAATGAAACTCATCGGCAGCTATACCAGCCCTTTCGTGCGTAAAATTTCGATTCTTCTGCTGGAGAAGGGGATCGAATTTGAGTTTGTGAATGAACAGCCCTACAGCGCGGAGAGCGGCGTTGCGCGGTATAACCCGCTGGGAAAAGTCCCTGCGCTGGTCACCGACGATGGCGAGTGTTGGTTTGATTCCCCGATTATTGCGGAGTACATCGAGCTGCTGGGCATCGCCCCGGCGATGGTGCCCGCTGAGCCCAAAGCGGCGCTGGCCGTGAAGCAGATCGAAGCCTTGGCCGACGGCATTATGGACGCCGCGCTTGCGTCCGTGCGCGAACAGGCAAGGCCCGCCGCGCAGCAGTCGGAAACCGAGCTGCTGCGCCAGCGCGAAAAAATCAGCCGCAGTCTGGACATGTGCGAGCAGCTGATACAGCACGGGAAAATTCGCAGCGATGAGCTAAATCTGGCGACGATTGCGATTGCCTGCGCCATCGACTACCTCAATTTTCGCCGCGTTTCTCCGGGCTGGTGCGTGGAGCGCCCGCTGCTGGTGAAGCTTGCCGAAACGCTCTTCCAGCGCGAGAGCTTTGCGCGCACCGAACCGCCAAAGGCTTGATTCGGGTTATAACACTTCGCGGCGAGAGGTTGTACAATCCCTCCCAATACTAACTCCCTCTCCCGTCGGGAGGGGGGTGAAATTTACTCGCCGGGCGTTTCCATGACTACTCATCATTCCCTCTACAGCCAAATTCCTGCTACCGACCGTCTGCTTCGTCAGCCCGATATTCTCCGCGCGCTGGGGCGTTTCGGCCATACCGCGACGGTGGAGATGCTGCGCCTGCTTCAGGACGAAGCCCGGCGGCATATTCAGGCGGAGAATGCGCTGCCCGACTGGTGCAGCGCGTGGGGGCAGGAAGTGGAGAACAGGCTGGTTGAGAATGCGCAAAGCGCGCTGCGCCCGGTCATCAACCTGACCGGTACGGTGCTGCACACCAACCTGGGCCGCGCGCAGCAGGCTGAGGAAGCCGTTGAGGCGGTTGAGCAGGCCATGCGTTCACCGGTTACGCTGGAGTACGATCTTGACGGTGCGGGCCGCGGCCACCGCGATCGCGCGCTGGCGGATCTCCTGTGCCAGCTTACCGGCGCGGAAGATGCCTGCATTGTGAACAACAATGCCGCCGCCGTGCTGCTGATGCTGGCCGCCACGGCGAGCGGTAAAGAGGTCGTTGTTTCTCGCGGGGAGCTGGTGGAGATCGGCGGAGCGTTTCGCATTCCGGACGTGATGCGCCAGGCGGGATGTACCCTGCACGAGGTGGGCACCACGAACCGCACCCACGCTAAAGATTATCGCGCGGCGGTGAATGAAAACACCGCGCTGCTGATGAAGGTACATACCAGCAATTACCATATTGAAGGCTTCACCAAAGTGGTTGAAGAGGCCGAGCTTGCCGCGATCGGACGCGAGCTGGACGTGCCGGTGATAGCCGATCTCGGCAGCGGTTCGCTGGTAGATTTAGGCCAGTACGGGCTGCCAAAAGAGCCGATGCCGCAGGAGATGATCGCCGCTGGCGTGAGCCTGGTGAGTTTTTCCGGCGACAAGCTCCTCGGCGGGCCGCAGGCGGGGATTATCGTCGGCAAGCGCGCGCTGATTGCGCAGCTGCAGCAGCATCCGCTCAAGCGCGCGCTGCGCGCCGATAAAATGACGCTCGCCGCGCTGGAAGCCACGCTGCGGCTTTATCTGCACCCGGAAAAGCTGGCTGAACGCCTTCCAACGCTGCGTATGCTGTCGCGCGACGCGGCGTCGATTCGCGCTCAGGGCGAGCTATTGCTGCCGCAGGTTGCGCCCCTCTACCCTGATTTTGACGTGCGCGTAGAGCCGTGCCAGTCGCAGATCGGCAGTGGCTCACTCCCCGTCGATCGGCTGCCCAGCGCGGCGCTCACGTTTACGCCGCGCGACGGGCGCGGGAGCCAGCTTGAGGCGCTATCGGCCCGCTGGCGCGCGCTGCCGGTGCCGGTCATTGGACGTATTTACGATGGCCGCCTGTGGCTGGACTTACGTTGTCTTGAAGATGAAAAGCGGTTTCTGGAGATGCTGTTGAAATGATCATTGCCACCGCCGGTCACGTCGACCACGGAAAAACGACGCTATTGCAGGCGCTCACGGGCGTGAATGCCGACCGCCTGCCGGAAGAGAAGAAACGCGGCATGACCATCGATTTGGGCTATGCCTACTGGCCGCAGCCCGATGGCCGCGTGCTGGGCTTTATCGACGTGCCGGGTCACGAAAAGTTTCTCGCTAATATGCTGGCAGGCGTGGGCGGCATTGACCATGCGCTGCTGGTGGTGGCGTGCGATGACGGCGTGATGGCACAAACGCGCGAACACCTTGCCATACTCCAGCTGACCGGAAATCCGCAGCTGACGGTGGCGCTGACCAAAGCCGATCGCGTGGATGATTCCCGTATTGAAGAGGTGCGCAGCGCGGTGCAGATGACCCTGCATGAATTTGGCTTTGCCGATGCGCCGCTTTTCGTCACCGTTGCGACGCAGGGCCGCGGCATCGACGCGCTTCGCCAGCACCTGCTGCAGCTACCCGCCCGCGAGCCGGCCGGGCAGTTCCGCTTCCGCCTGGCTATCGATCGGGCCTTCACCGTTAAGGGTGCGGGCCTTGTGGTCACCGGGACGGCCCTCAGCGGTGAGGTAAAGGTGGGGGATACGCTGTGGCTGACGGGCGTCAACAGGCCGATGCGCGTGCGCGGCCTGCATGCGCAAAACCAGCCCGCGGAACAGGCCCACGCGGGGCAGCGCATCGCCCTGAACATCGCCGGTGATGCGGAGAAAGAGCAGCTAAGCCGCGGCGACTGGCTGCTGGCCGACGCACCGCCCGAGCCGTCCGAGCGGGTGATCGTCTCCCTGCAAACGCATACCCCGCTGACGCAATGGCAGCCGCTGCATATCCACCACGCGGCCAGCCACATTACCGGGCGCGTCTCCCTGCTGGAAAACGATCTTGCCGAGCTGGTGTTGGATAGCCCGCTCTGGCTTGCGGATAACGACCGTCTGGTGCTGCGCGACATTTCCGCGCGGGAAACGCTGGCTGGCGCCCGCGTGGTGGCGCTCAACCCGCCGAGACGCGGCAAGCGCAAGCCGGAGTATCTCCAGTGGCTGGCGTCGCTCGCGCAGGCCGCGGACGATAAAGCCGCGCTGAATGTTCACCTCGAGCGGGGCGCGGTCAACCTTGGCGACTTCGCGTGGGCGCGCCAGCTGAGCGGCGAAGGCCTGCGCGCGCTGACGCAGGAGCCGGGCTTTATCCAGGCCGGGTATAACCTGCTGAGTGCGCCCGTCGCGGCGCGCTGGCAGCGCAAAATCCTCAGCACGCTCGCCACCTATCACGAACAGCACCAGGATGAGCCAGGCCCGGGGCGCGAGCGCCTGCGGCGCATGGCGCTACCTATGGAAGACGAGGCGCTGGTGCTGCTGCTGATTGAAAACATGCGCGAGAGCGGCGTGATTAGCAGCCACCACGGCTGGCTGCACCTGCCGGAGCACAAAGCCGGCTTCACGGCCGAACAGGAGGCTATCTGGCAACAGGCGGCGCCGCTGTTTGGCGACGAGCCGTGGTGGGTTCGCGACCTGGCGCGCGAAATCCACGCCGACGAGCAGATAATGCGGCAGGTGCTGCGGCACGCGGCGCAGCAGGGGCTGATTGTGGCGATCGTGAAGGATCGTTATTACCGCAACGATCGCATCGTGGCGTTTGCAAACCTGATCCGCGAGCTGGATCGGGAGCGTGGTTCAACCTGCGCGGCGGACTTCCGCGACCGGCTCAACGTGGGGCGAAAGCTGGCGATTCAGATCCTGGAATATTTTAACCGCATCGGCTTTACGCGCCGTCGCGGCAATGACCATATCCTTCGCGACGCGCGGCTGTTTCCCTAAGGCAGGCAGTGAAGAGGCGGGGCGTGATGCCCCGCTCGCTTCATGAGGGTTAAACAACGGCAATCCGTGATATAGCTCGTAAACCTGTTTTTAGCTGGCGAGAAAACAGCCAGCCGTGACTACCCTTGTTATATCCCCACAGCATGGAGACGGTCATGACCAACAATCCTCCCTCATCGCGCATTCAGCCAGGTGAATATGGCTTTCCGCTTAAGCTGAAACCCCGTTATGACAACTTTATCGGCGGCAGCTGGGTAGCTCCCGTTGACGGTGAATACTATTCAAACCTGACGCCCGTTACCGGCCAGCCGCTGTGCGAGATAGCCAGCTCGGGCAGGCGTGATATCGATTTGGCGCTGGATGCGGCGCACGGCGTTAAAGAGAAGTGGGCGCACACCTCCGTTCAGGACAGAGCCGCTATCCTGCTTAAAATTGCCGATCGGATGGAGCAAAACCTGGAGCTTCTTGCGACCGCGGAAACGTGGGACAACGGCAAGCCTATTCGGGAAACGATGGCCGCGGATGTCCCGCTGGCGATTGATCACTTCCGCTATTTTGCCTCCTGCATTCGCGCGCAGGAGGGCGGGATCAGCGAGGTGGATAGCGAAACGGTGGCCTATCACTTTCACGAGCCGCTCGGGGTTGTGGCGCAAATTATCCCGTGGAATTTCCCGCTTCTGATGGCGAGCTGGAAAATGGCGCCCGCACTGGCGGCCGGGAACTGCGTTGTCCTGAAGCCCGCCCGGCTGACGCCGCTGTCGGTGCTGCTGCTGATGGAGGTCATTGGCGACTTGCTCCCGCCGGGGGTGATTAATGTGGTCAACGGCGCGGGAGGCGAGATCGGAGAATATCTGGCGACGTCAAAGCGCATCGCCAAGATCGCGTTTACCGGCTCGACGGAAGTGGGCCAGCAGATCATGCAGTATGCGACGCAGAATATTATTCCCGTCACGCTGGAGCTGGGCGGGAAGTCGCCGAATATCTTCTTTGCCGACGTGATGGATGAGGAAGATGCCTTCTTTGATAAAGCGCTGGAAGGGTTTGCGCTGTTTGCCTTTAACCAGGGCGAAGTCTGCACCTGCCCTAGCCGCGCGCTGGTTCAGGAATCCATTTATGAGCGCTTTATGGAGCGGGCAATTCGGCGGGTTGAGTCGATACGCAGCGGCAACCCGCTCGACGGCGTGACGCAGATGGGTGCGCAGGTTTCGCACGGACAGCTAGAAACCATCCTCAACTACATTGATATCGGCAAAAAGGAAGGCGCAGACGTGCTGACCGGCGGGCGGCGGAAGGTGCTGGGCGGCGATCTTCAGGAGGGATACTACCTGGAGCCAACGATTTTGTACGGGCAAAACTCAATGCGCGTCTTCCAGGAGGAAATTTTCGGCCCGGTTTTGGCCGTCACAACCTTCAAAACCATGGACGAGGCGCTGGAGATTGCCAACGATACGCAGTATGGCCTGGGGGCGGGCGTTTGGAGCCGCAACGGGAACCAGGCCTATAAGATGGGGCGGGGCATCCAGGCCGGGCGCGTATGGACCAACTGCTATCACGCTTATCCGGCGCACGCGGCGTTTGGTGGTTATAAGCAGTCAGGCATCGGTCGAGAGACGCACAAGATGATGCTGGAACACTACCAGCAAACGAAATGTCTGCTGGTTAGCTATTCCGATAAACCGCTGGGGCTGTTTTAATTCTCCTGCTCGGGCCGTCCGAGTGCGGCCTGAGCTATCTGCTGGCGCAGGCAGTTTAGTATGCCGTCAAGGACGTACTGCACGCGCCAGGGCTGGTATTCACGTTTACGAAAAATGGCCGTGAGGTCCAGCCACCACTCATCCTGATGCGGGAAGCAGGGTATAAGCATGCCGCTTATAATCTCATTTTTCAGGCTTTCTTTTGGCGCAAAAACGATACCGAGATGATTTCTCGCCAGTTCAAGCGCGGATTGGGTGTTGTCGCAAATATAGTTACCGGTCACTCTGTAATCATGTATTTCTCCGCTTTCACGATCGTGAAAACGCCAGATATTGGCATCATCCACCAGCATTGAGTCAATTAAGATACACGAATGGTTAATTAACTCTTCAGGGCAGTTGATAGGATGCTTTTCTAAATATTCTGCTGTCGCAAATGCCGTGATGGAATATTTTGCTAAAACGCTGGCAACTAAGCTTTCGTCTTTAGGCTGGGCGTAGGTAATTAATATATCGCAGTCATCGGGAAATGGGGCGCCTTCAGAAAACTCATTACGCCCCAGATTGGACGTTTTTAACGAAATGCGAATATCTCCGATTTCTTCAATCTGGTGAATCACCTGGCGTGCAAGATAGTTCACGATCCCCGTAGGAGCGTAAATCGTCACTTTACCGCGTTTTTCATGTTTATAATCTGCGATGAAATTTATGAGCAGGCTATTTTTATCAAGTGCGGCATTAACGTAAGGGAGTAATGCTTCGCCAAACTGGGTTAGCGCCAGATGCCGGGTAGTGCGCTCAAAAACCTTTAGACCGATACGCGTTTCAAAATCAGACAGGTATTTACTGACGTTAGCCTGCGCCATTCCCAGAAATGCGGCGGCATCACCGATGCTGTGCGTGGCGGCGATCACGGAAATGATTTTTAGCTCACGGGGTTTTAACTGTAGCTTATTCATCATCAGAACCCATCTATATGATTTTATATATAATATTATATAAATAGCGGCATTGCATTGATAATTTTGTAACCATTATTATTCGCCTCGCTCGCTTGGCGTTTAAATGGATCGCATGGAATGATTATCAAAAAGAATTTTCTTATTGCTGCCGCGTTATTTGCATCATCATCCGCAATGGCCGGTGAATTTTCACTGGGTGCGGGGGCGGTATTTAATGAGTCTCCTTACAAAGGCTATAACAAAAATACTACGGCGGTGCCATTAATAAGCTATGAAGGCAATAGCTTCTATATCCGTCAGGCAACGGGCGGCTGGATCTTGTGGAAAGACAATAAGAACGAAATCAGCCTTACCGCCTCCTGGATGCCGCTGCACTTTGATCCGGATGATAACGATGACGCCCGGATGAAACGGCTTGATGAGCGCAAGGCCTCCGCATTTTTGGGCGGCGCTTACTACCGCCATGAGCGCTGGGGAAGCCTGAAAGTGGCCGTTTCCGGCGATGTGATGGACGAGAGCGGCGGCCTGGTTGGCGAGGTGTCTTATTTCCATCCCGTCCGCATGGCGCGACTGACGCTGATCCCCTCCGCCGGGGTTTTCTACAGTGACGCCAGCTATAACGATTACTACTACGGCGTGTCGGGCAGTGAATCTCGCCGCAGCGGTCTGAATCAATACTCTGCCGGCGACGGCTGGAGCCCGTACGTTGGCCTTACCGCAAGGTACCAGCTTACGCAGAGCCTTTTCCTGACGGCCAGCGCGGTCTACAGCGTGCTGCCTGCTGACGTGAAGAACAGCCCGATGATTGACCGTGACGACAGCTTTGCGCTGCTGACGGGAGTGAGCTGGCGTTTTTAAAAAAAGCGCCACGCTTAAGGTTTATTTCTTCTTCTGCCGTTTCGATCATGGCAGCGACGCGTGCTCATCTGGCAAGCTTACCTAACGGTCTGAATGAGGAGGGAAGGGATGAACCGATTTATCATGGCAGATGCGGCGAAATGCATCGGATGTCGTACCTGCGAAGTCGCCTGCTCGGTAGCACATCAGGATATGCAGGAGGGCGCTCCCGCCTTTACAGAGGCGCTTTCTTCCCGCATTCGGGTCGTTAAAGGCGATACGTATACCACGGCGGTGGGCTGTCATCAGTGTGAAGACGCACCGTGCGCGAACGTTTGCCCGACGCGGGCTATTCACCGCCATGCCGGGGCCTGGCTGGTGGAACAGGCGCGCTGTATCGGATGCAAAAGCTGCGTGGTGGCGTGCCCGTTTGGCGCGATGCAGGTTCGCCGGGTAGACAACCGCGCTCGGGCGCTGAAGTGCGATTTGTGCGCCCATCGCGAGGGCGGACCCGCCTGCGTAGAGGCGTGTCCGACACGCGCGCTAAGCTGTATTGATCCTGCCAGACTTCGCACGGAACGGCTGCGAAACCTGGCTTAACCGTTATTGCCCGCCTTCACGCCACGCTTTTTCAATCTCTTCGGCCAGGATCTTCACGCCCGCGTCGATTTTATCCGGATCGGGCACGTAGTTCATGCGCATGCACTGGTGCGTATGCGGCCACGGTTTATCCAGGCCAGGGAAGAAGTAATCGCCTGGCACCATCAGCACGCCGCGTTTTTTCAGGCGCTGGTAAAGCAGCTCGGTGGTGATCGGCAGATCCTTAAACCACAGCCAGAGGAAAATCGCTCCTTCCGGTTTGTGGGTCAGGCAGCGTTCTTCAGGCAAATAGCGGCGAAGGGTAGCAATCGTTTCCTGCACGCGCTGGTAGTAGAACGGCTTAATCACCTCGTTAGACAGGCGCAGCAGGTCGTTGCGCTTAATCATCTCGCACATCATCGCCGGGCCAATCCCGCCGGGGGAAAGGCTAATGATGCCGTTCATGTTGGTAATAGCGGTGATGATTTTTTCATTGGCAATGATGATCCCGCAGCGGCTGCCCGGTAGGCCAAGCTTGGAGAGGCTCATGCACAGCACGATGTTTGGGTTCCACAGCGGACGCGCTTCGCTAAAGATAATGCCGGGGAACGGCACGCCGTAGGCGTTATCGATGACCAGCGGGATGCCGTGCTGGTTTGCCAGCGCGTCCAGCTTCATCAGCTCGTCGTCGGTAATCACGTTACCGGTTGGGTTGGTGGGGCGCGAAACGCAGATCATGCCCGTCTCTTCGCCGATATGTAGATGCTCAAAATCCACGTGATACTTGAACTGGCCTTCCGGCAGCAGCTCAATGTTTGGTCGAGCTGAAACAAACAGATCCTCTTCGAGGCCGGAATCCGCATAGCCGATGTATTCCGGCGCCAGCGGGAACAGGACTTTTCGCGTGGTGCCGTCTGCGCGGCGTCCTGCAAAGAGGTTGAATAAGTAGAAAAAGGCGCTCTGGCTGCCGTTCGTCAGTGCAATATTCTGTGGTCCGATATCCCATCCCTGCTCTTCGCGCAGCATGTCGGCGAGCAGTTTCAGCAGCTCGGTCTTACCCTGAGGGCCATCGTAATTGCAAAGCGCATCGGTGGCTTTGCCGCTTTCCAGCATTTGTGCCAGCAGCGTCTGGAAATAGGTATTCATCTCCGGGATTTGAGCCGGATTTCCGCCGCCGAGCATGATGGCGCCCGGTGTACGCAGCCCGTCGTTAAGATCTTCCATCAGGCGGGTAATGCCTGAATGGCGGGTGAATTTGTCGCCGAAAAGTGAAAACGTCATAGCAGGTGATCTAATGTGCTTATTTTGAGAGTGGGTAACCATAACGTTAGCACCGTGCGGGTGCAAATCGGCGGGTGTGGTCGGATTTGTATTTTTATGTGGTCGATTTTGATTTATTCAGTGAATCGTTCTGGTGAAGTTTGCCCCTCACCCTAACCCTCTCCCCGGAGGGGAGAGGGGATCGCCAGGAGCCGTCTTTTCGCCCTCGCCCCTTTGGGGAGAGGGCGGGGTGAGGGGACAGAATTAGAAATTCCCCGCCCACACCACCATGGCTTTATCGCCGTTGTGCTCGCGCACAAAGCCGTATCCTTGCTTCAGCGCCAGCGTTTTTTGCGAGCCTTCGCCTATCGCCGGATGGCGGGCGCGGAACTGGCCTAAAATCTGCCAGTGCGCGACGGTCGCGGCCTGATTACCCGCGATCTCCTCCCAGTTCATGTCTGAACGGGTTCCCTGAAGCGGGTCAGAGCCGGTTGGGCCAAACGGACGCGCTGATTCATCACCGTAATAGATCTGCACGCTGCCCGGCGTCAGCAGGAGTAGCTCAGCGGCGCGCTGGCCGCCCTCGCGGAACAGGCGCGTGTCGTGCGAGGAGAGGTAGCTCAGCACGTTAAAGCTCTGCAACTTTTCCGCCATTTGCTGCCACGTCGGGTCGATATCGGCCAGGCAATCCACCGCTTTTGCCGCCTGCTCCTGATAATCAAAGTTGATCATCGCGTCAAAGCCGTGGCGATAATAATCGCTCTGCATGACGCCGTGGCCCCAGGACTCGCCGGTCATCCAGAACGGCGCGTTGTCGAGCTTTTTATCCGGGTTAGACGCTTTCCACGCCGCCAGCGCCTGGCTTGCCTGATCCTTCAGCTGCTGCCACGCGTCAAGCTCCACGTGTTTGGCGGTGTCGACGCGGAAACCGTCGATACCGTAATCCCGCACCCACTGGCTAAGCCAGTGGGTCAGATAGTCGCGCGGCGTATATCCCGGTATCGCTTTCGCCTGCGTGTCGGGCTTATGCTGATAAAAGTTCGGCAGGCCGGAAGGCATCGTCGATTCCGTTTTCAGGTCAGGGAGGAACGCCAGCGACATGGTCAAATCATCAAAGCCCGGGGTGTCGTAATCGCCGATATCGGTGCGTATCCACTTTTTCCCCCACCATTTTTCCCACGCCGCTTTATCGCTAAAGTTGATGTAGTCATTAAAGCTGTGCCAGCTTTGCCCCGCGCCCGGCTTCCAGTCCGTCCAGCGTTCACCCAGCGTTTTTTTCAGCTCATCGCCCTGCAGGTAGAGGGCGCCAAACTGGTATTCCTGCATATCGGCCAGCGTGGCGTAGCCCGCGTGGTTCATCACGATGTCGAATAATACGCGGATGCCGCGCCTGTGCGCTTCGTCGACAAGCTGGCGTAAATCGTCTTCGGTGCCAATGTTGGCATCCAGTTTCGTCCAGTCCTGCGTGTAGTAGCCGTGGTAGGCGTAGTGGGGGAAATCGCCTTTCGTTCCGCCGCCGACCCAGCCGTGGATCTGCTCCAGCGGAGAGCTTATCCAGAGCGCGTTAACGCCCAATTTTTCCAGATAATCGAGCCTGCTGGTGAGCCCCTTGAGATCGCCGCCGTGGAAGGTGCCAATCTCCTGCATCCCGTCTTTGTGGCGGCCATAGCTGTTGTCATTCGTCGGATCGCCGTTAACGAAGCGGTCGGTAAGCACGAAGTAGACGGTGGCGTTTTGCCAGCTAAAGGGGGCGGGTTTGTCAGTTTCGGCGCGCTCGAGCAGCAGCAGGCCGTTGCTGTTGGCCGCGGGCTGGAGGGTAATTTTGCCCTTTTGTACCGTGGCGATCTGTTTACTGTAGAAATCCCGCACCGCGGAGCCTTCCGGGAACGTATTGCTCACATCAATGGTCAGCGGCTTGCCGTCCCATTTAGGGCACTGGCGCACCGCGCCCGCAACGGGTTTTTCAGCCGCGCTTTGCACCGTAAGCATGAGCGTTGGCGTGCCGGAGCGCGTATCGATGCGCATCTGATAATCTCCGTCGCGGAACAGACGCCACTGCGGCGGCGTACCTTCACAGGGTTTGAGCGACAGCATCTCGTTGAGTTTTATCGCATCGGCCGGCTGCCAGCACGCGTTGTCAAAACGCAGGGTCAGAGGGCGGGTACCCTTCGTCAGCGCTGCCGTACTGGTGAAAATGCCAGCACTGTCTTTTTTGAAAGCAGTAAAGTCCGCCGACGACCAGCCGGCATGCGCCATTGCGGGTAAGAGCATAAGTGCCAAAGTGGAGCGTTTCATTCCATTTTCCTGTCGCGGGATTTTTAACCAGTGTGGCATCCGCTGCAAATGAAAAAATCCTCCTCTGACGCGTTCGGGCGGGAGGACATCAAAGGATGAGTGATCCCGCGCAAATCCAGAGCGTTATCTGCGATATCGCACACAATTTTTTAGATTTGGCGTTTTAATGAGCACGTTTGAGATGACATGGTTTCGGATTTGGACTATTTCTAAACGTGCTCTTGCAGTCTATTTTTGGTATGATTTGAGATTCCGCTCTCAATTTCGAGAAAAAAATAAGGTGTTGGAATGAATAAATCCAGCCAGGAGACCTAATGATATCGACTCCCATTCGACGATATGGGGCTTCGATACTCATGTTACTCACCCTTGCATTTTCGGGTGGGGTGCTTGCGAAGACGCACACGGATACAACGAGTAAGAAAGCCCACGTCATAAAGACGACGAGTAAAAGTAAGGTTAGCAGTAAACAAGAGTATTCTCGCAATAGTGCAAAGAGTAGTTCACTTCCTGATTTGCGAAAATACCCTTCCGGGACACCACGAAAAAAAGCGTTTCTCCGGACGGTAATGCCTTATATAACAAGTCAAAATGCTGCGATTACGGCAGATCGTAACTGGCTAATTTCCAAGCAGTACGACAGCCGCTGGTCGCCGTCCGAACGTAAGCGTCTGCAGAATATCGCCAAACGCTATAAGGTGAGCTGGAACGGTAACACCCGCCGTGTACCGTGGAACTCGCTGCTTGAACGCGTGGATATTATTCCTGGCAGCATGGTCGCCACTATGGCAGCCGCAGAAAGCGGCTGGGGAACCTCTAAGCTTGCGCGAAACAACAACAACCTTTTCGGCATGAAGTGCATGAAAGGCCGTTGTACCAATGCGCCAGGTAAAGTGAAAGGCTATTCCCAGTTTGAATCGGTGAAGGATTCAGTTAACGCCTATGTGGTTAATCTGAATACGCACCCAGCCTACTCTTCTTTCCGCAAGTCGCGCGCGCAGCTGCGTAAAGCGGATCAGGAAGTTACTGCAAGCACCATGATTCACAAGCTGAAAGGGTATTCCACGCAGGGACAACGCTATAACAACTATTTGTTTGCGATGTACCAGGATAACCAGCGCTTAATTGCCGCGCACATGTAGTTCAAATAAAAAAACGCCTTCCTCATGGAAGGCGTTTTCTTTTCTAAATCAATACTTCACTGTGACGTTCCCGATACTCTTTTGGCGTAGTGTCGTACTCTTTCCTGAATACCGAGTAAAAGTATTGCAGCGAGGGGTAGCCGCACATCTGTGAAATTTCATTAATTGAGAGCGACGTAGAAATTAACAGGCTCCGCGCTTTCTCCAGCTTTTCAGCGTGAATGACCGCGTGAATAGTTTCGCCCACCTCTTCCTTAAAACGCTTCTCAAGATTGGAGCGTGAAATGCCTACCGAATCCAGCACCTGATCGACCTTAATGCCCTTGCAGGCATTGTTGCGAATGTAGTGCATGGCCTGAATTACCGCCGGGTCGCTTAACGAGCGGTAGTCCGTAGAGCGTCGCTCCACCACGCGAACGGGCGGAACCAGCAGGCGCTGAAGCGGTAATGCCTCGTTATCTAACAGTCTGTGAAGCAGCTTGGCGGCCTGGTAGCCCATCTGGCGCGTGCCCTGCGCCACGGAAGAGAGCGCGACGCGCGACAGATAGCGCGTCAGCTCTTCGTTATCAATGCCGATCACGCAGAGTTTTTCCGGAACCGGGATATGCAGATGTTCGCAGACCTGCAGCACGTGGCGCGCCCTGGCGTCGGTGACGGCGATAATCCCGGTTTGCGGCGGCAGCGTTTGCAGCCAGTCCGCCAGCCGGTTTTGCGCGTGCTGCCAGTTTTCGGGCGCCGTCTCCAGCCCCTGATACACCACGCCGCGGTACTTCTCCTGCGCGACGATCTGGCAAAACGCATGTTCGCGCTCTACCGCCCAGCGCTTGCCGCTCGACGCCGGCAGGCCGTAAAACGCAAAGCGATGCACGCCTTTCTCTTTTAAGTGCAAAAAGGCGCTCTCGACCAGCGCATGATTGTCGGTGGCGATGTAGTGAACGGGCGGGTAGTTCTCGGGAGCGTGGTAAGAGCCGCCAACGCCCACGATAGGGACGTCGACATCCTTCAGCAGTTGCTCAATAACGGGGTCGTCATAGTCCGCGATGACCCCGTCGCCCAGCCAGTCTTTTATGTTCTCAAGACGCATGCGGAAATCTTCTTCAATAAAGATATCCCACTCGGATTGCGACGCCTGCAAATATTCCCCAACGCCCTCCACAACCTGACGGTCATAGGCTTTGTTGGCATTGAATAACAACGTTATGCGGTGACGCTTTTCAAACATGGCCTGTTTCCCAAATAAGAGGAGGTTGTGTTCACGCCCGTCGCTTGGTCGCAGAATCCATCCACACGGCGAGCAGCAGAATGGCGCCCTTGACGATATACTGCCAAAACGTCGGGACGTCCATCATACTCATTCCGTTATCCAGCGACGCCATAATAAATGCGCCCATTACAGCACCTGCCACGCTGCCCACACCGCCTGCGAGGCTGGTTCCACCGATTACGCACGCCGCGATAGCATCCAGTTCCGCAATGTTACCCGCAGACGGTGAACCCGCCCCCAGGCGCGAGCTGAGGATCAGCCCCGCGATGGCAACCATCAGGCCGTTGATGGCAAAGACCGCCAGCTTGGTGCGTTCCACGTTGATGCCTGACAGCCGCGCCGCTTCAATATTGCCGCCAATAGCGTAAATACGGCGCCCAAAGGCCGTGCGCGTGGCCATAAACATGCCGCCCAGCAGCAGGAGCGCGAGCAGCAGAACCGGCGTCGGCACGCCGCGATAGTCGTTCAGCAGCCAGATGGCGCCCAGCACGATAACGGCGGTGAGCGCCTGGCGGCCAACGGCGGAGGTTGATGCCGAAGACGATAAGCCCAGCGCCTGTCGGCGCATGCGCCCGCGCCACTGCCACGCAACGAAGGCCATCAGCCCGATAACCCCGAGCGTAAAGCCAACGCCGTCAGAGAGATAGCTCTGCCCAATCTGCGACATGGCGGCGCTGGTGGGGGAAACCGTGGTGCCGTTGGTAATCCCGATTAAAATGCCGCGAAACGCCAGCATTCCCGCCAGGGTGACGATGAACGACGGCACTTTGCGATAGGCCACCCACCAGCCGTTCCACGCGCCGAGCAGCAATCCAAGGACCAGCGTAACGGCAATGGTCAGAGGCAGCGGCCAGCCAAGCCATACGTCGAATATCGCGGCCACGCCGCCGAGCAGGCCCATCATCGACCCCACCGAGAGGTCAATCTCCGCAGAGATAATGACGAAAACCATCCCCACGGCCAGAATGCCGGTGATCGCGGTCTGGCGCAGCAGGTTAGAGACGTTGCGGGCGCTCAGATACGAGCCGTCCGTCATCCAGGTGAAAAACAGCATGATGACGATGATGGCGGCAATCATCACGAAAACCTGCAGGTTTAGCGCTTTAAGTCCCGAAAACGCGCCGGGCGTCGGGACAGCGGCTTTGATATCAGACGGGTTGCTTTTCGACATGGCGTTCGCTCCTTAATGCGGCTTCCATGACCTTTTCCTGGGTCAGGCCCTGGTTGGTCAGGTTGGCTTTTAGCTTGCCTTCGTGCATGACCAAAATACGGTCGCTCAGGCCCAGCACTTCGGGTAATTCAGACGAGATAACAATGACGGCAATCCCCTGCTGCACAAGCTGGTTAATCAGCTTGTAGATTTCGTATTTCGCGCCGATATCAATTCCGCGCGTCGGCTCATCCAGAATCAGAATGCGTGGATTTAACAGCAGGCAGCGCGCCAGAATGGCCTTCTGCTGATTGCCGCCGCTGAGGCGTCCGATGGCCAGCTCCGGAGAGGAGGTTTTCACCTTCAGTCGCGCGAGTGAATCCAGGATGCACCGCTGCTCGGCCGCATCGTCCAGGCTGCTCAGCCTGTCGGTGAACTGATTAAGCGCGGCCAGCGTAACGTTCTTGCCCACCGCCATGACGGGCACGATGCCGTCTTTTTTTCTGTCCTCCGGTACCATGGCAAGACCGTGCGCAATGGCCTGCTGGCAGTTGCTGATTTTTACCGGCTGGCCGTCGATGTAAACAGTCCCTTCCCAGCGTCCCGGCCAGACGCCGAACAGGCACTGTACGGCTTCGGTACGTCCGGCACCGACCAGACCTGCGATGCCAAGGATCTCGCCGCGATGAAGTGAGAAAGAGACGTTATTGACGCGTTTGATATGGCGATTAACGGGATGCCACGCGGTCAGGTTTTCCACGCGCAGCACCTCTTCGCCCACTGCGTGTGGTTCGTTCGGATAAAGCGCGGTCAGCTCGCGTCCGACCATCATGGTGATGATGTCATCTTCGCTCATGCCCGCGGCTTCGCGCGTGCCGATGTGCTGCCCGTCGCGGATCACGCAGATGGTGTCAGATATGGCCTTCACTTCGTTAAGCTTGTGCGAAATATAGATGCAGGCGATACCGTGGTTTTGCAGATCGCGGATGATGTTAAGCAGAACGGCGGTTTCCTGCTCGGTGAGCGAGGCGGTCGGCTCATCGAGGATCAGCAGACGCACCTGTTTATTTAGCGCTTTAGCGATTTCAACCAGCTGCTGCTGGCCGAGGCCGAGATCGCCCACGCGGGTGTCGGGGGAAATAGCAAGGCTGACCTGCGCCAGCAGCTTTTCGCAGCGCAGCGTCATGGTGTCGTAATCGAGCACGCCGTGGCGTGAAATTTCAGCACCGAGGAAAATATTCTCCAGAACGGTGAGGTGTTTCACCAGCGCCAGCTCCTGGTGAATAATGGCGATACCTTTGCGTTCGGTATCGCGGATGTGCGAAGCCTGAATCACTTCGCCAGCAAAAACGATTTCACCGTCATAGCTGCCGTAAGGGTAAATGCCGCAGAGCACCTTCATCAGCGTCGATTTACCGGAACCATTTTCACCGCATAACGATACCACTTCGCCGGGGTTCAGGCGCAGGCTCACGTTATCGACGGCTTTCACCGCGCCAAAGGCTTTGGTGATACTTTTCATTTCAAGTAAATAAGGCATAACTGCTCCACGTGACCGAAGGAAAATACCGGGCTGGTCGATGCGCCCCCGCTCTGCAGGGGCGGCGCTGGATTACAGTTCACTCTTTTTATGGAAACCGTCTTTAATCACGGTGGCGTCAATGTTCTCTTTATTGACTTCAATCGGGGTAAGCAGGCGAGCCGGAACGTCCTTCAGGCCGTTATTAAGGGTGGAATCCGCTTTAGGCTGCTGGCCATTTCCCAGCTCGACGGCGATTTCCGCAGCCGTATTGGCAAGCTCGGTAATCGGCTTATACACCGTCATGGTCTGCGTGCCTGCGATAATGCGCTTCACGCCCGCGAGGTCGGCATCCTGACCTGATATCGCCACTTTCCCCGCAAGGCCTTGTGCGCTGAGCGCCTGAATGGCACCGCCAGCTGTCGCATCGTTAGAGGCCACGACGGCATCGATTTTGTTATTGTTGGCGGTCAGCGCGTTTTCCATAATTTTCAGCGCATTTTCCGGCAGCCAGCCGTCTGCCCACTGATCGCCGACCACCTTAATTTTTCCGTCGTCGATATACGGCTTAAGCACTTTCATCTGGCCTTCACGGAACAATTTTGCGTTGTTATCCACCGGGGAGCCGCCCATCAGGAAATAATTTCCCTGAGGAACCTTGTCGATCAGGCTTTTAGCCTGAAGTTCACCGACTTTTTCATTATCAAAGGAAATATAAAAATCGATGTCGGCATTATTAATCATGCGATCGTAAGCCAGAACTTTTATTCCTTCCTGTTTGGCTTCTTTTACAACGTTACTGAGCACCTGGCCGTTGTAAGGGATAATGACCAGCACGTCGACGCCGCGGTTGATCATATTTTCAATTTGCGACATTTGCGTTTCTTCGTTGCCGTTGGCCGATTGTACAAAGACCTGCGCCCCGAGTGATTCCGCTTTTTTAACAAAAATATCGCGATCTTTTTGCCAGCGTTCCAGGCGAAGGTCGTCAATCGCCATGCCGATTTTGACCTCTTTGGCGTGACCGGCAAAGCTTGCGAGCAGGAGAGTCGTGCAGAGCGTAAGGGTTAAGTTCTTTATCTTCATAATTATTGTGCCTTTTTGTAGGGATATGTGTTGCTGAGATAAAAGAAACATTTACTGCTGAGACGCAGCAAATTTTTAACGTGGAAAGTCCTGCTGGCAATTACAGATTTTTATCTTCTCGTTACGATATTTGGTTTATTTCTCAATTTATGACCGCGATCGGATTTTAAAATGCGTAACGTACTAATTACATTTGATTCTGGAATAAGCCCCGAGAAAAAGTTTTCTCGCACATTATTTTGCGAGCCAGCGCACAGTTGTGCATTCTCTCAATAGCAGTGTGAAATAACGTAATTGAGCAAGCTGGAATGTCTATTCACTATTACTCCAGTATCGACTACCCGCCGCATCTCTTGATTATGGAGCTCAATATGCAAGCTTATTTCGACCAACTCGATCGCGTTCGTTATGAAGGCCCGAAAACGACCAATCCCTTAGCCTTCCGTCATTACAACCCGGATGAGCGGGTGCTGGGTAAACGCATGGAAGACCATCTGCGCTTCGCCGCCTGTTACTGGCATACCTTCTGCTGGAACGGTGCGGATATGTTCGGTGTTGGCGCTTTCGATCGTCCGTGGCAGCAGCCGGGTGAGGCCATTGAGCTGGCGAAGCGGAAAGCGGATGTGGCGTTTGAATTTTTCCACAAGCTGAACGTGCCGTACTACTGCTTCCACGATGTGGATGTCTCACCGGAAGGCGCATCGCTGAAAGAGTACCTGAATAACTTTGCCCAGATGGTGGACGTGCTGGCGGCAAAACAGCAGGAAAGCGGCGTGAAGCTGCTGTGGGGTACCGCAAACTGTTTTACCAACCCGCGCTATGGCGCAGGGGCGGCAACCAATCCGGACCCGGAAGTGTTCAGCTGGGCGGCCACGCAGGTGGTGACGGCGATGAACGCAACGCACCAGCTGGGCGGCGAAAACTATGTCCTGTGGGGCGGCCGTGAAGGGTATGAAACCCTGCTGAACACCGACCTGCGCCAGGAGCGCGAGCAGATTGGCCGCTTTATGCAGATGGTGGTCGACCATAAGCACAAAATCGGCTTCCGCGGCACATTGCTGATTGAACCGAAGCCGCAGGAGCCAACCAAACATCAATATGACTATGACGTGGCGACCGTTTACGGCTTCCTGAAGCAGTTTGGCCTGGAAAAAGAGATCAAGGTGAACATTGAGGCTAACCATGCGACGCTGGCGGGCCACTCGTTCCACCATGAAATCGCCTCTGCTATCGCGTTAGGGATCTTCGGTTCGGTTGACGCAAACCGCGGTGACCCGCAGCTGGGCTGGGATACCGACCAGTTCCCGAACAGCGTGGAGGAGAACGCGCTGGTGATGTACGAAATCATCAAAGCGGGCGGCTTTACCACCGGCGGGCTTAACTTTGATGCCAAAGTGCGTCGCCAGAGCACCGATAAATACGATCTGTTCTACGGCCACATTGGCGCAATGGATACCATGGCGCTGGCGCTGAAGGTGGCTGCCCGTATGATTGAAGACGGCGAGCTGGATAAGCGCGTTGCGAAGCGCTACGGCGGCTGGAACAGTGAGCTGGGCCAGCAAATTTTGAAAGGCCAGTTATCCCTTGCCGAGATCGCGAAGTACGCTGAACAGCATCAGCTTGCGCCGCAGCACCAGAGCGGGCATCAGGAACTGCTGGAGAACCTGGTCAACCACTACCTGTTCGATAAATAACCGCATGTAGGCCCGGTTAGCGCAGCGCCACCGGGCATTTTCAGTTAAGGAATCCACGCTATGTACATCGGGATCGATCTTGGCACATCTGGCGTTAAGGTCATTTTATTAAGCGAGCAGGGTGACGTGTTAGCCACGCAGGGAGAAAAGCTGCAGGTTTCACGCCCGCATCCGCTTTGGTCAGAACAAGACCCTGAGCAATGGTGGCAGGCGACGGACCGCGCAATGAAAGCGTTAGGCGAGCAGCACGGCCTGCGGGACGTAAAGGCGCTGGGCATCGCTGGGCAAATGCACGGCGCAACGCTGCTGGACGACCAGCATCGCGTGCTGCGCCCGGCTATCCTGTGGAACGACGGCCGCTGCGCGCAAGAGTGCGCCATCCTTGAGGCGAGCGTACCGAACTCGCGTGATATTACCGGCAACCTGATGATGCCCGGCTTCACGGCGCCTAAACTTCTGTGGGTGCAGCGCCACGAACCGGAGGTTTTCCGGCAGGTTGCGAAGGTGCTGCTGCCAAAAGATTATCTGCGTTTTCGCATGACGGGCGATTTCGCCAGCGATATGTCTGACGCGGTGGGCACGATGTGGCTCGACGTAGCGAAGCGCGACTGGAGCGAGGCGATGCTGGAAGCATGCCAGCTGACCCGCGACCATATGCCTACGCTTTTCGAAGGCAGCGAGATAACGGGGACGCTACAGCCATCCATTGCTGAACGCTGGAATATGCCCGCCGTGCCGGTGGTGGCGGGTGGTGGCGATAACGCTGCGGGGGCGGTTGGCGTAGGCATGGTTGAGTCCGGTCAGGCGATGCTTTCGCTCGGGACCTCCGGGGTTTACTTTGCGGTGAGCGATGGCTATCGCAGCAATCCTGAAAGCGCAGTACACAGTTTCTGCCATGCGCTGCCGGGCAAATGGCACCTGATGTCGGTGATGCTGAGTGCGGCATCGTGCCTTGACTGGGCGGCGAAGCTTACCGGCATGGACGATGTTCCGGCGCTTATCGCCGCGGCACAGCATGCGGATGAAGGTGCGGGTGCCGTCTGGTTTTTGCCTTACCTTTCCGGCGAGCGCACGCCGCATAACAACCCGGAGGCAAAAGGCGTGTTCTTTGGCTTAACGCACCAGCACGGTCCGGCGGAGCTGGCGCGTGCGGTGCTTGAAGGTGTGGGATATGCGCTGGCAGACGGTATGGACGTGGTGCATGACTGTGGCCTGAAGCCGTCCAGCATCACGCTAATTGGCGGCGGCGCGCGAAGCCCGTACTGGCGGCAGATGCTGGCGGATATTAGCGGCCTGCAGCTTGATTACCGCACCGGCGGCGACGTGGGGCCAGCCCTTGGCGCGGCGCGGCTGGCGCAGATTGCGATGAACCCTGATAGGCCGTTGCGCTCGCTTTTGCCACAGTTACCGCTTGAACAGCAGCACACTCCTGACGCGAAAAATCATGCTCGCTACGCAGAAAGACGTGTTGTTTTCCGCAACGTTTATCAGCAGCTTTTGCCGCTGATGTCATAAATATCCGCCGGGTGGCGCTGCGCTTACCCGGCCTACAACGCCCCGTTCCACTGGCTAGCTTACAAACCTGCGCGTATCGATTTTTTGCAGCAGCATCGACAGCAGCAGGCTGACGGCCAGCGTAGCGGTGAAAATCCAGACGATATCCAGCGCGGGCCAGCTTTTCAGCTCCACCCCTCGCGTGCGTAGCGCGTGGATCACCAGCGCATGAAAACCATAAATGCCCAGAGAGTGGCGTGAGACGAACGCCAGTACCGGAAGAGGGCGCTCGTTCAGCGTATTTTTTACCAGCGTCAGCAGCGACACGGCGCAGATAAAGACCATCGGGCCGCAATAGAGATACCAGGTATCGGCAAAGTTGCCGCGCCACTGCAGCTCGTGCAGCGTCCCACGCGATATGACCACCACGGCGAGGACACATAGCGCTCCGCACAGCCAGTTCATCCCGCGCCTGCGGGTGTCCATCATGCCGATCGCACGCCCCAGCATGCCGTAGAGGATGTAGTAAAAGGTATCGCCGTTGATGTAGAGATTTACCGGCAGCCACTCAAAGCCGTCTATTTTCTGCGAAACGGTATTGGGGTTAGCCACGATGCCAATCACCACCATCAGCGCCAGCAGCATCTTGCCGCTAACGTTTTTTACCTGGATCAGAGGCGAAACCAGATAAATAACGAGTATGGCGAAGAAGAACCACAGGTGGTAGAACACCGGTTTTTGCAGAAGATTTTTAAGGCTTAACTCGGCGTTGATTGAGGTGAACAGGACGATGTAAAGCAGCGCGACGGCGCTGTAGAACGCCAGGCATGACGCAATGCGAATGAAGTGTTTTGGCTGGGCGCTACGTTCGCCAAAAAAAAGAAAGCCTGAAATCATAAAGAACAGCGGCACGCTCACGCGGGAGGCAGAGTTAAGAATATTCGCGATGCCCCAGTTAACAGGGCTGATGCTGTGGGCGTTAGTGACATACCAGGTCGTGGTATGGATCATCACCACCATCAGGCACGCTATGCCCCGCAGGTTATCAATCCAGCTAATTTTTGACTGCATCAGTTCCCCTGTATTCCTTGTAAAAACAGTGTGACCACCAGAGTGCGTAAGCTTTCCGTTAGAAAAATCTGACTTTTGTTGCGTAAACTTGCACGGAAGCAATGAGATTCGCAGAATGCCAAACCGTAATCTATAAAAGCAGTGATATTAAAAATAACAGCCACAGGCCAGGGCGGTAATAAAAATGATGATCAAGCGCGTGATGACGCTCGCTCTGCTGCTTACGCTTGCAGGATGCAGTGGTTCGCCAGAAGCACCTGTGCAAAAAGCGCAGCAGGGCAAAATTAGCCCGGAACGTTCACTGAATATGGAATCACTCTGCAAGGACCAGGCCGCACGCCGCTATAACTCGGACGTGCAGAAGATTACCGTCACCGGCCTGGAGCGCTATCAGGGAAGCTATGAGATGCGGGGCAATACTGCGCGTAAAGAGGGCTTTGTCTGCTCTTTTGACGCGGACGGCCAGTTTTTGCATCTCTCCATGCGCTAGCGTGCGCGCATAATCAGCGGTCAGAGCGCCTGAAGGCGCAGGCCTGCAGGCCTAATTTCCCAATTTTCCCGAAACAACCCCGTTTCGTACTGTATATCTTGCAGCCAGCGGGTATACTGGTCCCTTCCATTTAAAACCACACGTATCCAGCACGAAATACTATGCAAAAGTTTGATACCAAGACCTTTCAGGGCCTGATCCTGACCTTGCAGGATTACTGGGCTCGCCAGGGCTGCACCATTGTTCAACCATTGGACATGGAAGTTGGCGCAGGCACTTCACACCCGATGACCAGCCTGCGCGCGCTGGGGCCAGAGCCGATGGCAACGGCCTATGTGCAGCCATCCCGCCGTCCTACCGATGGCCGTTACGGCGAAAACCCGAACCGACTGCAGCACTACTATCAGTTCCAGGTGGTCATTAAGCCCTCTCCGGACAACATTCAGGAGCTGTACCTTGGGTCGCTGAAAGAGCTGGGCATGGACCCAACCATCCACGACATCCGTTTCGTGGAAGATAACTGGGAAAACCCTACGCTGGGTGCCTGGGGCCTGGGCTGGGAAGTGTGGCTGAACGGCATGGAAGTGACGCAGTTTACCTACTTCCAGCAGGTTGGCGGTCTGGAATGTAAACCGATCACCGGTGAAATCACCTACGGTCTGGAACGTCTGGCGATGTACATTCAGGGCGTAGACAGCGTTTACGACCTGGTCTGGAGCGACGGCCCGCTGGGTAAAACCACCTACGGCGACGTGTTCCATCAGAACGAAGTGGAGCAATCCACCTATAACTTCGAGTACGCGGACGTGGACTTCCTGTTCACCTGCTTCGAGCAGTACGAGAAAGAAGCCCAGCAGCTGCTGGCGCTGGAGACTCCGCTGCCGCTGCCAGCCTACGAGCGTATTCTGAAGGCCGCCCACAGCTTCAACCTGCTGGACGCCCGCAAAGCCATCTCCGTGACTGAACGTCAGCGCTACATTCTGCGTATTCGTACCCTGACCAAAGCCGTTGCAGAAGCTTACTACGCGTCCCGTGAAGCCCTTGGCTTCCCGATGTGCAACCGAAACAAATAAGAGGCGGCCATGTCTGAGAAAACTTTCCTGGTGGAAATCGGCACCGAAGAGCTGCCACCAAAAGCCCTGCGCAGCCTGGCTGAATCTTTTGCTGCGAACGTGACCGCCGAGCTGGATAACGCTGGCCTGGCGCACGGTAAAATTGAATGGTTTGCTGCACCTCGCCGTCTGGCGCTGAAGGTAGCAAATCTGGCGGCATCCCAGCCGGATCGTGAAGTTGAAAAACGTGGCCCGGCGATTGCCCAGGCGTTTGACGCGGAAGGCAAGCCGAGCAAAGCGGCTGAAGGCTGGGCGCGCGGCTGCGGTATTACCGTCGATCAGGCCGAGCGTCTGACCACCGATAAAGGCGAATGGCTGCTGTATCGCGCCCATGTTAAAGGCGAAAGCGCGGAAGCGCTGCTGCCCAACATGGTTGCCACCTCGCTGGCCAAGCTGCCAATTCCTAAGCTGATGCGCTGGGGCGCGTCCGACGTGCACTTCGTGCGTCCGGTACACACCGTGACCCTGCTGCTGGGCGACACCGTCATCCCTGCCACCATCCTGGGCGTCGCGTCCGATCGCGTGATCCGCGGCCACCGCTTTATGGGCGAGCCGGAGTTCACCATCGACAACGCCGATCAGTACCCGCAGATCCTGCTGGAGCGCGGTAAGGTCATTGCCGATTACGAGCAGCGTAAAGCGAAAATCAAAGCGGATGCCGAAGAAGCGGCGCGTAAGATTGGCGGTAACGCCGACCTGAGCGAAAGCCTGCTGGAAGAAGTGACCTCTTTGGTTGAATGGCCGGTGGTGCTCACGGCGAAGTTCGAAGAGAAGTTCCTGGCCGTTCCGGCGGAAGCGCTGGTGTACACCATGAAGGGTGACCAGAAGTACTTCCCCGTCTACGCCAACGACGGCAAGCTGCTGCCAAACTTTATCTTCGTCGCTAACATCGAATCCAAAGATCCGATCCAGATTATCTCCGGCAACGAGAAGGTGGTTCGTCCACGCCTGGCGGATGCGGAGTTCTTCTTTAACACCGACCGTAAAAAGCGTCTTGAAGATAACCTGCCGCGCCTGCAAACCGTACTGTTCCAGCAGCAGCTAGGTACGCTGCGCGACAAGACCGACCGTATTGCGGAGCTGTCCGGCTGGATTGCGCGCGAAATCGGCGCTGACGTGAACCACGCGACCCGCGCGGGCCTGCTGTCCAAGTGCGACCTGATGACCAACATGGTGTTCGAATTTACCGACACCCAGGGCGTTATGGGCATGCACTACGCGCGTCACGATGGTGAAGCGGAAGACGTTGCTGTCGCTCTGAACGAACAATATCAGCCGCGCTTTGCGGGTGACGATCTGCCGTCTAACCCGGTGGCCTGCGCCGTGGCGATTGCCGACAAAATGGACACCCTGGCGGGTATTTTCGGCATCGGCCAGCATCCAAAAGGCGATAAAGACCCGTTTGCGCTGCGTCGTGCCGCGCTGGGCGTGCTGCGTATCATCGTTGAGAAGAACCTCAACCTCGATCTGCAAACCCTGACCGAAGAAGCGGTGCGTCTGTACGGCGACAAGCTGACCAACGTGAAAGTAGTGGATGACGTTATCGACTTCATGCTCGGTCGTTTCCGCGCCTGGTATCAGGACGAAGGCTACACCGTCGATACCATTCAGGCGGTGCTGGCGCGCCGTCCGACGCGCCCGGCAGATTTCGACGCGCGTATGAAGGCGGTG
Organism: Enterobacter sp. RIT418; assembly: GCF_003057745.1. Lineage (GTDB taxonomy): Bacteria > Pseudomonadota > Gammaproteobacteria > Enterobacterales > Enterobacteriaceae > Enterobacter. Next base: position 121,242 of record NZ_QBJD02000012.1, read on the forward strand.
TCCCACTTCCGCACGCTGGAAGCGTCATCTGCGCTGGCGGCGGCCAACAAGCGCGTATCCAACATTCTGGCGAAATCCGACGAGACGCTCAACGAGCGCGTGAACGCCGCGACGCTGAAAGAGCCGGAAGAGATCGCCCTCGCCATGCAGGTTGTGGTGCTGCGCGACAAGCTGGAACCGCTTTTTGCTGAAGGTCGCTATCAGGAAGCGCTGGTGGAGCTGGCCGAGCTGCGCGAGCCGGTGGATGCCTTCTTCGAAAAGGTTATGGTCAACGTAGAAGACAAAGAGCTGCGCGTTAACCGCCTGACGATGCTTGAAAAACTGCGCGAGCTGTTCCTGCGCGTAGCGGATATTTCGCTGCTGCAGTAATGCGCCTGCTGCCCGGCAGCGCTGCGCTTGCACGGGCCAATTCATGCTCAAAACCCGCTTCGGCGGGTTTTTTTATGGCGCGCTGCTGAAAAATTAACCTTGTAACGGTCAGCAATATACCGCTATCCTTACCCCGTTAACTTTCTCCTCAGGAGCGCCCCCCGAAAATGAACAAACACGACTGATGAATTTCGATCCTTGCTAAACGCGACCGCGTCGGCAGGGGATGTTTTGATTTCATTCAGGAGTGCTTATGGCTCATTTTGCGCAGTCCCCTTCTTTTATTTTGCATCAGATCACCTGTCAGTTTGCGACGGGCGATACCCTTTTTGGCCCGCTGAATCTCGCGCTGGAGCCATCCCTTTGCGGGCTGGTGGGGCGTAACGGGAGCGGAAAAACGCGGCTTTTGCGCCTGCTCGCGGGGATAGACGAACCCGCCAGCGGTCATATTGAGCGTTTTGGCACGGTTGCCTACGTGGCACAACAGCACGATATTTACCCGCATACCACGCTGGCGGAACTCCTTGGTTTTTCCTCAATCTTCGCTGCAAGAGAGCGCATCGATAGCGGCAATTATCAGCCTGAAGATCTGGATAACCTGGACGGATACTGGGATTTAGCCGAGCGTCTGTGCGATGCCTTTATCGATGCAAAGCTTCCGCCATTTGAACCGAACAGGCCTGCCGCAGCGCTCAGCGGCGGCGAGCGCATCCGCGCGCTGCTTTGCGGGGCGTTTACCGCAGGTGCAGATTATCTGCTGCTGGATGAACCGACCAACCACCTCGATCGGCAGGGCCGGGCATGGTTTTACGATCAACTTGGCCGCTATCAGGGCGGCGCGCTGGTGGCCTCCCACGATCGTGAGCTGCTCTCCCGGGTGCCGCGCATTCTTGAGCTCAGCGCCGCAGGCCTGCGCAGCTACGGAGGCGATTACGCGGCCTACCAGCGCCAGCGTGATGCCGAGCAGCAGGCCGCCCGCTCGGCCCTGGAGCACGCGGCGACGGAGCGGAAACGCACCCGCGCGCGTATGCAAAAAGAGCATGACGACAGCCAGAGGCGCTCGGCAAAAACGCTGCGCACCGTCGATACGCTCAATATCGCCTCGTTCGAGCGGGTCAAATACAAAGGCGCGGCAAAGGAGCGCATCGGTGCCTGGAAAAAGCAGCATAGCGATCAAAACGAGGCGCTGAATGCCGCGGTAAACAAGGCGCGCGAGCGGGTGGAGGAGGATAGCCCGGTCATGTTTACCCTCCCAGGCAGCCGCATTGCCGAAGGAAAACAGGTGCTGGTGCTTGAGGATCTGGTACTGCCGCATGTGACTATCCCGCCTCTTAGCTGGCGAATGGATGGCCCCATGCGCGTGGCGCTGCGCGGACCGAACGGCTGCGGGAAATCCACCCTGTTGAGAGCGATCCTGGGAACAGAGCCTGCTGTCTCGGGTGCCTGCCAGCGGTCGGTGGCGTGCGCGTATCTCGATCAGCATCTGTCGCAGCTGGATCTTTCCCTGTCGGTGATGGCGCACCTCAACCTGAGCAATACGCCGCTGGAAGCGGGCGCGCTGCGCACCCGTCTGGCGCAGCTTCAGCTGGGCGCGGATAAAGTGACGCTCCCGCTGGCCGAGCTGAGCGGCGGTGAACGCCTGAAGGCCGCGCTTGCCTGTGCGCTGTGGCGAGAAGAGGCGGCACGGCTTTTATTGCTGGATGAACCCACGAACCATCTTGATTTAGCATCCGTTCAGGCGATCGAGGCGGCGCTCGCCGAGTTTCCCGGCGCGCTGCTGGTCGTATCACATGATGAGGCTTTCCTGAAAGGGCTCGGGCTGACGCATGAGCTGGTATGGGGAGAAAACGGCTGGCGTTGTGAAAGCCTTTAACACACAAACCCCCGCAACGGCGGGGGCGGAAACAAACTTTTTTACGCTATCTGCTTGCTGAGGGCAGGGTTCGCCTGAATCAGGCTCATCAGCTTTAACTCGGTTGGTGTGGGCTTTTCGCGTTTCGATTCCCACTCCAGCACCATCGCCACGCTGACGCCCATGGCTCTGGCGAATTCATCCGTTTTGAGTCCAGACCCTTTGCGTAATCGCTCAAATTCGGTAAAGGGATTGGATTTCTGTTGCAGAGTAATCGTCTGCGGGACATCTTTAAAAATAATCTGTTCCAGGCTGCTCAGCAGCTCAAACTCAGGATCTTTTAATTCCATTGAGAACTCCTCTTAAATCACACTGCGGGATCGTGAACAATAGAGAGCCTGTTAAGAATAGTCTCTGGAACAAACATCGGATCGTCACGGGTGTGATTAATCGTGCGGTAATGAATGCCTTAAGCGTTTCAGCTCTCGGAAGGGGAAGGCTAATGCTCTGATTACGCATAAAACACTTAGCCAGCGTATTTTTTTGTAAATAGTCAGAAATAAAACGGCAATAGCCGTTTTGCGTGAAAAGGGTATCTTGCAGCGCTGACCTGGACTATTCTTGTAAGCCGTCAGGCACGCGTGTGCCGGTGTGCGCTTTTTTGGGTGAAAGGAGTAATAAAATGGCGACAGGAAAGTCCTGCTCTCGCTGGTTTGCGCCTATTGCGGCGTTGTTGATGGTAGTTAGCCTGAGTGGGTGTTTCGATAAAGAAGGCGATCAGCGCAAAGCGTTTATCGATTTTCTGCAGAATACCGTGATGCGCAGCGGCGAGCGTTTGCCAACGCTGACTGCGGATCAGAAAAAACAGTTTGGACCCTTCGTCTCTGATTACGCGATCCTTTACGGCTATTCGCAGCAGGTGAGCCAGGCGATGGATTCCGGCATTCGTCCGGTAGTGGACAGCGTTAACGCGATTCGTATGCCGCAGGATTACATGACCCAGCGCGAGCCGCTGCGTCAGTCTAACGGCGCGCTCGGCGTGTTGAGCCAGCAGCTGCAAAACGCAAAAATGCAGGCTGATGCGTCCCGCTCCGCGCTGAAGCAGGGCGACGATCTCAAGCCGGTCTTCGATAAAGTGTATGAGAAAGTGGTAATCAAACCGTCTGACGCCCTGCAGCCGCTGATCCCGGCCGCGCAGATTTTCACTCAGCAGCTGGTGCAGGTGGGTGATTTTATTTCTCAGCAGGGTACGCAGGTGAGCTTTGTCTCTAACGGCATCCAGTTCCCGACTTCCCAGCAGGCAAGCGAATACAACAGCCTGATTGGGCCGCTGGCCTCCCAGCACCAGGCCTTCAGCCAGGCGTGGAGTGCGGCAGTCGCCGCGACGGAATAAGTGCAAAACCCCGCTTCAGGCGGGGTTTTTTTATCATTGATCAAAATAACGCTTGTCATTCATCTACCACATCGGTATAACTATCCCCGTCGGTTTGTTACACAGACCTAAAGCAGTTTAGTTAAGCAGTCCAGATTGTTATCCATAGATACCCTTCGTAGTGACCCTTCCTTCATCGCTTAAAAATCTGTAACGCAATCCATCAAGCCGGAAGGCACAATATATTTGTTAATAAGGTAATTTCTATGTCTGCTAAAATGACTGGTCTGGTAAAATGGTTCAACGCTGATAAAGGTTTCGGCTTCATCACTCCTGACGATGGCTCTAAAGATGTGTTCGTACACTTCTCTGCTATCCAGAACGATGGCTACAAATCTCTGGACGAAGGTCAGAAAGTGTCCTTCACCATCGAAAGCGGCGCTAAAGGCCCAGCAGCTGGTAACGTTGTAAGCCTGTAAGCTTCCAACCCAGTAGCACAAAATTCAAAAACCCGCCTTCTGGCGGGTTTTTTCGTTTCTATCCCTGAACCTGCGGGTTCACGCAGTTTTTCTCCACCCTTCCGCCCAGCGCGGCGATCAGGTTATCCACGGCGGTGGCCGCCATGTTGTAGCGCGTCTCATGGGTTGCCGAACCGATGTGCGGCAGCGCGACCACGTTGGGCAGGCTGAGCAGCGGCGAATCGACGGGCAGCGGCTCCTGCTCAAATACGTCCAGACCGGCCGCGTGGATGTCACCCTTCTGCAGCGCCTCAATCAGTGCCTTTTCATCTACCACCGGGCCGCGGCCTGCGTTAATGAAAATGGCCGATTTTTTCATCTTCTCGAATGCCGGCTTGCCAATCAGATGATGCGTTTCGTCCGTGAGCGGCAGGATAAGGCACACGTAGTCCGATTCCTGTAACAGGGTGTCCAGCTCGCAGTAGCGGGCGTTGAAACGCTCTTCCGCTTCGCCGTGGTGGCGACGTGCGTTGTACAGAATCGGCATGTTGAAGCCGAAATGGGCGCGCTGCGCTAACGCCAGGCCTATGCGGCCCATGCCGACAATCCCCAGCGTTTTGCCGTGAACGTCTACGCCGAACCAGTCCGGTCCAATGCTTTTGGTCCATTCACCGGCCTTAACGCGCTCTGCCACTTCAACCACGCGGCGGGCCGTAGCGAGGACGAGCGCCATCAGCGTGTCGGCCACGGTTTCCGTCAGGGCGTGCGGCGTATGCATAAGCAGGATCTTACGCGCGTTGAGCGCATCCACGTCGAAGTTGTCATATCCCACGGAGACCGTAGAGGTTGCACGAAGCTTCGGCATTTTCTCCAGCAGCGCGGCATCCACCTTCTCGCTTGAGCCCAGCAGCCCTTCGGCGATGGCGAACGCATCCGCATGCTGTGCCACCGTCTCCGGGCTGAGGTTTTTCACCTGCGTCACGGTGAAATGGTCTTCCAGGCGTTTATGCAGATCTTCGGGCAGTGCTTTATACAAAATGACGGACGGCTTCATGCTAATCTCCGTGAATGTTGAAAATGTCAGGCGTGGCGTGCGCCGACGGGCAATTGCTGATTATTAGCAGGCTTCACAATCAGAGTTAGCCATACTGAGGCGAAAAGCGCCACCCCCATGAAAATGTACGAGGCCGACGGGCTGCCGGTGGCGCCGTTCAGATAGCCGACAAACCAGGAGCCGAAGAACGAGCCGAGCGCGCCCATGCTGTTGATCAGCGCCATTGCGCCGCCCGCTACATTGCGCGGCAGCATCTCCGGAATGATGGCGAAGAAGGGACCGTAGGGGGCGTACATTGCCGCGCCGGCGATCACCAGCAGGGTATAAGAGGCCCAGAAGTGATTCGCGCCGACGGCCCAGGAGCCGATAAAGGCAAAGGCGGCAATCAGCAGCAGCGGCCAGACGAACAGCTTGCGGTTTTGCAGCGTGTCCGATGCCCAGGAGGCGATAATCATAGCAACGGTAGCGGCCAGATAGGGTACGGAAGAGAGCCAGCCCACTTCCACCATGCCGAGGTTTTCCCCGCCGCTGCGGATAATGGACGGCAGCCACAGCACGAAGCCATACACGCCGATGCTCCAGGTAAAATACTGCGCGCAGAGTAAAATCACGTTGCGGGAGCGGAAGGCCTCGCCATAGTTACGCACCGCCTTCAGCCCCTGCTGTTCTTTATCCAGCTGCGCCTGAAGCGCGGCTTTTTCATCTTCCGAGAGCCATTTCGCCTGTGCAGGCTTATCTTTCACCAGCACCCACCAGCAGAAGGCCCAAATCACCGCCGGCACGCCCTCAATAATGAACATTTCGCGCCAGCCGAAGGACTGGATAAGGTAGCCGGAAACGACCGACATCCACAGCACGGTGACCGGGTTCCCGAGGATCAGGAAGGTGTTGGCGCGTGAACGTTCGGACTTCGTGAACCAGTTGCTGATGTAGATCAGCATGGCGGGCATGACCGCCGCCTCCACCACGCCGAGAATGAAGCGAATGGCGGCCAGCGCAGGAATGTTGTTGACCACGCCGGTCAACGACGCGCAGCCGCCCCATAAAATCAGGCAGATAAAGATCAGCTTGCGTACGCTTCGGCGTTCCGCATAGATCGCGCCGGGGATCTGGAAGAAGAAGTAGCCCAGGAAGAAGAGGGCGCCCAGCAGCGAAGAGACGCCTTTGGTGATCCCCAGATCCTCGGTGATCCCCGCGGCGGATGCAAAGCTGAAGTTGGCACGATCGAGATACGCCAGGCTGTACGTGATAAACACGATAGGCATGATGTACCACCAGCGTTTTACTGCATTGGTCGAACTGTTCATAGGCTTGCCTCTGTTGTTGAGGTTGTTACCGCCGTTGTCTGTAGGGTACACGGTGGTTTGTTTTGTTGAGTGCGATTTATGCCCCCCTCACCCCGGCCCTCTCCCCAAAGGGGAGAGGATGTCGCAAGTTCCCTCTCCCCTTTGGGGAGAGGGTTAGGGTCAGGGGTAATTTAGATGCCGAGCTCTGCTCGTGTCGGCAACCCTTCGCTGTCGCCCTGAACCTGAATGGCCAGCGATCCGATTTTGTTGCCTCGCGCGACGGCGTCCCGCAATGATTTTCCTTCCAGCAGGGCGCTCACCACGCCGACGGCGAATCCGTCGCCTGCGCCCACGGTGTCGACCACGTTCTCCACTTTTACGGCGGCGACGGCGCCTTGCTCGCCATCTGCGGTTTTGAACCACGCGCCGTCTGCTCCGGTTTTCAGCACCACGGCCTTCACGCCTTTGTTCAGGTAGAAATCAGCAATGCCTTCCGGCGCCTTTTGTCCGGTCAGAATCATCCCTTCCTTCACGCCGGGCATTACCCAGTCGGCCTGGAACGCGAGGCGGTTAAGCTTTTCGATCATCTCCGCTTCGCTTTTCCACAGCACCGGGCGCAGGTTGGGGTCGAACGAGATAGTCTTGCCCTGCGCCCTCATCGTTGCGGCAGCGTGATCCAGAAGTTCATATGAGCTGGCAGAGAGAGCAGCCGCTACGCCGCTGAGGTGCAGGTGGCGCGCCGAAGCAAAATAGCCGGCGTGATAGTCGCTCACCGAGAGATGGCTCGCCGCCGAGCCTTTACGGAAATACTCCACAATGGGATCGGTTCCATTTTCGACTTTAGATTTCAGCTGAAAGCCGGTGGGGAAGCGGGCATCAAGGGTCACGCCAGCGGCGTCGATGCCCTCTTTTTTCAGCGAGTCCAGAACGAAATGGCCAAAGCTGTCGTCGCCCACGCGGCTGACCCAGCCGACGCTCAGCCCGAGGCGCGCCAGCCCGGTGGCGACGTTAAGTTCAGCGCCCGCCACGCGCTTGATGAAGTGCTCAACCGCGCTCAGCTCGCCCGTTTCGGTAGCGACAAACATGCCCATGGCTTCGCCAATAGTGATGACATCCAGCGTTTTGTGCATGGTTTACTCCTCACGCAGCAGGTTAACGTAGCGGCGGGTGACGGCGGTTAAATCCGGCCCCTCCAGCGGAAACTCAATGCCGCGCGGCGCATCGGCAGGCAGTTGATCCAGCAGCGCCAGCCAGCGCGCGTCGGTGGCGTCCGGCGCAACGGCGCGGAAGTTATCTTTGTGCGGTACGGCGGCTTTTACGTGGATATAGCTCACGGCGGGGGCCAGATGGCGCGCGGCCTCTTCAGGCGAATCCCCCACCCAAAGCCAGTTGCCCATGTCGAAGGTCAGCGTGACGGGCAGCGCAAGGACCCGGCAGGCCGCCTGGAAGCGCTGCATCGGCGCGAGCTGGCCGCAGTCGGTCTGGTCATTTTCAACCACCAGCGCCATGCCGCTTTCGTTCAGCAGCGCGCGCAGGGCTTCAAGCGGGTGTTTATCGCGGAAATGGCCGAGTGAAACCTTCAGCCACAGGGCGTTGATCGCGCTGGCTTCTGCCAGATAGCCGGGAAGGTCCGGATTGAGCGTACCGTCGGGCATAAACAGGGCGGCAGGAGCGGAGTAACATGCCAGCAAGCCCATCAGCTCTATCGATTCACCGAGCGCGGGCAGGGCCAGCAGCTCGTCATGGCGAAACAGCTCGCGGCGGATCTCCACGCCGTCGGCACCAGCGCCAGCAATCACGGGAAGCATAGCCCGCTGGCCGCCTGCCTGTCGTACCTGGTCCGCGCCGTACGCGGCGGTGACCACCATTATTTTCCTGCTCATTGCCCGGCTCCATCACGTCATCGATAGTATTACGCTAGATGGAACCGGTTCCAAAGAAAAGGTCAGGATGTTGAATTTATGATCGGTATCACGAAGGGAAAAATTAACGCGCGGTGGAGCCGCGAACGATCAGCTCGCCGGAGAAGACCTGCTCACGAACGGCGTCGCTGGTGCCTTCAATACGGCGAACCACCTGTTCTACAGCAGCATAGCCAATCTGCCAGGTGGGTTGTTTGAGGGTCGTAATGCCGACGCCCGCCAGCTCGGCCCATTCAAGCTCGTCAAAGCCGAGCAGGCCAATATCGCTGCCCCAGTGCAGGCCGATGCGCTTCAGGGCGCGGGCCACCTGCAGCGTCAGCGCGCCGTTGGCGGAAATCACCGCTTTGCGCATGCCGCGATGGCGGGTATGGAACTGGCGCAGGAGATTGTCGAGCTGCTCGGCTTCATGCAGCGGGGTCTCTGCATTTTCGGCGATAACGCCGGGAAAACGCGCCAGCGTGGCGCGAAACGCGCCCAGACGTTCGCGACGTGTATTCACCATGCCCAGCGGCTCGCTCAGAAACAGGATCGCTTCAAACCCTTGCTCAATAAGATGCTCCGTGGCGGTGGTGGCTGCCTGAACGTTATCCAGACCGACCACGTCGCAGGCAAATTCAGGGATTTTGCGGTCAATCAGCACCATCGGCAGGGAGGACTGCTGCAGGCGGTTTAGCCCCTCCTCGCGCATGCCGACCGCGTTGACCACGATACCTTCCACCTGGTAGCTGCGCAGCAGATCGAGATAGTGCTGCTCCTGATCGACCTCGTTGTTGGTATTGCAGACCAGCGGCGTAAAGCCTTTTTCGCGGCAGGCGGCCTCAATGCCGCTCAGGACGTTTACCGAATAGGGATTGGTGATATCGGCGATGATCAGCCCGATGAGGCGGGTGCGGCCGCGCTTGAGCCCGCGCGCCATAATGCTGGGGCGGTAGTCGAGATCGGCAATGGCTTGCTCAATGCGTGCCAGCAGCGCGTCGGACAGCAGGTGCTTCTCGCCGTTAAGATAGCGTGAAATGCTGGTTTTTCCGGTTTTCGCGGCTTTCGCCACGTCGCTGATGGTGGCCCGTGCTGATTTGCGCATCGCTGATGTCCCTGAAGTAAGTGAGAACACCTTAGCGGGAAAATCTGGCGAATCAAGCATTTTGCCGGGTGGCGCTGCGCTGACGGGAGGTTGCGGTCTGATGCCCTCACCCCGGCCCTCTCCCATAGAGAGAGGGGGAAAACCAACCATTCCCTCTCCATTGTCACGGGGAGAGGGGAAATACGGTTACTGGATAGGGCTTAACGTAATCTCTACGCGACGGTTCTGCGCTTTGCCTTCCGTTGTGCTGTTGCTGGCAATTGGATTTGCCGGACCCATACCGCGGGTGCGGATGCGGCTTGCGTCAACGCCCTGCGTAATCAGCGAGCTGGCAACGGAATCCGCGCGCTGCTGCGACAGACGCATGTTCAGATCCTGGCTGCCGGTGCTGTCGGTATAGCCCATCACGTTGACGGCGGTCTTGCTGTACTCTTTCAGTACCATCGCCACGCCGGTCAGGGTGTTTGCTCCGGCAGGCTTCAGGGTTGCGCTGCTGCTGTCGAAGGTCACGTTGTTTGGCATGTTAAGGATGATGTTGTCCCCGCTGCGCGTCACGCTCACGCCGGTACCTTTCATCTTGTCACGCAGTTTTGCTTCCTGCACGTCCATGTAATAGCCGACGCCGCCGCCCAGAGCCGCACCTGCCGCCGCGCCAATCAGCGCGCCTTTGCCGCGATCTTTCTTAGAAGAGGAGAGGGCGCCAACGCCTGCACCGACCAGTGAACCAAGACCTGCGCCGATGCCGGATTTCCCCGCTTCGCGCTCGCCGGTGTAAGGGTTTGTTGTGCAGCCTGAAACAGCCAGGGCACCGCTCACCAGAGCGGCAATGACGAGTACACGTTTTTTCATCTTATTTCCTTAATCCTTTTTATTCTTTGCCACGACGCACGTGGCAGTTGATTATGACGTCCGGATACGGAGAAAATTCCGGGTATAACTCTGAAATTTGTGACAAACCTTAAACAGCCTCAGCAAGAAGGCCGTAAAACCTGCAGACAACCAGGAGCGCACGCTTGAGCACCTCAATAAAAACGATTTTGACCGCTGCCCACTGGGGGCCGATGCTGGTCGAAACGGACGGCGAAAATGTGCTGTCATCCCGCGGGGCGCTGCCCACGCAGCACCCCAATTCTCTGCAAACCGCGGTGCGCGACCAGGTACACAGCAAAACCCGCGTGCGCTGGCCGATGGTACGTAAAGGTTTTTTAGCCTCCCCGGACAAGCCGCAGGGCGTTCGCGGGCAGGATGAATTTGTGCGCGTGAGCTGGGACGACGCGCTTACGCTTATTCACGCGCAGCATAAGCGCATCCGCGACGGCTACGGCCCGTCGTCCATCTTTGCAGGCTCTTACGGCTGGCGCTCTAACGGCGTGCTGCATAAGGCATCGACCCTGCTGCAGCGCTACATGAGCCTGGCGGGCGGCTATACCGGACACCTGGGGGATTACTCAACCGGCGCGGCGCAGGCGATCATGCCGTACGTCGTCGGCGGGAATGAGGTTTACCAGCAGCAAACCAGCTGGCCGCTGGTGCTGGAACATACTGACGTGGTGGTGCTGTGGAGCGCCAACCCGCTCAACACGCTGAAGATTGCGTGGAACGCGAGCGACGAGCAGGGCATTGGTTACTTTGACGCGCTGCGTAATAGCGGCAAGCGCATTCTTTGCATTGACCCGATGCGCTCAGAAACGATGGATTTCCTCGGCGACAGCGCAGAGTGGATAGCGCCGCACATGGGCACCGACGTGGCGATGATGCTGGGCATCGCGCATACGCTGGTTGAAAACGGCTGGCACGATGCGGATTTCCTTTCGCGCTGCACCACGGGCTTCGACAGGTTTGCAGATTACCTGACGGGTCAATCCGACGGCACGGCCAAAACCGCCGAGTGGGCGGCGGAGGTTTGCGGCGTTAGCGCTGATAAAATTCGCGAACTGGCAGCCTTATTCCACAACAATACAACGATGCTGATGGCCGGCTGGGGGATGCAGCGCCAGCAGTTTGGCGAGCAAAAACACTGGATGCTGGTAACGCTTGCGGCGATGCTCGGCCAGATCGGCACGCCGGGCGGCGGCTTTGGCCTCTCCTACCATTTTGCCAACGGCGGAAACCCAACGCGTAAGGCGGCGGTGCTGGCTTCGCTCCAGGGATCGGTGCCGGGGGGCGTGGACGCGGTCGATAAAATTCCGGTGGCGCGCATCGTGGAGGCGCTGGAAAACCCCGGCGGGTTCTACCAACACAACGGGCTGGATCGCCACTTCCCGGACATTAAGTTCATCTGGTGGGCGGGCGGCGCTAACTTTACCCATCATCAGGATACGAATCGCCTGATCCGCGCCTGGCAGAAGCCGGAGCTGATTGTGATCTCCGAGTGCTTCTGGACCGCGTCAGCCAGGCATGCGGACATCGTCCTGCCGGCAACGACGTCGTTCGAGCGTAACGATCTCACCATGACCGGGGATTACAGCAACCAGCATATGGTGCCGATGAAGCGCGTGGTGGCGCCGCGCGACGACGCGCGCGATGATTTTGAGGTGTTTGCCGAACTGAGCGAGCGCTGGGAACGCGGCGGGCGCGAGCGCTTTACCGAGGGCAAAACGGAGATGCAATGGCTGGAAACGTTCTATCAGATTGCCGGCCAGCGCGGTGCCGCGCAGGGCGTCACGCTGCCGCCGTTTGCCGAGTTCTGGGCAAAGAATGCCCTCTTCGAAATGCCTGAAAGCGAGCAGAACGCGCGGTTCATTCGCTTCGCCGATTTCCGCCGCGACCCCGAGGCGCATCCGCTGAAAACCGAAAGCGGGAAGATTGTGATTTATAGCGACCGCATCGCCAGCTTTGGCTATGCCGACTGCCCGCCTCACCCCGCGTGGCTGGAGCCGGACGAGTGGCACGGCAACGCCCAGCCGGACCAGCTGCAGGTGCTCTCCGCCCATCCTGCGCATCGCCTGCACAGCCAGCTTAACTACTCGTCGCTGCGCGAGGAGTACGCGGTCGCCGGGCGCGAGCCTGTCACCCTGAATGCAGAAGATGCGAAAGCGCGCGGGATTGAAAGCGGGGACGTGGTCCGCGTCTGGAACGCGCGCGGCCAGGTGCTGGCGGGCGCGGTGGTGAGCGAGGGGATTAGGCCCGGCGTGCTCTGCATTCATCAGGGGGCCTGGCCGGACCTGGAGCCGAGCGAAGGCGGCATTTGTAAAAATGGCGCGGTTAACGTGCTGACCAAAGATCTCCCCAGCTCGAAGCTGGGGAACGGCTGCGCGGGGAATACTGCGCTGGCGTGGGTTGAGAAGTATACCGGGCCTGAGCTTACGCTAACGGCGTTTGATCCGCCTCCCACCTCATGATCCAGGTGGGGTGCTGAGTGTCATCCTGCCAGGCGCTGTCTTCAATGCGAAACCCCTGGGAGTGGTAAAAATTCACCGCCCGCACGTTCTTCTGGTATACCTCAAGGCTTAAATTTGGGTAGCGCTGCTGAACATGATTCAGCAGCGCGCGCCCGATGCCTTTGCCGATGAATGCCGGCGCGACGAACAGCGCGCCGACGAAATGCAACTCCATCACGCTGACAAAACCGCGCGGTTTTCCGTCCTCTTCCCATACCCAGGTTTCAGCGGAGGGAAGGTAGATGTCCCGCACCATGGCTTTATTCTCTTTCCAGTAGCCAGCGTCGATAAACGGATGCGCTTCGGTGGTGCTTTCAAGCCACAGGCTTAGAAGCGGCGCGGTGTTTTCATTTTGCCATTTGCGGATCATGCTGGTCTCCGGTGTAACACATGCAGCCGGTGATGTGGTCGTTCACCAGGCCGCACGCCTGCATGAAGGAGTAACAGATCGTGGACCCCACAAATTTGAATCCTCTCTTTTTCAGCGCCTTAGAGAGCGCGTCTGACGCAGGCGTGGAGGTGGGGATTTCAGCCAGCGTGGCGGCACGCGTGACCTGCGGCGCGTTGTCGACGAAGGACCAGACAAACGGTGAGAATGGTTCTCCGTTTTGCTCCATGACAAGGTACGCGCGAGCATTTCCGATAATGGCCTGGATTTTGCCGCGGTGGCGGATGATGCCGGTATCCTGAAGCAGCCTCTCCACGTCCTCTTCGGTCATCGCCGCAACCGCGGCAGGATCAAACTGGTGGAAGGCGTTGCGATAGTTCTCTCTTTTTTTCAGCACCGTAATCCAGGAGAGGCCCGCCTGCTGGCCTTCCAGGCAAATCATCTCGAAGAGTTTTTGGCCGTTAGTTTCCGGCACGCCCCATTCCCTGTCGTGATAGTCGATATAAAGCTGATCCTGGCTTACCCAACCGCAACGCTGCATAGGTTATCTCCGTTATTAATCTCGAAACCGCAAAAAAATCAATCGACCCGGCTTGACGTGTTTGCTAAAGAGACAATAGTTAATACAGGGCTATCTGTCCTCATACCTCTTTCTACAACGACAAATATCGCCGAACTCGGCTCTCTCTGGAGTCGCTTTGATGATGATAAAAAAAATCAGTGGTCACCGAGCTGTTTTAAGCCTGGTGGGATACTTAGCATGTGCTTTTTTTTCTAACGCAGCGTCTGCCTGGCAACAGGAATATATCGTTTCGGACCCCCAAAGTAATACGTCAGAACGCTATACATGGGACGCCGATCACCAACCGCGCTATGACGATATTCTTGCGGAGCGTATTCGCTCGTCGCAAAGCGGTGCGGGATTTGCCTTCAGCATGCCTTCTGGCAGCGCGGCGGAAGATACGTCAGCCATGAGCCTGGGATGGAATTTCCCGGTTTCCCAAAACGTGACGACCGGACCGGTAGCCGCCTGGCGCTACGACGGGACGCCGCCAACCATGATGAACGAATTTGGCGATAGCGTGACGACGCAATCGCTCACCGATCCGCTCTGGCATGCCAGCGTCAGCTCTCTGGGCTGGCGGGTGGATTCGCATTACGGCGACCTGCGCCCCTGGGCCCAAATTAGCTATAACCAGCAGTTTGGCGAGAACCAGTGGAAATCGCAGTTCGGCATGTCGCAGTCGCCCGCTGCCCAGCAGTACGGCAGCTGGACGGATGTGAGCGTGGGTGCGGACATGCTGCTCAATACGCATATGGCAGCGTATGCCTCTTTGTCCCAGGGGGATAACACCGCGACGGGGGAAAATGTGCTTTACAGCCTGGGCGTGAGTGCCAAATTCTAAAAATGTTAATTTATTCATTGCCACGATAACATTTGATCTACAATAGTGGCCGGGGTTTCAGCGATAGCGCTTACTAACATTTTGACGTTTCGCTCCCCCGGCAAGGTCATTCATTCCCGATTCCAGGCATTTCATTCCGTCTCTCCTGCACTTCATGCCGTTTTACCCCACCGGATTTAGGGTTTTGTATATCGTTGTCCTCAGCGAATTTCCTTAATTTCTCTTGCAGGACAACTGCCATGAACACATCAACATATAACCGCACCCGCTGGCTGACGCTATTTGGCACCATTGTTACCCAGTTTGCGCTGGGGTCGGTTTACACCTGGAGCCTGTTTAACAGCGCCCTTTCTGACAAACTCGGTGCTCCCGTAAGCCAGGTGGCGTTCTCCTTTGGTCTGTTAAGCCTCGGTCTGGCGATCTCTTCCTCCGTAGCCGGGAAACTTCAGGAACGATTTGGCGTTAAGCGCGTGACGATGGCCTCCGGGATTTTGCTCGGCGTGGGCTTCTTCCTGACCGCGCACTCCAGCAACCTGATGATGCTGTGGCTGAGCGCCGGGGTGCTGGTAGGTCTGGCAGACGGCGCGGGGTATCTGCTGACGCTCTCCAACTGCGTGAAATGGTTCCCGGAGCGTAAAGGGTTAATCTCGGCATTTGCGATTGGTTCGTATGGCCTGGGCAGCCTCGGGTTTAAATTTATCGACTCCCAGCTGCTGGCCTCCGTTGGCCTCGAAAAAACCTTCATGATCTGGGGCGCGATTGTGCTGGTGATGATTCTGTTTGGCGCCACGCTGATGAAAGATGCGCCCCAGCAGGAAGTGAAAACCGTGAACGGCGTGGTAGAGAATGACTTCACGCTGGCACAATCCATGCGTAAACCGCAGTACTGGATGCTGGCGGTGATGTTCCTGACGGCCTGCATGAGCGGCCTGTACGTGATCGGCGTAGCGAAAGATATTGCTCAGGGCATGGTCAAACTTGATGCGGCAACGGCTGCTAATGCGGTAACGGTGATCTCTATCGCCAACCTGTCTGGCCGCCTGGTGCTGGGCATTCTGTCAGACAAAATGTCGCGTATCCGGGTGATTACGCTGGGGCAGGTGGTTTCTTTGGTAGGGATGGCCGCGCTGCTGTTTGCTCCGCTTAACGAAGCCACGTTTTTCGCCGCGATAGCCTGCGTGGCCTTTAACTTCGGCGGAACGATTACCGTCTTCCCGTCGCTGGTGAGCGAGTTCTTTGGCCTGAACAATCTGGCGAAAAACTACGGTGTGATTTACCTCGGCTTCGGCATCGGCAGCATTTGTGGATCGCTCATTGCCTCGCTGTTCGGCGGCTTCTACGTGACCTTCTGCGTGATATTCGCCTTGCTTATTCTTTCGCTGGCGCTATCGACCACGATTCGCCAGCCGCAGCGCGAGGTGTATAACGAAGCGCATGCGTAATGCGTCATTTAAAAAGGCCGGGTTTCCGGCCTTTTTATTGTCTGGAAAAATAAATCTGGTCAATATTCCCTCCCCCAGACATCCCTTTTTTGTAAAAAACTGTACCGATCACACTCTGCGCTGCCACTTTTCACGTTTGCTGTGGTCTACTTACCACGCTTGCTGACGTTTCTGATAACGATTCCCTGAGCGCATATTTACGCTGTCCACTTTTAATACAAAAGTTGGCGGTGGTTCTGTCCCTTTTTCCGGGTTGCTTGCATGAAATACATTAAATCGATGGCGCAACAAAAGCTCTGCTTTTTGCTGGCGTTGTACATCGGCCTGTTTATGAATGGCGCCGTTTTTTTCCGTCGGTTTGACGGTTACGCGCAAGATTTTACCGTCTGGAAAGGAATTGCAGCGGTTGTCGAACTGGTCGCAGCGGTGTTAGTCACCTTCTTTTTATTCCGCATTCTCTCTTTGTTTGGTCGCCGCGTGTGGCGAGTGCTGGCGACGCTTGTCGTGCTGTGCTCGGCGGGTGCCAGCTATTACATGACCTTTATGAACGTGGTGATTGGCTACGGCATTATTGCCTCGGTAATGACCACGGATATTGACCTCTCGAAAGAGGTTGTTGGACTGCACTTCATTCTCTGGCTGGTGGCGGTGAGCGCCTTGCCGCTGCTGCTTATCTGGAGCAACCGCTGCCGCTACACGCTGGTGCACCAGATCCGCACGCCGGGCAAGCGTTTTCGAAGCGTTGCGCTGGTGCTGCTGGCCGGGCTGATGGTCTGGGGGCCGATTCGCCTGCTGGACGTGAAGCAGAAGAATGACGAGCGTACTTCCGGCGTTGATATGCCGAGCTACGGCGGCGTGGTGGCGAATTCGTATCTGCCTTCTAACTGGATTTCCGCGCTGGGGCTGTATGCCTGGGCGCAGGTGGATGAGTCTTCTGACAACAAATCGCTAATGAATCCGGCGAAAAAGTATACCTACGTTGCGCCGAAGGATATCGACGATACCTATGTCGTCTTTATTATCGGTGAGACTACGCGCTGGGATCACATGGGCATTCTGGGCTATGACCGCGACACGACGCCGAAGCTGGCGCAGGAGAAAAACCTGGTCGCCTTCCGTGGCTACTCGTGTGATACCGCAACGAAGCTCTCCTTACGCTGCATGTTCGTACGTGAAGGCGGAGCGAGCGATAACCCTCAGCGCACGCTGAAGGAACAGAACGTCTTCTCGGTGCTGCACCAGCTTGGGTTTACCTCCGATCTTTACGCAATGCAGAGCGAGATGTGGTTCTACAGCAACACCATGGCGCAGAACATTGCCTACCGCGAGCAGATTGGCGCGGAGCCGCGCAACCGCGGCAAGAGCGTGGACGACATGCTGCTGATCGACGAGATGAAAAACTCGCTGAACGGCAATCCGGACGGCAAGCACCTGATTATCCTGCACACCAAAGGGTCGCACTTTAACTACACCCAGCGGTATCCGCGCAGCTTTGCGAAATGGACGCCGGAGTGTGTTGGCGTTGATAAAGACTGCAGCAAGGAGCAGCTGATCAATTCCTTCGATAACTCGGTCACGTATGTCGATCACTTTATCGATACGGTTATTGACCAGGTGCGCGACAAGAAAGCGATAGTGTTCTACGCCTCCGATCACGGTGAGTCGATTAACGAGTACGAACATCTGCACGGTACGCCGCGCAAAATGGCACCTCCGGAGCAGTTCCGCGTTCCGATGATGGTGTGGATGTCCGACAAGTATCTGGAAGATCCGGAGAAAGCGCAGATGTTTGCTCACCTGAAGAAAGAGGCCGATATGAAGGTGCCGCGCCGCCACGTTGAGCTGTACGACACTATCCTGGGCTGCCTGGGCTACACCTCCCCTGACGGTGGGATTAACGAAAATAACAACTGGTGTAAACTCCCTGATAACACCAAAAAAGCGGTGAAGTAGCAGGTGGCGAGTTTATCGCCAAACGAACGGCTTTTTTAATTTAAGGGATTGACGGGGGCGCACCCCAGCAGTAAGATGCGCTCCGCATTCGGCGAGTAGCGCAGCTTGGTAGCGCAACTGGTTTGGGACCAGTGGGTCGGAGGTTCGAATCCTCTCTCGCCGACCACATTCAAAACCCTGCTCTTAGAGCAGGGTTTTTTGCATCTGAAGTTCAAGAGGATGAGAATCTCCGGGGAAGGAGGTTCGACTCGAGCGAAGCGAGAGAACGTTGCGTTAGCAACGGCCCGAAGGGCGAGCCGCGAAGCGGTGAGTCATCCTCTCTCGCCGACCACATTCTGAAAAGGGCTAACCGCAAGATTAGCCCTTTTTGCATTAGCGCTTTAATCCTCTTGATTAAGCAAAATGTCCTTTAGCCCCGTTTCTTCCTGCCTGATACCTGTTTTGTGACATAATCCATTGTAATTTTTTATATATAGATTGATCTTTTTTCGCGTTGCTTATGGATAACCTCAGCATTTTTCGCTGTGCGTTTTAACGTTCATGGCATTTAGTGCTCAGATAATCACCATTCTGCAAGAAAGTTTACCCAATCTGAATAAAAGTTAATCACTGGATGTTGCGAAATATGAAGAGAGTTATGCTGTAGGTTACGGAGTAGCATAAATTTCCCTGCTGAAAACCGGCGTATAGAGTTTTTTTAATCTTTGTTTGCGGTTTCTCACACTCAGCGTAAATCCCCGCCACCTGTATTGACGTTTTCACATTCTGTTGACAGATTGTAGGGCACGAGGGGCATTTCAGGGACGATCTGCGCTGCAACTCCGTCGCACTTCTGAAAGGATTCTCCATCCCTTTACTGCCTTCGGGCACCACCGACCGGACCGGGTAAAAAATAAATAAAGGTCAGGCGGCGTAACACAACAAAGCAAAACATCACATTGGAGCAGAATAATGAGTATTTCCTTGAAGAAGTCAGGGATGCTGAAGCTTGGTCTGAGCCTGGTGGCTATGACCGTTGCCGCAAGCGTACAGGCAAAAACCCTGGTTTACTGTTCTGAAGGCTCGCCGGAAGGCTTTAACCCACAGCTGTTCACCTCTGGTACGACGTACGACGCAAGCTCCGTACCTATTTATAACCGTCTGGTTGAATTTAAAACCGGCACCACGGAAGTGATTCCGGGTCTGGCTGAAAAGTGGGATATCAGCGAAGACGGTAAAACCTATACCTTCCACCTGCGTCAGGGCGTGAAGTGGCAGGACAGCAAGGAATTTAAACCCACGCGCGATATGAACGCCGATGACGTGGTGTTCTCCTTCGATCGTCAGAAAAACGCGCAGAACCCGTACCACAAAGTGTCCGGCGGCAGCTATGAATACTTCGAAGGGATGGGTTTACCAGACCTGATTTCCGAAGTGAAGAAAGTGGACGATAACACCGTTCAGTTTGTGCTGACCCGTCCGGAAGCCCCGTTCCTGGCCGACCTGGCCATGGACTTCGCCTCTATTCTCTCTAAAGAATATGCGGACAACATGCTGAAAGCCGGCACGCCGGAAAAAGTGGACCTGAACCCAATCGGTACCGGCCCGTTCCAGCTGCTGCAGTACCAGAAAGACTCCCGCATTTTGTACAAAGCCTTTGAAGGCTACTGGGGCACCAAGCCGAAGATCGACCGTCTGGTCTTCTCCATTACGCCTGATGCCTCCGTGCGCTACGCAAAACTGCAGAAAAACGAGTGCCAGGTGATGCCATACCCGAACCCGGCTGACATTGCGCGCATGAAGCAGGATAAGAATATTAACCTGCTTGAGCAGGCTGGCCTGAACGTGGGCTATCTCTCCTTTAACACCGAGAAGAAACCGTTTGATGACGTGAAAGTCCGTCAGGCGCTGACCTACGCGGTAAACAAAGAAGCGATCATCAAAGCCGTTTATCAGGGCGCTGGCGTTGCCGCGAAGAACCTGATCCCACCAACCATGTGGGGCTATAACGACGACATCAAGGACTACACCTACGATCCTGAGAAAGCGAAAGCGCTGCTGAAAGAAGCGGGCCAGGAGAAAGGCTTTACCGTTGAGCTGTGGGCGATGCCTGTTCAGCGTCCATACAACCCGAACGCGCGCCGCATGGCGGAAATGGTTCAGGCCGACTGGGCGAAGATCGGCGTTCAGGCCAAAATTGTGACCTACGAGTGGGGCGAGTACCTGAAGCGCGCCAAAGCGGGCGAGCACCAGGCCGTGATGATGGGCTGGACCGGCGACAACGGGGACCCGGACAACTTCTTCGCGACCCTGTTCAGCTGTGCGGCGGCGAAAGACGGCTCCAACTACTCCCGCTGGTGCTACAAGCCGTTTGAAGACCTGATCCAGCCGGCGCGTGCGACCGACGATCACAACAAACGTATTGAACTGTACAAGCAGGCTCAGGTTGTTATGCACGATCAGGCCCCGGCGCTGATTGTTGCTCACTCCACCGTGTACGAGCCAGTGCGTAAAGAAGTGAAGGGCTACGTGGTTGACCCACTCGGCAAACACCACTTCGAAAACGTATCGGTTGAATAATCAGTAGGGTGTTCTCCCTCTCCCTTTGGGCGAGGGCAGGGGTGAGGGGCGTGCATGCATCCCTCACCCTAACCCTAACCCTCTCCCGCAGGAGAGGGAATTTACATTTGTGAGCAATACAGACGTCACGCCAATGGTCGTGCGTCATCAGAGAGAATCCGGGTTATGTTGCAGTTCATCCTCCGACGTCTGGGACTTGTCATCCCCACGTTTATCGGTATTACCCTTCTCACGTTTGCCTTCGTCCATATGATCCCCGGTGACCCGGTGATGATCATGGCGGGCGAGCGCGGGATCTCCCCTGAACGTCATGCACAGCTGCTGGCTGAACTCGGACTTGATAAGCCGATGTGGCAGCAGTATCTCCATTACATATGGGGCGTTATGCACGGTGATTTAGGGATTTCGCTGAAAAGCCGTCTTCCGGTGTGGGATGAGTTCGTGCCGCGCTTTAAAGCGACGCTGGAACTCGGCGTCTGCGCCATGATTTTTGCCACCGCGGTGGGTATCCCCGTGGGCGTTCTGGCCGCGGTGAAGCGCGGTTCCATTTTCGATCATACGGCCGTTGGCCTGGCGTTGACCGGCTACTCCATGCCTATCTTCTGGTGGGGCATGATGCTGATCATGCTGGTTTCGGTGCAGTGGAACCTGACGCCGGTCTCCGGGCGCGTTAGCGACATGGTCTTCCTTGATGATACCAATCCGTTGACCGGCTTTATGCTGATCGACACGGCGATTTGGGGCGAAGAGGGTAACTTCATCGACGCGGTTGCACACATGATCCTGCCTGCGATGGTGCTGGGGACGATTCCTCTGGCCGTTATCGTGCGTATGACCCGCTCCTCCATGCTGGAAGTGCTGGGCGAAGATTACATTCGCACCGCGCGCGCAAAGGGCCTGACCCGCATGCGCGTCATCATCATTCATGCGCTGCGTAACGCGATGCTGCCGGTGGTCACCGTTATTGGCCTGCAGGTGGGCACGCTGCTGGCAGGGGCGATTCTGACCGAAACTATCTTTTCCTGGCCCGGCCTCGGACGCTGGCTGATTGACGCACTGCAGCGCCGCGACTATCCGGTGGTGCAGGGCGGCGTACTGCTGGTGGCGACGATGATTATCCTCGTCAACCTGCTGGTCGATTTGCTCTACGGCGTGGTGAACCCGCGTATTCGTCACAAGAAGTAAGGGGCCATCATGTCACACGTTTCTGAAAATAAAGTGGTTGCGGCGCCGGTCCCAATGACCCCGCTGCAGGAGTTCTGGCACTACTTCAAGCGCAACAAAGGCGCGGTGGTAGGCCTGGCCTATGTCACCATCATGATTCTGATCGCGGTGTTTGCGAACGTGCTTGCACCGTATAACCCTGCGGACCAGTTCCGCGATGCGCTGCTCGCGCCGCCTGCCTGGCAGGAGGGCGGTAGCCTGACGCATCTCCTGGGCACTGACGACGTAGGTCGCGACGTGCTGTCGCGCCTGATGTACGGCGCGAGGCTTTCGCTGCTGGTCGGCTGTCTGGTGGTCGTGCTGTCGCTGGTCATGGGGATTGTGCTTGGCCTGATTGCTGGCTATTTCGGCGGCATCGTCGATAACATCATCATGCGCGTCGTCGACATCATGCTGGCGCTGCCAAGCCTGCTGCTGGCGCTGGTGCTGGTGGCGATTTTCGGCCCCTCGATAGGTAACGCCGCGCTGGCGCTTACCTTTGTGGCCCTTCCACACTACGTGCGATTAACCCGCGCGGCGGTGCTGGTGGAAGTGAACCGCGATTACGTGACCGCTTCACGCGTGGCGGGTGCCGGCGCGATGCGCCAGATGTTCGTTAACATTTTCCCGAACTGCCTTGCGCCGCTGATCGTACAGGCGTCGCTCGGCTTCTCTAACGCCATTCTCGATATGGCCGCTCTTGGCTTCCTTGGCATGGGGGCGCAGCCGCCAACGCCGGAGTGGGGCACCATGCTCTCCGACGTGTTGCAGTTCGCACAAAGCGCCTGGTGGGTCGTCACCTTCCCGGGTCTGGCGATTCTGCTGACGGTGCTGGCATTTAACCTGATGGGTGATGGCCTGCGTGATGCGCTTGATCCCAAACTGAAGCAGTAAGAGGCACGAGATGGCGTTATTAAATGTAGATAAATTATCGGTGCACTTCGGTGACGAAGGCACGCCGTTTCGCGCCGTGGACCGCATCAGCTATAGCGTAAATCAGGGCGAAGTGGTCGGCATTGTTGGCGAATCTGGGTCCGGTAAGTCGGTAAGCTCGCTGGCGATTATGGGGTTGATTGACTACCCCGGCCGCGTGATGGCGGAAAACCTTGAGTTTAACGGCCAGGATCTGAAGCGGATTTCTGAAAAACAGCGCCGCCAGCTGGTGGGGGCGGAAGTGGCGATGATCTTCCAGGACCCGATGACCAGCCTGAACCCGTGCTATACCGTCGGTTTCCAGATTATGGAAGCGATTAAGGTGCATCAGGGCGGTAATAAAAAAACCCGGCGTCAGCGCGCGATCGATCTGCTGAACCTGGTCGGCATCCCCGATCCGTCATCGCGTCTGGACGTTTATCCGCACCAGCTCTCCGGCGGGATGAGCCAGCGCGTGATGATCGCCATGGCGATTGCCTGTCGACCAAAGCTGCTGATTGCCGATGAACCCACAACGGCGCTGGATGTAACGATTCAGGCGCAAATCATCGAACTTCTGCTTGAGCTCCAGCAGAAAGAGAACATGGCGCTGGTGCTGATTACGCACGATCTGGCGCTGGTGGCGGAAGCCGCGCACAAAATCATCGTGATGTATGCGGGCCAGGTGGTGGAAACCGGAAGCTCGCACGATATCTTTCGCGCACCGCGCCATCCGTATACGCAGGCGCTTTTGCGTGCGCTGCCGGAGTTTGCTCAGGACAAAGCGCGTCTGGCCTCGCTGCCGGGCGTGGTTCCGGGCAAATATGACCGCCCGCAGGGCTGTCTGCTGAATCCGCGCTGCCCGTATGCCACCGATAAATGCCGTGCGGAAGAGCCGGAGCTGAACCTGCTGGCTGACGGTCGTCAGTCGAAATGCCATTACCCACTCGATGATGCCGGGAGGCCAACGCTATGAGTACGCAGCACATGCTGTTGCAGGCCATTGACCTGAAAAAACATTACCCGGTGAAGAAAGGCCTGTTTGCGCCCGAGCGCCTGGTGAAAGCGCTGGACGGCGTCTCCTTTACCCTTGAGCGCGGTAAAACGCTGGCGGTGGTGGGGGAGTCCGGCTGCGGAAAGTCCACGCTGGGCCGTCTTCTGACGATGATCGAAACGCCAACCGGCGGCGAGCTTTACTATCAGGGACAGGATCTGCTCAAGCACGACCCGCAGGCGCAGAAACTGCGTCGTCAGAAGATCCAGATTGTGTTTCAGAACCCGTACGGCTCGCTGAATCCGCGTAAAAAGGTGGGGCAGATTCTGGAAGAGCCCCTGCTGATCAACAGCTCCCTGAGCAAAGAGCAGCGCCGTGAAAAAGCGCTGGCGATGATGGCGAAGGTCGGCCTCAAAACCGAACATTACGATCGCTATCCGCACATGTTCTCCGGCGGCCAGCGTCAGCGTATTGCCATCGCCCGCGGCCTGATGCTCGACCCGGACGTGGTGATTGCCGATGAGCCGGTGTCCGCGCTCGACGTGTCCGTGCGCGCGCAGGTGCTGAACCTGATGATGGATCTTCAGCAGGAGCTGGGGCTGTCTTACGTGTTTATCTCCCACGATCTGTCGGTCGTAGAGCACATTGCCGATGAGGTGATGGTGATGTACCTGGGGCGCTGCGTGGAGAAGGGGACCAAGGACCAGATCTTTAATAATCCTCGTCACCCGTATACGCAGGCGCTGCTGTCTGCGACGCCGCGCCTGAACCCGGACGATCGCCGTGAGCGCATTAAGCTGACCGGCGAGCTGCCGAGCCCGCTCAATCCGCCTCCCGGATGCGCGTTTAACGCCCGCTGCCGTCGTCGCTTTGGCCCTTGTACGCAGCTGCAGCCGCAGTTGAAGGACTACGGCGGTCAGCTGGTGGCCTGCTTCGCGGTCGATCAGGATGAAAACGGCGAGAAGCCGCAGGCGTAAAGAAAAAAACCGGCGATAAGCCGGTTTTTTTATGACTGCAAGATTATTTTCGCAAACGAATCTGGTCGACGGCGTGTTTTTCACTCTTAGTGAGGATCAGGCTCGCACGTTCGCGCGTCGGGAGAATGTTCTCTTTCAGGTTCACGTAGTTAATCTCGTTCCACAGCCCCGTTGCCACATTGATCGCCTCTTCTTCCGAGAGCTGGGCATAGTTGTGGAAGTAAGAATCAGGGTCGGTGAAGGCGCCTTCGCGGAACTTCAGGAAGCGGTTGATATACCAGCTTTGCAGCAGCTCTTCCGGCGCATCGACATAGATAGAGAAATCCACGAAGTCAGAAACAAACACGTGATGCGGATCGTGGGGATAGTCCATGCCGCTTTGCAGAACGTTAAGCCCTTCAAGAATCAGGATGTCCGGCTGTACAACCGTTTTGTCCCCGTCCGGGATGCGATCGTAGATCAGGTGTGAATAGACGGGCGCCGTTACGTGAGGCACGCCGGATTTCAGATCGGAGACAAATTTCACCAGACGGTGCATATCATAAGAGAGCGGGAAGCCCTTCTTCTTCATCAGGCCGCGTTCTTTGAGCACTTCATTCGGGTGCAGGAAGCCGTCGGTGGTGATCAGCTCTACGCTGCGGTGCTCCGGCCAGCGGCTTAACAACGCCTGCAGCACGCGGGCTGTGGTGCTTTTCCCTACCGCAACGCTGCCCGCAATGCTGATGATATAAGGAATACGCTGGCCGTTGGTCCCGAGGAACTGCTCCAGTACGGCCTGTCGGCGCAGGTTGGAGCTGATATAGAAGTTAAGCAAGCGAGAGAGTGGGAGATAGATTTCCGCCACTTCCTCCAGGGAGAGATCTTCGTTTATCCCCTTTAACCGCGCGATTTCACCTTCCGTCAGAGTCATCGGAACGGAATCACGCAGGGCGGCCCACTGGCTGCGGTTAAACTGAAGATAGGGTGTCATTAACGTTTGCTCTTTTTTGCTCATAAGCATGCTTCAGTGAGCCATCACAACACAGCCGGGTCATGACTCATTACAGAGTTAATTTGGACAATGGGCAGGAGGTTAACACCAGATGACAGGAATAATAAGAAAAAATATGGGAAGCGATGCGTTACGCGTGAGCCGTCACGGTAAGGTTTATGCAGGTTAATACAGGCTTCCATGCTGAATATTTGACCTCTAATGGCTGAATTTCCAGCGCTTAACCCTCCTTTCGAATAAAATGTGAGCGAAAGAACGTTTTGTGCAATTTTTTAGTTGCATGACAGCGCATGTCTCCATAGAATGCGCGCTACTTGATGCCGACTTAGCTCAGTAGGTAGAGCAACTGACTTGTAATCAGTAGGTCACCAGTTCGATTCCGGTAGTCGGCACCATCAAGTCCGGTGGGGTTCCCGAGCGGCCAAAGGGAGCAGACTGTAAATCTGCCGTCACAGACTTCGAAGGTTCGAATCCTTCCCCCACCACCACTTTCTGGCAGCGAATTTGCCGCCGGAGCTGGTTGGAAAAATTGACCAGCTCGAACTTAAAAAGAGAGAAATCTCTTTTTTTGTTACAGAAAGAACTGGGTAGCCGAGTTTCAGGATGCGGGCATCGTATAATGGCTATTACCTCAGCCTTCCAAGCTGATGATGCGGGTTCGATTCCCGCTGCCCGCTCCAATACGTGCTGATATGGCTCAGTTGGTAGAGCGCACCCTTGGTAAGGGTGAGGTCCCCAGTTCGACTCTGGGTATCAGCACCACTTCACTTCTCCTCCCTTTTCTCTCTGTTTCAATGTAAATGTATTCAACAGTTCAGGCATTTCGCCTGGTTGATGTGGTGATATCACCGATTTATCCGTGTCTTAGAGGGACAATCGATGTCTAAAGAAAAGTTTGAACGTACAAAACCGCACGTTAACGTCGGTACTATCGGCCACGTTGACCATGGTAAAACAACGCTGACCGCTGCAATCACTACCGTACTGGCTAAAACCTACGGCGGTGCTGCTCGCGCATTCGACCAGATCGATAACGCACCAGAAGAAAAAGCTCGTGGTATCACCATCAACACGTCT
>NZ_QBJD02000013.1 GCF_003057745.1 Enterobacter sp. RIT418
AACTGCCAGGCATCAATTAAGAAGAACCCCGTACCGAAAGGTGCGGGGTTTTTTGCTTTTAGTTTGGCTGAGGCGAAGCTATAACAGTCTGAGAACATTCCAGGATCAGTCCGGTAGTTTATTAGAGAGGAAAAACTACCGACTGAAAGTATTAGTGTTCAACGCTTTAAAGACGGAAAAGCAAAAATATTTAGAGCTTTTCCTGCAGCTAACAAGGCTTCAGGAAGTTTCCTCAAGATAGATGATTTTGTCTGTGTCAAAGCATCTATGCATTTGAATAATCTCAATGTTCATGATGTTTTCATCACAATACTTATCGCCATTCATGATAACGAACTTAACGTTTTTATCCTTCATGCTGAAAAAAGAGGTTCCAAAACATCCCGCAATATTTTTAGGTAATAAGTTCTGGGTATGAAGATACTCTAACGGAATATTGTCCGGAAGCACTGTGATGTTATCACCCAAGGCTGTGCATAGTTCATGATTTAATTCATGATTGACTGGGTGGCCTTTGTAAATTATGGAAGTATCATTAGGCAGCATCCCTGAAGATTTAAGCTCAGTGATTTTTCTTAACATTGCTTGATGATGTACTGCTCTCTTTTGAATATCGGGACAGTAAGTTGTTAGAAAGAGCGTGGCATCTCTATTTTTTGCTATCGCTGATAATCGTATGCGAAGGTCTTCAGGAATATTTAACAAGCGGTCCCATATTCCATTATTTGATAGCAGCGAGATATCACCCTCTCTATAGGATAAAGGAATTATGAAAGGAAGTAGTTCATCAAAAAAGTGGTTTTTTATCGTTTTGTTATAAAAAGGCTCGAGTAAATAGTACTTTGTATCGATAAAATAATGCCAAATATAATTATCAGCAATATTCCATTCCCATGAGCCAAGAGGTTTATCCATCATTAAAACGTGCTGGAACACTTCCGACCTTTCACGCATCATTGTACTCAATAGTTTACCATCGAATCGACCCATCATAACGCGTTGGATAATGGTGCCGGTGCCATCATCATACAGATGAAGTTGTAGTTGCTTTAATGATATCTTTGGCAGCACTCTTTGTAATAATGGCACTAATATATCTGTTTCACGAATAATATTTGTATGAATCTCAATTTTAAAATCCTTTTTATTCGCGATGAATTTAGCAACGCTATCGAGCTTTTGTGATAAATGGTCATTAACTTTATAAGCAAATACAGTTCTGCCATTGACTTGATTAGCGTTATTTAACTTTAATCTCTCAAGAATAAGCACACTGAAGACGTTTTCGTCATCAATGGACTGAACATAATTTTTCAATTGCTGCGTCAAAGGAAGGGATGCTGGCTCAATAAAGATTTTAAGGGTTTTCATGCTCATATTTTGTTAAGTCTTCGTTTTCGAAAGCGATAATAAAATATTTAATGCAATTTTTGTGCCAGTGATTTTTTGCGCTATTTGGTCAGTTTTTTTTGGGGGGGGAGCAAACAAAAGGAAGTCTTTCTTCCATAAAAGGAAGATATGTTTCGTATTTAATGAAGTGTTAGCAAAGCCAGGGAGACAAAGCAGACAGTGCGGGTAGATTGAGCGTCAGGGGAAGGAACTGTATTTCAAGAAAGCAAAAACCCAGCCATAGGCTGGGTTCTTTAAATAGTGGTGCCCGGACTCGGAATCGAACCAAGGACACGGGGATTTTCAATCCCCTGCTCTACCGACTGAGCTATCCGGGCAACGGAGCGCATTAAACCGCAATCACGCCTGACCGTCAACATTATTTCGGGAAAAGTCGTTCAACTGCTTAACTTTGCGACAATCTGACGGTTTACGAAGCGAAAAGGGTAAATTTATCTCTGCAGCTTAGGTCAATGCCCCACCCATACGACACTGCGCAAAGCGCAGAATATCCTCTGCCAGACGATGTGCTGTTTCCACGTCGGCCTGACTACGGTTGACCAGCATGCGGCTCAGGCAGCCTTCCAGAACCAACTCCATCTGTTTCGCCACCATTGCAGGATCGTCCACTTCAAGCGTGGTCAGCAGTTCATGGGTAAAGTCATGCGCCGCACGCTTTTGCTGATCCGCCAACTGGTGAATCGGATGGCCAGGGTCCGGATAGAACGTGCAGGCCGCGATAAACAGGCAGCCGGGATAGCGGTTATTGCTTACGCATTCGCTTAGCGCGGTGTACCGCGCCAGAAGCTTTTGCTCGGCAGTTAATTCTTCATTCAGCATTAGCTGCCTGCGCCAGACATCAACCTGCTGGCTAAGGTAGCGCAGCGCATCGTAAAGCAGCGCTTCTTTATCAGGCCAGAAGCGTGTTAATTCATTCAGAGGGTAATCGATACGGTCGGCGACCATCTCAAGCGTGGTGCTGGCGATCCCTTGAATCTCAAGTAACTGCAGGGCTTGTCCCAGTACGTCTTCGCGTTGCACGGTGTTCTCCTCCGCTATTCCCAACGGTTATCCCGTTTAAAGTGTTGTTTACGGTTGGCGATTGCGCAAATGTGCGCTGAAGGCCGATGCATCCATAAAACCGGTTACGCGCTGCGCCGGCAGCTCAATGCCCTGCTCGTCGAAAAACAGAATTGTCGGCAGGCCGAGGACGCTGAGCTGCTTTAGCAGGGCCTTATCCTGCGCGTTATTCGCCGTTACGTTCGCCTGAAGCAGAACCGTATCTTTCAGCTCGCTTTGCACCTGCGGCGCGCTAAAGGTGTACTTTTCAAACTCTTTGCAGGCGACGCACCAGTCGGCGTACAGATCGAGCATAACAGGCTTGCCTTTTGCCTGCGCGAGCGCGGCGTTGAGATCGTCTACGTTCCTAATCTGCGTAAAATTAAGATGCGCCTGCGTCTGCTGGACCGATGCGCCAAACGCCCAGTCCTGCAGCGGGCGTACGCTTACCAGCGCGGCGGCAAGAAGCATGATTTGCACCAGGCGCATCCACGGTTTTTTCGCCCCAAGGCTCACGATGAATGCCCATGAGAAGAAGGCCACGCCGAGCATCGCCCACAGGCGAATGCCCCAGACATCGCCGATGATACGCTCCAGCAGGAACACCGGTAATGCCAGAATGACAAAGCCAAACGCGGTTTTCACCGCCTCCATCCACGGGCCGCTTTTCGGCAGCAGGCGATTGCCAAATACCGTCACGAGGATAAGCGGAAGCCCCATCCCCAGCGCGTAAAGATACAGCGTCCCGCCGCCGAGCCACATATTGCCGCTTTGGGCGATGTACAGCAGGATGGCGCTTAGCGGCGCAGTGGTGCAGGGCGAGCAGATCAGCCCGGCAATAGCGCCCATTGCAAATACCCCGCCAGCGGAACCGCCCTGCTGACGGTTGCTCATCAGCGTTAGGCGAGTTTGCAGAGAAGAGGGCAGCTGCAGGGTGAACAGGCCAAACATCGACAGCGCCAGCAGGATAAATACTGCTGAAAGGCCGATGAGCACATAAGGATGCTGGAGCGCTGCCTGAAACTGTAGCCCGGCTGCCGCGACCACCAGACCCAGCGCGGTATAGGTCAGCGCCATGCCCTGCACGTAAATAAACGCCAGCAGAAGCGCTCGGGCGGTCGAAAGACGCCGCTTACCGCCCAGCACAATCCCGGAAATCAACGGATACATGGGCAGTACGCAGGGGGTAAACGCGATTCCAATGCCAATCAGTAAAGCCCATAGCGCGGAGAAGGGCATGCCTGAAGCCGCTTCATCTTCATTTTTCGCATTGGCCTTCTCCCCTGAGGTGAGGGGAGAAACAGCGGCAGACGCTTTGACTGCGGTAAGCGGAACGACCTTTGTTTCAGGAGGATAACAAAAGCCTGCGTCAGCACAGCCCTGGTAGGTGACGGTCAGGGTTGCGCCTTTATCCGCCTGGTTGACCGTCACGGGCACGCTTAAGCGCTGACGATAGATCTCGCTTTTGCCGTAGAATTCGTCCTCGTGCCATTCGCCTGATGGCATCTGCAGTGCGCCCACGCTTGCACCGGAAGGCGTAATGCTTACCTGCTTACGGTAAAGGTAATAACCCTCTTTCACCTGCCAGGTGAGATTAAGATCGTGCTGATTTTGCTGAAAGTCGAAAACAAACGCCTGGTCGGCAGGAATAAAATTTGAACGGTCGGGTGCATCAAACAGCCCGGCAAAAGCTGACGTGCTGCACAGCAGCAGGATCAGCGCAAGGAAACGTTGAGCCATGAGAGATAATCGTTATCGCCGTGGACCACTGGCAAAACCAGCAGCTCCGGGGTTTGGTAAGGATGATGAGATTTGAGGCAGTCAAGGAGCGCCTGCTGGTTCCCCAGGTTGGTTTTAAGCAACATCTGGACTTCGTACTCCTGCTCCAGCTTGCCTTCCCAATAGTAGAGGGAAGTCGCGCCGGGCAGAATCGTTACGCAGGCCGCCAGTTTTTCGGCCAGCACTTTGGCGGCGAGATCCTGGGCGGAAGCTTCATCAGGAGCGGTACAAAGCACAACAACAGCGTCAGGCGTGTTCACAAGTCGACCTCCTCATCACGAAAGTCTTCACTATATCACGCAAGCGGATTGGTCATTAAAGAAACGGGCCGCAGAGCGACCCGTTTTTAACTATTTTTACAGCGGCAAAACCTTTACAGCACGAGGCCGCCGATGATAAATCCGAGGATGACGCACAGGCTGATGGCAACGACGCCTGGGATCAGGAAGGCATGGTTAAACACATATTTACCGATACGGGTAGAGCCCGTGTCATCCATTTCAACCGCCGCCAGCAGGGTTGGATAGGTTGGCAGGACAAACAGCGCGGAGACCGCGGCAAAGGAAGCGATTGCCGTTAACGGCGTGACCCCAAGCATCAGGGCCGCTGGCATCAACGCTTTCGTGGTGGCCGCCTGAGAGTAGAGCAGAGTCGCGGCAAAGAACAGCACCACGGCCAGCAGCCACGGGTAGTTGTGCAGCAGGTCACCCGCGACGGTCTGGATATCGCTGATGTGGGCTTTCACGAAGGTATCGCCAAGCCATGCCACGCCAAGCACGCAGACGCAGGCGCTCATGCCGGATTTGAAGGTGCTGGCATTCAGCACTTCGCTGGTATCGATCTTACAGGTGATGCTAATCAGCGTGGCGATGGTCAGCATAAAGACCACGATGGCTTCGTTACGCGGCAGTACCGGGTTCTGAATCAGCCCCACGGTATCGCTGATGGCGGTGGCGTAGAACATTACCGCGATAATCCCGATCAGGAACAGCAGCACGGCACGTTTCGCGTGCGGCTTCAGCTCAAAGACCTGGCTACCGCGCAGGCTGACTTCGCCTTTAGCCAAACGCTCCTGATATACCGGATCGTCCTTCAGTTCGGCGCCGAGGAAGTTGCACAGTACGGCGGTGATCATCACGGCGATCAGCGTCACCGGAATACAAATCGCCAGCAGCGTCAGGTAGCTCACGCCCAATGGCTCAAGAATGCCGGCGAAGAAAACCACGGCGGCAGAAATCGGTGATGCGGTGATGGCAATCTGTGACGCCACAACGGCAATCGAAAGCGGGCGAGACGGGCGAATGCCCTGCTCTTTTGCCACTTCGGTAATGACAGGCAGCGTAGAGAACGCCGTGTGGCCCGTTCCCGCCAGAATGGTCATAAACCAGGTTACCAGAGGAGCAAGGAAGGTGATGTATTTAGGGTGGCGGCGCAGCATACGTTCTGCCAGACTCACCAGATAGTCCATCCCGCCCGCGACCTGCATGGCTGCGATAGCGGCGATAACCGCCATGATGATTTCGATGACGTCAAACGGGATGGCGCCAGGTTTAATTTGAAAGAGTAGGGTGAGTACAAGCACGCCGAGGCCCCCGGCAAAACCAATGCCGATCCCCCCAAGCCGTGCGCCTAAGTAAATCGCCAACAGCACGACGGCGAGTTCTGCTCCAAACATAACGACCTTCCTTGCTTATTAACAAGTTGATATTAAATTGTTGTGTAATTGGTAAAGCCTGAAAAGAAAAAAGGCACGTCACTCAGTGACGTGCCTTTCGGATTCCTACCCGGAACGGTTACTGTTCGCTTTCATCGGTATAACGCTTCGCTTTATACGCCGGATGCATCAGGTTCTGAGCAGAGAAGATATCGTCCAGCTCGGCTTCGGTCAACAGGCCGCGCTCCAATACCACTTCACGCACGCTCTTACCGGTTTCGGCACAAATCTTCCCAACGATGTCACCGTTGTGGTGGCCAATGAACGGGTTAAGGTAAGTCACAATCCCGATGGAGTTGTACACATAGCCTTCACACACTTCTTTATTCGCGGTGATGCCGTTGATGCATTTTTCCAGCAGGTTATAGCAGGCGTTGGTCAGGATGTGGATGGATTCAAACATCGCCTGGCCAATGACCGGCTCCATTACGTTCAGCTGCAGCTGACCGGCTTCGGACGCCATAGTAACGGTCGTATCGTTGCCGATGACCTTAAAGCAGACCTGGTTCACCACCTCCGGCACAACCGGGTTTACTTTTGCCGGCATGATGGACGAACCGGCCTGCAGCTCTGGCAGGTTGATTTCATTAAGGCCAGCGCGCGGGCCGGAGGAGAGCAGGCGCAGGTCATTACAGATTTTGGACAGCTTAACGGCCAGACGCTTCAGGGCACTGTGAACCATCACGTATGCGCCGCAGTCGGACGTTGCTTCAATCAGGTCTTCTGCTGGAACTACTGGCAGGTTAGACACTTCCGCCAGCTTCTGTACCGCCAGCTGCTGATAGCCATCCGGCGTGTTCAGACGTGTACCGATGGCGGTAGCGCCGAGGTTCACTTCCAGCAGCAGCTCGGAGGTGCGCAGCAGGTTTTTGGTCTCTTCATTCAACAGGACGTTAAACGCATGGAATTCCTGACCGAGGGTCATCGGAACGGCATCCTGCAGCTGGGTACGGCCCATCTTCAGAATATCCTGGAACTCAACGGCTTTACGCTGGAAGCCATCGCCCAGCTGGTTAATCGCGTCGA
The DNA here is from genome assembly GCF_003057745.1 of Enterobacter sp. RIT418. Lineage (GTDB taxonomy): Bacteria > Pseudomonadota > Gammaproteobacteria > Enterobacterales > Enterobacteriaceae > Enterobacter. The sequence continues at coordinate 6,968 of NZ_QBJD02000013.1, forward strand.
CCAGCTTCACCACGGAGGCATACACCGCGATGCGGAAGCCGGTTGGGTAAGCGTCGTTAGTCGACTGGCATTTATTCACATGGTCGTTCGGGTTCAGGTACTGATATTCACCTTTCTGATGACCCATCAGCTCAAGGCCGATGTTTGCCAGCACTTCGTTGGTATTCATGTTGACGGAAGTCCCCGCACCGCCCTGATAGACGTCAACCGGGAACTGGTCCATGCATTTGCCGTTGTTCAGCACTTCATCGCAGGCGGCGATAATCGCATTTGCGGCGCTTTTAGGAATGGTTTGCAGCTCTTTGTTCGCCAGTGCTGCGGCCTTTTTCACCATCACCATGCCACGCACAAATTCAGGGATGTCGCTGATTTTGCTGTTGCTGATGTAGAAGTTTTCAATCGCTCTCAGAGTGTGAACACCATAGTAGGCATCCGCTGGAACTTCCCTGGTACCCAACAAATCTTCTTCGATACGAATGTTGTTTAACATGTGAACCTTCTTTTAAAGCTGCCGATGGATTGTACTAAACACACAGTATATATGTGGTTTTGAATATTTTCTGGCCGACGATTATTCCCTCAATCAGCCCGATGTTCGAGATCATATGCTGATGATAGCGAATTGCCGTAATCTGGATCACTTATTATCGCCCCGATTCGATGATAATTATTAATCTGTGAAATAAGTCACCGCTTTAATATTTCCAGAAAAAATATCCGTGCAAACCGATTGAAATTTGGCTAACCGCCTCCACCTCTAGCTGACGCACGTTGCGAACACATTCAGTCAGGCGCCAGGCGGCGCTTGCCCTACAGGAGATACCGGTGCGCTGGATACCGTTTATTGCTTTCTTCCTCTACGTTTACGTCGAGATTTCCATTTTTATTCAGGTCGCCCACGTGCTGGGCGTCCTGCTGACCTTAATCCTGGTCATTTTCACCTCGGTTATCGGCATGTCGCTGGTGCGCAACCAGGGTTTCAAAAACTTCCTGTTAATGCAGCAGAAGATGGCCGCAGGAGAAAGCCCGGCCGCCGAGATGATCAAAAGCGTGTCGCTCATTATTGCGGGCCTGCTGCTGATTCTGCCGGGTTTCTTCACCGATTTCCTTGGCCTGTTGCTTCTGCTCCCGCCGGTGCAAAAGCATCTGACCCTGAAGCTGCTGCCGCATCTCCGCTTCAGCCGGATGCCGGGCGGTGGTTTCAGCACGGGGCCGGGTGAAACCTTCGACGGGGAATATCAGCGCAAGGACGAGCAGCACGATCGCCTGGACCATAAAGACGATCGTTGATTGGCTGTTGAATCAAGGGAAAACTTTCGCAAATTTTTTTCGTCTTCCCCCTTGAAGGGGAAAAAATCTGGCCCCATCTCTCAGGGCACTAGCCGGAAAACCGCGTGCGGCCCGGCGTCATCCATAACTGATAAAGACTTTCTCAAAGGAGAGCTATCAATGAGTATTCGTCCGTTACATGATCGTGTGATCGTCAAACGTAAAGAAGTTGAAACCAAGTCTGCAGGCGGCATCGTGCTGACCGGTTCTGCAGCAGCAAAATCAACGCGTGGCGAAATCATCGCTGTCGGTAAGGGCCGCATTCTGGAAAACGGAACTGTGCAGCCACTGGACGTTAAAGTTGGTGACATCGTCATTTTCAACGATGGCTACGGCGTGAAATCCGAGAAGATCGACAATGAAGAAGTGTTGATCATGTCCGAAAGCGACATTCTGGCAATTGTTGAAGCGTAATTACGCACGAAACTGTACGAATTTGAGGAACTAAGAACATGGCAGCTAAAGACGTAAAATTCGGTAACGACGCTCGTGTAAAAATGCTCCGCGGCGTAAACGTACTGGCAGATGCAGTTAAAGTCACCCTGGGCCCGAAAGGCCGCAACGTAGTGCTGGATAAATCCTTCGGCGCGCCAACCATCACCAAAGATGGTGTTTCTGTAGCACGTGAAATCGAGCTGGAAGACAAGTTTGAAAACATGGGCGCGCAGATGGTGAAAGAAGTTGCCTCTAAAGCGAACGACGCAGCAGGCGACGGTACCACCACCGCGACCGTACTGGCGCAGGCTATCATCACTGAAGGTCTGAAAGCTGTTGCTGCGGGCATGAACCCGATGGACCTGAAACGTGGTATCGACAAAGCTGTTTCTGCCGCTGTTGAAGAGCTGAAAGCGCTGTCCGTACCGTGCTCTGACTCCAAAGCCATTGCTCAGGTAGGTACTATCTCCGCTAACTCCGACGAAACCGTAGGTAAGCTGATCGCGGAAGCGATGGACAAAGTGGGTAAAGAAGGCGTGATTACCGTTGAAGACGGTACTGGCCTGGAAGACGAACTGGACGTGGTTGAAGGTATGCAGTTCGACCGCGGTTACCTGTCCCCATACTTCATTAACAAGCCAGAAACTGGTGCTGTTGAGCTGGAAAGCCCGTTCATCCTGCTGGCTGACAAGAAAATCTCCAACATCCGTGAAATGCTGCCAGTGCTCGAAGCCGTTGCGAAAGCAGGCAAGCCGCTGGTTATCATCGCGGAAGACGTTGAAGGCGAAGCGCTGGCGACCCTGGTGGTTAACACCATGCGCGGCATCGTGAAAGTTGCTGCGGTTAAAGCACCAGGCTTCGGCGACCGTCGTAAAGCCATGCTGCAGGACATCGCTACCCTGACCGGCGGTACCGTGATCTCTGAAGAGATCGGTATGGAGCTGGAAAAAGCGACCCTGGAAGACCTGGGCCAGGCGAAACGCGTTGTGATCAACAAAGACACCACCACCATCATCGATGGCGTGGGTGAAGAATCCGCTATTCAGGGCCGCGTAGCTCAGATCCGTAAGCAGATCGAAGAAGCAACCTCTGATTACGACCGTGAAAAACTGCAGGAGCGCGTAGCGAAACTGGCAGGCGGCGTTGCGGTAATCAAAGTGGGCGCAGCGACCGAAGTTGAAATGAAAGAGAAAAAAGCGCGCGTTGACGATGCCCTGCACGCGACCCGTGCTGCGGTAGAAGAAGGCGTAGTAGCGGGTGGTGGCGTTGCGCTGGTACGCGTTGCCGCTAAGCTGGCTGGCCTGACCGCGCAGAACGAAGATCAGAACGTGGGTATCAAAGTTGCGCTGCGCGCGATGGAAGCTCCGCTGCGTCAGATCGTATCCAACGCCGGTGAAGAGCCATCCGTTGTAACCAACAGCGTGAAAGCGGGTGAAGGTAACTACGGTTATAACGCGGCAACTGAAGAATACGGCAACATGATCGACTTCGGTATCCTGGACCCAACCAAAGTAACCCGTTCTGCTCTGCAGTACGCGGCATCTGTTGCTGGCCTGATGATCACCACCGAGTGCATGGTGACCGACCTGCCTAAAGGCGATGCGCCAGACTTAGGTGCTGCTGGTATGGGCGGCATGGGTGGTATGGGCGGCATGATGTAATTTAATCTTCATACTTCAAGCCGCAGGCGCGTTGACGGCGTTCGCTCACCCCAGTCACTTACTTATGTAAGCTCCTGGGGATTCACGAACTTGTCGCCTTCCTGCAACTTGAATTATTCGATTAAATAAATATCTCGCAAAAAATGAGAAACCCCTGGGCAGAAATGTCTGGGGGTTTTTCTTTTGGTCATCTTTTAGGTATAAGATTCACACACGGACAACTACTGTCCAGCTTATTGAAATCGAGGAATAACATGCGCGTAAAAGTCTGTGCAGGGATCGTAGGGGCAGCGCTGCTGCTCGCGGGTTGTAGCTCCAGCAATGAGCTTTCGGCAGCGGGCCAGGGCGTTCGCTTTGTGGAAGATAAGCCGGGCAGCGAATGTCAGCTGCTGGGCACGGCAACCGGTGAGCAAAGCAACTGGCTGTCGGGTCAACATGGTGAAGAGGGCGGCTCTATGCGCGGCGCGGCGAATGCCCTGCGTAACCAGGCGGCAGCGATGGGCGGTAACGTGATTTACGGCGTGAGCAGCCCAACGCAGGGTATGCTGTCCAGCTTCGTGCCAACCGCCAGCCAGATGAATGGCCAGGTTTATAAGTGCCCGAACTGATTGCCTTTTCCCTCTCCCTGTGGGAGAGGGTTAGGGGAAACTAGCTCTGCCGCAGCTGTAAATCCAACGGCGTTTTACTCGGCTCGCCGCCGATCTCGCGTGCCAGCTTCGGCACCATATAGCCCGACACCAGCGTGAGCAGTTCGCGCATAATCTGCCGGGCTTCTTCATCCGTGACCATGAAATGCGCCGCGCCCTGTACGCGATCCAGCACGTGCAGGTAATAGGGCATCACGCCCGCATCAAACAGGGCATTACTCAGGTCTGCCAGCACGCGGGCGCTATCATTCACTCCGCGAAGCAGAACGCTCTGGTTCAGCAGCGTCACGCCCGCTTTGCGCAGGCGCGCCATCGCCGCGCGAAAATCATCGTCAATTTCGTTCGCGTGGTTAATGTGGTTGACCAACAGCACCTGCAGGCGCGACTGCTCCAGGCGTGAAACCAGCCCGTCAGTGATACGCGCCGGAATGACAATCGGCAGACGGCTATGAATGCGCAGACGCTTGATGTGCGGGATGGCCTCAAGCTGGGTCAGTAGCCAGTCAAGCTCACGATCTTTTGCCATCAGCGGGTCGCCGCCGGAGAAAATAATCTCATCCAGCTCGGGATGGGCGGCGATATAGTCCAGCGCGACCTGCCAGTTGCGCTTATTGCCCTGGTTATCCGCATACGGGAAGTGTCGGCGGAAGCAATAACGACAATTTACCGCGCAGCCGCCCTTTACCAGCAGCAGGGCACGGTTGAGGTATTTGTGCAGCAAACCCGGCACCACGCTGTTTTGCTCTTCCAGCGGATCGGTGCTGTAACCCGGCGCAGTCACAAACTCATCCTGCGAGGTCAGCGTCTGTTTTAATAGCGGGTCGTTTGGGTTGCCCTTTTCCATGCGGGCAACAAACGCGCGGGGCACGCGCAGGGGGAAGAGGCGCTTTGCCTCACGGCCTGCGAGCCATTCTTGATGCTCATCCAGGTCTAAAAGATGCAATAATTCATCAGGACTGGTGATTACATCGGCAAGTTGCGATAACCAATCTTCTCTGGACGGGGTGTTTAGGGTTACAATATGCGCCATTTTGTGGCTAAGCTACCAGTTAACAAATTTAGAGGGCCTTATGGCAACGTACTATAGCAACGATTTTCGTGCTGGTCTTAAAATCATGATGGACGGCGAACCGTACGCGGTTGAAGCCAGTGAATTCGTGAAACCCGGTAAAGGCCAGGCATTTGCGCGCGTTAAGCTGCGCCGCCTGCTGACCGGCACCCGTGTAGAAAAAACCTTCAAATCTACTGATTCCGCTGAAGGCGCTGATGTTGTCGATATGAACCTGACTTACCTGTACAACGACGGTGAGTTCTGGCACTTCATGAACAACGAAACCTTCGAACAGCTGTCCGCTGACGCGAAAGCCATCGGCGATAACGCCAAGTGGCTGCTGGACCAGGCCGAGTGCATCGTGACCCTGTGGAACGGCCAGCCAATCGCGGTGACTCCACCTAACTTCGTTGAGCTGGAAATCGTTGAAACCGATCCAGGCCTGAAGGGTGATACCGCAGGTACTGGCGGCAAGCCAGCGACCCTCTCCACTGGCGCAGTGGTTAAAGTTCCACTGTTCGTTCAGATTGGCGAAGTGATCAAAGTGGATACCCGCTCCGGCGAATACGTATCCCGCGTGAAGTAATTTACGCAATGATTTAAGGCGCAGCGCCCGCTGCGCCTGATTTATGCAGGCAGGGAAGATGACACGTACCGTTAAAATTCTGCTTCTGTTGGCGCTCTCTGGCGCGCTCCTTTCCGGGTGCAACACCGCGCGCGGCGTGGGTGAAGATATCCAGGATCTGGGCCATATCATTTCGCATGCAGCCAGTTAGTTTCTTCTATTTATCCTAAAAACTCTTCCTTTTCCGTCAAACGGCGCGATCTTGTCTATTCTTATATTGCTATACACAAAACAACTCTGGCTATAAAAGGAAGATATTATGGTTAAGAAAACAATTGCGGCGATCTTTTCTGTTCTGGTGCTCTCTTCAGTGCTGACTGCATGTAATACCACGCGCGGCGTGGGCGAAGATATCTCCGACGGTGGTAATGCTATTTCTGGTGCAGCGACCAAAGCTCAGAACTAATGAAGCAGAGGCGGTACGGCGTATTACTTTCACCGTACCGTCAATTCACACCTCTTGCAGAGATAAAAATGGCGAAAAGCGCGTGTCCATATGCAGCTTCATGCGGATATTACGCTTATAGGTATAAACCGTTTTTCCATTGATACTCAAATGGCTAGCGATTTTCTGATTGCTTGCCCCTTCCATCCACAGCGTAAGCACTTTCTCTTCCTGACGCGTAAGCAGCGGTGCGGCGATTTTCGGGATTTCCACGCTTGCGTAGGCGGTTAACGCATCGCTTATCGCCGTGGCCAGCCCCTCAAGGTCAACGCGCTTCATTAGAGAAGACCAGATCGGATATTGCTTTAAATACTCCGTCATACCCTGCTCTTCGCCCGACTGCAGTAAAATAAACGGCACGGTTTCACTGGCGATGAGCAAAGATGAGAGCTGATGGAGATGATGAATATCGTGTCTGAAACCGTATAGGTCAGCAATGACCAGCGTGGGTTTCCATTGCAGAAGATGCTCTCTGGCAAGGATGAGGTTATTCAGTCCGGTCACGACAAAGTCGTCAGGAAACAAACCAGAATGATTGAGCCATGCTTCAAAACCCGTCCGGGTGAAGTGACAACGGTCAATCAAAAGAATTTTGAACATATCGTATTCGCAGTCGGCTAATGGTTTGGCTTCCTGCCATCAGAAAGCACACCATCATAGGGAAGTCCGATGAGTGATAAAAGGCTGAACTCCGCGGCATACTGCGGCTATTTCTTGCCTTAACGCACAAAATACAAAAGCGTTGAAAAAAAATTGTGCACTGACCAAAATAAGCCTCTGCATCTCAGCCTTACGGGACGACCCGTAAGTGCTTCATTCATCGGGGACGGCCCCAGCTAACGTAAACGTTAAGGAGCCTGATATGTCCTGGATTGTTCTTTTCATCGCCGGTTTGCTCGAAGTGGTATGGGCAATTGGCCTGAAATACACGCACGGCTTTACCCGCCTGACGCCAAGCGTCATCACCGTTACCGCGATGATCGTCAGCATCGTGATGCTCTCATGGGCAATGCGAACCCTGCCTGTGGGAACGGCCTACGCCGTCTGGACGGGAATCGGTGCGGTAGGGGCAGCGATAACGGGGATTCTCCTGCTAGGTGAATCCGCGAGCCTGGCGCGTATTGCCAGCCTCGCGCTGATTGTCGCGGGAATTATTGGGCTGAAGCTCAGCACGCATTAATGTGGCTGTTTCACCCAGATAAGTTTTGATACATCAAACCCTTGCCGGGTCGCGACGTCGAGCATTTGCTGCTTCATTTCCGCTGAAATGGTTGGCGTGCGTGAGAGGACCCACAGATAGTTGCGATCCGGCCCGCAAACCAGCGCGTGGCGATACTCCCTGTCCAGCGCGATGACGTTATAGCCCCCATAGAACGGACCAAAGAATGACACTTTCAACGCCGCGCGGTGAGGATCGCCGGTAAAATACGCCTGGCCCACCGACTGCTGCCACATCGCGCGATCGGGGTTATATCCCCGGTTTACCACCTGAATACCCCCGTCATCCATTGAGCTGTAATTTGCCGTGACTTTCTCCAGGCCGCGCTCGAAGCGGTGATCGAAGCGGGCGATCTCATACCAGGTACCGAGGAAGCGCTGTGCGTCGAAATTGCTTACGACGGTCACGCCGGGAGGTGGGGTAGGTGAACTGCAGGCAACCACTAAAAACGCGGCCGTCACCGCAGCGATAACAGGCAAAATGCGCATAGCGTTTCCTTACTGTTTTTTTTGTTAAGTGTAGATGACGGCAAGGAAAACGGGGATGTAGTGCGGTGAGTTTCGCCGGGTGGCGTAGCGCCACCCGGCAATGTTTTACTGCAGCGCGTTTAGAATACGGTACGCCGCGTCAACCCGCGCCGGGTTAGGGTAGCTCTTATTAGCCAGCATCACGATGCCGAGATTCTTTTCTGGGATAAAGGCGACATAGCCGCCAAACCCGCCCGTAGAGCCCGTCTTATGTACCCACGACGCCTTTACCGGCGGTGCCGGAGGGTTCACTTCAGTGGCCGTCAGCGGCGCAAGCGCGACGCTGTTGTCGCTGCCGCCGACCACCGCTTTGGCCTCGACCGGCCAGTTCAGCATCTCCCAGCCTAGCCCCTGATACATTGAGCCCACGCGCCAGTAGCGCGACTGAGCAAAAGCGATCCCCTGCTTCAGAGAGGCATCCTGCACGGTATCGGGTGACATGTTGGCGATGACCCATCGCGCCATATCCTCCACGCTGGTTTTAACGCCGTACGCTTCACCGTCCAGCATTCCCGGAGAGACATGCACCGCTTTGCCGTCACGATAGCCCCAGGCGTAGTTAGCCTCTTCGGACTTCGGTACGGTAATCCAGGTATGGTTTAGCTTCAGCGGCTTGAAGACGCGCGTCGTCATGGCCTGCTCATAGCGCATGCCCGAAGGTTTAACCGCCAAAGCACCAAACAGCCCAATGCTGGAATTTGCATAAAGGCGCGTCGTCCCTGGCTTCCATTTTGGCTGCCAGGTTTGATAGAAGCGCAGCAGCGAGGCGCTATCCGTCACCTCGTCGGGAAGCTGAAGCGGCAGCCCGCCGGCGGTGTAGGTTGCCAAATCAAGCAGGCGTATGTCCTGCCACTGCTTGCCGGTCAGCGCTGGCCAATATTTGCTTGCCGGATCGCTGAGGGAAATCTCGTGGCGGGCAATAGCATCGCCGCCCAGCACGCCGGTGAAGGTTTTACTAATAGACCCGACCTCAAACAGCGTTTGATTTGTAACCGCACGCCCTGCGGCAACGTCGGCTTTACCGAAGGTAAAGTAGTACGGTTTGCCCTGATAAATGACTGCCACCGCCATGCCCGGAATGGCCTGGCTTTTCATCAACGGGGTAATCGTTTGTTCGACAACGTCAGCCAGCGCGCTATCGGACACCGGCGCGGCAAAGGCGGAGCAGGAGGCGCTGAGCAGCAGGGCGCAGCATAGGGATTTTTTGACCATCAGTTATCTTCCGTAAGGGTATGTCTGGAGTATGTCCGGGCCCATAAGACGAGCGTAGTCTGTGGGATTTGACTGCGCCTGACAAACGGTTAAATTTAGCAGTAGCTGTTAATTTTTCTAACGGATAAACCCATGACCCGCAGCTATATCCCCCTTAATTCGCTGCGCGCCTTTGAAGCGGCGGCGCGACACCTGAGCTTCACGCATGCGGCCATTGAGCTTAATGTGACGCATTCGGCCATCAGCCAGCACGTAAAGGCGCTGGAACAGCATCTTAACTGCCAGCTGTTCGTGCGCGTGTCGCGCGGCCTGATGCTCACTACCGAAGGAGAAAATTTACTGCCGGTGCTGAACGACTCGTTCGATCGCATTGCCGGGATGTTGGATCGTTTTGCTAATCACCAGGCACAGGAGAAGCTAAAAATCGGCGTGGTGGGCACCTTTGCGACCGGGTATTTATTTTCGCGGCTGGAGGCGTTTCGCCGCCGCTACCCGCACGTCGATCTTCAGCTTTCCACCCACAACAACCGCGTCGATCCGGCGGCGGAAGGGCTGGATTATACGATCCGCTACGGCGGCGGCGCGTGGCACGGCACCGAAGCCATCTATCTTTGTCCCGCACCGCTGTCTGCGCTGTGTACGCCGACAATCGCTGCCGGGCTGCACTCTCCCGCTGATATGCTGAAGTTTACCCTGCTGCGCTCCTACCGCCGCGACGAGTGGGCCGCGTGGATGCAGGCGGCAGGCGAGCATCCCCCGTCACCCACGCACCGGGTTATGGTGTTTGATTCGTCAGTGACGATGCTGGAGGCCGCGCAGGCCGGGGCAGGGATCGCGATGGCGCCCGTCGATATGTTCACCCATTTGCTGAACAGCGAGCGTATCGTACAGCCGTTTGCGACGCAGATAGACCTCGGCAGCTACTGGCTCACGCGCCTGCAGTCGCGTGCCGAAACGCCTGCTATGCGGGATTTTGCGCAATGGCTGGTGGGGACGATGCAGAAATAAAAGGCCCGCCGGACGGCGGGCCCGATCGGTCAGATCGTTACGACGGCAATCAGCGTCACGACGGTCAGGATCGTTGCCAGACCGTAGAAGACCCACTTGCCGTTCGGCACGTGGATTTTCAGATCGTGCATCGCATGGTGAATGCGGTGCAGGCCTAACCACAGCGGCAGGACGATCATCAGGAAGATGAACACGCGGCCAATAAAGCTGCTCGCAAACGCCAGCACGCGCTCATAGCTCAGCGCATCGCCCGGGAACAGCCCCAGCGGCAGCATAATACCGACCAGCAGAATAATGACCGGCGCAACGATGGCGCTCCACATGCCGCCTGCGCCAAACAGGCCCCAGAAGACCGGCTCGTCTGAACGTTTTGGATTTGGATTAATCACAGTCGTCTCCTTACCAGAACAGTGCGACAAACAGAATGACCACAGTGACCAGAATCGTCACTCCCCATAACCCTTTAATCACCGGCTCTGGCCCCATTTTCTCGCCTTTTACGATGATGTTTGCCGCTTTTGGCGCCAGTTCAAACCAGGTTTTGGTATGAAGCAGCGCTGCCGCGAGCACGATCAGGTTCAGAATTACGATGATGGGGTTTTGCAGGAAACCGACAAAGTTCGCCCAGGTTTCCGGACCGTGCTTGAGGGCGAAAACGCCGTACATCAGCTCAAGACTGAACCAGACCGCCGGTACCGCCGTGCCTTCACGCAGCATATAGAAGCGATAAAACGGCAGTTTTTTCCACCAGGTGGACGGCATCGGCCGCACGTAGGCTTTGCGTTTAGTCGTCATCATGCACTCCTTAGCGTGGTTTCAGGGTAGCGATAAGAAAGTCTTTCGAGCTTTCTACTTTTCCCTGCTGAATAGCGGCGGCCGGATCGACATGCTTTGGACACACTTCGGAGCAATAGCCCACAAAAGTGCAGCTCCAGACGCCGTTCTGGCTGTTAAGCTGCGCCATACGTTCTTTTTTGCCGTGGTCGCGGCTGTCTTCGTTATAGCGGTGCGCCAGGGTGATCGCCGCCGGGCCGATGAACTCTTTGTTCAGGCCGAACTGCGGACATGCGGCGTAGCACAGGCCGCAGTTGATGCAGCCGGAGAACTGATGGTATTTCGCCATCTGCGCAGGCGTTTGGGTGTTTGGGCCCTGATCCGGGGTTCGCGGGTTGCCAATGATGTACGGCTTAATCGCCTCCAGGCTCTCAATAAAGTGGGTCATATCGACCACCAGATCGCGCTCAATCGGGAAGTTGCCCAGCGCTTCAACCTTGATGCCCTTGGTGTATTCGCGCAGGAAGGTTTTACACGCCAGCTTCGGTACTTTATTGACCATCATGCCGCAGGAGCCGCAGATCGCCATGCGGCAGGACCAGCGGTAGCTCAGGTCCGGCGCCAGGTTATCTTTAATGTAGCCGAGCGCGTCCAGCAGGGAGGTTTGCTCGTCATAAGGCACTTCATAGAAAGCGCTGTGCGGTGCCGTATCCACTTCCGGGTTGTAGCGCACCACTTCCACTTTCATTTTTTGCATCTCAGCCATTCGCCGTCTCCTTCTTCTCGGCTGCTTCCGCTTCTGCCCCGTACACGCGCTTCGCCGGCGGCAGCGTCGTGATTTTCACATCGCTATAGTCCAGGCGCGTAGTGCCGTCCGCATCGCGGTAAGCGAGGGTGTGCTTGAGGAAATTGACGTCGTCACGCTCGGTACAGCCTTCGTCCAGACGCTGGTGCGCCCCGCGAGACTCTTTACGCGCCAGCGCCGAGTGCGCCATACATTCGGCGACGTTCAGGCCGTGGCCCAGCTCGATGGTGTACAGCAGGTCGGTGTTGAACACGCTTGACGTATCGGTAATACGCACGCGCTTGAAGCGCTCCTGCAGCTCTGCCAGCTTGTCGACGGTTTTCTGCATCAGCTCTGGCGTACGGTAGATGCCGCAGCCCTCTTCCATCGACATGCCCATCTCGTCGCGGATCTTCGACCAGTTTTCGTTGCCTTCCTGGTTCACCAGGTCTTTCAGGCGTTTTTCAACGTCGGCGACCTGAGCGTCCAGCGCGGCGCCGTTGGCTTCACCCGCGGTTGCAGCACGCTCCATCGCGCGCTCGCCCGCCATGCGGCCAAAGACCACCAGTTCTGCCAGCGAATTGGAACCCAGGCGGTTGGCACCGTGCAGGCCAACAGAAGAACACTCGCCCACGGCGAACAGCCCTTTAATGCGGGTTTCGCACTGCTGGTCGGTTTCGATACCGCCCATGGTGTAGTGTGCGGTTGGGCGCACTGGAATCGGCTCTTTGACCGGATCGACGCCCACGTAGGCTTTCGCCAGCTCGCAGATGAACGGCAGGCGCTCCAGCAGTTTTTTCTCGCCCAGATGGCGCAGATCGAGGTAAACCACGTCGCCGCGCGGGGTGGAAATGGTGTTGCCCTTACGCCATTCGTGCCAGAAGGCCTGAGACACTTTGTCGCGCGGGCCAAGCTCCATGTACTTGTTCTTCGGCTCGCCGAGCGGCGTTTCCGGCCCCATGCCGTAATCCTGCAGATAGCGATAGCCGTCTTTGTTGACCAGAATACCGCCTTCGCCGCGGCAGCCTTCCGTCATCAGAATGCCCGAACCCGGCAGGCCGGTCGGGTGATACTGAACAAATTCCATGTCGCGCAGCGGTACGCCGTGGCTCAGCGCCATCCCCATGCCGTCACCGGTCACGATGCCGCCGTTGGTGTTGTAGCGATACACGCGTCCCGCGCCGCCCGTCGCCATCACCACCGCGTTTGCGCGGATCTGGACTAACGTGCCTTCCATCATGTTCATCGCCACCAGGCCGCGCGCATGGCCCTCATCCTCCAGAATATCGAGGACAAAGTGTTCGTCGAAGCGCTGAATTTGCGGGAACTGAAGGGAGGTTTGGAACAGGGTATGCAGCATGTGGAAGCCGGTTTTATCGGCGGCGAACCAGGTGCGTTCAATCTTCATCCCGCCGAAGCGGCGAACGTTGACGCTGCCGTCCGGACGGCGGCTCCACGGGCATCCCCACTGCTCGAGCTGGGTCATTTCCGTTGGGCAATGATGCACGAAATAATCAACGACATCCTGTTCGCAAAGCCAGTCGCCTCCGGCAACCGTGTCGTGGAAATGGTATTCGAAGCTGTCATGATCCTGCGCAACGGCGGCGGATCCTCCTTCTGCCGCAACGGTGTGGCTGCGCATAGGATAGACTTTAGAAATCAATGCGATTTTAGCGTTGGGATTAGCTTGCGCTGCGGCGATCGCAGCACGTAATCCCGCACCGCCAGCGCCTATAACGGCAAGATCGGCTTGAAAAGTTTGCACGACATTCCTCCAGATTGTTGTTATTTCGCAACCCGATGACCTAAAGGTAGTTCATCCGCCCAAAGGGACGATTGCGAAAGCGTTTCCACTGCTCCTTTATGGGTAAAGGAGTATAACCGCGCGGATGTGAGGGAAATTTGACGTGTTCGATTTTTTTGCGGTTCTGTGCGGTGATTTATCATCATGATTGATGGATTACGTCACATAATTTTCGGGATATATGAAATAGTCGCTTTTACTGCGCAAAATTTGTCTCTGCCCACGCTTACGAGTAGACTGCGTGCCCTTGTCTGACATCGGAGAAAAACTCATGAGCGAAACGGCCACCTGGCAGCCGAGCGCGTCCATCCCAAATCTGTTAAAACGCGCAGCGATTATGGCGGAGATCCGCCGCTTTTTTAGCGATCGCGGTGTCCTGGAGGTGGAAACGCCGTGCATGAGTCAGGCGACGGTAACGGATATTCATCTGGTCCCGTTTGAAACCCGTTTTGTTGGCCCTGGCCACTCACAGGGGATGAACCTGTATCTGATGACTAGCCCCGAATACCACATGAAGCGCCTGCTGGCGGCGGGATGTGGCCCGGTATATCAGCTGTGCCGCAGCTTCCGCAATGAAGAGATGGGCCGTCACCACAATCCTGAGTTCACCATGCTCGAGTGGTATCGTCCGCATTACGACATGTACCGCCTGATGAACGAGGTGGACGACCTGCTGCAGCAGGTGCTGGATTGTGCGGAAGCCGAAACCCTCTCCTATCAGCAGGCGTTCCAGCGTCATCTGGAGATCGATCCGCTCTCGGCGGACAAAGCCCAGCTGCGCGAGGTGGCGGCAAAACTGGATCTGAGCAACGTGGCGGATACTGAAGACGATCGCGACGCGCTGCTTCAGCTGCTGTTCACCTTCGGCGTTGAGCCGCAGATTGGCAAAGACAAGCCGACCTTTGTGTATCATTTCCCGGCAAGCCAGGCGTCGCTGGCGCAAATCAGCACCGAAGATCACCGCGTGGCTGAACGCTTTGAGGTCTATTACAAGGGGATTGAGCTGGCGAACGGTTTCCACGAGCTGACCGATGCGCGCGAGCAGCAGCAGCGCTTCGAGCAGGACAACCGCAAGCGCACCGCGCGCGGCCTGCCGCAGCAGCCGATTGATAATAATCTGCTTGCGGCCTTACAGGCTGGCCTGCCGGATTGTTCCGGCGTGGCGCTGGGCGTGGATCGCCTGGTCATGCTGGCGCTTGGCGCGGAACATCTCGGCGATGTGATTGCGTTTACGGTCGATCGCGCCTGAAAAAAGGCCGGGTAGCGCTCAGCTTGCCCGGCGTGCCATTCCTGTCAATTTAGCTTTCCATTTCCGCACGACAACATTAAAAACTGCCACATTCTTTATACACGGGTCTTTTTCTTAATTTGCCCCGTATAGCCACAATATCCGTCTGGTCATCTGCTAACATCCGCGCAGTTTATTTCTCTTCGGATGGTCCTATGTCCCACTCGCTAAAAAAGATGACCCTCACCGGGCTCATTCTGATGATTTTCACGTCAGTCTTCGGCTTTGCCAACAGCCCGTCTGCGTTCTACCTGATGGGCTACAGCGCAACGCCGTTTTACATCGTATCCGCTCTGTTCTTCTTTATTCCTTTTGCGCTGATGATGGCGGAAATGGGCTCGGCCTACCGGAAAGAAGAGGGCGGCATCTATTCCTGGATGAACAACAGTATCGGCCCGCGCTACGCCTTTATCGGCACCTTTATGTGGTTCTCCTCGTACGTGGTCTGGATGGTGAGCACGGCGGCCAAAGTGTGGGTGCCGCTGTCGACGTTTCTCTTCGGGTCTGACAAAACGCAGGTGTGGTCGCTGGCTGGCCTGAGCTCTACGCAGGTCGTCGGGATCCTTGCGGTGTGCTGGATGATCGTTGTGACGCTGGTGGCGTCGAAAGGCATCAATAAAATTGCGCGCATTACGGCTGTCGGTGGCATTTCGGTCATGTGCCTGAACCTGGTGCTGCTGCTGGTGAGCATCGCCATTCTGTACCTGAACGGCGGACATTTTGCCCAGGAGGTGAACTTCGTCTCGTCGCCAAACCCAAGCTATCAGTCCGGCCTTGCCATGCTGTCGTTCGTGGTATTTGCCATTTTTGCCTATGGCGGCATTGAGGCGGTGGGCGGCCTCGTGGACAAAACCGACAACCCAGAGAAGAACTTTGCGAAAGGCATTATCTTCGCGGCGATGGTTATTTCCATTGGTTATTCGCTGGCGATTTTCCTGTGGGGCGTCAGCACTAACTGGCAGCAGGTGCTTGGCAACAATACAACCAACCTTGGGAACATCACCTATGTGCTGATGAAAAGCTTAGGGGAAACGCTGGGCCAGGCCATGCACCTGACGCCTGACGCGGCCGCCGCGCTGGGGATCTGGTTTGCGCGCATTACCGGCCTGTCGATGTTCCTCGCCTACACGGGCGCGTTTTTCACGCTGATCTACTCGCCGCTGAAGGCGATTATCCAGGGAACGCCAAAAGCCCTGTGGCCCGCGCGCATGACGCAGCTCAACGCGACGGGAATGCCCGCCAACGCCATGTGGATGCAGTGCATGCTGGTCTGCGTATTTATTCTGCTGGTGTCCTTCGGCGGTGACACCGCGTCGGCGTTCTATAACAAGCTAACGCTGATGGCGAACGTCTCGATGACGCTGCCCTATCTTTTCCTGACCATTGCCTTCCCGTTCTTCAAGGCGAAGCAGGATCTGGAACGTCCGTTCGTGATTTTCAAAACCCGCGCGGCAACGCTTCTGGCAACCACGGTGGTGGTGCTGGTGGTAGCGTTTGCCAACATCTTTACCGTGATCCAGCCGGTGATTGAGGCCAATGACTGGAACAGCGCACTGTGGATGGTCGGCGGCCCGATCTTCTTCTCGCTGATGGCGATGGGGATTTATGAGAATTACCGTCGACGCTCGACGGCGTATGTCACAGAAGTAGTCTAGTAGAAATGTCCCCCTCCCGAGAAGGAGGGGGGAAAGGATCACAAACTGCCCGCCGGGCGCGTACGCGCCGCAGAGGTCAGCGTTCTTCCCATCTTACGCCCGTCCATGCTTTCCAGACGCATCTGGAACGGTGGGAACGGCATTTCGATACCGTGTTCGCGGAAGCCCGCCAGAATCAGCTGATGGATCTCATGGCGCAGCGGCATGCGGTGCCCCATTTCGGCGGCATAGATTCGTAGCTCGAAAATCTGAATGCCCTGCTGTAAATCGACCAGGAACACTTCCGGGGCCGGGGTGTCGAGCACCAGAGTGCAGCGCTCTGCCGCGGCGTAAAGGATCTGCGTCACCTCCTCGCTGTTGGCATCCGACGGAGCCGGCACGGTCAGCACCACGCGGGTGACGGAGTCAGACAGCGACCAGTTGATAAACTGTTCGGTGATAAACGCCTTGTTCGGAACGATGATCTCTTTACGATCCCAGTCGCTGATGGTGGTCGCACGGGTGTTGATCTTGGTAATGCTGCCGGTCAAATCGCGAATGGTCACCGTATCGCCGATACGAATCGGTTTCTCGAACAGGATGATCAGGCCGGAGACGAAGTTCGCGAATATCTCCTGCATGCCGAAACCAAGGCCAAACGTCAGCGCGGCGACCAGCCACTGCAATTTAGACCACTCAATGCCGATCATGGAGAAACCGACCATCCCGCCAAAGAGCAAGATCAGGTATTTGGTGATGGTGGTGATGGCGTATCCCGTGCCGGGGGTTAAATCCAGGTGCTGCAACAGCGCCAGCTCCAGCAGCGCAGGGAAATTACGCACCAGCTGGGTGGTAATGATCAGCACCAGAATCGCAATCAGCACCGCGCCCAGCGTTATGGGTTCCAGACTCTCAACGCCCTGCACCGTGGACGTCACGTCCCAAAGCGAAATGTTCTCCAGGAAGCCAAACGCGGAGTGAATTTCCGACCACAGGAAGATCACCGACAGCAGCGCCACCAGCATCAGGAGGGAGCGCACCAGCCGCAATGACTGGGTGCTGATGGCATCCAGATCGATTTCGACATCGTCGGCATCCACCGCCCCTTCAGTGCTGTTAACGTGGTTAGGCTCTTCTTCACCCCGGGCGCGCTGGGCGAGAATTTCGGCGCGGCGGTGCTTGGCGCGATCGAACGCCAGGCGGCGACGCTGGATCAGCATCCCGCGGCGAATGACGTGGTACACCACCAGCAGCAGGAACCAGATCGCGACGGATGTTTCCAGACGCGCCAGCAGCGCCTGGGCGGTAGCAAGATAGCCCACCGCCGCAGCCAGCATTGCGATCAGCGGCGCGCTCAGCAGCAGGTTCCACAGCAGGCGGTTAAACATGTTCTCGCCGCTGCCGGTTTTATCGAGGTAAAGCGGAATGCCGGCGCGCTTCAGGCTAAGCGTAACCACGGCCAGCGCGCCGCAAATCAGCATGAAGCACAGCCTGCCCAGCGAGCCTGAGAATTCCCGATCGTTGAGATTATCGAACATGATCAGCGCCATAATCAGCGGCACGATAAGCCCGATGCTCATCAGGTAGTAGCGCATGGCGCGCGCAACGCGGTTGCGCGGCCAGCCGAAGTGGGCGATGAACAGGCCATTCGGGCGCGCGAAGGTGGCGCAAATCATCACCACCCACAGCAGCGGGACGGTTGCCGTTACGCCATCGCCAATGGCGACCGCAAGCGGGTAGGGCCAGGCCTCCCGCAGGCCGTATCCCAACGTCATCCACAGCACCGGCAGCGGAGAGGCGACAAGAATCGACCAGAACACGGTGCGCAGCGTCAGCCAGAAGTGATCCTGTGTGACCTTGCCTACCCGGGCGCTTGAACGTTCTAAAAAGCGGGTGAAGTGCCTGCGCGAATAAATGCTAAAGCCGACCAGAATCAGCGCCCCCAGCAGCGGGAAGATCGTCTCCTTGCTGGTGATCATCATCACACTGGCCTGGCCCAGCTGGCTGAACGTATCCAGCGAGATCAGGCGGCGTAGATCCTGCACGATGTCGATCGGCCAGGAGAAGGTCATAGGGCGGACGTCGGACGTCCAGAAGAGGTAACGGTGCGTGGCTTCGTTTACCTCTTTCAGCGCATCCTCCAGCTGGCTGTTGGAGACCTTCAGCTTGGTCAGCTCAAGGATCAGGGTGTCGCCGCCCTGAAGCAGGGAGTTCAGAAGCTGACGCTGCGTGCGCAGCTGGGCTTCCAGAATGCGGCTTTGTTCCGCGGTGAGCGGCTGGCCGTCCGCCTGGCGAATCTGGCGGATTTGCGGCTGCTTGTTGAGCAGGTCTTCAAAATGCAGACGCTGGACGCGGAGCTGCGCCATCTCGGTGTCCAGCTGCTGCGGTTTTGGCATCTCCGGCAGACGGGCAACCTGGGCGCGGAGCGCTTCGCCCAGCAGGTTTGACGAGCCGAGCCACTGGGACTGCTCGCGCAGGGTATTCAGCGCCTGGCGAACCTGAAGCGTTTGATTAGTGGCCTGGCGCTGCTGTGACGCGACCAAATCCATGCGCTGCGCCTGCTGGTTTAACGCGGCAGAAAGCTCGCGGTTGACCTTGAACTGATCGACGATCCCGGCGGGCAGGTTCGCGCTGTTTTCGGCCAGCAGCTCGGTGCTTTCCAGCGCGCGTTCGGCTTCGCGCTGGCGCTGGCTGTTCAGCTGGTTGCGCAGCGCCTGCAGGTAGGCGTCAAGCTGTTCGCTCTGCTTTTGCGCCAGCTCTGAGCGCATGCGCGACAGTTCCTGGCGGTTGTTGGCGGATAGCTGCGCCAGCTCCAGCTCGTCGACCAGCGCTTTTAGCCGCGCGGATTCGGCCTGCAGCCCAAGGTTTTGCGCCTGACTTTGCGGCGTATTGCCGGTGGACGTCCCTATGCGGCGCTCAACGTCATTTAGCTGGCGGCGCGCATCGGTTTGCTGCTGCGGAAGCTGGCTGAGCGAGTCGGCAATTTCGCGGGCGCGCTCCTGCTCCTGCTGCGCCAGCCGGCTCTTCTCCAGCAGCTGGCTGCTGACCTGCAAAATTTCCTGATTCAGCGCGTCGGACGTCAGGCCAACCGGCACGTCGCGCGGCTCGTCGCGCAGATTGTTCAGCTGCGAACGTAACGTCTGGGAAAGTTTCGGGAAGTTATCGATAACCTGCTGATACTGCTGGGCGCGCTCAAGGGAACCTTTACGTTCCTCAAGCGCGTTCAGCGCGGCCTGGAGCGACTCAACGGTCTCCGGCTGAGCGGGCTTGGCCGCTTTGGCCTGCTCCAGCTCCTGAGCTATCTGTTTGGCCTCGGGGGCCGTCGCTGCGTACGCCCCCATGCTGAGGCACCAGGCCATCAGTAATACGATAATCGGGCGCACGTCAGCGATCCTTCTTGAGTTAGCCTTCGTCTTTCTTGTCGTCAACCAGCGGGCTGGCGTCGTGTTCCGCTTTGATCTCTTCTTCAGGCAGCGGGGCAGGCTCTGCGTCCGGCGTCACGAAGGTTTCGGTTGAGACCGCCAGCGGCTGGCCGAGTTTGGTCACGGACAGGCTTTCCAGCCCTTCAGCGAGAGTCACTTTACCCGGCGCGAACAGGTTGATCACCGTTGAGCCCAGCTTGAAGCGGCCCATTTCCTGGCCTTTCAGCAGCGCAATGGAGCCTTCCGCTTCGCCGGCAGGCCACGTCCAGCGCTTGATGATGCCTTCGCGCGGCGGGGTAATGGTGCCAGCCCAGACGGTTTCGATGCTGCCGACAATGGTGGCACCCACCAGAATCTGGGCCATTGGACCAAATTCAGTGTCAAACAGGCAGATGACGCGCTCGTTGCGGGCGAAGAGATTTGGCACGTTTTGCGCGGTCAGGTGGTTTACGGAGAACAGTTCGCCCGGCACGTAGATCATCTCGCGCAGGATGCCGTTGCAGGGCATATGAACGCGGTGGTAGTCGCGCGGGGAGAGATAGGTTGTGGCAAACGTCCCGTTGCGGAACAGGTCGGCCATCAGGTAGTTACCGGCCAGCAGCGCGTCGAGGCTGTAGTTATGGCCTTTCGCCTGCAGGATTTTATCGTCTTCAATGTTGCCAAGCTGGCTAATCACGCCGTCTGCAGGCATAACCAGCACGTTAGGATCGGTATTCAGCGGACGCACTTCATCGCGCAGCGGGCGCACGAAAAATTCGTTAAACGTACGGTAGCTGGCGGTGTCAGGCTTTTGCGCCTCTTTCATGTCGACCTTGTAGTATTTCACGAAAAGGTCGATGACCAGTTTGGTCAACCAGCCCGCTCGTTTGCTCGCGCCCCAGCCCGCCAGGCGAGTGAGCCACAGTTTCGGCAGAATGTATTGAAGCGAAAGTTTAAATGAGTTTAACAAGGTAGCCTCCAGGCCATTGTTTTGTCGTTCCTGATCCGGCTGCAGGCAGCCGGAACCTGAAAAAAGGGGACGATTTTAGCGATGCTTAGCTTAGTTGTCAGTTATCAGAATCAGAAAAGTTTTTACGCGTTTTTACCTGGTCCATGCTCTCAAGGATGCGGTGGTAATTTTCAAAGCGGGTTTCCGCAATTTCACCGTTTTCTACCGCTTCGCGGATCGCGCAGCCTGGGTCATTGTCGTGTTTACAGTCCCGGTATTTGCAAGCGCCTAAATAGTCATGGAATTCGACAAAGCCGTTGAAGATTTGTTCCGGCTCGAGGTGCCACAAGCCAAATTCGCGTACCCCCGGGGAATCGATCACGTCTCCGCCGTGCGGGAAGTGGTACAGGCGAGAGGCGGTCGTCGTGTGCTGGCCCAGACCCGAGACGTCGGAGACATCGTTGGTCAAAATCTCTTTCTGCAGGCCAAGCAGGTTATTCAGCAGGCTGGATTTACCCACGCCGGACTGGCCGGCAAAGATGCTGATGCGATCGGTCAACGCCTCTTCGAGCGGCTTCAGGCCGTCTTTGGTGTGGCTGGATACCATCAATACGCGGTAGCCGATGTTGCGATAGATATCCATCTGCTCGTTGACGAAGGCCATGCCTTCCTCATCCAGCAGATCGATTTTGTTCAATACGATAATCGGCTCAACCTGTAGCGTTTCACAGGCGACGAGGTATCGGTCGATAATATTGAGCGAAAGCTCGGGTAAGATCGCCGAAACGATGACGATCTGATTGATGTTGGCAGCAATTGGCTTAATGCCGTCATAGAAATCGGGACGGGTCAGCACCGAGGTGCGTTCATGTACGGCTTCAACGATGCCTTTTACCGTGACCCCTTCGGCGGCTTCTTTTCCGGGGCGCCAAACGACGCGGTCGCCGGTTACCAGCGAACGAATAGTGCGACGGATATTGCAACGGTGGATTTCCCCGTCGGCGGATTCAACGTCGGCATGCATGCCAAACCGGCTAATCACCACGCCTTCCGTCGCTTCGCCAAACAGATTGTCGTCGTAGTCCGGCTTCTCCGAAGTGGTTTTAAGACGGCGCTGGTGGTTGGCGTTTACGCGGCGCTGCTGCCCTTTGGAGAGTTTATTTTTACTCAATCGCGCTGGCTCCTGGTCGCCCGTTGTGGGCAAAACCTCTATGATACACTCTAATTAATACTAGTTAACCTGCTACTGCCGGTTATGCGAGAAGGGTGGAAAATAACATGAGCGCGGATGAAAACAACCTGATTTGGATCGATCTTGAAATGACCGGACTCGATCCCGAGCGCGATCGCATTATTGAAATTGCTACGCTGGTCACCGATGCCAACCTGAATATCCTGGCGGAAGGCCCCACCATTGCGGTGCATCAGTCTGATGAACAGCTTGCGCTGATGGACGAGTGGAACGTGCGCACGCATACCGGCAGCGGGCTGGTGGAGCGCGTTAAGGCCAGCACCCAGGGCGACCGCGATGCGGAGCTGGCGACGCTCGAGTTTCTGAAGCAGTGGGTTCCGGCGGGTAAATCGCCGATCTGCGGCAACAGCATTGGTCAGGATCGCCGTTTCCTGTTTAAGTACATGCCTGAGCTGGAGTCATACTTCCACTATCGTTATCTCGATGTGAGCACCCTAAAAGAGCTGGCGCGCCGCTGGAAGCCGGAAATTCTCGACGGGTTCAAAAAGCAGGGAACGCACCAGGCGATGGATGACATCCGCGAGTCCGTGGCGGAGCTGGCGTATTATCGCGAGAACTTCATTAAGCTGTGATTTTGAGACCCGGCGCCTTGCGCAGCCGGGTTTTTGCCGCTAAATTGTTCAGCTTGCCGATTAAATAAGCACTTGAACTGAATTTCGAAAAAAACGCTTTTAGGGGGGTTGCAGCTAAACGGATTTCTCGTATAATGCGCCTCCCGTAACGACAGAGAATTACACGTTACGACAGCAACAAAAGCAGTACAGATTTGCGGGAATAGCTCAGTTGGTAGAGCACGACCTTGCCAAGGTCGGGGTCGCGAGTTCGAGTCTCGTTTCCCGCTCCAAAATTTGATAAGTATCGCAAGATACGCCAGCACCAAAACACCCAAGCGGGAATAGCTCAGTTGGTAGAGCACGACCTTGCCAAGGTCGGGGTCGCGAGTTCGAGTCTCGTTTCCCGCTCCAAAATTTGAAAGTATCGTAAGATACGCATAGCACCAGAACACCCAAGCGGGAATAGCTCAGTTGGTAGAGCACGACCTTGCCAAGGTCGGGGTCGCGAGTTCGAGTCTCGTTTCCCGCTCCAAATTCTTCTCCATATCTATATTATCCACAGTAAATTGCTTTGCTGGGGACGCTTTCTATTTTATCTGAAATACTCTTGTAAACAGAGTTATCCACAGAAACCCAACGTAAAGCAGTTTGAGCGAAATGTTAGCAGGGTGAATAATATCTTCATAATTGACTGTAATTAATGAAGAAATTTTGATTTCAAAATGTTATTGAGATCACTTGACCTGTTTGTCAGAGCTGGTGGCGCCTCACTTCTTATTTTTATTCACAGGCTGTGAATATATCACGCATCCCGTATCAGCCCTTTCTCAACGACTCTGACCAGGCGCTGTTTCTTCGGAAGCTGCACCTCGACCACGCCGGCATTTCGCTTATCGATTTGCTGCGCAATCGCCCATTCTATGTGTTCATCAAGAAGTGGGTGCTCACCTTTACGGCTTTCAAGCGCCTGAATATTGGCTTCATCCCACGGCGCATTCCCCAACGCCACGGCGACATTGCGCAGCCAGCGCAGATGACCAATGCGGCGAATGGCCGATCCTTCGGTCACTTTCAGGAACCAGGCTTCAGTCCAGGCAAACAGCTCGATAAGCTGCGGCGCGTGCAGCGCCTTACGCGGACTAAAGTCCTCTTCTTCCGTCAGCTGTGAATAGCGATTCCACGGGCAGATCAGCTGGCAGTCGTCGCAGCCGTAGATGCGGTTGCCGATAAGCGGGCGAAATTCCTCTGGAATGGCACCTTCCAGCTCGATGGTGAGATAAGAGATACAGCGGCGTGCGTCAACGACGTAAGGCTCGACGATCGCGCCCGTGGGGCAGATGGTCATGCAGGCCACGCAGCGCCCGCAGCCTTCCTCCACGGGGCCATCTATCGGCAGCGGTAAATCAATGAGCAGTTCTCCCAGAAAGAAGAACGATCCGGCATCGCGGCTGAGAATAAGTGAGTGCTTACCTGTCCAGCCAAGCCCCGCTTTTTCGGCGATGGGGCGCTCAAGAATAGGCGCAGAGTCGACAAACGGTCTAAAATTCAGCGAAGCACAGTGCTGCTGAATGGTTTCCCCGAGTTTTTTTAAGCGGTTACGCAGAAGCTTATGATAGTCCCGCCCAAGGGCATATCGGCTAACGTAGCCCAGAGAGGGATTTTTAAGCGTGCGGGCAAATGCCGCATTGGCAGGCAGATAGTTCATGCGCACGCTAATAACGCGCAGCGTGCCCGGCAAAAGCTCGTGCGGACGCGCGCGCATCATGCCGTGACGCGCCATCCATTCCATTTCGCCGTGGTATTGTTTGTCCAGCCATGCCTGAAGTTTTGGCTCGCTGGCGGAGAGGTCGGTATCGGTGATACCCACCTTCTGGAAGCCAAGCTCAGCACCCCACTGTTTAATTTTTTGCGCTAATTCATTGAGATCGAGGGGCTGTGACATGACGGACCATACTGTGAAGAAAAACCCCGAAAGTATACCACATTCCATCTGGCATGCGGACGACCTCCGACGCGCCGAAAAAGAGGCGGCAGACAGCCTGGGGATCACGCTCTATGAACTGATGCAGCGCGCGGGCGAAGCGGCGTTTACCGTAGCCCGCGAGGCCTATCCAGATGCGCCACACTGGTTAATCTTGTGCGGACATGGCAACAACGGCGGCGATGGCTACGTGGTGGCGCGCCTGGCCGTGGGGGCGGGGCTTCGCGTCACGCTGCTGGCGGTGGAAAGTGAAAAACCTCTGCCGGAGGAAGCCACCCTGGCGCGCGAAGCGTGGCTGAACGCAGGGGGCCTGATACATGCCTCCGATGCTTCGTGGCCTGATGACGTTGATCTGATCGTTGATGGCCTGCTTGGCACGGGGTTGAAGCAAGCGCCCCGCGAAGGCGCGGCGGCGCTCATCGCGCGCGCCAACGGGCATGCCGCACCGGTTATCGCCCTGGATATTCCCTCCGGGCTGCTTGCCGAAACCGGCGCAACGCCCGGCGCGGTGATAAGTGCGGCACATACCGTGACCTTTATTGGCCTCAAGCCGGGGCTGCTGACGGGCAAAGCGCGGGACGTCGTAGGCACCTTGCACCACAGTGCGCTGGGACTGGAGAGCTGGCTTGTGGGGCAGGAAACACACCTCGCGCGTTTTGATGCGTCGCAGCTTGCAGAATGGCTCCCACCGCGCCGACCAACGTCCCACAAAGGCGACCACGGCAGGCTGGTGATTATTGGTGGCGATCGCGGTACGGCAGGGGCGATTCGTATGACCGGCGAAGCGGCATTACGCAGCGGTGCTGGTTTAGTGCGAGTACTTACTCGCGTTGAGAATATTGTGCCGATAATTACCGCGCGGCCAGAGCTGATGGTTCACGAGCTGACGCCGCAGTCCCTTGAGGAAAGCCTCGAATGGGCCGACGTGGTGGTAATTGGCCCGGGACTTGGACAGCAAAGCTGGGGCAAGCAGGCCCTGCAAAAGGTCGAGAATTTTCGCAAACCGATGCTCTGGGACGCCGACGCGCTGAACCTTCTGGCAATCAACCCGGATAAGCGTCACAATCGCATCCTGACGCCACACCCCGGTGAAGCCGCGCGCCTGCTCAACTGCAGCGTGGCAGAAATTGAAAGCGATCGCTTACTTTCTGCCCAACGTCTGGTAAAACGTTACGGAGGTGTTGCCGTTTTGAAAGGGGCGGGAACCGTCGTGGCCAGCGAAAGCGAGCAGGGCATTGTTAGTGCCGGCAATGCGGGCATGGCGAGCGGTGGGATGGGCGACGTGCTGTCCGGCATTATCGGCGCGTTGCTTGGGCAGAAACTTCCCCTTTATGATGCAGCCTGTGCGGGCTGCGTGGCCCACGGGGCGGCGGCCGACAGGCTTGCTGCACGTTACGGTACGCGCGGCATGCTGGCGACCGATCTTTTTGACGCGCTGAGGCGCGTTGTTAACCCGGATGTGATTGACGTAGAAAATGACTAACCGAGCGATTCCTTTACCCGATGAACAAGCCACTTTAGATCTCGGCAAGCGCGTGGCGCAGGCCTGTCTGGGGGCAACCGTCATTTATCTGTATGGCGATTTAGGCGCGGGTAAAACAACCTTCAGCCGCGGCTTTTTGCAGGCGTTAGGCCATAGCGGCAACGTGAAAAGCCCGACCTATACGCTGGTAGAACCCTACACGCTGGAAAACTTAACGGTGTATCACTTCGACTTGTACCGTCTTGCGGACCCGGAGGAGCTGGAGTTTATGGGGATCCGCGATTATTTCGCCAATAACGCCATCTGCCTGGTGGAGTGGCCGCAGCAGGGGGCGGGCGTGTTGCCTGACCCGGATGTCGAAATTCACTTAGATTACCAGGCGCAAGGGCGTGAGGCGCGCATCAGTGCTGTTTCCTCATCAGGCAATTCCTTACTGGCGCGTTTAGCCGGTTGATCGTAGGGATAACGGAATGATTAGTCGCGTTAAAGGTTGGTTGTTAGCTGCAACGGTGCTGCTGTGCGCGCACGCCGGGGCGGCAAATCTTTCCGATATTCAGGTATCAAACGGCGATAGCCAGGCCCGGATCACCTTCAGCTTTATGGGCGACCCTGAATATGCGTTCTCACAAATCGACGGCCGCAGCGTGGCGCTCGATATTAAACAGACCGGCGTAATCCAGGGATTGCCGCTGCAGTTCAGCGGAAACAACCTGGTGAAAAGCATTCGTTCAGGGACGCCACAGGACAGCCAGTCGTTAAGGCTAGTGGTCGATCTGACCGAAAAGGGGAAAACGAAGGCGGTTAAGCAGAAGAACGGCGCGAACTATACGGTCGTCTTTACGATTAACGCTGATGTACCGCCGCCGCCTCCACCGCCGCCCGCGCCGGTTATCGCAAAGCGTGTCGAACAGCCCGTTTATACACCGCGCCCTACGGAACCCGCGCGTAACCCGTTTAAAGCGCAAAACGATCGCCTGACCGTTGCAACCAGCAGCAATACGGTGACGCGCCCTGCGGTCAGCGCACGGCGAGCGGTGAGCGGCAGCGAGAAAGTCATCATCGCTATTGATGCCGGTCACGGTGGGCAAGATCCGGGGGCTATCGGACCGGGCGGCACGCGAGAGAAAAACGTCACCATTGCCATTGCCCGCAAGCTGCGCGCGCTGCTGAATGACGATCCGATGTTTAAAGGCGTGATGACCCGCGACGGCGACTATTTTATCTCGGTGATGGGGCGTTCAGACGTAGCGCGTAAGCAGAATGCTAACTTCCTCGTGTCCATTCACGCGGATGCTGCGCCAAACCGCAGCGCCACCGGCGCCTCCGTCTGGGTGCTCTCAAACCGTCGTGCAAACAGCGAAATGGCAAACTGGCTGGAAGAGCACGAGAAGCAGTCTGAACTGTTAGGCGGGGCGGGCGACGTGTTGGCTAACAGCCAGGCCGATCCATACCTTAGCCAGGCGGTGCTTGATTTACAGTTCGGTCATTCCCAGCGCGTCGGGTATGATGTGGCCACTAACGTACTCAACCAGTTACAGAGCATCGGGTCGCTGCATAAGCGCCGCCCGGAGCATGCCAGCCTTGGCGTGCTGCGCTCTCCGGATATTCCGTCGATTCTGGTCGAGACGGGCTTTATCAGCAACAACGGCGAAGAGCGTCTGCTGGGCAGCGACAGCTACCAGCAGCAAATTGCCGAAGCGATTTATAACGGTCTGCGCAAATACTTTGACGCGCACCCGCTGCAGTCCGCGCCGCCGGGCGGAGCAGGCCAGGTGGCCAATGCTTCACTGCCGGGTGAGATGACCGCGACCAACTAAGGAGACGTCATGCCGATTCAGGTTCTGCCGCCGCAGCTCGCGAACCAGATCGCCGCCGGTGAAGTGGTGGAACGCCCTGCATCGGTGGTGAAGGAGCTGGTGGAAAACAGCCTCGACGCGGGCGCAACCCGTATCGACATTGATATTGAACGCGGCGGGGCGAAGCTTATCCGCATTCGCGACAACGGCTGTGGCATCAAGAAAGACGAGCTGGCGCTTGCGCTGGCGCGTCACGCCACCAGTAAAATTACCTCGCTTGACGATCTGGAGGCGATTATCAGCCTCGGTTTTCGCGGCGAGGCGCTCGCCAGCATCAGCTCCGTTTCCCGTTTAACCCTCACGTCACGGACCGCAGATCAGCAGGAAGCCTGGCAGGCTTACGCCGAAGGGCGCGAGATGGACGTGACGGTCAAGCCAGCGGCGCACCCGGTAGGGACGACGCTGGAAGTGCTGGATCTGTTTTACAACACCCCCGCCCGGCGCAAATTTATGCGCACCGAAAAGACCGAATTCGGACATATCGACGAGATCATTCGCCGCATCGCGCTGGCGCGTTTTGACGTCACCATTAACCTCAGCCATAACGGCAAGGTGATGCGTCAGTACCGCGCGGTAGCGCAAGGCGGACAGAAGGAACGCCGTCTGGGCGCAATCTGCGGGACGCCGTTCCTCGAGCAGGCGCTGGCGATTGAGTGGCAGCACGGCGACCTGGCCATGCGCGGCTGGGTAGCCGACCCTCAGGCTAACAGCGCCGCCTATGCTGAGATCCAGTACTGCTACGTCAACGGCCGCATGATGCGCGATCGCCTGATCAACCACGCCATTCGCCAGGCCTGTGAAGACAAGCTTGGTGCCGATCGACAGCCCGCGTTTGTGCTTTATCTGGAAATTGACCCGCATCAGGTGGACGTCAACGTGCATCCTGCCAAGCATGAGGTTCGTTTTCATCAGTCCCGGCTGGTACATGATTTTATTTATCAGGGCGTATTGAGCGTGTTACAGCAGCAGGTGGAGCCCGCGCTGCCGCTGGCGCGTGATGAACCCGCACCTCGTTCGCTGCCGGAGAACCGCGTAGCGGCAGGACGCAACCATTTCGCCGAGCCCGCGGCGGCGCGCGAACCGGCGGCGCCGCGTTTGGCATCCGCGGGCAGCGCACCGCGCCCAACCGGCGCGAATTATCCCAACGCGCAGGCGGGGTACCAAAAGCAGCAGGGCGAGTTATACCGTAAGCTGCTGGATACGCCGGCCGTCGAGCGAAAAGAGCACGTAGAGGTGCCCGCACCCACGCTTGAAGGGCACAGCCAGAGCTTTGGGCGCGTGTTGACGATTGTCGCCCCCGACATGGCGCTGCTGGAGCGTGAAGGCAAAATTTTCCTGCTGGCGCTGCCCGTCGCGGAGCGCTGGCTCAAGCAGGTACAGCTGACGCCTGGCCAAAATGTGGCCTGCGCGCAGCCGCTGCTGATCCCCGTACGCTTGAAAATATCCCCTGAAGAAACAGGGTTTTTGCAGCGTTCGCAGGGCAAACTGGCCGAAATGGGCATTGAAATCGTTCTGGAAGCGCAGCATGTGACAATTCGCGCAGTGCCTTTACCCTTACGCCAACAAAATTTACAAAACTTGATTCCTGAACTGATAGGCTACCTGGCGCAGCAAACGTCGTTTGATGCTGCCAACACCGCGCAGTGGATCGCCCGCCATCTGGCAAGCGAACACAGTTCGTGGAGTATGGCGCAGGCGATTACCGTGCTGGCTGAGGTTGAACGCCTTTGCCCGCACCTGGTGAAAACGCCGCCGGGTGGATTATTGCAACCTGTTGATTTGAAAATGGCGATGACCGCCCTGAAAGATGAGTGACGTAAGCAAGGCGAGCCTGCCTAAGGCGATTTTTTTAATGGGCCCAACGGCCTCCGGCAAAACGGCGTTAGCCATTGAGCTACGTAAAGTTTTGCCAGTAGAGTTGATTAGCGTTGATTCTGCCCTCATTTACAAGGGGATGGATATCGGTACGGCGAAGCCAGACGCAGAGGAACTGCGCGCGGCACCGCACCGTTTGCTGAACATTCTCGATCCGGCCCAGGCTTACTCCGCAGCGGATTTTCGCCGCGACGCGTTAGCCGAAATGGCCGAGATCACCGCGGCGGGACGTATTCCGCTGCTGGTGGGAGGAACCATGCTCTACTTTAAGGCGCTGTTGGAAGGGTTATCACCTTTACCCTCAGCGGACCCTGAAGTGAGGGCTAAAATTGAACAGCAGGCGGCAGAGCAGGGTTGGGACGTATTGCACAAGCAGCTGGCGGAGATTGACCCGGTTGCCGCAGCACGGATTCATCCAAATGATCCGCAAAGGCTTTCCCGGGCACTGGAAGTTTTTTTCATTTCGGGTAAAACTTTAACGGAACTGACGCAAACGTCAGGAGACGCTCTGCCGTATCAGGTGCATCAGTTCGCTATCGCCCCGGCGAGCCGTGAACTGCTGCATCAGCGAATTGAGCAGCGTTTTCATCAGATGTTGGCTTCAGATTTTGAAGCAGAAGTGCGGGCGCTTTTTGCCCGTGGAGATTTGCATACGGACATGCCTTCCATTCGTTGTGTGGGATATCGCCAGATGTGGTCGTATCTTGAAGGTGAAATTTCATACGATGAAATGGTTTATCGAGGTGTTTGCGCCACGAGGCAGTTAGCGAAGCGCCAGATAACCTGGTTACGCGGTTGGGAGGGAGTTCACTGGTTAGACAGTGAGAAACCACAACAGGCGCTTAACGAAGTCATTCAGGTTGTTGGTGATATCGCTCACTGAATGTGTACAATTGAACCGTATCGTGCGCAATTTTCAGAATCGCAAGGTTCTAAGTAGAAAACAATCATATAAGGAAAAGATAGAATGGCTAAGGGGCAATCTTTACAAGATCCGTTCCTGAACGCATTGCGTCGGGAACGTGTTCCAGTTTCTATTTATTTGGTGAATGGTATTAAGCTGCAAGGTCAAATTGAGTCTTTCGATCAGTTCGTGATCCTGTTGAAAAACACGGTCAGTCAGATGGTCTATAAGCACGCGATCTCTACTGTTGTTCCGTCTCGTCCGGTATCTCATCACAGCAATAACGCTGGCGGCGGCACTGGCAGTAACTACCATCATGGCAGCAACGCGCAGGGTTCTTCAACGCCAGCGCAGGACAGCGAAGAGACCGAATAAGGTCTTGAGCTGTTATCCACACGGGGAGCCAGGGATCCTGCGTTCCCCGCTGATCTTTTTAGAGGGTTATACGCTTGTTTGACCGTTATGATGCCGGTGAGCAGGCGGTGCTGGTACACATCTATTTTTCGCAAGACAAAGATATGGAAGACCTCCAGGAGTTTGAAACTCTGGTCTCTTCCGCCGGTGTCGAAGCAATGCAGGTGATTACCGGTAGCCGTAAAGCGCCGCACCCAAAGTATTTTGTTGGTGAAGGTAAAGCAGTTGAAATTGCGGATGCCGTAAAAGCAACCGGCGCCTCCGTCGTGTTGTTTGACCATGCGCTGTCTCCGGCTCAGGAACGTAACCTGGAAGCCCTTTGCGAATGCCGTGTTATCGATCGCACAGGCTTAATTTTAGATATTTTTGCTCAGCGTGCGCGCACACACGAAGGGAAGCTGCAGGTTGAGCTGGCGCAGCTGCGCCATCTGGCGACGCGCCTTGTGCGCGGCTGGACCCACCTTGAAAGACAAAAGGGCGGGATCGGTTTGCGCGGTCCGGGTGAAACCCAGCTCGAAACCGACCGTCGTTTATTACGTGGCCGTATTACCCAGATCCTCTCACGTCTGGAAAGAGTTGAGAAACAGCGTGAGCAGGGACGTCGTTCGCGAACGAAAGCCGACATCC
This sequence comes from Enterobacter sp. RIT418, assembly GCF_003057745.1. GTDB lineage: Bacteria > Pseudomonadota > Gammaproteobacteria > Enterobacterales > Enterobacteriaceae > Enterobacter. Next base: position 38,707 of record NZ_QBJD02000013.1, read on the forward strand.
CAACGGTGTCGCTGGTGGGGTATACCAACGCCGGTAAATCCACCCTGTTTAACCAGATTACCGAAGCCCAGGTGTATGCCGCAGACCAGCTTTTTGCGACCCTGGACCCTACGCTGCGTCGCATTGACGTTGCTGACGTGGGGGAAACGGTGCTGGCGGATACCGTAGGGTTTATTCGCCATCTGCCGCACGATCTGGTGGCGGCGTTTAAAGCCACCCTGCAGGAGACGCGTCAGGCGACCCTGCTGCTGCACGTGATAGATGCAGCGGACGTCCGCGTGCAGGAGAACATCGACGCGGTAAACGTGGTGCTCGAAGAGATCGAGGCCCACGAAATCCCAACGCTGTTGGTGATGAATAAAATCGATATGATGGATGATTTTGAACCGCGTATCGACCGGGATGAAGAGAACAAACCGATTCGGGTCTGGCTTTCCGCCCAGACCGGTGTTGGTGTGCCACTGCTTTTCCAGGCTTTGACAGAACGTCTTTCCGGTGAGGTAGCTCAGCACACGCTGCGCCTGCCGCCACAGGAAGGCAGGCTGCGCAGCCGGTTTTATCAGCTTCAGGCGATAGAAAAAGAGTGGATGGAGGATGACGGCAGCGTGGGGATGCAGGTGCGTATGCCGATCGTTGACTGGCGTCGCCTCTGTAAACAAGAACCTGCGCTGGCGGACTATATCGTCTGATCAGAAAGGGTAAGCCTGAAAATTCGCCCTTGCATAACAAATATGGAGCATATACATGGCGTGGAATCAGCCCGGTAATAACGGACAAGACCGCGACCCGTGGGGAAGCAGCAATAATCAAGGCGGCAACTCTGGGGGAAATGGCAACAAAGGTGGTCGCGAGAAGGGGCCACCGGATCTGGATGATATCTTCCGCAAGCTCAGCAAAAAGCTGGGGGGCCTTGGCGGAGGAAACGGGTCCGGCTCGGGTGGTAATTCCACTCAGAGTCCTCGCCCGCCAATGGGTGGCCGCGTGGTGGGCATTGTCGCCGCGGCTGTCGTTATCATCTGGGCAGCCAGCGGGTTCTACACCATTAAAGAAGCAGAACGCGGCGTGGTGACTCGTTTCGGTAAGTTCAGCCATCTGGTTGAGCCGGGCCTGAACTGGAAACCGACGTTTATTGACGACGTCACCGCAGTGAACGTGGAGTCCGTTCGTGAACTGGCGGCGTCCGGCGTGATGCTGACCTCGGACGAAAACGTCGTGCGCGTAGAGATGAACGTGCAGTACCGCGTGACCGATCCTGAGCGCTACCTGTTTAGCGTGACCAGCGCGGACGACAGCCTGCGTCAGGCAACCGACAGCGCCCTGCGCGGCGTGATCGGCAAATACACCATGGACCGTATCCTGACCGAAGGTCGTACCGTTATTCGTAGCGATACCCAGCGCGAGCTGGAAGAGACCATTCGTCCTTACAACATGGGTATCACCCTGCTTGACGTCAACTTCCAGGCCGCGCGTCCGCCGGAAGAGGTGAAAGCCGCGTTTGATGATGCCATTGCCGCGCGTGAAAACGAGCAGCAGTACATCCGTGAAGCAGAAGCGTACACCAACGAAGTCCAGCCGCGTGCGAACGGTCAGGCGCAGCGTATCCTTGAAGAAGCGCGCGCGTATAAGACCCAGACTATCCTGGAAGCACAGGGTGAAGTGGCTCGCTTTGCGAAAATCCTGCCGGAGTATAAAGCCGCGCCGGAAATTACCCGCGAGCGTCTCTACATTGAGACCATGGAAAAAGTGCTGAGCCACACGCGTAAGGTGCTGGTTAACGACAGCAAAGGCGGAAACCTGATGGTCCTGCCGCTGGATCAGATGCTGAAAGGCGGTTCTGCACCGGCTGCGAAAGACACCAGCGGCGCAAACAACCTGCTGCGCCTGCCGCCTGCCTCAAAGGGCAGCTCCAGCGCGAACTCAACGCCTTCTACGAACGATGGTGACATTATGGACCAACGCCGTGCTAACGCGCAGCGTAACGACTACCAGCGTCAGGGGGAATAAGGATGCGTAAGTCAGTTATTGCGATCATCATCATCGTACTGGTCGTACTTTATACCTCTATTTTTGTGGTGAAAGAGGGTGAGCGCGGGATCAAGTTCCAGTTCAGCAGCGTCGTGCGTGATGGCGACAAAAAGCCGCTGATCTATGAGCCAGGTCTGCACTTCAAGGTGCCGTTCATTCAGTCTGTTAAAACGCTCGACGCCCGTATCCAGACCATGGATAACCAGGCCGACCGTTTTGTTACCAAAGAGAAAAAAGACCTGATCGTTGATTCTTATATCAAATGGCGCATCAGTGACTTCAGCCGTTACTTCCTGGCAACGGGCGGCGGCGACGTTTCCCAGGCCGAAGTTCTGTTGAAACGTAAGTTCTCTGACCGTCTGCGTTCTGAAATTGGTCGTCTGGACGTGAAAGACATCGTCACCGACTCCCGCGGCCGTCTGACTCTGGAAGTGCGTGATGCGCTGAACTCCGGTTCTGCGGGCACCGAGGACGAAGTGGAAACGCCAGCGGCGGACGATGCGATCGCCAAGGCCGCCGAGCGCGTTCAGGCTGAAACCAACGGTAACGTACCGGTGATCAACCCGAACAGTATGGCTGCGCTGGGTATCGAAGTGGTCGACGTGCGTATCAAGCAGATCAACCTGCCTGCCGAAGTGTCCGAGGCGATCTACAACCGTATGCGCGCCGAGCGTGAAGCGGTAGCCCGTCGTCACCGTTCACAGGGCCAGGAAGAGGCTGAGAAGCTGCGCGCGGCAGCGGACTATGAAGTCACCAAGACGCTGGCGGAATCAGAGCGTCAGGGCCGTATCCTGCGCGGTGAAGGTGATGCCGAAGCGGCGAAACTGTTTGCCGATGCATTCAGCCAGGACCCAGACTTCTACGCCTTTATCCGCAGCCTGCGTGCCTACGAGAATAGCTTCCAGAGCAACCAGGATGTGATGGTGCTCAGCCCGGACAGCGATTTCTTCCGTTATATGAAGACGCCGGCTAACGCAACGCGATAAACTCAGGCGCGTTTGAGTATTCAAACCACCGCTCTCACCGGAGCGGTGGTTTTCTTTTATGAGGAATGAAAATGAATTCAACGATTTGGCTCGCGCTGGCTCTGGTTTTGGTGCTGGAAGGCCTTGGGCCGATGCTTTATCCGCGCGCCTGGCGTCGAATGATCGCGACCATGAGCGCACTACCGGATAATATTTTGCGCCGATTTGGGGGCGGACTTGTGGTTGCCGGTATCGTGATCTACTACATGTTGAGGAAAACGATTGGCTGATCAAAAAGTGGTCGGATTTGGCATATTTTGGGGTCAAAAAGTGCTGTATATCTGAAAAAGCGGTGGTAGAATCCATTTTTAAGCAATCGGTGATTTTGAAAAAATGGGTAACAACGTCGTCGTACTGGGCACCCAATGGGGTGACGAAGGTAAAGGGAAGATTGTCGATCTTCTGACTGAACGGGCTAAATATGTTGTACGCTACCAGGGCGGTCACAACGCAGGCCATACTCTCGTAATCAACGGTGAAAAAACCGTCCTCCATCTTATTCCATCAGGCATTCTTCGTGATAACGTGACCAGCATCATCGGTAACGGCGTTGTGCTGTCTCCAGCGGCGCTGATGAAAGAGATGAAAGGCCTGGAAGACCGTGGTATCCCGGTTCGCGAGCGTCTGCTGCTCTCCGAAGCCTGCCCGCTGATCCTCGACTATCACGTGGCGCTGGACGTTGCGCGTGAAAAAGCTCGCGGTGCGAAAGCGATCGGCACAACCGGCCGCGGCATCGGCCCTGCTTACGAAGACAAAGTTGCTCGTCGCGGCCTGCGCGTAGGCGATCTCTTCGACAAAGCCACCTTCGCTGAAAAACTGAAAGAAGTGATGGAATATCACAACTTCCAGCTGGTGAATTTCTACAAAGCTGACGCCGTTGACTACCAGAAAGTGCTGGATGACGTCATGGCGATTGCCGATATTCTGACCGGTATGGTTGTTGATGTTTCCGATCTGCTGGACCAGGCGCGCAAGCGTGGCGATTTCGTCATGTTCGAAGGCGCGCAGGGTACGCTGCTGGACATCGACCACGGTACCTATCCGTACGTAACCTCTTCTAACACCACCGCGGGTGGCGTAGCGACCGGTTCTGGCCTGGGGCCGCGCTATGTAGATTACGTTCTGGGCATCATCAAAGCTTACTCCACGCGCGTGGGTGCAGGTCCATTCCCGACCGAGCTGTTTGATGAAACCGGCGAGTTCCTCTGCAAGCAGGGTAACGAGTTTGGCGCGACCACCGGTCGTCGTCGTCGTACCGGCTGGCTGGACGCGGTTGCCGTACGTCGCGCGGTGCAGATCAACTCCCTGTCTGGCTTCTGCCTGACCAAGCTGGACGTGCTGGACGGCCTGAAAGAAGTGAAAATCTGCGTAGGCTACCGTATGCCAGATGGCCGCGAAGTGACGACCACTCCGCTGGCTGCTGACGACTGGGAAGGCATCGAGCCAATCTACGAAACCATGCCTGGCTGGTCTGAGACCACCTTCGGCGTGAAAGAGCGTAGCGGCCTGCCGCAGGCGGCCCTGGACTACATCAAGCGTATTGAAGAACTGACCGAAGTGCCGATCGATATTATCTCTACCGGCCCAGATCGTTCTGAAACCATGATTCTGCGCGATCCGTTCGACGCTTAATGAGGGTTTTGCCCGGCGGCACTGCGCTTGCCGGGCCTACAAAATCCATCACAGGCCGGAAAGCTATGCGCATCCGGCTTTTTCGTCCTCTTTCCCCCTTTCCATTCAAATAAATTAGCTGCTATCTATCTGGCTGGTTTATCATCATTAATGAATATCTGTGCGGTTTTACCGCGTTTTCCCTTTTTCCTGAGGTTGATGTGCAGTTAACAAGTTTCACCGATTACGGCTTACGCGCCTTAATTTACATGGCGTCGTTACCCGATGGGAAAATGACCAGTATCTCTGAGGTGACAGAGGTCTACGGTGTGTCCCGTAATCATATGGTCAAAATAATCAATCAACTTAGTCGTGCCGGATACGTTGCTGCCGTCCGCGGGAAGAATGGGGGAATTCGTCTGGGTAAACCGGCGCAGAGTATTCGCGTTGGGGATGTGGTGCGTGAACTGGAGCCGCTGTCTCTGGTGAATTGCAGCAGCGAGTTCTGCCACATTACTCCCGCTTGTCGTCTGAAACAGGCGCTTTCTCAGGCCGTGCAAAGTTTTCTCAAGGAACTGGATAACTACACGCTGGCCGATTTGGTTGAAGAGAATCAACCGCTTTATAAATTATTGCTGGTGGAATGAAGAAAATTTCCACCGGAGCTGACAACGGAGGAACCGACATGTCACATGATCCTTTCCAGGAACGCGAAGCCGAAAAATACGCGAATCCTATCCCCAGCCGCGAGTTCATCATTGAACACTTAACTAAACGCGAAAAACCCGCCAACCGTGAAGAACTTGCCGCTGAATTACACATTGAAGGTGAAGAGCAAACTGAAGCCCTTCGCCGCCGCCTGCGCGCGATGGAGCGCGACGGGCAGCTGGTCTTTACCCGCCGCCAGTGCTATGCGCTGCCTGAACGCCTCGACCTGGTGAAAGGTATCGTCATTGGCCACCGCGATGGCTTTGGCTTCCTGCGCGTCGAGGGCCGCAAAGATGACCTGTACCTCTCATCCGAACAGATGAAGATGTGCATTCATGGCGATCAGATCCTGGCGCAGCCGCTGGGCGCTGACCGCAAAGGCCGCCGCGAAGCGCGCGTTGTGCGCGTGCTGGTGCCAAAAACCAGCCAGATCGTTGGCCGCTACTTTACCGATGCCGGCGTGGGCTTTGTGGTGCCGGACGATAGCCGCCTGAGCTTCGATATCCTGATCCCGCCTGAAGAGGTCATGGGCGCGCGCATGGGCTTTGTGGTGGTGGTGGAACTTACCCAGCGTCCAACCCGCCGCACCAAAGCGGTAGGTAAAATTGTCGAAGTGCTCGGCGACAACATGGGCACGACAATGGCCGTGGATATGGCGCTGCGTACCCATGAGATCCCGTACGTCTGGCCGAAAGCGGTTGAAGAGCAGATTGAAAGCCTGCGCGAAGAAGTGCCGGAAGAGTCCAAGGTTGGCCGCGTGGACCTGCGCTCCCTGCCGCTGGTTACCATTGATGGCGAAGACGCCCGCGACTTTGATGACGCCGTTTACTGCGAGAAAAAACGCGGCGGCGGCTGGCGCCTGTGGGTTGCCATTGCGGACGTGAGCTACTACGTTCGCCCGCACACGCCTCTGGATAACGAAGCGCGCAGCCGCGGCACGTCGGTCTACTTCCCGTCTCAGGTTGTGCCGATGCTGCCGGAAGTGCTTTCCAACGGCCTGTGCTCCCTGAACCCGCAGGTTGACCGCCTGTGCATGGTCTGTGAAATGACCATCTCGACCAAGGGCCGCTTAACCGGCTACAAATTCTACGAAGCGGTGATGAGCTCGCACGCGCGCCTGACCTACACCAAGGTCTGGCACATGCTGCAGGGCGACCAGGAGCTGCGCGAGCAGTACGCGCCGCTGGTTAAGCACATCGAAGAGCTGCATAACCTCTATAAAACCCTGGATCAGGCGCGCGAAGAGCGCGGCGGGATCTCGTTCGAGAGCGAAGAGGCGAAATTCATCTTCAACGCCGAGCGCCGCATTGAGCGTATCGAGCAGACCCAGCGTAACGACGCGCACAAGCTGATCGAAGAGTGCATGATCCTGGCTAACATCTCGGCGGCGCGCTTCGTTGAGAAAGCCAAAGAGCCTGCGCTGTTCCGTATTCACGATAAGCCAACAACGGAAGCCATTACGTCGTTCCGCTCCGTGCTCGCCGAGCTCGGCCTGGAACTGCCTGGCGGCAGCAAGCCGGAGCCGCGCGACTACGCCGAGCTGCTGGAATCCATCAGCGATCGTCCTGACGCGGAAATGCTGCAAACCATGCTCCTGCGCTCCATGAAGCAGGCGATTTACGATCCGGAAAACCGCGGCCACTTTGGCCTGGCGCTTCAGTCCTACGCCCACTTTACCTCGCCGATCCGTCGTTACCCGGATCTCTCTCTGCACCGCGCGATTAAATATTTGCTGGCGCAGGAGCAGGGCCACAAGGGGAACACCACCGAAACCGGCGGCTATCACTATTCGATGGAAGAGATGCTGCAGCTCGGCCAGCACTGTTCCATGGCCGAACGCCGTGCCGATGAGGCGACGCGCGACGTGGCGGACTGGCTGAAGTGCGACTTTATGCTGGACCAGGTCGGCAACGTCTTTAAAGGCGTCATTGCCAGCGTGACCGGCTTTGGCTTCTTCGTGCGTCTGGACGAGCTGTTCATCGACGGTCTGGTGCACGTTTCCAGCCTTGATAACGACTACTACCGCTTTGACCAGGTGGGCCAGCGTCTGATTGGCGAATCCGGCGGCCAGACCTACCGCCTGGGCGACCGCGTGGAAGTGAAGGTTGAGGCCGTGAATATGGACGACCGTAAGATAGACTTTAGCCTGATCTCCAGCGAGCGCGCGCCGCGTAACGTCGGCAAGACCGAGCGTGAGAGAGCGAAGAAAGGCGGTAACGGCAACGGTAAATCGGGTGGAAAACGCCGTCAGGCGGGTAAGAAGGTGAACTTCGAGCCGGACAGCGCGTTCCGCGGCGAGAAGAAGCAAAAGCCAAAAGCGGCGAAGAAAGAGGCCCGCTCGGCGAAAAAGCCTTCCGCCAAAACGCAGAAAATAGCCGCTGCCACCAAAGCGAAACGCGCAGCGAAAAAAAAGCAGGCGGAGTAAAATACCCCTCACCCTGACCCTCTCCCCGCGGGGAGAGGGGAAATGCATATTATGAGAACCATCAATGAGTGAAATGATTTACGGCATCCACGCGGTGCAGGCCCTGCTGGAGCGCGCACCGGAGCGCTTTCAGGAAGTGTTTATTCTGAAAGGGCGCGAAGATAAGCGCCTGATGCCGCTGATCCACGCGCTGGAAGCCCAGGGCGTGGTGATCCAGCTGGCGAACCGCCAGTTCCTGGATGAGAAAAGCGAAGGCGCGGTGCACCAGGGCGTTATCGCCCGCGTGAAGCCGGGCCGCCAGTATCAGGAAAACGATCTGCCGGATCTGATCGCCGGGCTGGATAACCCGTTCTTCCTGATCCTCGACGGCGTGACCGATCCGCACAACCTCGGCGCGTGCCTGCGCAGCGCCGATGCGGCGGGCGTCCATGCGGTGATCGTGCCGAAAGATCGCTCCGCGCAGCTGAACGCAACGGCCAAGAAGGTGGCCTGCGGTGCGGCGGAAAACGTCCCGCTGATCCGCGTGACTAACCTGGCGCGCACCATGCGCCTGCTGCAGGAAGAGAACATCTGGATCGTCGGTACTGCCGGTGAAGCGGATCATACGCTGTACCAGAGCAAAATGACCGGCCGTCTGGCGCTGGTGATGGGGGCGGAAGGCGAAGGCATGCGCCGCCTGACGCGCGAGCACTGTGACGAGCTAATCAGCATCCCGATGGCGGGCAGCGTGTCGTCCCTGAACGTCTCCGTCGCGACGGGCATTTGCCTGTTTGAAGCGGTGCGCCAGCGCGGAGAATAAACAGGAAGGCCGTCCACAGGACGGCCTTTCGTGTTTTCGCCCTCTCCTACGGGAGAGGGCCGGGATGAGGGCACCAGACGGCGATCGCCTCACTCCTCTAACGACCGCAAATGGTCATCCTTCCTGAGCGTCATCAGCGCTACGATACTCACCACCGCCGTCACCATCACGTAATAGGCCGGAATATCCAGATTCCCCGTCTCTTTAATCAGCCCGGTAATGATCAGCCCCGCGCAGCCAGAGAAAATAGCGTTCGACAGAGAATAAGCCAGGCCAAGCCCGGTATAGCGTACCCGCGTCGGGAACATCTCTGAAAGCATGGCAGGCCCTGGCCCCGCAAGCATGCCCACCAGGCCACCCGCAATCAGCACCACGAGTGCCTTCACCGCCAGCGTGCTGGACTCCGCCTGCAAAACTTTCAGCAGCGGCAGGGCGAGAACCAGCAGCAGCACGGTAGCGACGATCATCACCGTGCGGCGCCCTATTTTGTCGCTGAGCATGCCCGACGGAATTATGGTGAGTGCGAAACCGATATTCGAAATCACCGCAATCAGCAGCGCCTGGTTAAACCCGGTATGCAGCGCCGACTGCAGGTAGGTTGGCATGATCACCAGATAGGTATATCCCGCCGCAGACCACACCATCACGCGGCCAATTCCCATCACGATCGCTCTGAGCGTTGCCGCAGTTGAGGCCTGAGCGGCGACCGGTTTTTCCTGCTGGTGCACAAAGCTTGGCGTTTCCTCCATGCTGACGCGCAGCCATAGCGCCACCACGCCCATCGGCAGCGCAAGGAAAAACGGGATACGCCAGCCCCAGTCGTGCAGCGCGTCCGGCGTGAGCAGGGCGGAGAGCAGCGCCACAATGCCTGCACCAGCCAGTAATCCAAGCGCAACGGTAAAGGACTGCCACGCCCCGTACAGGCCGCGCCTGCCGCGCGGGGCGAACTCCGTCATCAGCGAAACCGCGCCGCCGTATTCACCGCCGGCGAAAAGCCCCTGCAGGATGCGCAGCAGCGTGATAATCAGCGGCGCGGCAATCCCGATGCTGGCGTAAACCGGCACCACTCCGATGGCCGCGGTGGCCAGCGTCATCAGCACCAGCACGATAATCAGCGTTGGCTTGCGGCCAATCCTGTCGCCGATGCGGCCAAACACCACCGCGCCCAGCGGGCGGAAGAAGAAGGCAATCGCGAACGAGGCGTAGGTGAGGATCAGGCTCGTCAGGCCCGATTCCCCTTCAAGCTGGAAGAAATTTTTCGCAATCACGGTTGCCAGAAAACCGTAGACCGCAAACTCATACCACTCGATGAAGTTACCAATAGAGCCGGCAATTAACGCGCGCTTGTGCGCGTCCGGCGCACGGTGTGAAGGTTGCATGGCGAGCCTCGTTGAAGGGGGTAAGAATAAATTATTCAACATAATTGACGTCGTGAAATAGTTTATTCTTATGTTATGTGAGCTATTTCACGAATGATTTCAGTGCGATTGCCATGGTGTGACCGTACTCCCATGCAGCGTTGATCCACCCTGTCCATACTTATCTTCATTGCCACTGAAGGAGGGAGACAGCATGCACTGGCAGACACACACCGTTTTCAATCAACCCGCGCCGCTTTCTAACAGCAATCTTTTCCTCTCCGACTGCGCCCTGCGCGACGCGATTGCCCGGGAAGGGGCCGAATGGGACAGGGAGCTGCTGGCCAGCATCGGGCAGCAGCTGGGCACCGCGGAGTCGCTGGAGCTTGGCAGGCTGGCGAACGTCAACCCGCCGGAGCTGCTGCGCTATGACGCGACGGGTGAACGGCTTGACGACGTGCGTTTTCATCCGGCGTGGCACCTGCTGATGCAGGGGCTCTGTGCAAACCGGGTGCACAACCTGCCGTGGGAGGAGGAGGCACGCAAAGGCTCGTTTGTTGCCAGAGCCGCGCGCTTCGTGCTGCATGCCCAGGTTGAGGCGGGCACGCTTTGCCCCATTACCATGACCTTCGCCGCTACGCCGCTGCTTTTACAGTCGCTGCCTACACTGTTCCACGGCTGGCTGACGCCGCTTCTTAGCGACCGCTACGATCCGCACTTTGCCCCCGGCGGGCAGAAGCGCGGCCTGCTTATCGGCATGGGGATGACGGAAAAGCAGGGCGGCTCCGACGTGCTGAGCAATACCACCAAAGCGGAAAAAACGGCTGACGGCAGCTATCGGCTGGTGGGGCATAAATGGTTTTTCTCCGTACCGCAAAGCGATGCGCATCTCGTCCTGGCGCAGGCGAAAGGCGGCCTTTCCTGCTTTTTCGTTCCGCGCTTTTTGCCTGACGGAAAACGCAATGCGGTGCGCCTGGAGCGGCTGAAGGACAAGCTCGGCAACCGCTCAAACGCCAGCAGCGAAGCCGAGTTTCTTGACGCCTCCGGCTGGCTGGTGGGGGAGGAGGGCGAAGGCGTGCGGCAAATCCTCAAAATGGGCGGGCTGACGCGCTTTGACTGCGCGCTCGGCAGCCACGGGCTAATGCGCCGGGCGCTCTCCGTGGCGCTGTATCACGCCCACCAGCGGCAAACGTTCGGCAAGAACCTGATCGATCAGCCGCTGATGCGCGAGGTGCTAGGCCGGATGGCGCTAATGATGGAGGGGCAAACCGCGCTGCTGTTCCGTCTTGCCCGGGCGTGGGACAGGCGGGACGACGCCCGGGAGGCCGCGTGGGCCCGCCTGTTCACACCGGTGGCGAAATACGGCGTGTGCAAAGCGGGCATCCCCTTCGTCGCCGAGGCGATGGAGGTGCTGGGGGGGATCGGCTACTGCGAGGAGAGCGAGCTTCCGCGCCTGTACCGCGAAATGCCGGTCAACAGCATCTGGGAAGGGTCGGGAAACATCATGTGCCTGGACGTGCTGCGCGTGCTGGCGAAGCAGCCGGGCATTCTCGAGCTGCTTGCCGAGGATTTTGCACAGGTGAAAGGGCAGGATCGGCACTTCGACCGCGGCTGGCGTCAGCTGCAGCAAAAGCTGCGCAAGCCGCAGGAGGCGCAGGGCAGGGAGATCGCGCAGCAGCTGTTTTTACTCGGTGCGGGGAGCCAGATGCTGCGGCACGCATCGCCGCCGGTGGCGCAGGCGTGGTGCCGCATGATGCTCGATACCCGCGGTGGCTCCTTGCTGAGCGCGCAGGTGCAAAACGATCTGCTGCTGCGCGCTACGGGCGGCGTCGGTTAGCCCTTCAGCTGGAAAAGGCTCACCAGCTGGCTGATGTTGTCGATGTGAACGATGATATCGTCCATCGCCAGGCGCGTTTGCTCGGAAAGGGCGTGGCCCTCGCTGACCTTATTGAGCGTGTCGCCAATCAGCTGTTCAATCTCTTTGACCGCATCGGCGCTGCGTGCCGCCAGGGCGCGAACCTCCTGCGCTACGACGGCGAAGCCCTTGCCGTGCCCGCCCGCCCGCGCCGCTTCTACCGCGGCGTTGAGCGCCAGAATGTTGGTCTGGAAGGCGATAGACTCAATCACGCGGGTGATGTCTCCGATGCGTTTTGAGGCATCGCGAATGTCATCCATCGTGGCGACGGCGTGCGTAACCGTCTTGCCGCCCAGGTGTACAGCGCGCGAGGTTTCGCCGACCAGCATCTGGGTTTGCTCCATGTTCGCGCGACGAAAAAAGGCGATCATAAATTGCTCATTATTGAAAAGGGATGGCTCTTCAATGGCAGACCGGGGATAACATTTATCAGCTTAATGTAACTAAATGTTACGTGTCTGTTTTGGAAAGATTTATAGACTGGGAGGAAAGTTACGTGAACAAAAAAGCCACTATAAATCAGTGGCTTTTATCGTGATGCCTTATGCATAAAGAATGGCCTGTACCCGCCAGCGATCGTCATGGTTGTCCTCCTGCATCTGTATGATGCGATACCAGGATGCACCCTGCTCATCCGCTTTTAATGCCACTACGCGTTCAACGTCCTGCGGGCTCCCCGAAATGTTGTTCACGGAGATCTGGCCGATTTCGTTAAGGCCAGTCACGCAGTCAGCGCTGGCAAATTCGGCCGACTGCGCGGTTGTGCTCACCAGGCCAGCGGAGAGCAACAGGGTAGTCAAAGCAAGAGTTCGTTTCATCGTCAGCTCCATTTCACATTTCTCCGGTATCCGCCGGGCAATCCTTCGCAAATAAACTCACTTCCATTAGCGCGGGCATGGAGTTTATTGTGGACAGGAAAATGTCTATGGACGCAAAGCAGTGTAAATGTCGTTCAAATCATGACCGTTATTTGCGGTACAAAATGGCTTGTGAATACCACTGTCCCGTAATGATGGTTTCATCGACCATGACTATGACGTAATAATCTGCTTTTGCTGCGATGGCCTGTGCTTTAATTGCCTCTTCCGCGTCGTCCGGGGAACCCCGAACCATTGCGGAGACAGATCCGATCCGCTGTAGTCCTTCCGTCTGATTACGACGGATTTCCTGCGGACGATCGGTGGCCGGCGGAGCAGGCTGCGGCGTTCCCTGAAGAGCCTGACAGCCGCTGAGCACGGAGACAAGTAACAAAGCAGCAAACCTGCGCATAACCATATCTCGTTTCCTGATAGCCATAGTGTAGTTGTCTGTGAATTTAGTTTTGGGGGAATGTTCCCGAAATGTTATCTGGGGCGTGTATTTCGAATGAAAATAGCGTGAAACCGTAACCCAGTTCTCAACATTATGAATCACTCATTAATACAGGATAGACAATGATTGAACTTGAAACGCGACGCCTCGGCAACCATGAAATTTTGCATGCATTCCCGGCGGGAAAGCGCGAGAGGCCGCTGCCCGTGGTGCTGTTCTATCATGGGTTTACCTCTTCAAAGCTGGTCTACAGCTATTTTGCCGTTGCGCTGGCGCAGGCGGGTTTTCGCGTGGTGATGCCTGATGCGCCCGATCATGGTGCCCGGTTTACGGGTAACGAACAGGCCCGGCTGGGACAGTTCTGGCAAATTCTTTGCGGCAGCCTGAGCGAGTTTACCGGGCTGCGCGACGCGCTTTATGAGGCTGGCCTGGTGGCGGATAACCGCCTGGCCGTGGCGGGCGCGTCAATGGGCGGCATGACGGCATTAGGGATTATGGCGCGTCATCCTGAGGTGAAATCCGTGGCCTGCCTGATGGGATCGGGCTATTTTTCCTCTCTTTCAAAGACGCTTTTTCCGCCCCAGGAACCTGAAGGCATTGACGCGAAACTCGCGGAATGGGACGTGGAGAACGCGTTGCCAGCGCTGGCCGACCGCCCGCTGCTGCTGTGGCACGGAAATGAGGATGACGTCGTTCCGGCGGGGGAAACGTTCCGCCTGCAGCAGGCGCTGCGGCGCGACAGCCTGGATGGCAATCTCACCTGTTTATGGGAAGCGGGTGTTCGCCACCGCATTACGCCCACGGCGCTGGATGCTACGGTGGCGTTTTTCCGCCAGCACCTCTAAACGCGCAGTACCGTGACGCCCTGGCCTTCAAGCTTCTGGAGGATCTCCGGGTTCGCTTTTTTACCGGTGATCACCATGTTGATCTGCTCTGCCCGGCTGAACAGCATGCCGGCGCGCTCGCCCACCTTGCTGCTGTCGACCAGCACCACGAGCTTGCCCACAACGTTCAGCATGTTCTGTTCTGCCATCGCGGTGAGCATATCGGTCTTGTACAGTCCATCCGTGGTCAGCCCCTTGCCGCTGGTAAACATCCAGTGCCCGGCATAGAGCGTATTTTCGCTGTCCTGGGGGCTAAGGGTGATCGAGTGGCTCTTGTTGTACTGGCCGCCCATGATCACCACGCTCTCGTGTTCCTGATCGATAAGGTAGTTTGCCAGCGGCAGGTAGTTGGTAATGATTTGCACCGGTTTGCCGCACATTTCCCGCCCCAGCAGAAAAGCCGTCGAGCCGCAGTTGATTACCACGCTTTCCCCGGGGTTCACCAGCTGCGATGCCGCGCGGGCAATGCGGACTTTTTCATCGTGGTTCTGCGCCTGATGAATGTTCATCGGCGTCCAGCGCGGGCGCTGCTGGCTAATCGCTTCCGCGCCGTTGCGCACTTTTTTCAGCTTGCCGCTTTCGTCCAGCTTGTTGATATCCCGGCGCGCCGTCGCTGGGGAAATTCCTAAGCGTTCTATTACTTTCTCAACGGTGACAAATCCTGTCTGCGCCAGGAGTTCCAGTAAAATTTGATGCCGCTGCGCTTCCGTCATGAGCTATTCCGATAAGAATTGATTTGAAAAGATAATATTTGAAATAGCATGAAATTACTAAGATAAATATGTCATCGCCAGGCGGGGTGCCTGGCGATTGAGCATGACGATTAGAGGAATGACTTGAACGGCAGATCGGGCTCAATGGTGAAGCAATCATCGAAGCCGCGCGGATAGTGATATTCGAAATTATCTTTATCCAGTGGCCAGGTGAACTTACCGCCAACCTGCCAGATAAACGGCTTGAAGCCATACTTCAGGCGGTCTTTCTTCATTTCCCACAGCACGCGAATCTCCTGCGGATCGGCCTGGAAGTTTGACCAGATGTCATGGTGGAACGGGATCACCACTTTGGTGTTCAGCGCTTCAGCCATGCGCAGCATATCGGCGCTGGTCATTTTGTCCGTAATACCGCGCGGATTCTCGCCGTACGAGCCCAGCGCCACGTCGATCTGATGTTCGTTACCGTGCTTCGCATAGTAGTTCGAGTAGTGAGAATCACCGCTGTGGTACAGGGAACCGCCCGGCGTTTTGAACAGATAGTTCACCGCGCGCTCGTCCATACCGTCCGGCAGCACGCCCGCGGCTTTTTGATCGGCCGGCAGGGTAATCAGCGCGGTACGGTCAAACGCATCCAGCGCGTGGATCTCAATGTCTTTGATTTTCACCACGTCGCCCGGCTTCATCACGATGCAGCGCTCTTTCGGCACGCCCCAGCCGATCCACAGATCGACGCAGGTTTGTGGCCCGATGAACGGCACCGTGTCAGGGCAGTTTTGCATAACCGCAGCCGCGACGTTGACGTCGATATGATCGTTGTGATCGTGCGTCGACAGCACGGCATCGATCTGACGAATGGCAAACGGATCGAGCACAAACGGCGTGGTGCGCAGGTTTGGCTGCAGTTTTTCCACGCCCGCCATGCGCTGCATCTGATGTCCTTTTTTCATCAGCGGATTGCCGTGGCTCTGTTTACCGGTGCCGCACCAGAAGTCGACGCAGATATTGGCTCCGCCTTCTGATTTTAACCAGATGCCCGTGCAGCCCAGCCACCACATGGCGAAAGTGCCTGGCGCGACGTTTTCCTGCTCAATTTCCTCGTTCAGCCAGCTGCCCCATTCCGGGAAAGTGCTCAGAATCCATGATTCACGGGTGATGGTGTTCACTTTACTCATCGTTTTGACTCCTGGTATTAATCAAAAGTAATCATTTGGTGATTTGTTGTGATTAATGCTGGCACTCTTTTAAACGCTTTGCAACGGGAAAATCACGCAATTTTGCCTGTCATGCATCACGGCAAGATGAGGTTGAAGCTGTTGTTTATTCATGCATGTATGTTTAAGTTTATGAATATAAATAGATAATTCGGCAATGTAAGTTGGGAGTGAAAATCATTACTTTCTGAATGGAAATAAATTGCGTGATGCGTCACAAATAATCACGTTCAATCTTGTGGTGATTATTTGTGATTAATAGAGTGATGGCACCAACCACGCGGGGACTGCGCCTCGTGTCATCATTTTCTGGAGAGAGTTATGGAGATCCTCTACAACGTCTTTACCGTTTTCTTTAATCAGGTAATGACCAATGCCCCGCTGTTACTGGGTATCGTGACGTGTCTGGGCTACATCCTTTTGCGTAAAAGCGTCAGCGTCATTATCAAGGGCACCATCAAAACCATCATTGGCTTTATGCTGCTGCAGGCGGGGTCGGGCATTCTGACCGGCACCTTTAAGCCGGTCGTCGCCAAAATGTCCGAAGTGTATGGCATCAACGGCGCGATCTCTGACACTTACGCCTCCATGATGGCGACCATCGATCGCATGGGCGACGCCTACAGCTGGGTGGGCTATGCGGTTCTGCTCGCGCTGGCGCTGAACATCATTTATGTGTTCCTGCGCCGCATTACCGGCATTCGCACCATCATGCTAACCGGCCATATTATGTTCCAGCAGGCCGGGTTAATCGCGGTTTCCCTTTATATCTTCGGCTACTCAATGTGGACGACAATCATCTTCACGGCGGTGATGGTGTCGCTCTACTGGGGCATCACCTCCAACATGATGTACAAGCCGACCCAGGAAGTGACCGACGGCTGCGGCTTCTCCATCGGCCACCAGCAGCAATTTGCCTCCTGGATTGCCTATAAGGTCGCGCCCTATCTGGGGAAAAAAGAGGAGAGCGTAGAAGATCTTAAGATGCCGGGGTGGCTGAATATCTTCCACGACAACATCGTCTCCACGGCGATTGTGATGACCATCTTCTTTGGCGCCATCCTCCTCTCCTTCGGCATTGACGTTGTGCAGGCGATGGCGGGTAAAACGCACTGGACGATCTACATCCTGCAGACCGGTTTCTCCTTCGCGGTGGCGATCTTCATCATCACCCAGGGCGTGCGCATGTTCGTGGCGGAACTGTCTGAAGCCTTTAACGGTATCTCCCAGCGTCTGATCCCTGGTGCCGTGCTGGCGATTGACTGTGCGGCAATCTATAGCTTTGCGCCAAACGCCGTGGTCTGGGGCTTTATGTGGGGCACCATCGGCCAGCTGATTGCGGTGGGCATTCTGGTGGGCTGCGGTTCCTCCATCCTGATCATTCCTGGCTTTATCCCAATGTTCTTCTCTAACGCCACCATCGGCGTCTTTGCTAACCACTTCGGCGGCTGGCGCGCGGCGCTGAAGATCTGCCTGGTGATGGGCATGGTGGAAATCTTCGGCTGCGTGTGGGCCGTCAAGCTCACCGGTATGAGCGCCTGGATGGGGATGGCGGACTGGTCGATTCTGGCACCGCCGATGATGCAGGGCTTCGCCTCTGTAGGGCTGGTCTTTATGGCCGTCATCATTCTGATTGCACTGATTTATATGTTCTTCGCGGGCCGTTCGCTGCGCGCTGAAGAAGATGCTGAAAAACAAACAGCAGAAGTTTCTGCTAACTAAGGAGTTTTGACTATGACCGTACGTATCCTGGCCGTGTGTGGCAATGGACAAGGCAGCTCCATGATCATGAAGATGAAAGTGGACCAGTTTTTAACGCAGTCAAACATCGACCACACGGTAAACAGCTGCGCGGTGGGTGAATACAAAAGTGAGCTGGGCGGCGCGGATATCATCATCGCCTCAACCCACATCGCCGGTGAGATTACCGTAACAGGCAACAAATACGTGGTGGGCGTGCGCAACATGCTGTCGCCTGCGGATTTCGGCCCAAAACTGCTGGAAGTGATCAAAGAACATTTCCCGCAGGACGTGAAGTAAGGACGCCACATGAAGCTACGTGATTCGCTGGCACAAAATAACTCAATCCTTTTGCAGGCCGAGGCCAGCACCTGGCAGGAAGCGGTCAAGCTGAGCGTCGATCTGCTGGTCAAGGCCGACGTTGTTGAGCCGCGCTATTACCAGGCCATTCTTGATGGCGTTGCGCAGCACGGTCCCTATTTTGTGATTGCGCCAGGCCTGGCGATGCCGCATGGCCGCCCGGAAGAGGGCGTCAAAAAAACCGGCTTTGCGCTGGTGACGCTGAAAACGCCTCTGGTGTTTAACCATGAGGATAACGACCCGGTCGATATTCTTATCACCATGGCGGCCGTTGATGCCAATACCCATCAGGAAGTCGGCATTATGCAGATCGTGAATCTGTTTGATGACGAGGCCAACTTTGACCGTTTACGCGCCTGCCGCACCGAGCAGGAAGTCCTGGATTTAATCGATCACGCCACTGCGGCGGCTGTTTAAGAAGGAATTGAAAATGTCATTACCAATGTTGCAGGTCGCGCTGGATAACCAGACTCTGTCCCACGCTTACGAAACCACCCGCCTGATTGCGGAAGAGGTGGACATCATCGAAGTGGGTACCATTCTGTGCGTGGGCGAAGGCGTTCGCGCCGTTCGCGACCTGAAGGCGCTTTATCCGCACAAAATCGTGCTGGCGGATGCCAAGATCGCTGACGCGGGCAAAATTCTCTCCCGCATGTGTTTTGAAGCCAACGCCGACTGGGTCACCGTGATTTGCTGCGCGGATATCAACACCGCCAAAGGCGCGCTGGACGTGGCAAAAGAGTTCAACGGCGACGTGCAGATTGAGCTGACCGGCTTCTGGACCTGGGAGCAGGCCCAGGAGTGGCGCGAGGCGGGCATCCAGCAGGTGGTTTACCACCGCAGCCGCGACGCGCAGGCCGCGGGCGTGGCGTGGGGCGAAGCGGACATCAGCGCGATTAAGCGTCTGGCGGATATGGGCTTCAAGGTCACCGTCACCGGTGGACTGGCGCTGGAAGATCTGCCGCTGTTCCAGGGCATTCCAATTCACGTCTTTATCGCTGGCCGCAGCATTCGCGACGCCGCGTCTCCGGTGGAAGCGGCGCGTCAGTTTAAACGCTCTATCGCTCAGCTTTGGGGTTAAGGAGCGGCTATGTTGTCAAAACAGGTCCCGCTAGGCATCTATGAAAAGGCACTCCCCGCGGGGGAGTGCTGGCTGGAGCGGTTGCAGCTGGCGAAACAGCTGGGTTTCGATTTTGTCGAAATGTCGGTAGATGAAACCGATGAGCGCCTGTCTCGCCTCGACTGGAGCCGGGAGCAGCGTCTGGCGCTGGTGAGCGCGGTGGCGGAAACCGGCGTGCGCGTGCCGTCCATGTGCCTCAGCGCCCACCGTCGCTTCCCGCTGGGGAGTGAAGATGATGCCGTGCGCGCTCAGGGGCTGGAGATCATGCGCAAAGCCATTCGCTTCGCGCAGGACGTGGGCATTCGCGTGATCCAGCTTGCGGGGTACGACGTTTACTATCAGGAAGCGAATGACGAAACGCGCCGTCGCTTCCGTGATGGCCTGAAAGAGAGCGTCGATATGGCAAGCCGTGCGCAGGTGACGCTGGCGATGGAAATCATGGACTATCCGTTAATGAACTCCATCAGTAAGGCGCTGGGCTATGCGCACTACCTGAATAACCCGTGGTTCCAGCTTTATCCCGACATCGGCAACCTGTCGGCATGGGATAACGACGTTCAGATGGAGCTGCAGGCGGGCATTGGGCATATCGTGGCGGTTCACGTCAAAGATACCCGTCCAGGCGTGTTCAAAAACGTTCCGTTCGGCACCGGGGTGGTGGATTTCGAACGGTGCTTCCAGACGCTCAAGCAGACAGGCTATTGCGGGCCATATCTGATTGAGATGTGGAGCGAAACGTCGGACGACCCGGCAGCGGAAGTGGCGAAGGCGCGCGATTGGGTGCGCGAGCGCATGGCGCGGGCAGGATTGCTGGAGGAAGAACATGCAGACGCTTAAGCAGCAGGTCTTTGAAGCCAATATGGATCTGCCGCGCTATGGCCTGGTGACCTTCACCTGGGGCAACGTCAGCGCGATTGACCGTGAACGCGGCGTGATCGTCATCAAGCCCAGCGGAGTGGCGTATGAGACCATGAAGGTCGACGATATGGTTGTCGTGGACCTTGAGGGTAACGTCGTAGAGGGACAGTGGCGTCCTTCTTCGGATACCGCTACCCATCTGGCGCTGTATCGGCGCTATCCCTCTCTGGGCGGGGTGGTACATACGCACTCCACGCACGCCACCGCCTGGGCACAGGCCGGGCTGGCGGTTCCGGCGCTGGGGACTACGCATGCGGACTACTTCTTTGGCGACATCCCCTGCACGCGCGCGTTAACGCAGGCCGAAGTGGAGGGCGAATACGAGCTCAACACCGGCAAGGTCATCGTTGAAACGCTGGGTGAGCACGAGCCGCTGCATACGCCGGGAATCGTGGTGTATCAGCACGGTCCGTTCGCCTGGGGGAAAGATGCGCACGATGCGGTGCATAACGCGGTCGTGCTGGAAGAGGTGGCGCGAATGGCGTGGATCGCTCGCGGCATTAACCCGCAGCTTCAGGGCATCGATGATTACCTGATGAACAAGCATTTCATGCGCAAGCATGGTCCGAACGCCTATTACGGGCAGAAGTGAATAAGTGCTCTGGATTACCAAAAAAGTTGTAACCGGTGGGTATTTCAGGGCCATTCATGCAAAAAAAAAGCCCCCGGGCAGGGGGCGAATTTAATTATGGCTCTTTTCTTCGTTGGCTTTCCTGGTGCTAGCGTAAAACGTTATTGGTAAATATCTGCACTGGCGTGCATATTGCCGTTGCTGCCGGGTTCACGCATTAAGATGACGTGATAATAGGTTGCGCCCCGGGCATCGGTCTCTTGATTAAGCGCCCGATCTGCTTCGCTTTCAGTGGCGAAATTATGATTGATGTAGATTACGCCTAAGCTTTGCACATCATCCATGTTCCTGGCCTGACGGCCGTCTAGCCTGATGGCTGCTATCGCGTTTGCGCTGAGCAACAGTGCAGCCATCACGGCAATTGCGATTTTTTTCATGATATACGCTCCACGACTGCGTGCTATGTGACGGTGATTTGCTCTCCTTTTGTATCGGATGGGCTTTGATTAAAGTGTAACCGCTTCTCTGACGGGGAATGCTGACCATTTCTGATGCTGTTGTTCAAAAAAACAACGCTTCCGGATGTGATTAATTTTAAATCACCCACTTAGACCCGCTTTGCGCTTAGTGCGAATTATTTGTGCAATCAGCTTGAGTTTCCCGGGGCGCGCAAGTATTATGACGCGTCAATTTTTCGGCCGACCTTTAACACGTTCCTTGCCTCCCCGGGCCTCGGCTGACCCAGACAGGAGGCTGAATAATCCGTAAGGAGCAATTCGATGCGTCATTACGAAATCGTTTTTATGGTCCATCCTGACCAGAGCGAACAGGTTCCGGGCATGATCGAGCGCTACTCTGCTGCCATCACTGGTGCAGAAGGTACGATCCACCGTCTGGAAGACTGGGGCCGCCGTCAGCTGGCTTACCCGATCAACAAACTGCACAAAGCACACTACGTTCTGATGAACGTTGAAGCGCCGCAGGAAGTGATCGATGAGCTGGAAACTACCTTCCGCTTCAACGATGCCGTTATCCGCAGCATGGTTATGCGTACCAAAAACGCAGTGACCGAAGCATCTCCGATGGTTAAAGCGAAAGACGAGCGCCGTGAGCGTCGCGATGATTTCGCAAACGAAACCGCAGATGATTCTGATGCTGGGGATTCTGAAGAGTAATTTCTGATGACCAACCGTCTGGTGTTGTCCGGTACCGTGTGCAGGACCCCCCTTCGAAAGGTCAGCCCATCAGGAATTCCGCATTGCCAGTTCGTGCTTGAGCATCGTTCTGTGCAAGAGGAAGCCGGCTTTCACCGGCAGGCGTGGTGCCAAATGCCCGTTATTATTAGCGGACACGAAAACCAGGCCATTACTCACAGTATAACGGTCGGTAGCGCAGTAATCGTTCAGGGGTTCATCTCTTGCCACAAGGCAAAGAACGGTCTGAGCAAAATGGTTCTGCATGCCGAGCAGATTGATTTGATAGATTCTGGAGACTAGCCATATGGCACGTTATTTCCGTCGTCGCAAGTTCTGCCGTTTCACCGCGGAAGGCGTTCAAGAGATCGACTATAAAGATATCGCAACGCTGAAAAACTACATCACCGAAAGCGGTAAGATTGTCCCAAGCCGTATCACCGGTACTCGTGCAAAATACCAGCGTCAGCTGGCTCGCGCTATCAAACGCGCTCGCTACCTGTCCCTGCTGCCGTACACTGATCGTCATCAGTAATCGGGCACGGTCCATTAATACGACTTTAAGAGGATAAGGTAATGCAAGTTATTCTGCTTGATAAAGTAGCAAACCTGGGCAGCCTGGGTGATCAGGTTAACGTTAAAGCGGGTTACGCACGTAACTTCCTGGTTCCACAGGGTAAAGCTGTTCCAGCTACTAAGAAAAACGTAGAGTTTTTCGAAGCACGTCGTGCTGAACTGGAAGCCAAACTGGCTGACGTTCTGGCGGCTGCTAACGCTCGCGCTGAAGCAATCAACGCACTGGGCACCGTTACTATCGCGTCTAAATCTGGCGACGAAGGTAAACTGTTCGGTTCCATCGGTACCCGCGATATCGCTGATGCAGTTTCTGCAGCTGGCGTTAAAGTGGCTAAGAGCGAAGTTCGCATGCCGAACGGCGTTCTGCGTACCACTGGTGAGCACGAAGTTGACTTCCAGGTTCACAGCGAAGTGTTCGCTAAACTGGTTGTTAACGTTGTAGCTGAGTAATTTTTTACTCTGCTCGCGTCAAAGCGCCGGCCTTGTGCCGGCGTTTTGCTTTTTTGCACAGCAGAAAGTCAATCTTTGCATCTTGTATGGCCGTTATTCCTGAGTCCATCTCTGTTAATAAAGTGAAGCGTCATTTTATTTTGAGATTTGCCAGGGATACCGCTCTGCCTGCACCCGTCTTTGCCCGCCATCCCGCTACCTTCTTCATCGTGCCGCTGGCGCACTACTTTAACCACAACGACAGGCTGAGCTATAACAAGGCGCTCGACTACGTGCTGGTCTGCTCGGGGATTTGGTGGGTGAACAGGGCAAACGGATAACGGCCGGGCGGTGGTTTCGCCTACCCGGCTGGAACATTATCGTACCCGAATAAAACTGCCGTCGTTCTGACGGGTAAAGAGCACCTGCTGCCCATTTCCCGTGTCGATGGTGAGGCCCGTGACCACGCCGCTGGCGTTCTGGCGAATTTGCACCATCTGGCCGTTTTGCAGATTGCTGAGCGGCTTTCCTGCTCCCTCAACCTGCGCCATAGCATAAACATCTGTTGGGGGAAGGTTATGATCGCGGAACAGCTGGGCAAGGGTTTTGCCCGGCTCTACGCGATAGGAACGCCACTGCTGCTCAATGCCCGTAGCCTGCGGTTCAGCTGTCGTCGCGGCCTGCTCCTGTGGCTGCTCTTCCTGAACCGGTTCCGGCTCCACCGGGGCTACCTGTCCAGGGTCGTTAGAGGGCGTCACCAGCTGCGTCTGCATCGGCTGCGCGTCAGGCTGCGGCTGTGATTGCGACTGGATATTCAGCTCCGCGTTGCGGGTTACCGGTGCCGTCTCGACGTCATCGCCGCCGGAAGGAAGCAGGAAGCCGAGGATCACCAGCAGCGCGCCAATGATAATCCCTTTGCGGTGCAATGGAGGCAGCGGGTCCATGATGCGAAAATTGTCCGGCGCATGCCAGATTTTCGCCAGGGTAGGTTTCAGTTCAAATCGCCCGGGCATGGCTCTCCTCCTGCTCCGCGTCTTTTTTATCCTGTGTTTCGAAGTATAGTTGGCTAACTGCCTGAACGGCGTAGCAAACCCGACATCCGTGACATCAGTTCGGGATTAATCCTGATCCCGCCTATTGTTTCTGTTTCACCGCAATTTGTCACCTTAACTTAAGACAAAGTTTTACCCATAAAGGCATGGCTGCTATGCTGCCCGCTACTTTAAATGTGATGGAAGGAAAACCCATGACCACCCCGACTTTTGACACTATCGAAGCGCAGGCAAGCTACGGTATCGGCTTGCAGGTAGGCCAGCAGCTGAGCGAATCCGGCCTGGAAGGTCTGCTACCAGAAGCGCTGGTGGCGGGTATTGCGGACGCGCTGGAAGGTAACCATCCGGCCGTTCCGGTTGACGTTGTTCATCGTGCGCTGCGCGAAATCCACGAACGTGCTGACGCGGTACGTCGCGCGCGCTTCGAAGAGATGGCGGCCGACGGCGTGAAGTACCTGGAAGAGAACCGCGAGCGTGAAGGCGTGAGCAGCACCGAATCCGGCCTGCAGTTCCGCGTGATTAAGCAGGGCGATGGCGCTATCCCGGCGCGCACCGACCACGTTCGCGTGCATTACACCGGTAAGCTGATTGACGGCACCGTCTTTGACAGCTCCGTACAGCGCGGCGAACCGGCTGAGTTCCCGGTCAACGGCGTGATCGCAGGCTGGATCGAAGCGCTGACCCTGATGCCGGTAGGCTCTAAATGGGAACTGACCATTCCTCATAACCTGGCCTACGGCGAGCGCGGCGCGGGCGCATCCATCCCGCCGTTCAGCACCCTGGTGTTTGAAGTCGAGCTGCTGGAAATCCTGTAATCGACATACGTTTTTCCTCTCCCCGCGCGGGAGGGGAAAATAGCGAGAAAACCTATAGTTACGCCGGAATCAACATTTTATCTTGCAAATGTACACGTTGCGTGTATTTTTGTGAGCTGTTTCGCGTTGTATGAGTGATATGACACTCACTTTAAACATATAATTAACATTATATTCAAATCATAGTATTCATCCCGCCGATTCTTACCTACTATCGATGAGTCCTTAACCGGGACCGTCACTTCTTGACGCAATTAAAGGCCAGAAGAGCCTTAACAACACAGACAGGCACAAACAGGAAAATCACATGGTAGATCAGGTCAAAGTCGCCGCCGCAGAAGAGGCGGAGTCTGAACAGTCGCTACGGCGAAATCTCACAAACCGTCATATTCAGCTTATCGCCATCGGCGGTGCCATTGGCACTGGGCTGTTTATGGGATCGGGCAAAACCATCAGCCTTGCCGGGCCGTCGATCATTTTCGTGTATATGATCATCGGCTTTATGCTCTTTTTCGTGATGCGGGCAATGGGCGAGCTGCTGCTCTCGAATCTCGAATACAAATCCTTCAGCGACTTCGCGTCCGATCTGCTTGGCCCGTGGGCGGGCTATTTTACGGGCTGGACCTACTGGTTCTGCTGGGTGGTCACCGGGATGGCGGACGTCGTTGCGATAACGGCCTATGCGCAGTTCTGGTTCCCCGGCCTGTCGGACTGGGTGGCCTCGCTGGCGGTCATCGTTCTGCTGCTGAGCCTTAACCTCGCCACCGTGAAAATGTTCGGCGAAATGGAGTTCTGGTTCGCGATGATCAAGATTGTCGCCATTGTGGGGCTTATCGTCGTCGGCCTGGTGATGGTGCTGACGCACTTCCAGTCGCCAACGGGCGTTCAGGCCTCGTTTACCCATCTGTGGGACGACGGCGGCTGGTTCCCTAAAGGCATTAGCGGCTTCTTTGCGGGCTTCCAGATTGCGGTGTTCGCGTTTGTCGGCATTGAGCTGGTGGGCACCACGGCAGCGGAAACCAAAGATCCGGAGAAATCCCTGCCGCGCGCCATCAACTCGATTCCGATTCGCATCATCATGTTCTACGTCTTCGCGCTGATCGTGATTATGTCCGTAACGCCGTGGAGCTCGGTCGTGCCGACCAAGAGCCCGTTCGTTGAACTGTTCGTGCTGGTCGGGCTGCCTGCTGCGGCGAGCCTGATTAACTTCGTGGTGCTGACCTCAGCGGCTTCCTCCGCGAACAGCGGCGTGTTCTCCACCAGCCGCATGCTGTTCGGCCTGGCGCAGGAGGGCGTGGCGCCGAGCGCGTTCGCTAAGCTCTCTAAGCGCGCGGTACCGGCGAAAGGGCTGACCTTCTCCTGCATCTGCCTTCTGGGCGGCGTGGTGATGCTCTACGTGAACCCGAGCGTGATTGGGGCGTTCACCATGATCACCACGGTCTCCGCGATCCTGTTCATGTTCGTCTGGACCATTATCCTGTGCTCATACCTCGTGTACCGCAAAAAGCGTCCACAGCTGCATGAGAAGTCGATCTACAAGATGCCGCTGGGCAAGCTGATGTGCTGGGTGTGCATGGCGTTCTTCGTTTTCGTGCTGGTGTTGCTCACGCTGGAAGACGATACCCGTCAGGCGCTGATTGTTACGCCGCTGTGGTTCATCGCGCTGGGGCTGGGCTGGCTGTTTATCGGTAAGAAACGTATGGCGGGCATAAGGTAAAAGCAAAACGGCAACTTCGGTTGCCGTTTTCAGTTTTTGCACCCCCTACCCGTGGGAGAGGGCCGGTGTGAGGGCATCAGGCTGTAGCGGCCTTTTTTTATTCCCCGGACAGGGCGCGCGGGAACAGCACGTTATTCTCAAGGCTGATGTGTTCCATCAGGTCGTCGATCGTTTCGTTAATGCCGTTATACATCGCTTTCCACGTGGTGCACGCTTCCGGCGGCGGCGTCACGTTGTTGGTGGTGTGTTTAATCACTTCCAGCAGCTCGCCCGCGTCATCATGTTCGCTCTCCATCACGCTGATGGGCCCCATCGCCTGGCTGCCCATGCCCTGCTTAATCATCGGGAACAGGATCTGCTCCTCTTTCATCATGTGGCTGGAAAGCTCTTCGTGCAGCATGGTCAGGTATTTCGCCAGGCCGCGCGGAACGGAAGGTTTATCGGCGTGAACGCGCTCCACTTTGGTTGCCTGCATAATCAGCTCCGGCAGCTGCTCGCGGTGGCGGTCGTGGTAACGCACAATGATGTGATCGATGATTTCCGCAAGCGGTGCGGCACGCCAGTCTTTCTCTATCGGCTGTTCGGCCAGCTTTGCCAGCTCGGCTTCAATAACCTCAACGTCCAGCTCCTTGCGCGAGGCGGCGCGCGCCAGCGTCTGCTTACCGCCGCAGCAGTAGTCCATGTCGTATTTACGGAACAGCGCGGAAGCGCGGGGGATGGAGAGCGCCAGCTCGCCCAGGGGTTGGTCGCGGAAGGCCATAGCAGTTACCTCGTTATCAAGAATATAAGATGCATATTAAATGCATCTTTAAGCCGAGGCTATAACCCTTTAGAGGCAAGGGTGAAAATGTTATGCCGATCACAAAAAAATCTTATTCATTAACCTGCTGAATGAACGCGGGAATTTCCTTTCGAAAGTTTTTAAAGGCGCAGAGGCCGTAAACAACCCGCTTCGCCTGCCGATAGATACAGGTCTGACAATATATCCTGCACATACAAGGCCAAGCATGTTTAAACGTATAAAAGTGATAACCCTTCTGATCTCGGTGCTGCTCGTCCTCGGCGTCATGCAGCTGATCTCCGCCGGCATTTTTATTAATGCGCTCAATAACGATAAGCACAATTTCACGGTGTCCCAGCTTTCCAGCCAGAACGTTGCTGAATTTACCGACGCGTGGATCAGCCTGAACCAGGCGCGCGTGACCCTGAACCGCGGCATGCTGCGCCTGCAAAGCAGCATGGCGAACCAAATTAACGGCGGACAGCTGAACGAGCTGGTCACCACCGCGAAAAACCTGCTGGCCGACGCGCAGGCGCATTACGACAAATACTACGCGCTGCCGGAAACGCCGGGCATGGACGAGAGCCTCGCGGATCGCCTGGAGGCGGAATACCGCAACTACTCCTCGACGCTGGCACAAATGAACACCCTGCTGGCGCAGGGCAACCTGGAAGATATGTTCAAGCAGAATGCCGAACAAAAGCAGGTGGCGATGCAGCGCGTCTACGGGGAATGGCGCGAGGCGCAGGCAAAGCTCACAAACGCCGGCATTAAGGATAATGAGAGCGACTACAAGCGCATTATGTGGACGCTTTCCGCGGTCATGATCCTGGTCATTGCCGTCATTATTACCAGCTGGATCGCGATGCGTCGGGTGCTGCTGCTGCCGCTGCAGGACGTCATCAGCCATATCCGCGCGATTGCCGCAGGCGATTTAACCCAGCCGATTCAGGCGGAGGGAAAAAATGAGATGGCCATCCTTGCGCGCAACGTGCAGGAGATGCAAACGTCGCTGGCGAACACGGTCGGCGCGGTGCGTGAAGGCGCAGATACCATTTACACCGGGGCCGGCGAGATTTCGGCGGGCAGCAACGATCTCTCCTCCCGCACCGAGCAGCAGGCGGCGTCTCTGGAAGAGACGGCTGCCAGCATGGAACAGCTGACCGCGACGGTGAAGCAAAACGCCGACAACGCCCGTCAGGCCTCTCGTCTGGCGCTTGACGCGTCATCCACGGCGAAGAAGGGCGGCAGCGTGGTCGAAGGCGTGGTGCGCACGATGGATGAGATCGCCACCAGCTCCAGCAAAATTGCCCAGATCACCAACGTGATCGACGGCATTGCCTTCCAGACCAACATTCTGGCGCTGAACGCGGCGGTGGAAGCGGCGCGGGCGGGCGAGCAGGGGCGCGGCTTTGCGGTCGTGGCGGGCGAAGTGCGTACCCTCGCCCAGCGCAGCGCGCAGGCGGCGAAAGAGATCAAGGCGCTGATCGATGATTCCGGCGAACGCGTCAGCGCGGGATCCCAGCTGGTGAATGAAGCCGGGTCAACCATGGCGGAGATTGTGAATGCAGTCACCCGCGTCACCGACATCATGGGCGAAATTGCGTCGGCCTCCGACGAGCAGAGCCGCGGTATCGATCAGGTGGGTCAGGCGGTTGCCGAGATGGATCGCGTGACGCAGCAAAACGCCTCGCTGGTGGAAGAATCTGCCGCGGCGGCAGCCGCGCTGGAAGATCAGGCGGCGCGCCTGAACGAGGCCGTCGCGGTGTTTAAAATTACCCGCAGCCAGGCGGTAAAAGCCGCACCGGTGAAAACCTATGCCCCAAAAGCGCAGCCGGTAGCAGCGGCGCCTGAAGCGAACTGGGAAACGTTTTAACAACATGCCGGGTGGCGCTGACGCTTACCCGGCCTACGGTTTTATAGGCCCTGCAAGCGAAGCGCCGCCGGGCAATGCTCACACATCCGACGCCGGAACCACCGTTGGTTTTTCCGGCTTTGCCCTCACCGCTATCACCACGCCCACCACCAGCAGCGCGATCCCGCAGGCCGTCAGCAGCGGCGGCACGCTCTGGCGCATCAGGAACGTATACAGCAGCCCGGCCAGCGTTTCGAAGACGATCAGCGGCCCGAGGATCACCGTCGGCAGCTTCTGGCTGGCAATGTTCCAGCACAGCGCGCCGACCCAGGAGCACAGCACGGCGATGACGATCATCAGCCCGACGAACACCCACGGGCGCGGCCCCAGCGGCAAAGCAAACTCTGGCTGCTGGCTCCCCAGCCACAGGCAGGCGCCCGCGTAGCCTACCAGCGAGACGGGAAGCGTCACCAGCGCCTGTGCCGTGGCCCACATCATCGGGTGTTTGTCCGGGTTCTCGCGCAGCCAGCGGGCGTTGCGCAGGGCATACCACGCCCAGCACACCACGGACACACAGGCCAGCAGAATGCCGGAGACGTAGCGCCACGGGCTAAAATCGGCCAGGCCGTGGCTCAGCTCGGCAATATTCACGCACGCCAGCCCGACGGCAATGCACGCCAGCGCTGGCACCATCTTTACCCACGCCAGCTTGCCGTCCCGCTGGCTATACAGCAGGTTGGCAAAGACGGGGATCACCACCGGCAGCGTGCCGATAATCATGGTAGATACCGGCGCGCCCGTGCGCTGAATGGCGCTCGCCAGGCAGAAGTAGTAGATGAGGTTGCCCATCATGGTTAGCGCCAGCGCGGTGAGCCAGTCCTTGCGGCTCAGCTGGCGCAGCCTCGCGCGGCCAAGCCAGGCGAGAGGAAGGGCAATCAGCCCCAGCGCCAGATAGCGCCCCATGGACTGCAATACCGCCGGGTATTCCGGCACGATCAGAGGGCCGACAAATATCAGCCCCCACATCAGACCTGCAAGCAGGGCATACAACACGCCGCTAATCATCTTTCTTTCCCAATCACTTAACCCGGCATGCAGTCTAGGCAGGAAAACCGCATCCGTATTGTATGAGGTTGCGCATTAGCGCTGAACGACCTGCTTCTGGTAGCGCACGGGCGTAATGCCGTAGCGGCGGGTAAACGCGCGGGTCAGATGCGACTGATCGGTCAGCCCGGCTGCGGCGGCGACGTCGGCGGCGGGCATGCCGCGGGTGAGGAACGCCTTGGCGCGCCAAAGGCGGATGGCCATCAGCATCTGGTGCGGCGTCACGTGGAAATGGGCCTTAAACTGGCGCTGGAAGTGGTACGGGCTAAGCGACACCACGCTCGCCAGCTCGTCCAGCGTCAGGGAATGCATATAGTTATCGTGCAGGTATTCCCGCACGCGCTCGAAGCGATGCACTCCTTCCCGAATAACGGGCGCGTGGCGGGCCAGCGGCTGAAACGTCTCGATCAGATCCAGCAGCAGCCCCTTCTGCGCAAGCGGATCGTCCGTATGCCACAGGCCGTAAATCAGCCGGCCAATCTGGACGGAGCGCAGGGGATCGTACCGCGTGACGTCGCTAAACCACCAGTGGCGGAGGCCGGTCACCTCCTCCAGCAGGTCGGGTTCGATGTAAACCATCCGATAGCGCCAGCCGTCGTCGGTCGCAGACTCCCCGGTATGGATCTCATCCGGGTTCATGGTGACAACGGATTTTTCCGGCGCAAGGTGCTGCGTGCCGCGATAGCGAAAGCGCTCGGCGCCGGTTTCAATCGTGCCGATGCCGAACGCTTCGTGGGTGTGAGGCTCAAAGGCATAGCCGGAGATATGCGCGTGATACAGTTCGATGCCCGGCACCTGCGCCAGGTGGCGAAAGCGCGCGCTGTCTCTCTCATCAATGAACTGGTCCGGTACGCCTTGCACGGTGAGCCTCCTCATAGGTCATCTCTCCATTATCAGAGATGACCCGAGGGGATGCCACAAAAAATAACCAGTTTGTAACATTTACAGGATGGCTTTAATGCTCTCCGAAAGCGGCGTGGTTGGGCGGCCGATCAGCGCGCTCAGGGTGCGGCTGTCGTCGAACAGGCCGCCTTTGGATGCGCCGGTGTCGGAATCCGCCAGCATCTCCGCCAGCCCGGCAGGCAGCCCAACGCCCTTCAGCGCGGCGGCAAAATCGGCCTCGCTCAGGTTCTGGTACGCCACCGGCTTGCCGCTCTGTTTGCTCAGCTCGGCCGCCAGCTCGCTCAGCGTCCACGCGTTATCGCCCGCCAGCTCATAGACCTTGCCCGCGTGGCCATCCTCGGAAATCACCTTCGCGGCCGCTGCGGCGTAGTCCGCACGGGTCGCGGAGGCAATCTTGCCTTCGCCTGCGGCACCGATAAAAACGCCGTGTTCCAGGGCCGGTGGCGCGCTCGCCAGGTAGTTTTCGGTATACCAGCCGTTGCGCAGCAGGGCATAAGGAATGCCCGATTCCGCCAGCGCCTTCTCGGTTTCGACGTGCTCAACGTGCAGACCCAGCGGGGATGTATCCGCGTGCAGCAGGCTGGTGTAGGCAATAAACGTCACGCCAGCCGCTTTGGCGGCGTTAATCACGTTCTGATGCTGCGCGGCGCGCTGGCCCACTTCGCTGGAGGAGACCAGCAGCAGCTTATCCACGCCGCCCAGCGCGGCGGTGAATGCGGCCTGGTCGGCGTAGTCCGCCTGACGAACGATAATTCCCCGCTGGCTCAGCGCGTCGGCTTTCGCCGGGTTACGCACGATGGCCACAATCTGGCCTGCCGGAACGGTTTTCAACAGCTCTTCAATAACGTGCTGGCCCAGCTGGCCGGTAGCGCCGGTAATCGCGATCATGGTAAATCTCCTTCGTGTTTGTCTGGTGTTGTGGCACACTATCACCATAGCTAACTTAAAGTAAGTACGCACAAAAAGGTAAGTATGAAAACAACGAATCCCACGCTCAGCGAACAAATGCGCGACGGCAACCTGTTTGCCGAGCAGTGCCCCTCGCGCGAGGTGCTCAAGCACGTCACCAGCCGCTGGGGCGTGCTTATCCTGGTGGCGCTGCGCGAAGGTACGCACCGCTTCAGCGATTTGCGCCGCAGGATGGGTGGCGTCAGCGAGAAGATGCTGTCCCAGTCTTTACAGGCGCTGGAGCAGGACGGGTTTGTCGATCGCGTGTCGTATCCGGTCGTGCCGCCGCACGTGGAATATAGCCTGACGCCGATGGGCGTTGAGGTCAGCGAGAAAGTCGCCGCGCTGGCGGACTGGATTGAGGTGAATACGCCAAAGGTGATGGAGAATCGGGACGATCGCGCGGCGTGATGCCTTACCTTAACCCACTCCCCGTGGGCCGAGGGCTCCCCACACATTTCAGCCAGTCACAGAACACGCCCTCTCCCTTGAGGGAGAGGGCTGCGGTGAGGGGGAGCATAGGGCTGCTACCTGCTCAAATCCACCTGATAAATGGCAAACCCAATATCATCCGTCGCCACCTTTTTCATCGGATACTGCGCCTTATCCTTAATGAACGCGGCGGCCTTATCGGACGGTGACGTTTCAAAGCGGATATCCAGCGGCGTATCGCTGTGAATTGGCGCGAGACGCCAGTTGTTATCCACTGCCGGATGGATTTCGCCCGCCTTTTTTGACTCCGCGCTAATCCACGCCG
Organism: Enterobacter sp. RIT418; assembly: GCF_003057745.1. Lineage (GTDB taxonomy): Bacteria > Pseudomonadota > Gammaproteobacteria > Enterobacterales > Enterobacteriaceae > Enterobacter. The sequence continues at coordinate 71,534 of NZ_QBJD02000013.1, forward strand.
CCAGCACCGAGCGGTTCTCGTCCGGTGAGGCAAAGGCGATGTGGCCGTCGCCGGTTCCGGCAAACTTGCCGCCGTAGGCGCGGTAATTGTTGGTGACGACCAGGAACGTGGCGTTCGGATCGATCGGCTTATCGTTAAAGGTCAGGTTTTTGACGCGCTCCGCCTGCGGATTTACCGTCTGGCACTCGCCGTCGTATTTTGCGGGCTGCGTCACGTCGATCTGATACTTCACGCCGTCGATCACGTCGAAGTTGTAGGTGCGGAACCCGTCCCAGTTGATCAGCGACTGCGGTTTACTGCTCTTCGGATCGATCTGGTTAAACTGCCCGGCGGAGCACTCGAGCCACTCCTTCACCTCTTTACCCGTCGCTTTTACTACCACCAGCGTGTTCGGATAGAGGTACAGATCCGCGGCGTTGCGGAAGGTGAGCTGGCCTTTTTCAACCTCAACGTAGCTGGCCGGATCGTTCTTGCGACCGCCCACCTTGAACGGCGCGGCGGCGGAAAGCACCGGCAGCGTTGCCAGGTCCGGATCGCCCTGAATGAAGTGCTCGGCGTAGGCCTTCTGCGCCATGTTGACCACCTGCACGGTCGGGTCATCCTGGACAAGCGCGAGGAAGCTGTACATGTTGTCGGCGGATTTGCCGATCGGCTTGCTGACGAACGCGCGCGTGGCGTCGTGGTCGTGCTTCAGCACCTCGGCCAGCTTTTTATCTTCAGCCGCCAGCGATTTTTTCGCCGCCGCGTCGTAGATTGGCCGCGCTTCGGCTGTAGACTGGGTGACCTTCCAGCTGCCGCTGTCGTTGTTCAACACCAAATCCACCACGCCAAGATGATCGCCCCACATGCCTGGCATCACGGACGGCACGCCGTTCAGCGTCCCCTTTTCGATATCCGCGCCCTTAATGCTGGCGAAATCCTTGCCCGGGAACACCGCGTGGGCGTGGCCAAACAGGATCGCATCCACGCCCGGCACTTCGCTGAGGTAATACACCGAGTTTTCCGCCATCGCCTGATACGGATCGGCTGACAGGCCAGAGTGAGCGACAACGACAACCAGATCGGCGCCTTTTTCGCGCATCTCCGGCACGTATTTGCGTGCGGTTTCGGTGATGTCATTAACGGTCACTTTCCCGTCCAGATTTGCCTTATCCCACGTCATGATCTGCGGCGGCACGAAGCCGATGTAGCCGATTTTCAGCGTCTGTTTTTTACCGTCCTTATCCACGACCTCGGTCTCTTTAATCAGGTACGGGGTAAAAAGCGGCTTTTGGGTCTTAACGTCGATGATATTGGCGTTAACGTACGGGAATTTCGCACCGGCCAGCGCGTCGTGCAGATATTTCAGGCCGTAGTTAAACTCGTGGTTGCCGAGGTTGCCCACGGTATAGTCCAGGGTATTCATCGCCTTGTAGACGGGATGGATCTCGCCTTTTTTCAGCCCCTTCGCCGCCATATAGTCGCCGAGCGGGCTGCCCTGAATTAAATCCCCGTTGTCGACCAGCACGCTGTTTTTCACCTCACCGCGCGCGGCGTTGATCAAACTTGCGGTGCGCACCAGTCCGAATTTTTCAGTAGGGGTATCTTTGTAGTAATCGAAGTCCATCATGTTGCTGTGCAGATCGGTCGTTTCCAGTATGCGGAGATCGACCGTCGCCGCCTGAACGCTGGCCGCAACCAGCGTTGCCAGGAGCGTTGCGCTAAACTTAATCATCTGAGGAGTCCTTTTTCCGATCCAGGCCACAAAAGAATATGTATCTACATTGAGTTACTTACAGAAGTGTGAATCCTGCCAGAAAAAGAAGCGTGTAAACCGGAATTGCTTCACAGATAGCGGAATTGTTCACAATACGATATAAATAAAACAACGAGTTATACCCACTGCGTTAACGAAGAGGTGGAGAATGCTAGATAAAATTTGTCAGCTCGCACGGGATGCGGGTGATGCCATTATGCAGGTGTACGACGGCGCGAAGCCGATGGACGTGGTCAGCAAGGCGGATGACTCGCCGGTGACGGCGGCGGATATCGCGGCGCACGGCGTGATCCTGAGGGGCCTGCAGGCGCTCACGCCGGACATCCCCGTGCTTTCAGAAGAAGCGCCGCAGGGCTGGGACGAGCGCCAGCACTGGCAGCGCTACTGGCTGGTCGACCCGCTGGACGGTACTAAAGAGTTCATCAAGCGCAACGGCGAGTTCACCGTGAACATCGCGCTGATTGAAAAAGGAAAAGCGGTGCTCGGCGTGGTCTACGCCCCGGCGATGAAGGTTATGTACAGCGCCGCGGACGGCAAAGCCTGGAAGGAAGAGTGCGGCGTGCGCAAGCAGATTCAGGTGCGCGACGCGCGTCCGCCGCTGGTGGTGATCAGCCGCTCCCACAGCGACAGCGAGCTGGAGGAGTACCTGCAGCAGCTGGGTGAGCACCAGACAACCTCGATCGGTTCCTCGCTCAAGTTCTGCCTGGTGGCGGAAGGGCAGGCGCAGCTCTATCCGCGCTTTGGGCCCACCAACGTTTGGGATACGGCGGCAGGGCACGCGGTGGCTGCGGCAGCCGGTGCGCACGTCCATGACTGGCAGGGCAAGCCGCTGGACTACACCCCGCGCGAGTCATTCCTCAACCCCGGCTTCCGCGTGTCTCTTTACTGAGCCAGCAGCTTGTGCAGCAGGGCAACCACCTGCTGCACCTCGTCCTGCGTCAATGCGCCGTCTTTTACCCACTGGACGCGGCCCTCTTTATCAAGCACCACAATCGCCGAGCTTTCCTCTTCCAGCTGCCAGGCCTTGCGCGTCACGCCGTTGCTGTCGACGATAAACTGCGACCACGGGTAGAGCTTTTTATTGCTCTCAAGGCTTGAGCGAACAAACATGCCGGAGCCGGGAATGGCGTCATCGGTATTCACAATCGTGGTGGTCTGGTAGCGATCGTGCGGGAATTTCGCGGACTTGATCGCCTCCACCAGCGTGGCGTTTTTCTCTTTTGCAGATGTACGCCCGGCAATATGTTGTACAACTCTCACTTTCCCCGCGAGCTGCGCGCTATTCCACGGTTTGTAGCTAAACTTATCATTGTCGAGAATCAATTCTCCCCGGTCTGCAATACCGACAGGGGGCACGCGTTGTCCTTTCTCAATAGTGTGCGCGCAAGCCCACAGGGGCAGAAGCAGGAGTGCGGCTGCCAGGATGTTACGTAGGGTCATGGTGTTTCCTTATTGTTAGCAGGTGATCCGACCACTTGGTCATGCACTTTTAATCATAAGTGCGATCAATGTGGTTTTCCCGCAATCCCAATGCCAGTTTGCGGGTGAACGCACATATCCATGAAAAAACGACGGCTTATACTGCCCCGGCTCACTGTTTGCAAAGATTATTCTGATTAATTGTAATCAAACGGTAAATAAACTTATGCATACTGGGTATCAATGGTTTTCTGGTCTATAGTCAATGGGCATTAAATTTGCGCTCAGGACAGTCGGGCCGATTGTGGCACCGCAAGAGCGTATGATTCGCAGGAGAGACAAGAATGAAAATTTTCCAACGCTACAACCCGCTTCAGGTGGCGAAGTACGTGAAGATCCTGTTCCGAGGACGGTTGTATATCAAGGATGTTGGCGCTTTTGAGTTCGATAAGGGCAAAATCCTTATCCCAAAAGTGAAGGACAAACAGCACCTGTCTGTGATGTCCGAAGTCAACCGTCAGGTTATGCGTCTGCAAACTGAGATGGCTTAACCAACGTGCTATGCAGTAAGTTGTAAAAAAAAACGGCTCCCCGATGGGAGCCGTTGATGTTTGTGGGGCAGGCACCTTACGCCGACACTTTCTCTTCCGCGTCAGGCATCCGTGGCACCAGCACGGTCGGCTTGTTATCGATGCGCGTCACCAGCAGCTGGTCAATGCGGTAGTTATCAATATCCACCACTTCGAACTTATAGCCGGAGAACTTCACCGAGTCGGTGCGTTTCGGGATTTTACGCAGCATAAACATCATAAAGCCGCCGATGGTCTCGTAATTGCCGGACTGCGGGAACTCGTCGATATCCAGCACGCGCATCACGTCCTCGATCGGCGTACCGCCGTCAATCAGCCATGAGTTATCGTCACGCTGAACAATCTGCTCTTCCAGCCCCTGGCCGACCAGGTCGCCCATCAGGGTGGTCATGACGTCGTTCAGGGTGATAATGCCCACCACCAGCGCGTACTCGTTCATGATCACCGCGAAGTCTTCCCCGGCGGTTTTAAAGCTTTCCAGCGCTTCCGAAAGCGTCAGCGTATCCGGCACAATCAGCGTATTGCGGATCTGCACGCCGCTGTTCAGCGCCAGGCTCTGGTTCGCCAGCACGCGGTTCAGCAGGTCCTTTGAATCCACGTAGCCGATGATGTGGTCAATATCTTCATTACAGACCAGGAACTTAGAGTGTGGATGCTCGGCCACCTTCTGCTTCAGGCTCTGCTCGTCTTCGTGCAGATCGAACCAAATCACGTTTTCGCGCCCGGTCATGGACGACGGTACGGTACGGGACTCCAGCTCAAACACGTTCTCAATCAGCTCGTGCTCCTGCTTGCGCAGCACGCCCGCCAGGGCGCCCGCTTCGAACACCGCATAAATATCATCAGAGGTAATGTCGTCTTTTCGCACCATCGGAATTTTAAACAGGCGGAAAATGCTGTTAGCCAGGCCGTTGAAGAACCACACCAGCGGGCGGAACAGGAACAGGCAGAAGCGCATCGGGTTGATGATGCGCAAAGCCACGGCTTCTGGCGCAATCATACCGATGCGTTTCGGGGTCAGGTCAGCGAAGAGGATGAACAGGCCCGTCACCAGCGAGAAGGAGAGGATAAAGCTCAGCTGCTCGGAAAGTTCAGGCGAAAAGTAGCGTGAGAAGAGGCCGTGAAACACCGGCGAAAACGCCGCATCGCCGACGATACCGCCGAGGATGGCGACCGCGTTCAGGCCAATCTGCACCACGGTAAAGAACATGCCGGGGTTCTCCTGCATCTTCAGAATGCGGGAGGCATTGACGTTGCCTTCATCGGCAAGCAACTTGAGTTTGATTTTACGAGAGGCGGCCAGCGAGATCTCCGATATCGAGAAAAATGCGCTGACGGCAATAAGGCAAAGTATTACTAAAATACTGTTTAACATAGTTTATCTGACTTCTGTCAGATCCTCGGAAGGGAAGTTGATCTTAGTTGTGTGAAAACACATTGAACACCGGTTCGTAGCGTTGAGCCGATTATTTCAGCGGTAGTATAGCGTAAAGACATGTAAATCTGCCAGAGGTCACGTTTTAGCCGACACGCCCGATTTGCCCAGCTGCGGCGTGGCGATTGCTGAAAGATGCAAGCTGCCAGCTACGGCGGTGCGCGCGACGCATTCCGATGACGGTCTGCCGAAAATTAACATTCAATAGATTAATCTTAACGCCAGAGACTTTAAATGTTAATAATCTGATATTTTATTAACTTATGGAGCTTGTCGTTATAATGCATGAATTTTGTAGATTAATATTCTGTCATCGCTGAAAATAGGACAATTCCCGATATTTTTATCGGCATCGTAAGGCATGAGGGTAATAAAAGGCGTGCGAAGCCGTAAAATTGACACTTCTTTGAAAATCTTTGTGTTATATAACTAATGAAATTAACGCAAAAATGTACATCCCGCATATTACAATATTTTCTTAAATAACAATGCGCTTAACATCGCGCAAAAAAGTCGCCATTTCTTCCATTTGTCTAGAAACCACAGGAATTGTCTTATTGTTAACACCTCGTTAACATTGTGGGTATAGTTCTCACTGAAGCGTTTTGTTATGCTTCAGACAAATCTTAAGTTTAACTAATCTAATTCCTGTTTTTTTAATGGGACGACTATCTACACCCTAAATTCAGGTATCGCGAAATCAGGCCCGGATAAATAAGGAGGGTAACCATTGCGGTCGTTATTAATATTTCAGATGGCTACAGCCTGTATTTTATTTATGGGCTTAACCTCAGGGGCCATTTCCAGTAATGGATTACCCGGTGCGGCAACGGTAGAGAAAACCTCGCTGAAGGAGAGCATTTTATTTGCTTTCGATCGCGACCCCTCTATTAACCAACAGGCTGCACAGCTGGGTATCGGGCAGGCGCGCATCGACGAAGCGCGCAGCGGCTGGATGCCGCAAATCTCCCTGACGGGCAGTACGGGACATAGCCAGACGACCGACTCCAGCGGCTCGCTGAAAAACTCTGCGGCCTATGGATTAAGCTTGACCCAGCTGGTGTACGACTTTGGTAAAACCAACAGCGCCATCGACCAGGCTTCCGCCCAGCGCGATAGCTACCGCTATCAGCTGATGGGCACGCTGTCTGACGTGGCGGAGAAGACCGCGCTGAGCTACGTCGAAGTGCTGCGCTATACCGCGCTGACCCAGGCGGCGCAGGAGAACATCGTTGCGCTGCAGAACGTGCAGCGGCTGGCGACGCTTCGCTCTCAGGCCGGGCTCAGCTCTACGTCCGACGAGCTGCAGACAGAAACGCGCATCGCGGGCATGCGGGCAACGGTTGAGCAGTACAAAGCCGCGCTGAACAGCGCCCGCGCGCGCCTGAGCGTGCTGACGGGAATCAACGCCAAAACGCTTGCCCCGCTGCCCGCCTCGCTGGAGGTGGAGGAAGGCGCGCTGGACAGCATTGATTATTCGCTGATCCCGGCGGTGCTTGCCGCGCAAACCATGGAAACGGCGGCACAGCACGGCGTTTCACAGGCCCGCGCCCAGCACTGGCCGACCGTCAGCCTTCAGGGCGGCAGGACGCGCTACGAATCCACCAACCGCGCCTACTGGGACGACCAGATCCAGCTCAACGTGAACGCGCCAATTTACCAGGGCGGAGCCGTTTCAGCCCGCGTCCAGCAGGCCCAGGGCGCACGCGCGATGGCCGCCTCGCAGGTCGATCAGGCCCGTTTCGACGTGCTGCAGAAAGCCTCCGTCGCCCAGGCCGACTGGGCGGGGGCGCGCGGACGCATGCAGGCCGGCATACAGCAGCTGAATAATGCCCTGCGCACGCGCGACGTTTATAAAAATGAATACACCCTGAGCAAAAGAAGTATCAACGATTTACTCAGCGTTGAGCAGGACGTCTGGCAGTCAACGCTGTCGAAAATCTCAGCAGAATATGACGGCTGGAGCGCAGCAATTAATTACGCTTCCGCTATCGATAATTTAATGCCAATCACCGGCATTGAAAAAAACGCTGAAGCAAAACTACCTAGTTTGAGTTAGGTGAACGCGGAGTCATCCGCAGAAAAAATAAAACCGTATCGTATGGGATTATTTCCCAGGGACGACAATATCCGTCGGTCGGAAATATCTGCCTGACGCGTACGCCTGCAAGGAGTCTAAAAAATGAGTCACGTTAAGATTGTTGATGTCATCATTCGTAAAACGGCTGAAAAAACGGTACTGACGGGAGAGGGAAATCTTTCCGTATCCGTGGCCTCACCGAGCGTTATTGAAATTCACGGTTCTGCCCAGGACGTGGCGCGCTATATGCGCCAGGGTAAGGACCTGCTGATTTATATGAAAGATGGCAGCGTTATTCGATGCAATAACTATATTCTTGACGATCCTGAGGGTAAAAACCACTCCGAACTGGTGTTTAACGACCAGCAGGAACTGACGCATATCTCCTTCGCGGATACGGGCGAAGCCAGCGGCCTGGCGATGACCGAACTCACCGCGCAGGCAACGCCAATCAGCAGTATTGAGCCGTTCCTCGCACAGGAGAGCGTGCTCGGCGATGCGCCGTGGGGCTGGCTTGCCGGTGCGGCGCTCGGCGGCGGCGCGATTGGCGCGCTTCTCGCGCACGGCGGCGACGGCGACACCAAAACCGAAGTGATCGACAACACGAAGGAAGTTGAAAGCGCGAAGCCAACCTTCCTGGTGACGGACAAAGCGGGTGATAAGCAGGGCGTGCTGACGGCGAAAGAGATCACCGACGATAATACCCCAACCTTTAGCGGAACCGGGCAGCCGGGCGCAACCATCCAGATTAAAGACGCCAGCGGCAGCACCATCGCCAGCACCATGGTGGGCTCAAACGGCGCGTGGACGGTAAAACTGCCGACCCAGACCGACGGCGAGCACACCTGGTCCGTGGTGCAGATCGACGGCAGCAAAACCACCCAGGCGGGCAGCATTACCGTGACCGTTTCCACCGCCGACGCCACCGTCACGCTGGCGACAACGGCAGGGGATAACGTCATTAACTCCAGCGAGCAGTCGGCGGGCTTTACCCTGTCCGGCGCGAGCAAAAACCTGGCCGCGGGCACCGCCCTGACCGTAACCCTGAACGGCAAAACCTACGCCGCGGAAGTGGGCGCAAACGGCGCGTGGAGCGTGAAGGTGCCGGCCGCCGACGCGGCCGCGCTGGGCGACGGCACCTGGACCGCCACCGTGAGCGGCAAAGACGCGGCGGGGAACACCGTCACCGGCAGCCAGACGCTCACCGTCGATACCGCCGCGCCAACGATCTCCGTCGACGCCATCGCACAGGACAATATTGTTAACGCCGCCGAACACGGCCAGCCGCTGACGATCGCCGGGAAAACCAACGCCGAAGCCGGGCAGATCGTCACCGTAACCCTCAACGGCAAAAATCACACCGCCACCGTGGGCAGCGACGGCAAATGGTCCGTCACCCTGAGCGCCAGCGACGTTAAGGCGCTGGCCGACGGCGATCACACCCTGACGGTGAACGTCAGCGACAAGGCGGGGAACGGCACGTCCACCTCCGCGGAGTTCAGCGTGGACACCGCCGCGCCGGTGGTGACCATTAACAGCGTGGCGGGCGACGACATCCTCAACGCCACCGAGCAGGGCCACGCACAAATCATTACCGGCCACGCCAGCGGCGCGGCGGCGGGCGACGTGGTGACGTTGACGCTCGGCGGTAAAACCTATACCGGCGTCGTGCAGGCAGACGGCAGCTGGAGCGTTGGCGTTCCGGCATCCGGCATCAGCGCCCTGGGCGAAGGTGGACACACCTTCTCCGTGACCGTCACCGACGCGGCGGGCAACACGGGCAGCGCCACGCACGGCGTGACCCTGAGCGGCAACCCGCCGGAATTCACCATCGACGCCCTGAGCCAGGACAACGTGCTGAACGCCCAGGAGGCGATGCAGCCGCTGGCCTTAAGCGGCACCAGCAATCTGCCGGACGGCAGCGCGATTACCGTCACCCTGAACGGTGTGGGCTATCCGGCAACCGTGACGAACGGCGTCTGGTCGGTTAACGTGCCGGTCACGGACGTGATTAACCTGGCGAACACGCTGTACACCGTGAGCGTCAGCGGCACCGACAGCGTCGGCAATACCGGCTCCGCCGAAGCGAACCTGCTGGTCGATACCGCGCTTCCGCAGGTGATTATTAACACCTTCGCGGGCGATAACCTGGTCAACAGCAGCGAAGTGAGCGTCGACCAGGTCCTGAGCGGGCGCGTCACCGGCGCGGCGGCGGGCGATACCGTCACCATCAGCGCGGGCGGCAAAACCTACACCGCGAAGGTCGGCAGCGATCTGACCTGGAGCGTCACCGTTCCGTCCGCGGACCTGACCCAGTTCGGCGACGGCGATCTCACCTTCACGGCCTCGGTCACTAACGCCCACGGCAACACCGGCACCGGCGAGCGCGATATCAACATCAACGCCAACCAGCCGGGCCTGCGGGTGAACACCATTTCCGGCGATGACGTGATCAACGCCATCGAACAGCAGCAGGATTTAACCGTCACCGGCACCAGCAGCCATTTGGCCGCAGGCGCGCAGGTCACCGTCACCATCAACGGCATTGACTACCCGGCGGTCATTACGGCCAGCGGCAGCTGGCAGATCGGCGTTCCGGCGGCGGATCTGCAGAACTGGGCGGCGGGCGATGTTGACGTAAAAATTTACGCCAAAGACACGTGGGGCAACGAAGCCTCTGCCGACCACCACATCGCGCTGGATCTTAACGCCGTGGCGGTGACCGTGGACACGGTGAGCGCGGACGACATGATCAACGCCGCCGAGAAGGGGGCCGACCTGACGCTCTCCGGCAAAACGCAGTGCGTGGAGGCGGGCCAGACCGTGGTGGTGAAATTCGCCGACCAGACCTTCACCGCGCAGGTCCAGCAGGACGGAAGCTGGAGCCTGATCGTTCCCGCGGCCGCGATGGACGGCCTGAGCGACGGCCGCGCGCAGATTAGCGTGAGCGTCACCAACGTTAGCGGCAACAGCGCCGACGCCTCGCGCGTGGTTGTGGTAGATACCCAGCCGCCGGCCATCACCCTCGACAACCTGACGTCCGACAACATCATTAACGCCGCCGAAGCGCAGCAGCCGCTCACGGTGAGCGGAACCACCACTGCCGAAGTGGGCCAGACCGTCACCGTGACCCTCAACGGCAAGCAGTACACGACGACGGTGCAAAGCGGCGGAACCTGGCAGCTGGACGTGCCGGCGGCCGACGTGGGCGCGCTGGCCGACGGCAAGGTAACGGTGACCGCCAGCGTTAGCGACGTGGCGGGCAACGGCAGCAGCGTCGACCGCATCGGGCTGGTGGACGCCACCGTGCCGCAGGTGACGATCGATGATTTCGTCACCAGCACCAACACCATCAACCACATCGCCCATTCGCAGGCGCAGATCCTGAGCGGCTCCGTCACCGGCGCGGACGCGGGCGATCGCGTCACGATTACCATCAATAACGTGGACTACACCACGGTGGTCGACGCGGCGGGCCGCTGGAGCCTGGGCCTGCCTGCGTCCGTCGTGCAGGGGCTGGCGGACGGCACCTGGCCGGTCAGCGTCACCGTGACGGATAAATCGGGCAACACCGGCAGCGGCTCGCTGGACGTGGTGGTGAACACCTCTACGCCAGTCATTGCTATCGACACGCTGGCCGCGGATGACGTGATTAACGCCAGCGAAAAAGGGGCCGATCTGCGCCTCTCCGGCACCAGCAACCAGCCGCAGGGCACGACCATTACGCTCACCCTCAACGGCATCCACTACACCGCCACCACGGCGGCTGACGGCAGCTGGAGCGTCAACGTGCCGGCCTCCGCCGTGGGCGCGCTGGGCGAAGCGAGCTATACCGTTACCGCCAGCGTCACGGACAGCGTCGGCAATACCGCCTCTGCCAGCCACGACGTGCTGGTGGACAGCTCCCTGCCGGTAGTGACCATTAACACCCTGGCGGGCGACAACATCGTCAACGCGGCGGAAGTGGCCGCGGGCCAGGCGCTGACCGGGAAGGTCAGCAACGCGGCGGCGGGCGATACGGTCACCGTGACGCTCGGCGGCAAAACCTACACCGCCGTGGTGCAGAGCGATCTCACCTGGAGCCTGCCGCTGACTCAAGCACAGCTTACCGCGCTGGGCAACGGCGAGCTGACCGTGACGGCGAGCGTCACCAACGCCCACGGCAATACCGGTTCCTCCACGCTGGATATCACCATTGACGCCCAGCTGCCGGGCCTGCGCTTCGACACCGTGGCGGGCGATGACGTGATCAACATCATCGAGCACGGCCAGAACCTGATTATCTCCGGTTCCAGCACCGATCTGGCGGCGGGCAGCATCGTCACCGTCAACGTGAACGGCAAAGGCTACCCGGCCACCGTGCTGGCGGACGGCACCTGGCAGGCGGCAATTCCGGCGGCGGACGTGGGCCAGTGGGCCGACGGCAAGCTGACGATTACCGCCAGCGCCCAGGACAGCGCCCAGAACCCGGTGAACATCGGTACCATCGTCGACGTCGACCTGGCGCCGGTCGCGATTAGCATTGACGCCATCGCCACCGACGACGCGATCAACGCGGCGGAAAAAGGCCAGAATCTGGTGCTGTCCGGCACCACGGCGAACGTGGAAGCGGGGCAGACCGTAAGCGTGACCTTCGGCGGGAAAACCTACACCGCGAAGGTGGACGCGGAAGGCAAGTGGACGACTACCGTGCCGTCGGCGGATCTGGCGGGGCTGAAGGACGGCGACGCCAGCGTGCAGGTGAGCGTGAGCAACGTGAACGGCAACGGCGCATCCGCGGGCCGCGAGTACAGCGTGGACGCGACCGCGCCAGCGGTTACCATTGATACCGTCAGCGGCGACAACATGCTGAACGCCGCGGAGGCCGGGGCCGATCTGACCCTGAGCGGCACCTCCAGCGCGCAGGCGGGACAAACCGTCACCGTTGCCTTCAACGGCAAGCAGTACACCGCGCAGGTGCAGGCGGACGGCACCTGGTCGCTGAACGTTCCGGCGGCGGATATGGCGGGCATCGCCGACGGCAATGCGGCCATTACCGCCTCCGTGAGCGACAAGGCGGGCAACCCGGCCAGCGCCAATGCCTCGGTGCTGGTGGACATCACCGTGCCGAAAATCACCTTCGACACCCTCGCGGACGACGTGATTAACCTTGCCGAGCACGGCCAGGCGCTGATCGTTTCCGGGAAGGTGACGGGCGCGCAGGCGGGCGACGTGGTGACCGTGAACCTGAACGGTAAAGACTACACCGCCATTCTCGACGCGGCGGGCAGCTGGAGCGTGGGCGTTCCGGCCGCGGACGTCGGGGCGCTGGCCAATACCAACTACACCCTGACCGCGACGGTGACGGACAGGGCGGGCAACAGCGGCAGCGCACAGCACGATCTCGGCGTCGCCCTGACCGCGCCGACGCTCGCCATCAACACCATCGCCGGTGATGACGTGATTAACGCCCTCGAGAAAGGGGCCGACCTGGTGCTTTCCGGCACCAGCAACCAGCCGCAGGGCATCACCGTGACGGTAACCCTGAACGGCATCAGCTACTCCGCCACCACGGCGGCCGACGGCAGCTGGAGCGTGACCGTTCCGGCCTCCGCCGTCGGCGGGCTTGGCGAAGCGAACTACACCGTGAGCGCCTCCGTGACCGACGAGGCGGGCAACAGCACCAGCGCCGCGCATCATGTGCAGGTGGACAGCGCCCTGCCGGTCGTCACCATCAACGCCATTGCTACCGACGACGTAATTAACGCCCAGGAGCTGGCGGCGGGTCAGACCATCAGCGGCAGGGTAGCAAACGCCGAAGCGGGCAACACCGTGACGGTCACCCTTGGCGGCAACACCTACACCACCACCGTGCAGAGCGATCTGACCTGGAAGGTTGACGTCTCCGCGGACGACCTCAAGGCGCTGGGCAACGGCGACCTGTCCGTCACCGCGAGCGTGACCAACGGCCACGGCAACGCCGGCAGCGGCGATCGCGATATCACCATCGACGCTAACCTGCCGGGCCTGCGCGTGGATACCGTGGCAGGCGACGACGTGATCAACAGCATCGAGCACGGGCAGAACCTGATTATCACCGGCAGCAGCGACGGCCTGACGGCGGGCACGGCGCTGACCGTCACCGTCAACGGCAAAACCTACCCGGCCGTGGTGCTGGCGGACGGCACCTGGGTCGCGGCGGTTCCGGCTGCGGACGTGGGCGCGCTGGCGGCGGGCAAGCTGGTCATTACCGTTGAAGGCCAGAGCAGCGCGGGCAATCCGGTCTCTATCGGCCACGGCGTGACCGTCGATCTGGCCGACGTGGCCATCAGCGTGAACGCCATCGCAACCGACGACGTAATCAACGCGGCGGAGAAAGGCGCGGACCTGGTGCTTTCGGGCCTCACCGCCAACGTGGAAGAAAACCAGACCGTCACCATCACCTTCGGCGGGAAAACCTACACCGCGAAGGTGGACGCGGAAGGCAAGTGGACGACTACCGTGCCGTCGGCGGATCTGGCGGGTCTGAAGGACGGCGACGCCAGCGTGCAGGTGAGCGTGAGCAACGTGAACGGCAACAGCGCCTCGGCGGGCCGCGAGTACAGCGTGGACGCCACCGCGCCGTCCGTGGTGATTGATATCGTCAGCGATAACAATATTGTCAACGCGCAGGAAGCGCAGTCCGATCTCACCATTCACGGCACCAGCAATGCCGAAGCGGGCCAGACGGTGACCGTCACCCTTGGCAGCAAATCCTGGACCACGACCGTGGGCGCGGACGGCAGCTGGACGCTGGACGTCCCGGCGGCGGACGTCGGCGCGCTGGCGGACGGCAGCTACACCATCGGGGCATCGGTGGCGGACAAGGCGGGCAACCCGGCCTCCACCGCGCGCGACGTGCTGGTGGACACTACCGTGCCGCAGCTCACCATCAACCGCGTCTCCGACGATGACGTGATCAACAGCGTTGAGCACGGCCAGGCGCTGACCGTTAGCGGCAGCGCCACCGGCGCACAGGCGGGCGACGTGGTGACCGTGACCCTCAACAATAAATCCTACACCGCGACGCTGGACGCGGCGGGCAACTGGACCATCGGGGTACCGGCTGCCGACGTTGGCGCGCTGGTCGCCGGGGATTACACCATCACCGCCACCGTCACCGACAGGGCGGGGAACAGCGACAGCGAAACGCACGACATCAACGTGAACCTGACCGCCCCGGTGCTGACCATCGACACCGTCTCCGGCGACGACGTGATCAACAGCGTTGAGAAGACGCAGAATCTGGTCATTAGCGGCACGGCGACCGGCCTTGCGTCGGGCGCCGTCGTCACGGTGATGCTGAACGGCAAAGCCTACAGCGCGACGGTGGACGGCAGCGGCAAGTGGACCACCACCGTACCGGCCGACCAGGTTTCCGGCCTGGGCGAAGCGCTCTACGCGATTACCGCCACGGCGACCGACGCGGTGGGCAACAGCGGCAGCGCGTCGCATACCGTGACCGTGGAGTCCGTGCTGCCTGGCGTGACCATCAACGCCATCGCCACGGACGACGTGATCAACGCGGGCGAAGTGGGCGCGGGCCAGACCATCAGCGGCAAGGTCATCAACGCCGAAGCGGGCAACACCGTAACGGTGACCGTGGGCGGCAAAACCTATACCACCACCGTGCAGAGCGATCTGACCTGGAAGGTGGACGTCTCCGCGGACGATCTCAAGGCGCTGGGCGACGGCGATCTGACCGTCACCGCGAGCGTCACCAACGGCGTGAACAACACCGGCTCGGCGGATCGTGACATTACCATTGACGCCAACCTGCCGGGCCTGCGCGTGGACGTGGTGGCGGGCGACGACGTGATCAACAGCATCGAGCACGGCCAGAACCTGATCGTTACCGGCAGCAGCGACGGCCTGACGGCGGGCACCGCCCTGACCGTGACCGTCAACGGCAAAACCTATGCGGCGACCGTGCTGGCGGACGGTACCTGGCGCGCGGCGGTTCCGTCTGCGGACGTGGGCGCGCTGGCGGCGGGCAGCGTGACGATTACCGTGGCGGGCCAGAGCACCGCGGGCAACCCGGTCACCATCAGCCACGACGTGACGGTGGATCTGGCGGCGGTTGCCATCAGCATCGACGCCATCACCTCTGACGACGTGATCAACGCCGCGGAGAAAGGAACCGATCTGGTCCTCTCCGGCACCACCGCGCAGGTGGAAGAGAATCAGACCGTCACCATTACCTTCGGCGGCAAAACCTACACCGCCAAGGTCGACGCGGACGGCAAGTGGACCACCACCGTGCCGTCGGCGGACCTGGCGGGGCTGAAGGACGGCGACGCCAGCGTGCAGGTCAGCGTGAGCAACGTGAACGGCAACGGTGCGTCCGCAGGCCGTGAATACAGCGTGGACGCCACCGCGCCGTCCGTCACCATCGGCACGATTGCCGGAGACGACGTGCTCAACGCGGCGGAAGCGAAAGCGGATCTGACCATCAGCGGCACCAGCACGGCCGAAGCGGGCCAGACGGTGACCGTGACCCTGAACGGCAAAACCTACACCGCGAAGGTGGGCGCGGACGGCGGCTGGACGCTGGACGTACCGGCGGCGGACGTCGGCGCGCTGGCGGACGGCACGGCGACGATCACCGCCTCCGTGAGCGACAAGGCGGGCAACCCGGCCTCGGCTAACCACAACGTCACGGTGGACGTGACCGTTCCGGTGGTGACCATCAACACCATCGCGGAAGACGACGTGATCAACGCCACCGAGCACGGCCAGGCGCAGATTATCAGCGGCTCGGCGACCGGCGCGGCGGCGGGTGATAAGGTCACCGTGAGCATTGGCGGCAAGGACTACACCACCGTGCTGGACGCGGCGGGTAACTGGAGCGTCGGCGTGCCGGCGAGCGTGATTTCCGCACTCTCCGACGGCAAGGTGACGGTCAGCGTCAGCGTAACCGACGCGGCGGGCAACACCGGCAGCGGCACCCACGACGTGACCGTGGAGACCGGCCTGCCGTCGCTGAACTTTGACGCGATTTCCGGCGATAACGTGCTGAACGCGGTGGAAAAAGGTCAGGATCTGAGCGTGAGCGGCACCAGCGCCAACCTGAGCGCGGGCACCACCGTCACCGTGACCCTGAACGGCAAGCACTACACCGCCACCACGGCGGCGGACGGCAGCTGGAGCCTGACGGTGCCGGCGGCGGATCTGGCGGCGCTGGGCGAGGCGAACTACACCCTGAGCGCGGCGGCGACCAACGGCGTCGGCAACGGCATCAGCAGCACCGCGAACCTGCAGGTGGATACCGCCCTGCCGACCGTGACCATCAGCACCGTGGCGGGCGATAACGTGATCAACGCCGCCGAAGTGGCGGTGGATCAGACCGTCAGCGGCAGGGTTGCCCACGCGGAAGCGGGCAACACCGTGACCGTGAAGATCGGCGGCAATACCTACACCACCACCGTGCAGAGCGATCTGACCTGGAAGGTTGACGTCTCCGCGGACGATCTTAAGGCGCTGGGCAACGGCAGCCTGTCGATCGTTGCGACGGTCACCAACGGCCACGGCAACACCGGCAGCGGCGAGCGCGACATCACCATCGACGCCAACCTGCCGGGCCTGCGCGTGGACACCGTGGCGGGCGACGACGTGATCAACAGCATCGAGCACGGTCAGAACCTGATCGTTACCGGCAGCAGCGACGGCCTGACGGCGGGCACCGCCCTGACCGTGACCGTCAACGGCAAAACCTATCCGGCGACCGTCCTCGCGGACGGCACCTGGCGCGCGGCGGTTCCGTCTGCGGACGTGGGCGCGTGGGCTGAAGGCACGGTAAAAATCACCGTCTCCGGCGACAGCGCGGCGGGTAACCCTGTCACCATCACCCACGACGTGACCGTGGATCTGGCGACGGTCGCCATCAGCATCGACGCCATCGCCACCGACGACGCGATCAACGCCGCGGAAAAAGGCGCGGATCTGGTGCTGTCCGGCACGACGCTTAACGTCGAGGCGGGCCAGACCGTGACCGTGAGCATGGGCGGTAAGATTTATACCGCGAAGGTCGACGCGAACGACAGGTGGACGGTCACCGTGCCGTCGGCGGATCTGGCGGGGCTGAAGGACGGCGACGCCAGCGTGCAGGTGAGCGTGACCAACGTGAACGGCAACGGCGCCTCCGCAGGACGCGAGTACAGCGTGGATGCGACCGCACCCGTTGTGACAATCCACACCGTTGCCGGAGACGACGTGCTCAACGCGGCGGAAGCGAAAGCGGATCTGACCATCAGCGGCACCAGCACGGCCGAAGCGGGCCAGACGGTGACCGTCAGCCTGAACGGCAAAACCTATACCGCGAAGGTGGGTGCGGACGGCGGCTGGACGCTGGATGTTCCGGCGGCGGACGTCGGCGCGCTGGCGGACGGCACGGCGACGATTACCGCCTCCGTTTCTGACAAGGCGGGCAACCCGGCCTCGGCTAACCATAACGTCACGGTGGACGTGACCGTTCCGGTGGTGACCATCAACGCCATCGCGGAAGACGACGTGATCAACGCCACCGAGCACGGCCAGGCGCAGATTATCAGCGGCTCGGCGACCGGCGCGGCGGCGGGTGATAAGGTCACCGTGAGCATTGGCGGCAAGGACTACACCACCGTGCTGGACGCGGCGGGGAACTGGAGCGTCGGCGTGCCGGCGAGCGTGATTTCCGCGCTCTCCGACGGCAAGGTGACGGTCAGCGTCAGCGTGACCGACGCGGCGGGCAACACCGGCAGCGGCACCCACGACGTGACCGTGGAGACCGGCCTGCCGTCGCTGAACGTCGACGCGATTTCCGGCGATAACGTGCTGAACGCGGTGGAAAAAGGCCAGGATCTGAGCGTGAGCGGCACCAGCGCCAACCTGAGCGCGGGCACCACCGTCACCGTGACCCTGAACGGCAAGCACTACACCGCCACCACGGCGGCGGACGGCAGCTGGAGCCTGACGGTGCCGGCGGCGGATCTGGCGGCGCTGGGCGAGGCGAACTACACCCTGAGCGCGGCGGCGACTAACGGCGTGGGCAACGGCATCAGCAGCACCGCGAACCTGCAGGTGGATACCGCCCTGCCGACCGTGACGATCAATGCCATCGCCACGGATAACATCATCAACGCCGCCGAGGTGGCGGTGGATCAAAGCATCAGCGGCAGGGTTGCCCACGCGGAAGCGGGCAACACCGTGACCGTGAAGATCGGCGGCAACACCTACACCGCCGTTGTGCAGAGCGATCTGACCTGGACGGTGAACGTTCCGGCTGACGTGCTGAAGGCGCTCGGCAACGGCGATCTGACCGTGACCGCGAGCGTGACTAACGGCCACGGCAACACCGGCAGCGGCGAGCGCGACATCACCATCGACGCCAACCTGCCGGGCCTGCGCGTGGACGTGGTTGCGGGCGACGACGTGATCAACAGCATCGAGCACGGGCAGAACCTGATCGTTACCGGCAGCAGCGACGGCCTGACGGCGGGCACCGCCCTGACCGTGACCGTCAACGGCAAAACCTATGCGGCGACCGTGCTGGCGAACGGCACCTGGAGCGCGGCGGTTCCGTCTGCGGACGTGGGCGCGCTGGCGGCGGGCAACCTGACGATTACCGTGGCGGGCCAGAGCACCGCGGGCAACCCGGTCACCATCAGCCACGACGTGACGGTGGATCTGGCGGCGGTCGCCATCAGCATTAACGCCATCGCCACCGACGACGTGATTAACGCGGCGGAAAAAGGCGCGGATCTGGTGCTGTCCGGTCTCACCACCAACGTGGAAGAGGATCAGACCGTTACCATTACCTTCGGCGGCAAGACCTACACCGCGAAGGTCGACGCGGACGGCAAGTGGACGGCCACCGTGCCGTCGGCGGATCTGGCGGGGCTGAAGGACGGCGACGCCAGCGTGCAGGTGAGCGTGACCAACGTCAACGGCAACGGTGCGTCCGCAGGCCGCGAGTACAGCGTGGACGCGACGGCGCCAACGGTGACGATTGACGCTATTGCGGCGGACAACACCATCAACCGCGACGAAGCGGCGGCGGGCGTAGCGATCGCCGGTACCACCACCGCGGAAGTGGGCCAGACGGTCACCGTGACCCTGGGCGGCAAATCGTACACCGCGCAGGTCGGGCAGGGCGGCGCGTGGCGCGTTGACGTTCCGGCGGACGACCTGGCGGCGCTGGCCGACAGCGGCTACACCGTGCAGGTGAGCGTCAGCGACGCGGCGGGCAACCCGGGCAGCGCCAGTAAGGCCATTACCCTTGACACCACGCCGCCAACCATCAGCTTCAACGCCGTGGCGGGTGACGACGTGATCAACGGCGTGGAGCACGGGCAGGCGCAGATCGTGAGCGGCACCGCCACCGGCGCATCCGCGGGCGATAAGCTGGTCGTTACGATTGGCGGCAAGCAGTACACCACCACCGTTGACGCCAGCGGCAGCTGGAGCGTGGGCGTTCCGGCCAGCGTCATCTCGGCCCTGGCGGACGGTAAAGTGACCATCAGCGCGACCATCACCGACGGCGCGGGCAACAGCAGCACCCAGACCCACGACGTGATGGTCAATACCGCCGCGGTTGCGCTGACCGTTAACACCATTAGCGGCGACGACGTGATTAACGCCGCCGAAGCGGGCAGCTCGCTGGTCATCAGCGGTTCCAGCGCCCAGTTCGCCAGCGGCACGAAGGTGACGGTGATGCTGAACGGCAAGTCCTACACGGCGACGGTGCAGAGCGACGGTTCCTGGAGCACGACGGTTCCGGCAGCGGACGTGGGTGCCCTGGCGGACGGCTCAAGCTATCAGGTCACCGCGTCGGCGCAGGACAGCGCGGGCAACAGCGCGTCGGCGACGCACGGCGTCAGCGTGGACGCCACCCCGCCGGTGGTCAGCATCGCGGCGATCTCCGGCGACGATATGCTCAACGCGGCGGAAGCACAGCAGCCGCTGACCGTGCACGGTTCGAGCAGCGCGGAGGCCGGGCAGACGGTCACCGTCACCCTCGGCGGCAAAACCTACACCGCGCTGGTGAAGGCCGACGGCACCTGGACGCTGGACGTTCCGGCGGCCGATCTCGCCTCTCTGAGCCAGGGCGCGCTCACCGTAACCGCCTCGGTTAACGACAGGGCGGGCAACGGCGGCAGCGCCTCGCACACCCTGACGGTAGATACCGTCGCGCCAACCGTCACCATCAATACGGTGGCGGACGACAACATCGTCAACAACGCGGAACAGCAGGCGGGACAAACCGTCAGCGGGACCACTACCGCCGAGCAGGGGCAAACGGTGATCGTGACCTTTAACGGCCACAGCTACCAGGCCACCGTTGGCGCGGACGGCACGTGGTCGGTCTTCGTGGAAGGGCACGATCTGGTGGGGCTGACCGACGGTAAATACACGATTACCGCATCGGTGGCCGATAAGGCAGGCAACCCGGGCAGCGCGACGCACGACGTCACGCTGAGCGGCGACGTGCCGACGATTGCTATCAATACCTTTGCGCAGGACGACATCGTGAATGCCGCGGAGCACGGCACGCCGCTGGTCGTCAGCGGTACGACCAGCGCGCCAGCGGGCCAGACGGTGACCATTACGCTGAACGGCAAAACCTACACCACGACCGTACAGAGCGACGGCAGCTGGAGCTATACCGTTGGCAGCGCGGACGTGACGGCGCTCGCGGACGGCGGCGCTTACGTGATTAACGCCCAGGTCAGCAACGCGAT
The DNA here is from genome assembly GCF_003057745.1 of Enterobacter sp. RIT418. Lineage (GTDB taxonomy): Bacteria > Pseudomonadota > Gammaproteobacteria > Enterobacterales > Enterobacteriaceae > Enterobacter. Next base: position 92,550 of record NZ_QBJD02000013.1, read on the forward strand.
CGGCAACGGCGCGAGCGCGGACCATACGGTCACGGTCGATTTGACCCCGCCGTCGATGGGCATCAGCATCGACTCGCTGCAAAACGACACCGGCCTGAGCGCGAGCGATTTCATCACCGGCGACAAAAACGTGGTGATTAACGGCTCGCTGACGGCGCAGCTCGGCAACAACGAGAAGGCGCAGATCAGCCTCGACGGCGGCGCGACCTGGATTGACCTGACGGTGACTGGCACCACCTGGCGTTACGCCGACGGCCGCACCTTAACCGACGGTACGTACCAGTATCAGGTCCGCGTGATTGATAACGCGGGCAACGTTGGCGCGACCGACAGCCAGGACGTGGTGCTCGATCTGACCGCGCCTGCGGCAACCACCATCACCGTGGATGCCGTCACGCAGGATACCGGGCTGTCCGGCAGCGACTTCATCACCAGCGATAACCAGATCACGCTGAACGGCACGCTCGGCGCGGCGCTGGGGCGCGGCGATCACGCGCAGATCAGCATTGACGGCGGGACGACCTGGATTGACGTCAACGTCAGCGGGCTGACCTGGACCTACGTCGATGGCCGGACGCTGGCCGACGGCGACTACAACTACCAGCTGCGCGTGATCGACGACGCGGGCAACGTCAGCGCCACCGCTAATCAGGTGGTGACCATCGATACCGTTGCGCCGGACGCCAGCAAAACCGTCTCTATCGACAGCATCAGCGACGATACGGGCCTGAGCAACAGCGACTTCGTGACCAACGACACCTCGCTGACGCTGCACGGCTCCCTCGGCGCGACGCTGGCCGACGGCGAAGGCGTGCAGATCAGCCTTGACGGCGGCAGCACCTGGCAGAACGTCATCGTGGTCGGCAAGACCTGGTACTACGTCGATGGTCGTACGCTGGGCAACCAGACCTACGACTACTGGGTGCGCGTGATTGATGCGGCCGGCAACGTGGGCGAATCTGCTCACCAGCAGGTGACGGTGGATACCGTTGCGCCGGACGCGGCGATCACCGTGACCGTGGATAACATCACCGTTGATACCGGTTTTGACGACAACGACTTCCTGACCAGCCAAACCTCGTACACGCTGAACGGCACGCTCGGCGCGGCGCTGGGCAACAACGAGTACGTGCAGGTTAGCCTCGACGGCGGCGCGACCTGGGTTTATGCGAAGGTGAACGGCACGAGCTGGAGCTACACCGACACGCGCACGCTTGCCGACGGGGAGCACGACTATCAGGTTCGCGTGGTGGATCAGGCGGGCAACGTCGGGGCTACCACCTCGCAGACGGTCACCGTGGACACCAGGGCGCCGCAGTACGGCATCACCATTGACGCCATCAGCGACGATACCGGGCAGTCCGGCAGCGACTTCATTACTAACGATACCTCGCTGACCGTGCGCGGCACGCTCGGTAACGAGCTGGCGGGCGACGAGCGGGTGCAGATCAGCCTGGACGGCGGCGCGACGTGGATTGACGTCACGGTGAACCATACCCAGTGGACCTACACCGATACCCGCACGCTGACCGACAATGATTACACCTATCAGGTACGCATCATCGACCAGGCGGGCAACGTCGGCTCCACCGCGCAGCAGGTGGTGACGGTAGACACCACCCCGCCGGTGACGAAGGGCACGATCGTCAGCTATACCGATAACGACGGCGAGCGTACCGGGGTCTTTGGTGAAAACGTCTCGACGGACGACACCACGCCGCTCATCAGCGGCACCCTGAACCAGGGGCTGGCGACCGGTGAGATTGCGCAGCTTTATCGCGACGGCGTCCTGCTGGGCCAGGTCACCATGAACGGCGCGACCAGCTGGTACTTCCAGGACAGCGGCCTGCACGACGGTAACCACACCTACGTGCTGCGTATTACCGACGTGGCGGGGAACTACACCGACTCGGACGATTTTGTTCTGAAGGTCGATACCAGCATCCCAACCACCACGGCGACCATTGCCACCCTGACGACGCCGGACACGACGCCAATTCTGAACGGCACCGTGTCGGCAGCGCTGACCAACGGGGAATATCTGGTCGTTACCGTTAACGGTAAAACCTACACCTCCGAAGCGGGCGGCGCGGTGGTGGTCGACCCGGACCACAACACCTGGTATCTGCAAATCCCGGACGGCGACGCGCTGACCGTGAAGAGCTATGACGTAACGGCGCAGGTGAAGAGCAGCGCGGGCAACGGCAATACGACCGGCACCACCACGGGCAGCATCGTGATTGGTAACGAGGAGTCGGTCACGGTGGGCTTTACAACGACCAGCGCGACCACGGCGAACGCCGCGGGCTATATGCTGGATTCGGACGGCCTGTGGACGGTGACGGCGAACCAGCAGATTGCTTCGGCAAATGCCGACAGCCGCAGCTCGTGGACGGTGGGCAGCAACTTTACGATGACGGGGAACTATACCTCCGGCACGTACGCGGATATCAACCGCGACGGCCTGAACGATATCCTGGCCGAAAGCACCAACTACAACTATATGCAGCAGCTGATTAACAACGGCGACGGCACCTATACCTCGACGGCGCTCAGCGGCTTTGGCGCGCTGGTCTGGTACGGCGCGGTGGTGGCGATTGATATTCAGGGTGACGGCTACACGGACTTTGTGGTGGGCGATGCGGGCGGCCCGGACTCCAGCACCTTTATGCTGAACAACAACGGCACGCTGGTCGGCAGCTCGAAGGCCGGAACCTACGGCACCTTTGTGTCCGGCTCGAAGGTGGGGAACTACAACAGCCTGATTGAAGTCTCCGGCGTCGACTTAAACAACGACGGTAAGGTGGATATTGCCCAGCACACCACCAACGGCGGCAACAACTTCGCGCTGTCGACGATGTTCAACCAGGGGGACGGCTCGTTTACCTGGGGGCAGAACTTCATCAACACCATGTACAGCGCCACCGGCTCAGGCGCGGCGAGCAACGCCGTCAGCATGACCTGGGGCGACTTCAACGGCGACGGCTACATGGATCTGTATATGAGCATGTACCGCACCTCCAGCGGCACCAACACTGGCGGCGTGCTGATGCTGAACGACGGCACCGGCAACCTGCTGGCGGGCACCGCGGTGGGTACGGCGACCACGGACAAGTTCGTCGGCAACGTCAGCGTGGCGGTGGACTGGAACATGGACGGCAACATGGACATCATCAAGCTGGCCAACGGCGGGCAGTCCTGGCTCTACACCAACGATGGCATCGCGGGCTCGGCGACCTTCACGGCCTCGAAGTTCAGCACCGCCACCTCCACGCAGGTGTCCGGCGCGGCGCGGCTCGACTACGACTGGGACGGCGCGCAGGATCTGCTGATCTTCCGCCAGAACGGCAGCGTGATCCTGGAGCGCAACACCAACACCGTTAAGCCGGGTACGGCGATGCACCTGAAGATTGTCGACAGCGAAGGGATCAACGCCTTCTTTGGCAACACCGTTCAGCTGTACAACTCCGCGGGCAAGCTGGTGGCCAGCCAGATCCTTAACGCGCAGTCGGGGATGGGCATCAACGACTCCTCGTCGCTGATCAGCTTCTACGGCCTGGATGCCAACGAGACCTACCACGCGGTGCTGGTGCGCGCGACCAACGGCGTCGCGAGCAACGTCACCTGGGACGGGCTGGAAGCGGGCAACGGTAAGGAAGGCTACGTGCTGACCGCCGAAGCCGCCACCGGCGGCCACAGCGGGACGATCGTCGGGACCGGCTATAACGACACCTTCGTCGCGGAAGCAGGCACCTATACCTACAGCGGCTCCGGCGGCTGGACGACGACCTCGGAGCACGACACCTGGAGCAGCACCGGCGGTATGGACGTAGTGGATTACATTAACGCCGGAACGGGCGTGACGGTGAACCTGGGGCTGACGACGGCGCAAAACACCGGCTTCAACACCGCGACGCTGGTGAATATTGAAGGGGTGGCAGGCTCAAACCACGACGACGTAATTACCGGCAACAGCGGGGATAACCAGTTCGAGGGGCGCGGCGGCAACGACATCTTCAACATCGGCAGCGGCGGCCACGACACGCTGCTCTACAAGCTGATCGATGCTTCCGACGCCACCGGCGGCAACGGCAGCGACGTGGTCAATGGCTTTACCGTCGGCACCTGGGAAGGGACCGCGGATACCGACCGCATTGACCTGCGCGATCTGCTGACGGGCAGCGGCTATACCGGTAACGGGTCGGCCAGCTACGTCAACGGGGTGGCTACGCTGGACAGCGGCGCGGGCAATCTCAGCGACTATATCCGCGTGGTGCAAAACGGCAGTAACACCGAGATTCAGATTGACCGCGACGGAACGGGCAGCAGCTTTGACCCAACCACCGTGGTCACGCTGAACGGGGTGCAAACGGATCTGGCAACGCTGCTGGCTAACCATCAGCTGCTGGTGGTCTAGTCCACAGGCCGCGGAGGGCAACCTCCGCGGCACTTTGCCGTTCTTTACAACACTTACAGTAACCCTATAAACAATATGGTAAATTTTCGGTTGCGTTAAGGAACTGTTCAGTTTCTAACCATTCGAAAAGGATATCATTTCAGCGCGTGAATAACGCGCTGGACAGGACGTAGCATTATGAAAACTCATCCGCTCTATGAGCCGTGGCTTCAGGCCATGATCATCGTCGCACGGCACTATCGTCTGGACTTCTCCACGGAGCACGTCCGGGTGACGATCAATCACGAAAGCCACTCCCCGCGCCTGCAGGTGCTGGAGGATATGGCGCGCCAGCTTGGGCTGGGCATGCGGCTGGCTCCGGCGGACTCCACGCTTCTCGACCCGTGGCGGCTGCCGCTGGTGGCCGAATTTACCGGCGGACAAATCGCGGTGATCAACCGCATGGATAACGACGGCAACGTCAGCCTGCAGTTCAGCGGCGACGGCGGGCTTGAAACGGTGCTTACGCGCGAAGAGCTGGGCACGCGCCTGAAGGCGCTGCTGGTGCTCCGTCCGCTGGAGTCCACGCCGGACGCGCGCGTGGACGATTACATCAAACCTTACGAGAAAAACTGGTTCTGGCAGCTGGCGCTCAAGGACTGGCGGCGCTATAGCGACATCATGCTGGTGGCGCTGGTCGCCAACGTGCTGGCGCTTTCCGGAATGATTTTCTCCATGCAGGTATATGACCGCGTGGTGCCCTCGCAGTCCGAGGCGACGCTGTGGGTGCTGTTCGGCGGCGTAATGGTGGCGATCCTGTTTGAGTTCATCATGCGCATGCTGCGGGTACACATCTCCGACGTCATCGGCAAGCGCGCCGACCTGCGCATCTCCGAGCGCGTGTTTGCCCACGCGTTACGCATTAAAAACGGCGCGCGCTCGAAGTCGACCGGGTCGTTTATCGCCCAGATCCGCGAGCTGGAGTCGGTGCGCGAGCTGATCACCTCCACCACCATCGCGGCGATTTCCGACGTGCCGTTCTTCCTGCTGTTCGTCTTTATCCTGTGGATGATCGGCGGCCCGCTGGTGCTGGTAGTGCTGCTGGCGGTGCCGCTGCTGCTGATCCCCGGCCTGCTGGTGCAGCGCCCGCTCGGACGGCTCTCCAGCGAAGGGATGCGCGAGTCCGCCATCCGCAACGCCACGCTGGTGGAAGCGGTGCAGGGCATCGAGGACATCAAGCTGATGCGCGCGGAGCAGCGTTTTCAGAACCAGTGGAACAACACCAACGACGTGGCGGCAAGCGTGGGGATGAAGCAGCGCTGGCTGACCGGCATGCTGCTGACCTGGACCCAGGAAGTGCAGTCCATCGTCTACGCGGTGGTGCTGCTGGTCGGCTGCTATCTGGTCATCAGCGGCGACATGACCACCGGCGCGCTGGTGGGAACCTCGATTCTGGCCTCGCGCACCATCGCGCCGCTGGCGCAAATCTCCGGCGTGCTGTCGCGCTGGCAGTCGGCGAAGGTGGCGCGCAAGGGGCTGGACGATCTGATGCAGCGCCCGATTGACGACCCGCAGCACGGCAAAAAGGTGCATAAATCGCACCTGTACGGCCGCTACGCGCTGGAGGACGTCGGGTTTTACTACGATGACGAAGAGAAGCTGAACGTGCTCAATATTGCCCGCCTGAATATCAAAGCCGGGGAGCGCATCGCGGTGCTGGGGCGTAACGGCTCCGGCAAAAGCACCCTGCTGCAGCTGTTGGCCGGCATGCAGGAGCCGCAGCAGGGATCGATCCTGCTCGACGATATCGCCCTGAACCATCTTGACCCGGCCGATCTGCGCCGCGATATGCAGCTCCTGAGCCAGCAGGCGCGGCTCTTCTTTGGCTCGGTGCGCGACAATATCGTGATGGGCAACCCGCTGGCGACCGATGAGGAGATCCACCAGGCGCTGACGGTGAGCGGTGCGCTGGACTTTGTGCGCAAGCAGAAGATGGGCCTCAACTATACGATCAGCGAAGGCGGCGCCGGGCTGTCCGGCGGGCAGCGTCAGGCGCTGCTGCTGGCGCGCGCGCTGATGACCTCGCCTAACATCCTGCTGCTGGATGAGCCGACGGCGTGGCTCGACGAGGTGAGCGAGAAGCAGTTTATCCAGCAGATGAAGGGCTGGCTCGGCAAAAACCGCACGCTGGTGGTGGCAACCCATCGCCTGCCGATCCTTGAGCTGGTGGACCGCATCATCGTGCTGGATAACGGCAAAATCGTGATGGACGGCCCGCGCGACGTCATTCTTCGCGACCACGGCATGGCGCCGATGAAGGCCGCGCCGCAGCGCACGGTGACCATGAAGCCAAAACAGGAGGCCACGGCATGAGCGACTTAACCCGCTACAACAGCCGCCTTCAGGAGCCTAAGCTGCCGCGTTCGACGCTGGTGGCGTGGAGCCTGTTTGCCCTGCTGGCGGTCTTTATCGCCTGGGCGAGCCTGTTCCACCTGGACGAAGTGACCACCGGCAGCGGCAAGGTGGTGCCCTCCTCGCACGAGCAGGTGATCCAGTCTCTTGAGGGCGGCATCATCCACAAGCTGCTGGTCCACGAAGGGGATATCGTCGAGCGCGGGCAGCAGCTGGCCCAGCTGGATCGCACCAAGACGGAGTCCAGCGTGCTGGAGAGCGAATCGCGCCTCAACGCGGCGATGGCCACGGCGGCACGGCTGAGTGCCGAAGTGAACGACACGCCGCTGGTATTTCCCGCCGAGCTGGACGACGACGTAGAGCTAGTGAAACAGGAAACGGCGCTGTATAACTCTCGCCGCGACAGCCTCGAAAAAGGGATGGCCGGGCTTCGTCAGGGGGCGGCGCTGGTTCAGCGCGAGCTCTCTCTGACCCAGCCGCTGGTGAAGCAGGGAGCCGCCAGCAGCGTCGAGGTGCTGCGTCTTCAGCGTCAAAAAAACGAGCTGGAGAACAAAATGACCGAGATGCAAAACCAGTACTACGTCCGCGCCCGGGAAGAGCTGGCGAAAGCCAACGCGGAAATTGAGGCGCAGCGTTCGGTGATGAAGGGGCGCGAAGATTCGCTGACCCGCCTGACCTTCAACGCGCCGGTCCGCGGCATCGTTAAGGATATCGACGTGACCACCGTTGGCGGCGTCATTCCGCCAAACGGCAAGCTGATGACCCTGGTGCCGCTGGACGATCAGATGGTCATTGAAGCGAAAATCTCGCCGCGCGACGTCGCCTTTATCCATCCGGGCCAGCGGGCGCTGGTGAAAATTACCGCCTATGACTACTCCATCTACGGCGGGCTGGACGGCGAAGTGACCCTGATCTCGCCGGATACGATTCAGGACGAGGTCAAGCGCGATATTTATTATTACCGCGTGTATATCCGCACCAGCGACAACCACCTGACCAACAAGCAGGGCAAAACGTTCCCTATTTTCCCGGGGATGATTGCCACGGTGGATATCAAAACCGGTAATAAAACGATTCTCGACTATTTGCTGAAACCGCTTAACAAAGCGAAAGAAGCGCTGCGCGAAAGATAAGCCAGTGGCGATCGGTCTCCCGATCGCTATTGTTATTTTTGAAGCACGGCCTGCTGAGGCTGTCGTCTTTCTACCGGATGAATATTGAGGTAGTGGGTGACGTAGGCAAAATAGAGCGCCGCGTAATTTTCAACCAGCTCGATAAAGCACTGGCGAACGTCAAGCGTACCGTCACCGCGATCTTTAAGGTAGCCAGCCTCTTCTGCGGATTTAATGATGCGATGAACGTGAATGCGCGAAACAAAAAATTCTTTTGCCAGCACGCTTGCTGAATACTCAATAATGGCCCCGCGCGCATTGAGATGCCGTCTCGCCTGGAGATAGAGATACAGCATAATCATTCTTCCGCCGTCCTTTTCGATGAATAACCCGACCTCCGGGAATATCTTCTTGAACGTTACGCCGCGGAAAAGATATTCCGCCGCGCGGCGGAAGAAATTATTCCGCAGGGTGTCATTATCGAGAAGGTCAACGTTAATATTATTGTCCGGGAAAAGATGCTTAACGGGTAAAAACGCGCCGGCCATGTAGCGCTTGAGTTCATCGAGACCCTTTTGCGTGGGCTCGATTAACACTTTTCGTCGGTCGTCTTCGCTGCGCCAGGTTTTTATACGGTGCGTCGTTTTCAATAATGTGATGATGGCGATAACGCTGTTAGGGCTGGCAATACCGTAGCGTGAGCACAGCGTCTTGATCTCTGACACGGATGACGCCTGGTTACCAAACACGAAACAGCACATTGAAAGGACAATATTAAAACGCGATTCCTGGAGCATGACTTTATAAAAAAGAGGCTGTTTCTTATAGATGGCATCGTTGATGTCATAGTGTTCTTTTATCGCTTCATGGAAGCGGAGGTTCTTTTTTATAAAGTTTCTACGATGCAGGAGTGCATCAATGGAAACATGTATATCCATAAATGGCCTTATTAAAAAGAAGTGTTTTGTGTATTTTCTCTACTTATAAATCTAGATTATATTATACACGGAATAAATGAAACTTACGCTCGACTTTACCGAAACATAAGCTTTATGCCGCATTTGCGCATTTTGTTACACCTTTGTGCTCGTCTTAACCTGCATCTCTTAACAGCCAGATAAAATTGCGTTAACCACAGAGGGAAATAAGCGCAAATTTGTACAGGCTTTGCCCTGCGGATTATGTGGTTTTATATTTCTTTTTATTATAAAGAAGAGAATAAATGTTGTGTATTAGCGCTTTTTGTTTAGTGAGATATGGTGCAATGGTAGTTGTTTTGCTACCATTTTGTTAGCCGGATGGAGTAAGCGCGCGACATCCCGATTATAAAAAAATCTATGAAATACCCCTTTATGGGTATTATTTATATTGTTTGATGACATTCAACATTATTGCTTTAGTACGCATGCATGACAGGAAATAGTTATGGACAGGATTTCAACGCATAATACGGTATCCGTTATTTCTGGCTGCAATTTTGCTTTTGCAGGTCTGGCCGGATTACTAAAACAAGAGAATATCGCGATCAAAAGAGTGTCTTACGATGTAGAAGAGGCCAGTAACGATGAGTGTATATTATCGCAGACGGCTTCCGCATCCAGACTCTTTGTTTTCTTTCACAGCGGTGTGGGAAATGTTCTGGAAGCATTAAAAAAGACCGTTGATATTATCAATAATAGCGAAGCAAATGTAGAGGTTATTGCTTTCGGTCAGGGGTCAGCAAGCTGGTTATACAGAATGTTTGCCTCTCTCGTAATTGATAAGAAAAAATTAAAGCAGATTCACGTCATGCCCTGTAAAAACAGGAAAGAGAGTATTTCCTCTGATGATTTCGTTCTGCTTGAGCCGGTGGCCATTCAGGAAGAATTGCATCAAGGATATATTTTTGAGGGGCTAACCGAGAGAGAGCTTGATGCGGCAATCTATTTCTTCCGCGGGCTAACCGTTAAGCAGCAATCCCTGCGCGACGGCATCTCGATCAAAACAATCTATATTCACAGGCAAAAGGCGCTGCAGAAGCTGCAGCCCGCCATGCACTGCGTCAACGGCGCGCCGGGCAAGCAGAACGCACCGCTCGCGGTGCAGACGTCCGTCAATCACGAGCTGATTTTTACGGATGAGAACGTCGCGAAAGCGATTGAAAAAAATGAAATCTTTCCCGTTTATCAGGCGATTGTCGATCGCCAGATACGCGCCGTAGGATTTGAAATTTTGCTGCGCTGGCAGCGTGACAATACGCTGCTGATGCCGTGCGATTTTCTGCACAATTTACGCAGCCGCTATATTTGGCTGAAGCTGACGGCTATTGTCATCAACGCCGCGGTGCGCGCGGTCAATAAATATAAAGGGGCATATTACTTTGCCGTTAATATTCCGGCGGTGCTTGCTTCAGGCAATGCGCTGCCGGGGATGGCCAAAAAGGCGCTCGAGCTGTTGCATAATCCCGCGTGGGCCGACAGGCTGGTTTTTGAATTTGCGGAAAATATCGATATCACGCAGGACAAAGATATTGTTAATACCATGGCAAGGGTGAAAGAAACCGGCTGCAAGCTGTATCTTGATGATTGCTTCTCACGGGATCACGTGATGTTCCCGGTAAGACAAATACATTTCGACGGCCTGAAGCTGGATAAAGATCTGATCGACACCTTCGCCGCGAGCGAAACCGACTCTAGCCTGATAAAAGCGCTTATCTATTTCAGCCAGATGACGGGGTGCGACTGCGTGGCCGAAGGCGTAGATAGTCAGGAAAAATTCGCCGCGCTGGCTGAAATGGGGGTCCCCCGCTTTCAGGGCTTCCTTTTCTCGCCGCCGGTAAAGGAAGCGGGGCTGGACGATACGCTATACCGGTTAAACGCGATTACGCCTGATGCGGTGAGCTAGCGGGTCATCCCTGACCCTGCCGTTTTACGCCAGCTGCGGCGGCAGGCAGACGCCAATCCCGCCGATGCCGCAATAGCCGTACGGGTTTTTATGCAGATACTGCTGATGATCATCTTCTGCATAGTAAAACGGTTTTGCGGTGGCGATCTCCGTCGTCACCTGGCGCGAGTCGCCTGCGTCATGCATGGCTTGCTGGAAGCGTTCCAGGCTGGCGCGGGCGGCGCTGTCCTGCTCGGGCGTGAGCGGGTAGATTGCGGAGCGATACTGCGTGCCGCTGTCGTTGCCCTGGCGCATCCCCTGGGCCGGGTCATGATTTTCCCAAAAGACCTGCAGCAGCTGCTCGTAGCGAATCACGTTCGGGTCATAGACCACGCGCACGGCTTCCGCATGGCCGGTATCGCCGGAGCACACTTCACGGTAGGTTGGGTTCGGCGTGTATCCGCCGGTATAGCCCGCCGCGGTGCTGTAGACGCCGGGCAATTGCCAGAACAGGCGTTCAACGCCCCAGAAGCAGCCCATAGCGAACAATGCGATTTCCATTCCATCAGGAACATTTGTCATTGAATGACCGTTTACAGCGTGTAAAGTCGCTACGGGCATAGGGGTGTTTCGTCCCGGTAATGCATCGGCCTGAGAAACAAGATGCTGTTTGTTGAATAAACTCACGGTGGGGCCTCCCGGGGAGCGATGTTTCGGTTAAGGTTGTCACGGCGCGTTTAATTGAACACAATAAACGCGCTGAATGAGTCTAGATTTAATCATAAGAAATATTTGGGTGTTATACCCTTTTTCAACCCTTGAATGGGGTTTTGGGCTAATTAGCCGTCAAGGCCGCGGAGCGGCACTTCATTTGCTTCCAGGGGTGGACACAAGGATATTCAGGAGAAAACGTGCCAAAAATCCGCCAGTTATGTTTAGTCAGTCTTTTGCTGACAAGCGGAGTCGCCAGTGCGGCGAATGTTCGTTTGCAGGTTGAGGGGTTGTCCGGGGCGCTGGAAAAAAACGTACGCGCGCAGCTGTCTACCATTGAGAGTGACGAAGTCACCCCGGACCGCCGCTTTCGCGCGCGCGTTGATGATGCCATCCGCGAGGGGCTAAAAGCGCTGGGCTATTATGAGCCGACGATTGACTTCGATCTGCGTCCGCCGCCGGCCAAAGGGCGGCAGGTGCTGATTGCCCGCGTCTCGCCGGGCGAGCCGGTCAAAATAGGCGGCACCAACGTCATCCTGCGCGGCGGCGCGCGTACCGATCGCGATTTTCTCGACCTGTTAAGCACGCGCCCGAAGGTGGGCACCGTGCTTAACCACGGCGATTACGACCACTTTAAAAAGTCACTGACCAGCGTCTCGCTGCGCAAGGGCTATTTCGATAGCCAGTTTGATAAAAGCCAGCTGGGCGTTGCGCTGGACCGCCATCAGGCGTTCTGGGATATCGATTACGACAGCGGCGAGCGCTACCGCTTCGGCGAGGTGACGTTCGAAGGCTCGCAAATCCGCGAAGAGTATTTGCAAAACCTGGTGCCGTTTAAGCAAGGCGATTATTACCAGTCGAAAGACCTGGCCGAACTCAACCGCCGCCTGTCGGCGACCGGCTGGTTTAACTCTGTCGTCGTTGCGCCGGAGTTTGAAAAATCCCGCAAGACCAAGGTGTTGCCGCTGCACGGCGTGGTATCGCCGCGCACCGAGAACACGATTGAAACCGGCGTGGGCTACTCCACCGACGTGGGGCCGCGCGTTAAGGCGACGTGGAAAAAGCCGTGGATGAACTCTTACGGCCACAGTCTGACGACCAGCGCCAGCATCTCGGCGCCCGAGCAGCAGCTCGATTTCAGCTACAAAATGCCGCTGCTGAAAAACCCGCTCGAGCAATATTACCTGGTGCAGGGCGGCTTCAAGCGTACCGATCTCAACGATACCGAGGCGGACTCCACCACGCTTGCGGTCTCCCGCTACTGGGACTTGTCCAGCGGCTGGCAGCGCGCCATTAACCTGCGCTGGAGCCTCGACCACTTTACCCAGGCCAACGTCACCAACACCACCATGCTGCTTTACCCGGGCGTGATGATCAGCCGGACCCGCTCGCGCGGCGGCCTGATGCCGACCTGGGGCGATTCCCAGCGCTACTCCATTGATTACTCCAATACCATGTGGGGTTCCGATGTGGATTTCTCGGTGATTCAGGCGCAAAACGTCTGGATCCGCACGCTGTATGACAAGCACCGCTTCGTGGTGCGCGGCAACCTCGGCTGGATCGAGACCGGCGATTTCGACAAAGTCCCGCCGGACCTGCGCTTCTTCGCCGGGGGCGACCGCAGCATTCGCGGGTACAAATACAAATCCATCGCGCCTAAAGACGACGACGGCAAGCTAATCGGTGCGTCCAAGCTGGCGACCGGCTCGCTGGAGTACCAGTACAACGTCAGCGGCAAATGGTGGGGCGCCATGTTCGTCGACGGCGGCGAGGCAGTGAGCGATATCCGCCAGAGCGATTTCAAAACCGGCGCGGGCGTGGGCGTGCGCTGGCAGTCCCCGGTCGGGCCGATCAAGCTCGACTTCGCCGTTCCGGTCGGCGACAAAGAAGAACACGGTTTACAGTTTTACATCGGTCTGGGGCCTGAATTATGAGTTTATGGAAGAAGATAAGCCTCGGGGTGCTGATTTTTATCGTGCTGCTGCTCGGTACGGTGGCGTTCCTGGTGGGCACCACCACCGGCCTGCATCTGCTGTTTAACGCCGCGAACCGCTGGGTGCCGGGGCTGGAAATTGGCCAGGTGACGGGCGGCTGGCGCGATCTGCGCGTGAAGAACCTGCGCTATGAGCAGCCTGGCGTGGCGGTTAACGCCGGCGAGTTTCATCTGGCGGTGAAGCTCGGCTGCCTGCGGGACAGCAAGCTCTGCGTTAACGATCTGTCGCTAAAAGATGTTAACGTGGCGATAGATTCGAAGAAAATGCCGAAGTCTGCGCCGGTTGAAGAGGAGGACAGCGGCCCGCTGAACCTCTCCACGCCGTACCCGATTGCGCTTTATCGGGTCGCGCTGGATAACGTCAATATCAAGATCGACGACACCACGGTGTCGGTGATGGATTTCACCTCCGGCCTGCGCTGGCAGGAGAAAAACCTCACCCTGACGCCTACCTCGCTGCAGGGGCTGCTGATTGCCCTGCCGAAAGTGGCGGACGTGGCGCAGGAGGAGATCGTCGAGCCGAAGATCCAGAATCCGCAGCCGGAAGAGAAGCCGCTGGGCGAAACCCTGAAGGACCTCTTCTCCAAACCGGTGCTGCCGGAAATGACCGACGTCCATCTGCCGCTTAACCTCAATATTGAAGAGTTTAAGGGCGAGCAGCTGCGCCTGACGGGCGATACCGATCTCACGGTGTACAACCTGCTCCTCAAAGTCAGCAGCATCGACGGCAATATGAAGCTGGACGCGCTGGATATCGACACCAATCAGGGATCGGTTAACGCGTCAGGGCATGCCCTCCTGCGCGACAGCTGGCCGGTGGATATCACGCTCAACAGCGCGCTCAACGTCGACCCGCTGAAGGGCGAGAAGGTGAAGCTGAAGGTCGGCGGCGCGCTGCGCGAGAAGCTGGATGTCGGCGTGAATCTCTCCGGCCCGGTGGATATGGTCCTGCGCGCGCAAGCGCAGCTGGCGGAAGCCGGGCTGCCGATCAACCTTGAGGTTGTCAGCAAGCAGCTGTACTGGCCGTTTACCGGTGAAAAACAGTTCCAGGCCGACGACCTGAAGCTGAAGCTGAGCGGCAAGATGACCGATTACACGCTCTCCTTCCGCACCGCGGTGAAGGGGCAGGGCGTGCCGCCTGCAAACATCACCCTGGATGCAAAAGGCAACGAGCAGCAGGTCAATCTCGACAAGCTGACCGTGGCGGCGCTGGAAGGCAAAACCGAGCTGACCGCGCTGCTGGACTGGCAGCAGGCGATCAGCTGGCGCGGCGAGCTGAAGCTGACGGGCATCAACACGGCGAAAGAGGTCCCGGAGTGGCCGTCAAAACTCGACGGGCTGATCAAAACCCGCGGCAGCCTCTACGGCGGCACCTGGCAGATGGACGTGCCGGAGATCAAGCTCTCCGGCAACGTGAAGCAGAATAAGGTTAACGTCGATGGCTCCCTGAAGGGAAACAGCTATCTGCAGTGGGTCATTCCCGGCCTGCACGTGGCGCTGGGGCGTAACACCGCGGATATTAAAGGCGAGCTGGGGGTGAAGGATCTTGATCTGGACGCCACCATCGACGCGCCGAATCTGGACAACGCTCTGCCGGGCCTCGGCGGCACGGCAAAAGGGCTGGTCAAGGTGCGCGGCACGGTGGATGCGCCGCAGCTGCTGGCCGATATCACCGCCAATAACCTGCGCTGGCAGGCGCTCTCCGTCGCGCGCGTTCGCGTGGAAGGTGACGTGAAATCCACCGACCAGATCGGCGGCAACCTGAACCTGCGCGTGGAGCGTATCTCCCAGCCGGACGTCAATATTGGCCTTGTGACGCTGGACGCCAAAGGCAACGAGAAGCAGCACGACCTCCAGCTGCGGGTGCAGGGCGAGCCGGTCTCCGGGCAGCTGCATCTGACCGGGAGCTTTGACCGCAAGGAAGAGCGCTGGAAGGGCACGCTGGATAATACTCGCTTCAGCACGCCGGTCGGGCCGCTGGCGCTGTCGCGGTCCATCGCGCTGGACTACCGCAACGCCGAGCAGAAAATCAGCATAGGGCCGCACTGCTGGACCAACCCGAACGCCGAGCTGTGCGTGCCGCAGACTATTGATGCCGGTGCGGAAGGGCGCGCGCAGATCACCCTCAACCGCTTCGATCTGGCGATGCTGAAACCGTTTATGCCGGACACCACTCAGGCGAGCGGCGTCTTCAGCGGCAAGGCAGACGTGGCGTGGGACACCACCAAAGAGGGGCTGCCGCAGGGCAGCGTGACGCTCTCCGGGCGTAACGTGAAGGTGACGCAGGTGGTCAACGACGCCTCGCTGCCGGTGGCGTTCGACACGCTCAACCTGAATGCGGATCTGCACAACAACCGCGCCGAGCTCGGCTGGACGATCCGCCTGACCAACAACGGCCAGTTCGACGGGAAAGTGCAGATTACCGATCCTCAGGGGCGGCGCAATCTGGGCGGCAACGTCAACATTCGCAACTTCAACCTGGCGATGGTAAACCCGATCTTCTCGCGCGGCGAAAAAGCGGCGGGCATGCTGAACGCTAACCTGCGCCTGGCGGGGGATGCGCAGAACCCGCAGCTGTTCGGGCAGATGGGGCTTAACGGCGTCGACATCGACGGCAACTTTATGCCGTTCGATATGCAGCCGAGCCAGATCGCCATGAACTTCAACGGCAGAAGCTCGACGCTTGCCGGGGTGGTGCGCACGCAGCAGGGCGAAATTAACCTCAGCGGCGACGCCGACTGGAGCCAGCTGGAAAACTGGCGCGCCCGCATCGCGGCGAAGGGGAGCCGGGTGCGCATTACGGTGCCGCCGATGGTACGCCTCGACGTATCGCCTGACGTGGTCTTTGAAGCGACGCCGAGCCTCTTCACGCTGGACGGCAGCGTGGACGTGCCGTGGGCGCGAATCGTGGTTCACGACGTGCCGGAAAGCGCGGTCGGCGTCTCCAGTGATGAAGTTATGCTCAATGAAAATCTGAAACCTGTCGAAGAGAAGAGCGCGGGCATACCGATCAATAGTAATCTTATCGTACACGTGGGGAACAACGTGCGGTTGGATGCGTTTGGGCTGAAGGCGAGACTCACCGGCGACCTGAAGGTTGCGCAGGATAAACAGGGGCTTGGTCTGAACGGGCAAATCAATATTCCTCAGGGGCGCTTCCACGCCTATGGGCAGGATTTGATTGTGCGTAAAGGCGAGCTGCTGTTCTCCGGACCACCGGATCAGCCGCTGCTGAACATCGAGGCGATCCGTAACCCAGACGCCACGGAGAACGACGTGATTGCCGGGGTGCGCGTGACCGGCTCGGCGGATGAACCGAAAGCGGAGATCTTCTCCGACCCGGCGATGTCGCAGCAGGAAGCGCTCTCTTATCTGCTTCGCGGGCAGGGCCTGGAGAGCGGGCAAAGCGACAGCGCGGCGATGACCTCAATGTTAGTTGGCCTGGGGGTTGCACAAAGTGGTCAGGTTGTGGGTAAAATCGGCGAGACGTTTGGCGTAAGCAATCTGGCGCTGGACACCCAGGGCGTAGGTGACTCGTCGCAGGTGGTGGTCAGCGGCTATGTACTGCCGGGTCTGCAGGTGAAATACGGCGTGGGGATCTTTGACTCGCTGGCCACACTCACGCTACGCTATCGCCTGATGCCTAAGCTATATCTGGAAGCAGTGTCTGGCGTAGATCAGGCACTTGATCTGCTCTATCAGTTTGAGTTTTAGCAATGCGAATATTTGTTTACGGCAGTTTACGCACCAGGCAGGGCAACAGTCACTGGATGACTAACGCCCTGCTGCTGGGAAATTACAATATCGAAAACTACCAGTTGTACAGTCTGGGCCACTATCCAGGCGCGGTTCCCGGAAACGGAACGGTACAGGGTGAGGTTTATCGTATTGATAATGCCACGCTTGCCGAACTTGATGCCTTGCGCACCAGGGGCGGTGAGTACGCACGTCAGTTGATCCAGACTCCTTATGGGAGTGCCTGGATGTATGTCTATCAGCGTCCCGTCGAGGGACTGAAGCTGATAGAAAGCGGTAACTGGTTGGACAGAGACCAGTACTGATAAACGACAACGCCACCGAAAGGTGGCGTTGTTTTTTGCGCCTCTTGTCGGGTAAGCGCAGCGCGCCGGGCAATACTCTCCAGACACAAAAAAGCCCCGACTCGCGGGGCTTAATAACAGCAGTGAGAATTACTTCTTCGCCGCGCGCTCGAAAGACGCCACGATCTCAGCTTTCGCTGCTTCCGCGTTGTCCCAGCCGTCGACTTTAACCCACTTGCCTTTTTCGAGGTCTTTATAGTGCTCGAAGAAGTGAGTGATCTGCGCTTTCAGCAGCTCTGGCAGGTCGTTCACATCTTTGATGTGATCGTATTCTTTGCTCAGCTTGGTGTGCGGAACGGCAACCAGCTTCGCATCTTCACCGGATTCGTCGGTCATTTTCAGCACGCCAACCGGGCGGCAGCGAATAACGGAGCCTGGCTCCAGCGGGTATGGCGTTGGGACCAGCACGTCAACCGGGTCACCGTCCAGAGACAGGGTGTGGTTGATGTAGCCGTAGTTGCACGGATAGAACATCGCGGTAGACATGAAACGGTCTACGAACAGGGCGCCGCTCTCTTTGTCCACTTCGTATTTGATAGGATCTGCGTTTGCCGGGATTTCGATAACAACGTAGATGTCTTCTGGCAGTTCTTTACCCGCAGGGACGTTGAGTAAGCTCATGTCGGTGTCCTTAAAAATGGATGGTAAATAAGTGGCAGGTATTATAGCCAACTGGCGCTGAAAGTCTTCGCCTGTTTTCACCTTCTCTCCTCGTCTGGCCCACTTTTCAGACCGATTCCATGACAGGAAAATCCATAAACGCAGCCACATTTTTCATGCGGAAATGAAAGCGATTACAAACTTGTGATTAACGTTTTATTCACTTTTCCGAAGTGTGATGTAACGCAATTCGTTACATATATCATCGGCTATAGTCATTTCGCAGAACACCTTTTAACCAACAATAATTCACCCTACGAGGACGTTCATATGTGGAAGCGCTTACTTCTTGTTACAGCAGTTTCGGCAGCCATGTCGTCTATGGCGATCGCCGCCCCTCTGACCGTAGGTTTTTCGCAGGTTGGATCGGAATCCGGCTGGCGCGCGGCAGAGACCAGCGTTGCGAAAAGCGAGGCCGAAAAGCGCGGTATTACGCTGAAAATCGCTGATGGTCAGCAAAAACAAGAGAACCAAATCAAAGCGGTACGTTCATTCATCGCCCAGGGCGTGGATGCCATTTTCATTGCGCCCGTGGTTGCAACGGGCTGGGAGCCGGTGCTGAAGGAAGCGAAAGACGCTGAAATTCCGGTCTTCCTGCTCGATCGTTCCATCGACGTAAAAGACAAATCTCTCTATATGACCACCGTCACCGCCAACAACGTGCTGGAAGGGCAGCTGATCGGCGACTGGCTGGTGAAGCAGGTCGACGGCAAGCCGTGCAACGTGGTTGAACTGCAGGGCACGGTCGGCGCGAGCGTGGCGATTGACCGTAAAAAAGGCTTTGCGGAGGCGATTGCCAAAGCGCCAAACATCAAGATTATCCGCTCCCAGTCCGGCGACTTTACCCGCAGCAAGGGTAAAGAGGTGATGGAAAGCTTTATCAAGGCGGAAAACAACGGCAAGAACATCTGCATGGTTTACGCCCACAACGATGACATGGTGATTGGTGCCATTCAGGCCATCAAGGAAGCGGGCCTGAAGCCGGGTAAAGATATCCTCACCGGCTCCATTGACGGCGTGCCTGATATCTACAAGGCAATGATTGACGGCGAGGCTAACGCCAGCGTCGAGCTGACGCCAAACATGGCCGGTCCGGCCTTCGACGCGCTCGAGAAATTCAAAAAAGACGGCACGATGCCGGAAAAAGTGACCGTCACCAAATCCACGCTCTACCTGCCTGACACGGCGAAAGAAGAGTTAGAGAAGAAGAAAAATATGGGCTATTAAAACCCGCGCCCCTCACCCCAGCCCTCTCCCCGGAGGGGAGAGGGAGAAAGGCGAGTTGGGCAGAAAATTAAAGGCTGGCACGAACAGTTCCCTCTCCCCTCCGGGGAGAGGGTCAGGGTGAGGGGGAAAATATGACCACTGAACAACACCAGGAAATCCTCCGCACAGAGGGCTTAAGCAAATTCTTCCCCGGCGTAAAGGCGCTGGATAACGTCGATTTCAGCCTGCGGCGCGGCGAGATCATGGCGCTCCTCGGGGAAAACGGCGCGGGGAAATCGACGCTAATTAAAGCGCTGACCGGCGTCTACCACGCCGATCGCGGCACCATCTGGCTGGAAGGTAACGCCATTTCGCCAAAAAATACCGCCCACGCGCAGCAGCTGGGCATCGGGACGGTGTACCAGGAGGTAAACCTGCTGCCCAATATGTCGGTGGCGGATAACCTGTTTATCGGACGCGAGCCAAGGCGCTTCGGCCTGCTGCGGCGTAAGGAGATGGAAGCGCGCGCCACGGCGCTGATGGAATCTTACGGCTTCTCGCTCGACGTGCGCGAGCCGCTGAACCGCTTTTCGGTGGCGATGCAGCAGATTGTCGCTATCTGTCGCGCCATCGATCTCTCGGCGAAGGTGCTGATCCTCGATGAACCCACCGCCAGCCTCGATACCCAGGAAGTGGAAATGCTCTTTACCCTGATGCGCCGGCTGCGCGATCGGGGCGTTAGCCTGATCTTCGTCACCCATTTCCTCGATCAGGTCTACGCGGTGAGCGATCGCATTACGGTGCTGCGCAACGGCTGCTTCGTCGGCTGCCGCGAAACCCGCGAGCTGCCGCAGATCGAGCTGGTCAAAATGATGCTCGGCCGCGAGCTGGAAACCAACGCGCTCCAGCGCGCGGGCCGCACGCTGCTGAGCGATAAGCCGGTCGCCGCGTTCAGCGGCTACGGCAAAAAAGGAACGATCGCGCCGTTCGATCTGGCGGTCCGCCCCGGCGAAATCGTCGGCCTGGCGGGCCTGCTGGGATCGGGCCGGACCGAAACCGCCGAGGTGATCTTCGGGATCAAGCCTGCCGACAGCGGCAGCGCGCTGATCAAAGGCAAACCGCAAACCCTGCGATCGCCGCATCAGGCGTCGTGCCTGGGCGTCGGCTTCTGCCCGGAGGATCGCAAAACGGACGGCATTATCGCCGCCGCCTCGGTGCGGGAAAATATCATTCTGGCGCTGCAGGCCCAGCGCGGCTGGCTGCGCCCGATCCCCAGACGCGAGCAAAACGCCATCGCCGAGCGCTTTATCCGCCAGCTCGGCATTCGCACGCCGAGCGCGGAGCAGCCGATTGAGTTTCTCTCCGGCGGGAATCAGCAGAAGGTGCTGCTTTCCCGCTGGCTGCTCACCAAACCGCAGTTCCTGATCCTCGACGAGCCGACGCGCGGCATCGACGTGGGGGCGCACGCGGAGATTATCCGCCTGATCGAAACGCTCTGCGCGGACGGGCTGGCGCTGCTGGTGATCTCGTCCGAGCTGGAGGAGCTGGTGGGTTATGCCGATCGCGTCATCATCATGCGCGATCGCAAACAGGTGGCAGAGATCCCGCTGGATAAGCTGTCGGTTCCGGCGATCATGAATGCCATCGCGGCATAAGGAGTTAATGGTGATGCCCCGATCCCTTTCGCAAACCGGCGAGGCAAAGCGTCGCTTCCGCTGGCCAACCGGCACGCCGCAGCTCGCGGCGCTGCTGCTGGTGCTGCTTGTCGATAGCCTCGTTGCGCCGCACTTTTTCCAGATTGTGGTTCAGGACGGGCGTCTGTTCGGCAGCCCGATCGATATCTTAAACCGCGCGGCTCCCGTCGCGCTGCTGGCGATCGGCATGACGCTGGTGATTGCCACCGGTGGGATCGACCTCTCCGTGGGGGCGATCATGGCGATTGCCGGTGCGACCGCCGCCTCGATGACCGTCGCCGGGCATAGCCTGCCGATGGTGCTGCTGGCGGCGCTTGGAACGGGCGTGCTGGCCGGATTATGGAACGGCATTCTGGTGGCGGTGCTTAAGATCCAGCCGTTCGTCGCCACCCTGATATTAATGGTCGCCGGGCGCGGCGTCGCGCAGCTGATCACCTCCGGGCAGATCGTCACCTTCAACTCGCCGAGCCTGGCGTGGATCGGCAGCGGCAGGCTGTTCTTCTTCCCTACGCCGGTAATCATTGCCCTGGCCACGCTGGTGGTCTTCTGGCTGTTCACCCGCAAAACGGCGCTGGGCATGTTTATCGAAGCGGTGGGGATCAACATTCGGGCGGCGAAAAACGCCGGGGTCAACACGCGGCTGATGGTCATGCTCACCTACGTGCTGAGCGGCGTCTGCGCCGCCATCGCGGGGGTGATTGTGGCGGCCGACATTCGCGGCGCGGACGCCAACAACGCCGGGCTGTGGCTTGAGCTGGACGCTATTCTGGCGGTGGTGATCGGCGGCGGCTCGCTGATGGGCGGACGCTTTAACCTGCTGCTGTCGGTGGTGGGCGCGCTGATTATCCAGGGCATGAACACCGGGATCTTGCTCTCCGGCTTCCAGCCGGAGCTTAATCAGGTGGTAAAAGCGGTGGTCGTGCTCTGCGTGCTGATCGTGCAATCGCCGCGCTTTGTCAGCATCATCAAGGGGATACGCGCTCATGATAAAACGTAATTTACCGTTAACCATCACGCTGGGCGTGTTTGTGCTGGGCTATCTGTACTGTTTAACCCACTTCCCCGGCTTCGCCTCTACGCGCGTGATCTGCAACATTCTGACGGACAACGCCTTTCTCGGCATCATCGCCGTCGGCATGACCTTCGTGATCCTCTCCGGCGGAATCGATCTCTCGGTTGGCTCGGTTATCGCGTTTACCGGCGTGTTCCTCGCCAAGGCGATTGGCTTCTGGGGCATTTCGCCGCTGCTGGCCTTCCCGCTGGTGCTGGTGATGGGCTGCGCCTTTGGCGCCTTTATGGGGCTGCTGATCGACGCGCTCAAAATCCCGGCGTTTATCATTACCCTCGCGGGGATGTTCTTCCTGCGCGGCGTGAGCTATCTGGTGTCGGAGGAGTCGATCCCCATTAACCACCCGGTCTACGACACGCTCTCCAGCCTGGCGTGGAAAATTCCCGGCGGCGGGCGCCTCAGTGCGATGGGCCTGCTGATGCTCGGGGTGGTGGTGATCGGCATTTTCCTCGCCCACCGCACCCGCTTTGGCAACCAGGTGTACGCCATCGGCGGCAGCGCGACGTCGGCGAACCTGATGGGGATCTCGACCCGCAGCACGACGATCCGCATCTACATGCTCTCGACCGGCCTGGCGACGCTGGCGGGGATTGTCTTCTCCATTTATACCCAGGCGGGCTACGCGCTGGCGGGCGTCGGCGTGGAGCTGGATGCGATCGCCTCCGTGGTGATTGGCGGCACGCTGCTCAGCGGCGGGGTGGGCACGGTGCTTGGCACGCTGTTCGGCGTGGCGATCCAGGGGCTGATCCAGACCTACATCAACTTCGACGGGACGCTCAGCTCGTGGTGGACAAAAATCGCCATCGGTATCCTGCTGTTTATTTTCATCGCGCTGCAGCGCGGCCTGACCGTGCTTTGGGAGAATCGGCAGAGCTCGCCCGTCACGCGCGTATAAATATTCTCCGGTAGCGGCCGATACTCTTTCTTTATGCCCAGAAATATCTCGCTACCGGAAATAACATCATGCTTAAAACGCTATCGATTCGTACCGGCTTGCTTTCGTTACTGGCCGTTATGACCCTTCTGCTGCTGATCGTCAGCGGCATCGGCATTTATGCCCTCACCCAGAGTTCCGCTTCGCTCCAGCGCATCAACCACCTCCAGGGTGAGCAAATGGTGCAGCTGAATTCAGGCTACACGCTTCTCCTGCGCGCCCGCAACGAGGCCGGACAGGCCGTTCGCATGATGGAGATCGGCCTGCTGGACGATGCCACCCGATCGGTGAAGAACATCAATCAGGAGGTTGGCCAGGCGCAGAAAACGCTTAAGCGCGTGATCGACGGCGGCGTGGCGGACGAGCAGGGGCAAGCGCTGCTCGATAAGGTGGCGGCGAGCCTCGCGGCCTATAGCCAGCAGGGGATTAACCCGATGCTGAAGGCCCTTAACGAGCAGAGCGCGGACGGTTACTACGACCTGCTGGAGAATATGCTGATCCCGGTGGCCAGGCAGTTTGACAACGACATGCAGGCGTTTCAGGCCTGGAGCGAGGCGCGCGGCAGGGCGGAAGTAAGCGCCGTGCAGTCGAGTAAAACCCGGGTGCTGATCCTCATCGTGGTGGCGGCGCTGCTCACGGCGGGCATCATCGTGCTGGCCTGGCTGGCGCTGCGCCATATGCTGCTCAGGCCGCTGTCGGCCTCTATTACGCAGCTCGAACATGTGGCCGCGGGGGATTTGACCCAGACGCTCAACGCCCCGGCAAGCCAGGAGTTTAACCGCCTGAACGCGGCGATAGAGGAGATGCGTCAGTCGCTGATGGGGTCGGTTCTGCGCGTTCGCGACGCCAGCTCGCAGATTGATACCGGCAGCCGCGAACTCACGGCGGGGAATGTGCATCTGGCCCAGCGCACGGAGTCTACCGCCACCTCGCTTGAGCAGACGGCGGCCAGCATGGAGGAGATCACCGCCACGGTGAAGCTCAACGCGGACAACGCCGAGCAGGCGCACAAGCTGGCGAAGTCGGTCTCCGATACCGCCGACCACGGCAGCGAGATGGTCTGCTACGTGATTGAGAAGATGCGCGATATCTCCGGCAGTTCGGCGCGCATCGCCGACATCCTGAGCGTGATTGACGGAATCGCCTTCCAGACCAACATTCTGGCGCTGAACGCCTCCGTCGAAGCGGCGCGCGCGGGCGAGCAGGGGCGCGGCTTCGCCGTCGTCGCGGGCGAAGTGCGAAACCTTGCCAGCCGCAGCGCCGATGCCGCAAAAGAGATCCGCGCGCTGATTAGCGATTCGCAAACCCACGTCACCGAGGGCAGCGAGCTGGCCCAGCAGGCGGGTGAGACGATGGATGAAATTGCCACCGAAGTGCTGCGCATGACCAAACTGATGCGCGAAATTGCCACCGCTTCCCAGGAGCAGAGCCGCGGCATTGAGCAGGTGAACATCGCGGTGAATCAGATGGACGAAACCGCCCAGCAAAACGCGGCGCTGGTTCAGCAATCCTCCGCGGCAACGCGCTCGCTGGAAGCGCAGTCGCGCGAGCTGATGGAGGCCATGGCTTCGTTTAAGCTGACGGCGCAAACCGCCTGATGGAAAAGAAAAGGGGAGCCGGGCGGCTCCCCTGAGGAACTGCGTTACGCGTCAGGGTATTCGCGGATCATGCGCTCAACGTCTTCGACCATGTGGTCATTGCCGACGAAGAACGAGCGGCGCTGGTGCAGGCTTTCCGGCACGATGTCCAGAATGCGCTGCTTGCCGTCGCTCGCCTTGCCGCCCGCCTGCTCGGCGAGGAATGCCATCGGGTTGCATTCGTACAGCAGGCGCAGCTTGCCTTCCGGGTGGCTGGCGGTGCTTGGATAGAGGTAGATACCGCCCTTCAGCAGGTTGCGGTGGAAATCCGCGACCAGCGAGCCAATGTAGCGGGAGGTGTACGGACGCTGGGTGGCCTTATCTTCTTCCTGGCAGAACTTGATGTACTTCTTCACGCCGTTCGGGAAGCGGATGTAGTTGCCTTCGTTAATGGAGTAGGTATTGCCTTTCTGCGGGAAGCGCATGCGTTCCTGGCTGAGGCAGAACACGCCCAGCGACGGGTCGTAGGTAAAGGCGTGAACGCCGCAGCCGGTGGTGTACACCAGCATGGTGGACGAACCGTATACCACGTAGCCTGCGGCAACCTGCTTGCTGCCCGGCTGGAGGAAATCTTCTTCCGTGACCGGCGTGCCGACCGGGGTCACGCGGCGGTAGATAGAGAAAATGGTCCCGACGGAGACGTTAACGTCGATGTTGGAAGAACCATCCAGTGGGTCCATCAGCACGACATATTTTGCGTGCTCACACCCTTCGAATACGACGATTTCGTCTTCTTCTTCAGAGGCGATGCCCGCCACGATGTCGCGCGCGCGCAGTGCAGCTTTGAGTTTTTCATTGGCGAACAGGTCGAGTTTCTGCTGAACCTCGCCCTGCACGTTTTCGGCACCGCTGGCACCCAGGATATCGACCAGCCCGGCCTTGTTGATATCGCGGTGGATGATCTTAGCGCCCAGCTTTATTGCCGACAGCAAAGCAGTGAGCTCACCGGTAGCATGAGAGAACTCGTGCTGCTTTTCGACAATAAATTCACCTAACGTTTTCATAACACTTTCCCTGCATCTTATGTGAGTAGAGCGATCGTATGTTCACTAAAACGACTGAAGCCCAACAATCTTAACAAATATTCAAATAGTAGCGCAGAGGTGAATCGCGCCAGCAAAATACGGATTTACCTGAAATGCGTTTCACACCCGCGAACATGTGAGTAAAATGTGCGCCACATTAAAGAAGGATAGTGACGTATGCGCATTCATATATTGGGGATTTGTGGCACGTTTATGGGCGGACTGGCACTGCTGGCGCGTTCTTTGGGCCACGAGGTGACAGGTTCGGACGCCAATGTGTATCCGCCAATGAGCACGCTGCTGGAGAAAGAGGGGATCTCCCTGATTCAGGGTTACGATGCCGGCCAGCTGGACCCGCAGCCGGACCTGGTCATCATTGGCAACGCCATGACCCGCGGTAACCCGTGCGTTGAGGCGGTGCTGGAGCGCAACATTCCGTACATGTCCGGCCCGCAGTGGCTGCATGATTTTGTGCTGCGCGACCGCTGGGTGCTGGCCGTGGCCGGTACGCACGGCAAAACGACGACCGCCGGCATGGCGACCTGGATCCTGGAAGCCTGCGGCTATAAGCCTGGCTTCGTGATTGGCGGCGTGCCGGGCAACTTCGACGTCTCTGCGCGGCTTGGCGATAGCCCGTTCTTCGTGATCGAAGCGGACGAATACGACTGCGCGTTCTTCGACAAGCGCTCCAAGTTCGTGCATTACTGCCCGCGCACGCTGATCCTCAACAACCTTGAGTTCGATCACGCGGACATCTTTGACGACCTGAAAGCCATTCAGAAGCAGTTCCACCACCTGGTGCGCATCGTGCCGGGGCAGGGGCGCATCATCTACCCGGAAAACGACATCAACCTGAAGCAAACCCTGGCGATGGGCTGCTGGAGCGAGCAGGAGCTGGTGGGCGAGCAGGGCCACTGGCAGGCGAAAAAGCTGAATGCGGACGCCTCCGAGTGGGAAGTGCTGCTCGACGGTGAAAAAGTGGGTGAGGTGAAGTGGGCGCTGGTCGGCGAACACAACATGCATAACGGCCTGATGGCGATTGCCGCCGCGCGTCACGTGGGGGTTCTTCCTGCGGATGCCGCCAGCGCGCTGGGCTCGTTCATCAACGCCCGCCGCCGCCTGGAGCTGCGCGGTGAAGCCAACGGCGTGACGGTGTATGACGATTTTGCGCACCACCCGACGGCGATCCTCGCGACGCTTGCCGCGCTGCGCGGAAAGGTCGGCGGAACGGCGCGGATTCTGGCCGTGCTGGAGCCGCGTTCCAACACCATGAAGATGGGCATCTGCAAAGACGATCTTGCGCCGTCGTTAGGGCGTGCGGATGAGGTCTTCCTGCTGCAGCCGCAGCATATTCCGTGGCAGGTGGCGGAAGTGGCCGACGCCTGCGTACAGCCTGCGCACTGGAGTGCGGACGTGGATGTCTTAGCGGATATGGTGGTGAAAGCCGCGCAGCCGGGTGATCACATTCTGGTGATGAGCAACGGCGGCTTTGGTGGGATCCATCAGAAGCTGCTGGACGGCCTGGCGAAGAAGGCGGCAGCGGCAGCGTAGTTTTTTCCCCTCACCCTAACCCTCTCCCAAAGGGAGAGGGGATTTTATCCTCCCTCTCCCTTTGGGAGAGGGCCGGGGTGAGGGAAACCGACGAGATTACTCTTCGTTCTCCGCCAGCTCGCGCAGGTACTGGAAAATCAGACGCGCGGATTTCGGCGGCTTATTCCCTTCTTTCTCTTTCTTCGCGTTGCGGATCAGCGAACGCAGCTGCTGGCGGTCTGCGTCTGGCCACAGGTTCAGCACTTCCGGCACGGCATCATCACCCTGTTCAATCAGGCGATCGCGAATTTGCTCCAGCTTGTGGAACAGCGCAACCTGCTGGTTGTGGCGGTTTTTCAGCTTGTCCAGCGCCTGGCGGATCGGCTCAACGTCGCGCTGACGCAGCATTTTCCCGATAAGCTGAAGCTGGCGACGACGGCCTTCTTTTTTGATTTTCTGTGCCAGTTCAATGGCATCACGCAGATCCTGGTCGAGCGGGATCTTATCCAGCGCGTTTTTACCCAGTTCTACCATTTCCGCGCCAAGCTGTTTTAACTCTTCGGCGTCACGTTTAATTTCACTTTTACTGACCCAGATGATCTCATCATCTTCGTCTTCGATGTCATCACCGGGAACGTCGTCGAGCCAGTCTTCGGGCTGCTTAGTCATGTCAGGCTCCTTAAAAAAAGAGGCTAATGTTACCAGTTAAGACGCGCACTGAAAAACGGTTCTCTGTTAGACTTCAGATAACTCTCTCTTACAGTATGGCATTTGCGATGAAAGTAACCTCCCAAGTTGAAGCGCAGCGTAAGATCCTTGAAGAAGCTGTCTCCACCGCGCTGACGCTCGCTTCAGGCAAATCAGATGGCGCCGAAGTGGCGGTCAGCAAAACCACCGGCATTAGCGTGAGCACCCGCTATGGCGAAGTGGAAAACGTCGAATTTAACAGCGACGGCGCGCTGGGGATTACCGTCTATCACCAGAACCGCAAAGGCAGCGCGTCATCAACCGATCTCAGCCCGGATGCGATTGCCCGTACGGTACAGGCCGCGCTGGATATCGCCCGCTACACCTCGCCCGACCCTTACGCGGGCGTGGCGGACAAAGATCTGCTGGCCTTTGACGCCCCGGATCTCGATCTTTTCCATCCGGCGGAAGTGACCCCGGATGAAGCCATTGAAATGGCCGCGCGCGCCGAGCAGGCTTCCCTGCAGGCCGACAAGCGCATCACCAATACCGAAGGCGGCAGCTTTAATAGCCACTACGGCATCAAGGTATTTGGCAATAGCCACGGCATGCTGCAGGGCTACTGCTCTACGCGCCACTCGCTCTCCAGCTGCGTGATTGCGGAAGAAAATGGCGATATGGAGCGTGATTACGCCTACACCATTGGCCGCGCGCTGGGCGATTTGCAGTCTCCGGAGTGGGTCGGTAAAGAGTGTGCCGAACGCACGCTGTCGCGCCTTTCTCCGCGCAAGCTCTCCACCATGAAGGCGCCGGTCATTTTTGCCAATGAGGTGGCGACCGGCCTGTTCGGTCACCTGGTCGGCGCCATCGCGGGCGGCTCGGTTTACCGTAAATCGACCTTCCTCCTCGACTCGCTGGGTAAGCAGATCCTGCCGGAATGGCTGACCATTGAAGAACATCCGCACCTGCTGAAAGGCCTGGCCTCCACGCCGTTCGACAGCGAAGGCGTGCGCACGGAGCGTCGCGATATCATCAAAGACGGCATCCTGACGCAGTGGCTGCTCACCAACTACTCCGCGCGCAAGCTGGGACTGAAAAGCACCGGCCATGCGGGCGGTATCCACAACTGGCGCATCGCCGGGCAGGGCCTCAACTTTGAGCAGATGCTGAAGGAGATGGGCACCGGGCTGGTGGTCACCGAGCTGATGGGCCAGGGCGTAAGCGGCATTACCGGGGACTACTCGCGCGGCGCGGCGGGCTTCTGGGTGGAAAACGGTGAAATTCAGTATCCGGTGAGCGAAATAACCATCGCCGGCAACCTGAAGGACATGTGGCGCAACATCGTTACGGTCGGTAACGATATTGAAACACGTAGCAATATACAGTGTGGTTCTGTACTTCTGCCCGAAATGAAAATTGCGGGTCAATAGCGATAGCGTTTTGTTAATAATAAAAAAGGAAGTGAGCAATGCGTAAACATCTGTTAGCGATCGTCGCAGCTTCAACGCTGGTTCTAGGCTCTACTGCGTTTGCCGCCGATCTTGAAGACAACATGGACATCCTCAGTCAAAACCTGAAGGTGGTGCAGAAAACGGACAATGCGGCGGAAATGAAAGACGCATTGACCAAAATGCGTGAAGCGGCGCTGGACGCGCAAAAAGCGACGCCGCCGAAGCTGGAAAGCAAAGCGCCGGACAGCCCTGAAATGAAGGACTTCCGCCACGGTTTTGACGTGCTGGTGGGCCAGATCGACGGCGCGCTGAAGCTGGCCAACGAAGGCAAAGTGAAGGAAGCCCAGGCGGCAGCCGACCAGTTTGTCGCCACGCGCAATACCTACCACAAAAAGTATCGTTAACAGATCGCGCATCTGATACACATCCAGCGGGAGCCAGCGGCTCCCGTTTTTTTGCCTGGTGATAAGTAAACCCTATCGCCATCACATTTTTGCATTACCACGCCTGAACGTTTTCATTCGCATCCTGCGCGTTTCACCGCGTGAATGCGTGATATTCATCACGCAAATACAGCGTTTTATCCACATTCAACGTTTTTATGTGGCACAGATCACTACCGCGGCTCGCCTTTCCACTTCGAAGTGGAAAACAACTCGCTACAAACATTGCGCGCCCAACGTTAGTTTTATTCCAGAGCCATTAACGGGGTAAGACCAGTGATTAACGGAGCGGTAATGAACGACGTTGGGGAACAGGCGGTGCAAACAGAACAGCTCGCGACCACCATGCTGCAGCAGGTCTATGCCCTGCTGGCCGGGCATAACATCATCCCCAATGCGGTACAGGAACAAATGCTCACCTCTCACGTTCGCGCAATGGCGCACCGGTCCGTGACCGGCGAGCCGCTGCCGGAGGTTGAAGCGGATCTGTTCGACGAAATTTCACCTGATTCAATGCAACTCGCCCGTGAAGTGGTGGCGCAGTTTGGCAACCTTCCTGATGAAGAAGCCTGGCTGCTCTCCGTTCACTTTGAAGTCGCGAAAGACAACCTTTAAGGAGCAACACATGGAACAAATTACAGTCGTGATTGGCGATCGCCTGGGTAAAGGTCAGAAAGTGGCTGCCGGTGTCGAAAAAGCAGGTGGACGCGCGGTTGTCGTGCCGGGCGTGGCCGCGGATATGAAGCTTGGCGACGTGATGAAAGCGGAAAACGCCACCTTCGGCATCTCCTTCTGCGGCAGCGGCGGCGCGGGCGCAATCACGGCGCAAACCAAGTATGGCTACAAGGCCAAATACGGCATGCGCTCCGTGGACGAGGGCGTCACCGCCATCAACGAAGGCTGCAACGTGCTGGGCTTCGGCTTTATGGATAAAGAAGAGCTGGGCGAGCGTCTGGTGCAGGCGTGGCAGAAGAAGCACGGCGCGTAAGCATGAAAGAACAATTCACAACCACGGTGAGAGTGAAGGGGAAGGGCGACGCCAAAGCGCGCGCCTTTGCCGACGCGCTCAACCACGTTCAGGCCGCGGTGATGAAAGCCTCACCGCATATCTTACTGCGTATTGAGCCACAGGATGTGCAGGTCGTTCAGGCGCAAGAAGCGGTGCGCAAAGAAGCCTTTCTGTTCTTCTTTTTGCGCCGGGAAAGACGCACCTACAGCGTGGAGCTGGATGTGACCGTCAACGTGACCGCCATCAATCTCGACCGGGTGGATTTCGTCACGCAACGCTGATTCTTACTACATAGGGCAGACTAATGTTCCTGATAATATTAATAAAATCGCTCATCATCGGCGGCCTGGTTGGCGTCGGCGTTGGGGCCGGGGCTGCACGCATGTTTCATGCGCCTACCACACAGGGTATGGGCGCGTTTCGTACGTTGGGGGAACTGAACTCCTGCGAAGGGGACCCGGCCTCTCACTTCTCCTTTGGGCTGGGCTTCTTCTTTAACGCCTGGGCGTCATCCGTGGCCGCGGGGGCGTTCACGCAGGACGTTGACCACCGCATCATCCCGAACTGGGGCGCCGCGGCGCTGATGATCAAGAACCGTAACGTCGGCGAAACGCTGCACGACCCGCGCAAAATGGCGATTGCCTGCGGCATCATCGGCATGCTGGTTGTCACCTTCCTGAACCTTACCGCCTCCTCCGTGCCGGCCGCGCTTCAGGTCACCGCCGTGAAGGTGCTGGTGCCCGCAGCAAACCTGCTGGTGAACACCGTGATGCCGGTGATCTTCTGGCTGGCGGCCATCGACGCGGGTAAAAAATCCGGCTTCTGGGCCACCGTGTTTGGCGGCGCGGCGCAGCTGATCATGGGTAACGCCGTACCGGGCCTGGTGCTGGGGATCCTGATTGGTAAAGGCGTGGAAGAGAGCGGCTGGAACCACGTGACCAAAGTGATGATGGCGGCGATTGTTCTGCTGTTCGTCCTGAGCGGCTTCTTCCGCGGCTTCGACATGAAGATGATCGAATCCTTCCATCTGACCGTGCCGAACTGGCTCGACATGATCCACAACTCGCTCAGCGGTAAATAACAGGAGCCTCTAAATGGAACAGAATAAAGGTTTTTGGTATGCCGACTGGTCGTTCCCGATCTTCGTTGGCCTGCTCTCCTCCGGCGTGTTCGCCGGGACGCACATGTACTACCTGTACGGCATCGGCGCGTTTAACGAAGTGGCCTTCGTGGCGATGCTGAAAGCGGGGATGGATACCGGCGTGTACGGCGCGGTGGCGGCGTTCGGCGCGAGCTTCCTGTTCGCCCGCATCATCGAAGGCTCGCTGGTCGGTATTCTGGATATCGGCGGCGCGATCCAGACCGGCGTGGGCTTAGGCGTTCCGGCGCTGCTGCTGGGCGCGGGCATTATGTTCCCGGTGACCAACTTCATTGCCGCGCTGATTACCGGCCTGGTGATTGGCCTGGCGATTGGCTACGTCATCATCCTGGCGCGTAAGTTCACCATCAACCAGAGCAACTCCACCTACGGCGCGGACGTGATGATGGGCGCGGGCAACGCCTCCGGCCGCTTCCTCGGGCCGCTGATTATCCTCAGCGCCATGACCGCCTCCATTCCGATCGGCGTGGGGTCACTGCTGGGCGCGCTGCTGTTCTACATCTGGCAGAAGCCGATTACCGGCGGCGCGATCCTCGGCGCCATGCTGTTAGGCTGGCTGTTCCCGGTCGCCCTTTAACACCTGCGGGCGCTGCGGCGCCCGCCTTACCAGGAGAACCCCATGTTTGATTTACTCCTGCGCCGCGCGCGCCTCTCCGACGATACCCTGACCGATATCGCCATTCAGGACGGGAAAATCGCGGCGCTGGGCGAGATTAACGCACCCGCCCGTAAAACGGTTGAGCTAAACGGCGACGTGTTCGTCAGCGCAGGCTGGATCGACTCCCACGTTCACTGCTACCCGAACTCCCCGATTTACCACGACGAGCCGGACAGCGTCGGCATCGCTACCGGCGTCACCACCGTAGTGGACGCGGGCAGCACGGGGGCTGACGACGTCGACGATTTCTACGCGATGACCCGCAAAGCCGCGACGGAGGTGTACGCGCTGCTGAACATCTCCCGCGTGGGGCTGATTGCCCAGAACGAGCTGGCCAACATGGTGAACGTCGATGCGGGCGCGGTGAAGCAGGCGGTGAAGCGCCACCCTGATTTTATCGTCGGCCTGAAGGCGCGCATGAGCAGCAGCGTGGTCGGCGAGAACGGCATTGCGCCGCTGGAACACGCGAAAGCCATTCAGAAAGAAAACGGCGATCTGCCGCTGATGGTGCACATCGGCAACAACCCGCCGAACCTCGACGAAATCGCCGAGCTGCTGAGCTCCGGCGACATCATCACCCACTGCTATAACGGCAAGCCGAACCGCATCCTGACGCCGTCCGGCGAGCTGCGGGCGTCCATCACCTCCGCCCTGAAGCGCGGCGTGCGTCTGGACGTCGGCCACGGCACCGCGAGCTTCAGCTTTGAGGTGGCGAAACGCGCCATCGCGATGGGTATTCTGCCGCACACCATCAGCTCGGATATCTACTGCCGCAACCGCATCAACGGCCCGGTAGGCAGCCTGGCGAGCGTGATGTCGAAGTTTCTCGCCATCGGCATGTCGCTGCCGCAGGTGATTGAGTGCGTCACCGCGAACGCCGCCGACGGCCTGCGCCTGGCGCGCAAAGGGCGCATCGCGCCGGGCCTCGACGCCGACCTGACGCTGTTCACGCTGAAGCGCCAGCCAACGCTGCTGACGGACGCTGAAAACGACAGCCTGCAGGCTGAACACATTCTGGTGCCGCTTGCCGCGATCCGCGCGGGCAAGGGCTACATGACCGAACAAGGGAGCACGGAACATGCCTTCGATTTATGAGAAGTATCACTTAAAGCAGGTTATCAACACCTCGGGCCGCATGACGGCGCTGGGCGTCTCCACGCCGCGCCCGGAGGTGGTGCAGGCGGCGATGGACGGCATGAACCACTACTTCGAGATGAAGGACCTGGTCAACAAAACCGGGGAGTACATCGCGAAGCTGCTGGACGTGGAAGGCGCTACGGTGGTTTCCTGCGCCTCGGCGGGTATCGCGCAATCCGTGGCGGCGGTCCTGGTCAAAGACAGCGACTGGCTGCTGGAAAACCTGCACGTCACCCCGATTGAGAACAACGAAATCGTGCTGCCGAAAGGCCACAACGTTAACTTTGGCGCGCCGGTCGGCACCATGGTGGTGCTGGGCGGCGGCAGGCTGGTGGAGGCCGGTTACGCCAACGAGTGTTCTGCCGACCAGCTGGCGGCGGCCATCACCCCGCGCACGGCGGCGATCCTCTACATTAAATCTCACCACTGCGTGCAAAAAAGCATGCTCAGCGTCGAGCAGGCGGCGGTCGTGGCGCGCAAGCACGATCTGCCGCTGATCGTCGACGCGGCGGCGGAAGAAGATCTGCACGCCTACTACCGCTCCGGCGCGGATCTGGTGATCTACAGCGGCGCGAAGGCGATCGAAGGGCCAACCAGCGGGCTGGTGATCGGCAGAACCCAGTACGTTGAGTGGGTGAAGCGCCAGACGGCGGGCATAGGCCGCGCGATGAAGGTGGGCAAAGAGGGGATCCTCGGCCTGACCTGCGCCATCGAACATTACCTGACGGCGACCAAGGAGAGCGGGGCGGAGATGGTGGCGAAGATGACGCCGTTTATCGACGCGCTCAACACCCTGAACGGCGTTACCGCGCGGGTGGTCTGGGACAGCGCCGGGCGCGATATTGCGCGTACCGAGATTAAGTTTGACGAAGCCGCGACCGGCGTAGGCACCGGTGACCTGGTGAATAAGCTCAAGCAGGGCGAATACGCCATTTACTTCCGCGGCTACAAGGCTAACGAAGGGATTATCGAAGCGGACGTGCGCAGCGTGAACGCTGACCAGCTGAACATCGTGTACCGCCGCATTAGCGAAGTATTAGGCCAGGAGAAAAAGGCATGAAACTGACCCCGAATTTTTACCGCGACCGCGTCTGCCTGAACGTGCTGGCAGGCTCAAAAGCCAACGCCAGCGCCATCTACGAGGCGGCGGAGGGCCACGTGCTGGTGGGCGTGCTGTCCAAAAACTACCCGGACGTCGCAAGCGCGGTTGCCGACATGCGCGAGTACGCGCAGCTGATTGATAACGCGCTCTCCGTAGGCCTGGGCGCGGGCGATCCGAACCAGTCGGCGATGGTGAGCGAGATCTCCCGCCAGGTGCAGCCGCAGCACGTGAATCAGGTCTTCACCGGCGTGGCGACCAGCCGCGCGCTGCTGGGGCAGAGCGAATCGGTCGTCAATGGCCTGGTCTCGCCAACCGGCACCGTCGGCATGGTGAAAATCTCCACCGGTCCGCTGAGCAGCGCGGCACCGGACGGTATCGTCCCGGTGGAAACGGCGATTGCCCTGCTGAAGGATTTCGGCGGCAGCTCGATCAAATACTTCCCGATGGGCGGCCTGAAGTGTCGTGACGAATACAAAGCCGTGGCGGAAGCCTGCGCGCGTCACGACTTCTGGCTGGAGCCGACCGGCGGTATCGATCTGGAAAACTACGAGGAGATCCTGCAGATCGCCCTCGACGCGGGCGTGAGCAAAATTATTCCGCATATTTACAGCTCGATTATCGACAAGGCCAGCGGCGACACGCGCCCGGAAGACGTGCGCACGCTGCTGGCGATGACGAAGAAGCTGGTTAAGTAATAAAACCTTACCCCTCACCCCGGCCCTCTCCCCAAAGGGGAGAGGGTTAGGGTGAGGGGAACAAACCGCACACCCACAGGAGCCACTATGCACACCCGTAACCTGCTCGTCGCTTCACTCTCTCTACTTGCTACCGCCGCCGTCGCGCAAACCCAATACGCCTGGGTCGGCACCTATAATCCGAACGGCGAAGGGCTGTACCGCTTTACCGTCGACCCGCGCACCGGCGCGCTGGGCAATAAAACGCTGGTCAGCAAGCTGCCGAACGCCGCGCAGCTTGCCGCCTCTCACGATGGCAAAACGCTGTACGTGGCAAGCGAGGTGGAGCAGGGCGTGGTGCAGGCGCTGCGCGTGGGGGATAACGGCGATCTCAGCGAGCTTAACCAGGTTTCATCCGGCGGCGCGGGCCCGGTTTACCTGTCGCTGACGCCGAACGGCAAGCATCTGCTGGTGGCGAACTACGTCAGCGGTTCGATTGCCGTTCTGCCGGTCAACGCGGACGGCAGCCTGGGGGATGCTACGGATAAACATCAGGATCGGGGCGAACCGGGCGCGGCGAAGCCGGCAGCCGCTGCGGAGGGCAGCTTTGCCATCAGCGATCACAACGGCCCCCACGCGCACATGATCGCCGCCGATCCGAGCGGGAAGTACGTGTTTTCCACCGATCTGGGGTTAGATCGCATCTATCAGTATCGGTTTGACGATCGAACCGGGAAGCTGACGCCGAACGATCCGCCGTTTATCCGCGCCTCGTCGAAGGGCGCCGGTCCGCGCCACTTTGTCTTCACGCCGAAAGGCGACGCGCTGTGGCTGATCAACGAAGAGGCCTCAACGCTGACGCACTATACCGTGGCGGCAAACGGCACGCTGAAGGAGGGCAAAAGCCTCTCTGCGCTGCCGGAAGGGTACAAAGGCACCAGCTTTGCCGCCGGTCTGGCGTTAAGCGCGGACGGCAGGCAGCTGTATGTGGCTAATCGTTTGCATAACAGCATCGGGCACTTTACCGTAACGACGGACGGCACGCTGACTCACCGGGACGACGTCTGGACGCGCGGGGATTATCCACGCACGCTAACGCTGGATAAACAGGGGCGCTGGCTGTACGTCATGAACCAGCGCAGCGACAACATTACCCGCTTTCGCGTGGCGCAGGACGGGAAGCTGAGCGTTGAGCCGGACTATACGCCGGTCGGCAGTCCATCCCAGATGGTTATTTCACCCTAAGCAGTAAGAGGACAACGACGTGCGATTTCCGAACCAACGTTTAGCGCAACTTTTCGATCTGTTGCAAAACGAGACGCTGCCGCAGGACGAGCTGGCGCAGCGGCTGTCGGTTTCCACGCGAACCGTCCGGGCGGACATCACCGCCCTCAACGCGCTGCTGGCGAGCCACGGCGCGCAGTTCGTGCTGAGCCGCGGCAGCGGCTATCAGCTCAAAATTGACGATGCGGCGCGCTATCAGGCCCTGCAGGATTCCCACCCGCGCGCGCTGCGCATTCCGCGGACGGGAACGGAGCGCGTCCACTATCTGGTGGTGCGTTTTCTGACCTCGGCGTTTTCGCTCAAGCTGGAAGATTTGGCGGACGAGTGGTTTGTTAGCCGCGCTACGCTGCAAAGCGACATGGTCGACGTGCGCGACTGGCTGGCCCGCTACAGCCTGACGCTGGAGACCCGGCCGCGCCACGGCATGAAGCTGTTTGGCAGCGAAATGTCGATTCGCGCCTGCCTGACCGATTTGCTGTGGGAACTGGCGCAGCAGGACAGCCTGAACCCGCTGGTCACCGACGTGGCGCTCAACGCGGGCGTGCCGGAGCAGATGGTGGCGGTGCTGCACGACGCGCTGACGCGGCACCATATTCGCCTGACCGACGAGGGCGAGCTGTTTCTACGCCTCTACTGCGCGGTATCGGTGCGCCGCATCAGCGAAGGCTATCCGCTGCCGGAATTTCACGCGGAAGACGTTGAGGAGAACGTGCGCGATGCGGCGAAAGAGATCGCCGCCACCCTCCAGCAGCTGGCGGGCAAAGCGCTTTCGCCTTCGGAGGAGAGCTGGCTGTGCGTGCACATTGCGGCGCGGCAGATCCAGGAGATTGCGCCGAGCGCGATCAATGCCGACGATGACGAAGCGCTGGTCAACTACATCCTGCGCTACATCAACACCCACTATAACTACAACCTGCTTAGCGACGCGCAGCTGCACGCGGATTTACTGACGCATATTAAAACCATGATTACCCGCGTGCGGTATCAAATCATGATCCCCAATCCGCTGCTGGATAATATCAAGCAGCACTACCCGATGGCGTGGGACATGACCCTGGCGGCGGTGTCGAGCTGGGGCAAATACACGCCGTACGTCATCAGCGAAAACGAGATTGGTTTCCTGGTGCTGCACATCGGCGTGGGATTGGAGCGGCACTACAACGTGGGCTATCAGCGCCAGCCGCGCGTGCTGCTGGTGTGCGATGCGGGTAATGCGATGGTGCGCATGATTGAGGCGGTGCTGCAGCGTAAATACCCGCAGATTGAGATCGCCCGCACCCTGACCCTGCGCGAGTACGAGCTTGCGGACGCGATTGGCGAAGATTTTGTTATTTCCACCGTCCGCATCAGCGAAAAAGCGAAGCCGGTGGTGACAATTGCGCCGTTCCCGACGGACTACCAGCTGGAGCAAATTGGCAAGCTGGTGCTGGTGGACCGCACCCGCCCGTGGATGCTGGATAAATATTTCGACGCCGCCCACTTCCGC
The DNA here is from genome assembly GCF_003057745.1 of Enterobacter sp. RIT418. Classification (GTDB taxonomy): domain Bacteria; phylum Pseudomonadota; class Gammaproteobacteria; order Enterobacterales; family Enterobacteriaceae; genus Enterobacter. The sequence goes on from NZ_QBJD02000013.1 coordinate 130,981, forward strand.
ATCATCAATGCCCCGGTCGACCAGCAAACCCTGTTCCGCGAACTGTGTGAACAGCTTGAAGGCGAAGGGTTTGTCGGCGCAGAGTTTCTGGACTCCGTGATTGAGCGTGAGGCCATCGTCAGCACCCTGCTCGGTGACGGCATTGCGCTTCCGCACTCCCTCGGGCTGCTGGCGCAAAAAACGGTGGTCTATACCGTGCTGGCCCCGCAGGGCATTCAGTGGGGCGATGAAATCGCGCACGTGATTTTCCTGCTCGCCATCAGCAAAAGCGAATACGAAGAGGCGATGGCGATCTACGATATTTTCGTCACCTTCCTGCGCGAGCGCGCGGTGTCGCGGCTGTGCGGCTGCAGGGATTTTGGGGAATTTAAGGCGGTGGCGATGGAAAGCTTGAGCCGGTTTTGAGAGGCGTTATCCAGAATTCGATGTAATGCAAATGTAATGCTAAACTGCATTACATATTTGCAATTATGGGAGGCATAATGGCCACGCTAAACGTCCGCCTGGACGAAAAACTCAAGAATGAGGCTTATGCCGTGCTGGAAAAACTCAATATTACGCCAACGGAAGCGGTGCGCCTGCTGTTTCAGTATGTTGCTGAAACGGGGCGGATGCCGGTGAAAACCGTCACGATCAGCGACAGCGAAGAGGCGCTGATACAGACAGTCCGGGAGCGGCTGGCGAATCCACAAAAGGGAATTAAGGTTAGTCTGGATGACCTATGAACTTGAGTTTGATCCGAGGGCGTTAAAGGAGTGGCACAAGCTGGGTGATACGGTGAAAGCCCAGTTCAAGAAGAAGCTGGCCGACGTGCTGGTGAATCCCCGGATCGACTCTGCCCGCCTGCATGGCCTGCCTGACTGCTACAAGATAAAACTCCGATCCCAGGGCTACCGTCTGGTGTATCAGGTGCAGGATAAGGTGGTAACGGTGTTTGTCATCGCTATTGGCAAAAGAGAGAAATCAGCCGTCTATCAGGAAGCGAATAAACGGCTTTAGCGCTTAGCGCAAATGATGCACAACCTGGTTGCTGCTGCCGCGCCAGATAAGCGCCGGGTCTTTTAAGTCCTGCACGAACTTGCCGTCGACCAGCACGTTGATCAGATCCACCACTTCCATCTGAGCGGCGTTCAGTTCATCCAGCTTATAGCCCGTCCAGACCCAAATGTCTTTTCCCGCACACTCAGTTCGAATGCGTTTCACCAGCCTGAGAATATCCGGCACGTTCTGTGGATGGAGCGGATCGCCGCCGGAAAGCGAAATCCCCTGGCGGTGGATGCGCGTATCGTTCAGGTCGTTGACGATCTTGTCTTCCATCTCTTTAGTAAACGGCATGCCCGAATTAACGCGCCAGGTGCTTTTGTTGTAGCAGCCGGGGCATTCGTGAACGCACCCGGAGACAAACAGGGTGCAGCGGGTGCCGGGGCCGTTGACGATGTCGACAGGATAGTATTGATGGTAATTCATAGCGTTAACCTGATGCCCTTACCCCTCACCCCGCCCTCTCCCCATAGGGGAGAGGGAGAAAGACCGCACCGTGCAGTCCCCTCTCCCCTATGGGGAGAGGGTTAGGGTGAGGGGGAATAATTCGGTAAAAACTTACCCGATCTGCCCATTCCCCAGATGCTTCACGCGGCGCTTCACCTCTTCCTGCTTGCCGGCGTTGAACGGACGCGCGTCCGGGCTGCCGAGGTAGCCGCACACGCGGCGGGTGACGGAGACGCGGGCCGCATCGTGGTTGCCGCATTTCGGGCAGGTAAAGCCCTTGCTGGTACACTCAAACTCGCCGGTAAAGCCGCACTCGTAGCATTCGTCGATTGGCGTGTTGGTCCCGTAGTACGGCACGTGCTGGTAGCTATAGTCCCACACGTCTTCCAGCGCCTTCAGGTTGTGCTGGATGTTCGGGTACTCGCCGTAGCAGATAAAGCCGCCGCTGGCGATCGGCGGATAGGCCGCTTCGAAGTCGATTTTGTCGTACGGGTTCACCTTTTTCTCCACGTCCAGGTGGAAGCTGTTGGTGTAATAGCCTTTATCCGTCACCCCGTTCACCACGCCGAACTCGGCGGTGTCCAGGCGGCAGAAGCGATCGCACAGGTTTTCGCTCGGCGTGCTGTAGAGGCTGAAGCCGTAGCCGGTCTCTTCTTTCCACTGGTCAACGGCGTCGCGCAGGCGCTGCACAATCGCGATGCCCTTCTCGCGCAGCATTTCGCTGTCGTACATGTGCTGGTCGCCAAACAGCGCGTTAATGGTTTCGTGGATGCCGATATAGCCCAGCGAAATCGACGCGCGGCCATTTTTGAAGATCTCAGACACGTCGTCGTCGGCCTTCAGACGCACGCCGCAGGCGCCTTCCATATAGAGGATTGGGGCCACGCGCGCCTTCACCCCTTCCAGACGGGCGATGCGGGTCATCAGCGCCTTACGCGCCAGCTGCAGACGCTCGTCCAGCAGCGCCCAGAACGCGGCTTCGTTACCTTTCGCTTCCAGCGCGATGCGCGGCAGGTTAAGGCTGATTACGCCCAGGTTGTTGCGCCCGTCGTGGATCTGCTCGCCGTTTTCGTCTTCGTACACGCCGAGGAAGCTGCGGCAGCCCATTGGCGTTTTAAACGAGCCGGTGACTTTCACCACCTGATCGTAGTTGAGGATATCCGGGTACATGCGCTTGCTCGCGCACTCCAGCGCCAGCTGCTTGATGTCGTAGTTCGGATCGCCAAACTTGTGGTTCAGGCCGTCGCGAATGGCGAACACCAGCTTCGGGAACACCGCGGTTTTGCGGTTTTTGCCGAGGCCGGAAATGCGGTTGCGCAGAATGGACTGCTGAATCAGGCGCGATTCCCAGCTGGTGCCGAGACCAAAACCGAAGGTCACAAACGGCGTCTGGCCGTTGGCGGTATGCAGGGTGTTCACCTCATATTCCAGCGACTGGAACGCGTCGTAACACTCTTTTTCGGTGCGGACATGCGCGTAGCCGTCGGCGTCCGGGATCTGCCACTCTTCGGCGGTTTTGCGGTGCTTGTTGAAGCTCTCGGTGACGAACGGCGCGAGCACTTCGTCAATCCGGTTAATGGTGGTGCCGCCGTAAATATGGCTGGCTACCTGGGCGATAATCTGCGCCGTGACCGCCGTCGCGGTGGAGATTGACTTCGGCGGCTCAATCTCGGCGTTACCCATCTTGAAGCCCTGGGTCAGCATCCCCTTCAGGTCGATCAGCATGCAGTTAAACATCGGGAAGAACGGCGAGTAGTCGAGATCGTGATAGTGGATCTCGCCGCGCTCGTGCGCCGACACCACGTCGCGCGGCAGCAGGTGCTGACGGGCATAGTGTTTGGCCACGATACCGGCCAGCAGGTCGCGCTGGGTGGGGATCACTTTACTGTCTTTGTTGGCATTTTCGTTGAGCAGCGCCGAGTTGGTCTGCTCGACCAGGCCGCGAATTTCCTGGTTCAAACGACCGCGCTTTTCACGCTGAACGTCGCGATCGTGGCGGTATTCAATATAGGCGCGCGCCAGCTGCTTGTATGGGCCGGACATCAGCTGGTTTTCGACAGCAGTCTGAATATCGTTGATGTCCACCTGGCTGCGTTCGTTCATCTGGCTGCTAACGACTTCTGCGACGGTGGCGCAGTAATCTGCGTCATCGACTCCCGCTGCTTTAGCTGCACGCAGAATGGCTTCTTTAATGCGCTCTGATTTAAACGGCACTTTACAGCCATCACGTTTCATCACATGCGGTGTCATGATCACTCCATTTTTAAAAACAGGTTATCCACAGAGGCGGAGAAGGCCATGCCGGACGATTTGTCAGCCGGGCCAGAGATTTCCCTCGTTCCCAACGCCTGTTATCCACAATTCCGGCCAGCGTTGATGCCGTCTTGTTGTTGGAATAGTAGACGATAAATACAAGATGTTGGGTCGGGATGCATTTTAAGTGCTACATATAGTGATTTGCATCAAACATGTTTGCGATTTTTTTGATTCAGAACAAGGTAAAAAGACGAGAGTACAAACGGCGGGCGATACAGCGTTTGTAAATCTAGGAAGGAAAAATCTGATTAATTTTTCAACAAAAACAGCAAAATAAGCCGGACGCTGCGGGCGCCCGGCGGGAGTTTACTGCTGTAGCCACCAGGTGGCTTCAAACGGACGCAGCGTCGTCGTTTCCGGCGTCGGGTAGTTGCTCATCACGGGCTGCATACTGTCGTTGATGAACGCTGACGGACACGCCTGCGGTTCGCCGCTCAGGTTCGCCACCACGAGCAGCGTCTCGCCCTGCCAACGGCGGCGATAGCACCAGAGGGAAGGGTGCTCCGGCAGGAGATCCTCGTAATCTCCCCACGTCAGCACCGGCAGCGTTTTGCGCAGGCGAATCAGCGACTGGTAGGTGTAAAACACCGAATCCGGGTCGTCCAGCGCCGCGCGGACGTTGACGGTTTCATAGTTATCGCAGACGCCGATCCACGGCTCGCCCTCGGTAAAGCCCGCATTGTGCGAGGCGTCCCACTGCATCGGCGTACGGCCGTTGTCGCGCGATTTACTCGCCAGGATGGCTAATAATTCCTCCGGATCGCGACCGTTCGCCCGCAGTTCGGCGAACATGTTGAGGCTTTCCACGTCGCGATAGTCGGTGATGCGGGCGAAGTGCGGGTTGGTCATGCCGATCTCTTCACCCTGATAGATGTACGGCGTGCCCTGCATGCCGTGCAGCACCATGCCGAGCATCTTCGCGGCAGCCGCGCGGTGCTCGCCCTCGTCGCCAAAGCGCGAGACGATGCGCGGCTGGTCGTGGTTACACCAGAACAGCGCGTTCCACGCCCTGTTGTGCATCCCCTGCTGCCAGTGGCTGAACAGGGTTTTCAGGGCCACGTAGTCCGGTTTTGCCCGCGTCCACTTCTCGCCGCCGGGGTAATCCACCTTCAGGTGGTGGAAGTTAAAGGTCATCGACAGCTCGCTGCCGTCGAGCGCGGCGTATCGCTGGCAGTTCTCAAGCGACGTTGACGACATTTCCCCCACCGTCATCAGGTTTCGCGGGGTAAAGACGTCGCGGCTCATCTCCTGCAGATAGTCGTGGATGCGCGGTCCGTCGGTGTAAAAGCGGCGGCCGTCGCCGTACTCGTCGTCAGGGAAATCCTGATCTTTCGAAATCAGGTTAATCACGTCGAGGCGCAGCCCGTCCACGCCGCGATCGGCCCAGAACGCGCAGACCTTTTTCAGCTCGGCGCGCACGGCCGGGTTTTCCCAGTTGAGGTCTGCCTGCTCGGGGGCAAACAGGTGCAGATAATACTGCTCGCTCTCGGCGTGCCAGCGCCAGGCATTGCCGCCAAACTTAGAGCGCCAGTTGTTCGGGAGCTGCTCGGGCGTGCCGTCGCGCCAGATGTAGAACTGACGGTACGGGCTCTCTTTGTCCAGCGACTCGCGGAACCACGCGTGCTGCGTCGAGGTATGATTCAACACCATGTCCAGCACGATGCGAATGCCGCGCCGGTGCGCCTGCGCCACCAGTTCGTCAAAGTCGTCGAGCGTGCCGTAGGCCGGGTCGATGGCGGTGTAGTTGGCTACGTCGTAGCCGTTATCCACCTGCGGAGAAATGTAGAACGGCGTGAGCCAGATGGCGTCGATGCCGAGGGTTTTCAGGTAGTCCAGGCGCTGCGTCACGCCGCGTAAATCGCCGGTGCCGCGCCCGGTGGTGTCCTGGAAGCTCTTTGGGTAAATCTGATAGATGACGCCGTTTTGCCACCAGTGAGGAAGGGTATTCATAATGCGTTCCTGCAAATGCGAAGGGGCGCAACTGCGCCCCGAATGAGAAAGTTAAACAATCTGCAGCGTGCCCTGACGGAACTTACGCTGGTAAATCACGGTGGTGAGCGCCATCGGCACGATAATCGCCACCGCCATCGCCAGCGCAAACACCTGCCAGAAGGTCGGCTGGATGGAGAGGATGCCCGGCAGGCCGCCGACGCCAATCCCGTTTGCCATCACGCCGTTCAGGCCGCAGAGCAGGCCCGCCAGCCCGGAGCCGATCATCGCGCAGAGCATCGGGAAGCGATATTTCAGGTTAATGCCGTACATCGCCGGTTCGGTCACGCCGAGGTAGGCAGAGATAGCCGCCGGAACGGAGATCTCACGTTCGTTGTGTTTGCGGCTGACGATAATAATGCCGGTCACCGCCGAGGCCTGCGCGATGTTAGACAGCGCGATGATAGGCCAGACCGGCGTGCCGCCGAGGCTTTGAATCATCTGCATATCAATGGCGAGCGTCGTCTGGTGTACGCCGGTAATGACCAGCGGCGCGTAGAGGAAGCCGAAGAGGGCGGCGCCAATCGGCGCGAAGCTGCCGGTCATCAGGTGACGCACCGCGAAGGCTACGCCGTCGCCAATCATACGGCCAAACGGACCGATAAACGCGTGGGCCAGGAACACGGCCAGAATCAGCGAGCAGACCGGGACGACCACCAGATAGAGATAATCCGGCACGATGCGCTTCAGGCGCGTCTCAATAAAGCCGAGCGTCAGGCCGGCCAGCAGCGCCGGGATCACCTGCGCCTGATAGCCCACCTTGGCGATGGTAAACAGGCCGAAGTTCCACACGTCCGGCACCTGCTGACCAAGTAAGTAAGCGTTCATTAACTGCGGAGAGACCAGCGTGACGCCCAGCACGATGCCGAGGATCGGCGTGCCGCCCATCTTGCGCACCGCCGACCAGCAGATGCCCACCGGCAGATAGAAGAAGATCGCTTCGCCAATCAGCCACAGGAAGTCGTAGATGCTTTGCAGCGCGGGATACATCTGCGCCAGCGTTTTGCCGTCGCTCATCGGCACGTCGCCGATGACGTTGCGGAAGCCCAGGATCAGACCCCCGCTGATCAGCGCAGGCAGCAGCGGGAAGAAGATTTCCGCGAAGTGGGAAATCAGCTGCTCGTGCCACTTCATATTCTGACGCGCCGCTTTCTTCGCCTGCTCCTTATCGGCAGATGAATGCCCGGTTGTTGCCAGCAGAGCCTGATAGTAATCACCCACTTCGGTACCAATCACCACCTGGAACTGCCCGGCGTTGGTGAAGCAGCCTTTTACCATTTTCAGTTCTTCAATGGCCTTCGGATCGGCTTTGGTCGGATCGTTTAACACAAAGCGCAGGCGGGTGATGCAATGGCTGACGGTCGCAATGTTCTCGCGCCCGCCGACCAGGACAATGAGCCGATCGATATCGGCCTGATTAACTTTACTCATCATGAAACCTCATGACAGATGGGGAAGGATGTAATGACCTGAACGCAAGCCTACGCGTTAAGCGCGACGGCGAAAATGGGAACGTTCCCGAAATCGGGCGAGGATCACAATAAATCGGTTTTCAACGCTTAAGCGAGGTGGGAGGGAACGACGATCTGGCGCGGTTCGGCGCGTCCGTTGATCTGCTCGATCAGCTGCGCGGCGGCCTGCCTGCCGGACTCGGCATAGCCGGGGTCAACGGTGATAATTTCAGGGTGTAAAAACGTCATCAGCGGCGTGCTGCCCACGCTTGCCAGCTGAACCTGGCTGACCCGCTGCTCCTGGAGATATTTGCTCGCGCCCAGCGCCAGGGTGTCCGTGGCGCAGACCAGCGCGGTGGTCTGCGGCGTCAGGACGCTGGCGACCTGCTCATAGCCCTGCTTCATGCCAAGCCCCGGCAGGGACGCCACGGCGGGAAGATTATTTTGCTTGCAGAACGTCAGATACGCTTCGTGGCGGCGCTTGCCGGTGGTGACGTCGGAATGCGGCACGCCCAGGTAGCTGATATGGCGGTGACCGTCGTCGAACAGGCGCTGCATCAGGGTGATAATGGCGCCTTCGTCGTCATAGCAAACGGAGGCAAACCCGCTGGCGTCACGCGCCAGCAGCACCAGCGACGGCTGCCAGGGCTTGAGGATCTCTTCTTTTATGCCGGTAAAACCAAACAGCACCACGCCGTCGATGTTGCGGCGCTGAAGCATGCCGAGATGCTCTTCCACCATCTGCGGCGAGAACTGGCTCTCCATCATGATCGGGTCGTAGCCCTGCTCGTAAAAGGCGGGCAGCATGGTCTGTACGGCGAGGTTTTCTGAGAGGGAATCGAGGCGCGAGACGATAATCGCCACCACTTTGTCGCTCTGGCCGCGCATGGCGCGCGCGGAGCGGGAAGGGGAAAAGCCGTGCTGGTTCATCACCGCTTCGACGCGTTCGCGCGTGCGTTCGCTGACACCGCTTTCGTTGTTAAGCACGCGGGAGACGGTCGATTTTCCCACGCCGCTTAAGCGCGCAATGTCTTTAATCGTAAGGCGGTTCTGCATGCTGTATTCCCTGTATCAACGAAAACGTGGTCAATTGAGCCTATCCTGATAGCGTGATTTCGCTATGGGCAAAGTCTGGTTTACGTTTGGTTTATTTGCCCGGCGTTATAATACCGCCCGAATCGTCACAACCGGTATGGTTAAATCCGTATACTGCGCGCCGACATCCTTTTTTTAACTTACCGGAGGCTTTATGGATCCCGATCCCGCACCTCTCCTGAACGGGAGAGAACGTTCTTTCCGGTAAGCCAGCCTTCTCGCTGTCTCACCGGTGCTGTGAGGTAGCGACGTATCTTACGTTCCTGCTTTAAAAATGAAAGTGCCTGTCAGGTACGGCCTTTGCGTGCCTGACGGAAAAACTGCGTCCGCATGTGCGGATGCGGGGGAATGACTATGCTGAAAAATATTACCCGGCAGCTGCTCGACCAGCTGAACCGCCACCTGCCGCGCCGTCTGGTCGCGCGCGACCCGCTGCCCAACGCCAAAAATATCGCCGGGGCGACGATCCCCGCAAGCCTGACCGCGCGCTGCCTGAACGCGGCGGCGATGGATGAAAATGAAGTCTGGCGCGCGTTTGGCGGGCATCCTGAAGGGCTGAACGCCGCCGAGGTCGAAAAAATCCGCGCCGTGCACGGCGATAACCAGATCCCGGCGCAAAAGCCGGCGCCGTGGTGGGTGCACCTGTGGCTCTGCTACCGCAACCCGTTCAACCTGCTGCTGACGGTGCTGGGCATTATTTCGTACGCCACCGAAGATCTGTTCGCCGCAGGGGTGATTGCGCTGATGGTGGGGATTTCCACGCTGCTGAACTTCATTCAGGAAGCGCGCTCCACCAAAGCCGCGGACGCCCTGAAGGCGATGGTCAGCAATACGGCCACCGTGTCGCGCGTGATAAACGATCTCGGCGAAAACGCCTGGGTTGAGCTTCCCATTGACCAGCTGGTGCCGGGCGATCTGGTGAAGCTTGCCGCGGGGGACATGATCCCGGCGGATTTACGCATCATTCAGGCGCGCGATCTGTTCGTGGCGCAGGCGTCCCTGACGGGCGAATCGCTGCCGGTTGAGAAGGTGGCGCGCTCTCGCGAGCCCGATCAGGTGAACCCGCTTGAGTGCGACACCCTCTGCTTTATGGGCACCACGGTGGTGAGCGGCACGGCGCAGGCGATCGTCATCGCGACGGGCGGCAATACCTGGTTCGGCCAGCTGGCCGGGCGCGTCACGGAGCAGGAGAGCGAGCCCAACGCGTTTCAGAAGGGGATTGGCCGCGTCAGCATGTTGCTGATTCGCTTTATGATGGTGATGACGCCAATCGTGCTGCTGATTAACGGCTACACCAAAGGCGACTGGTGGGAAGCGGCGCTGTTCGCGCTCTCGGTGGCGGTTGGCCTGACGCCGGAAATGCTGCCGATGATCGTGACCTCCACGCTGGCGCGCGGAGCGGTCAAGCTCTCTAAGCAAAAGGTGATCGTGAAGCACCTCGACGCTATCCAGAACTTTGGCGCAATGGACATTCTCTGCACCGATAAAACCGGCACGCTGACGCAGGATAAAATCGTGCTGGAGCACCATACCGACATCTCCGGCAAGCCAAGCGACCGCGTGCTTCACAGCGCCTGGCTCAACAGCCACTACCAGACCGGGCTGAAAAACCTGCTCGACGTGGCGGTGCTGGAAGGGGTAGACGAAGAGGCGGTGCGCACGCTGTCCGGACGCTGGCAGAAGGTGGACGAAATCCCGTTCGACTTCGAGCGCCGCCGCATGTCCGTGGTGGTGAGCGAGGAGCCGGACATCCATCAGCTGATCTGCAAAGGGGCGCTGCAGGAGATCCTCAACGTCTGCACCCAGGTGCGCCACAACGGCGAGATCGTGCCGCTGAACGACACCATGCTGCGCCGCATCAGGCGCGTCACCGACAACCTGAACCGTCAGGGGCTGCGCGTGGTGGCGGTCGCCACCAAATTCCTGCCCGCCCGCGAAGGGGACTATCAGCGTATTGATGAATCCGATTTGATCCTCGAGGGTTATATCGCATTCCTCGATCCGCCGAAGGAGACCACCGCGCCGGCGCTGAAGGCGCTGAAGGCCAGCGGCATCACGGTAAAAATTCTCACCGGCGACAGCGAGCTGGTGGCGGCAAAGGTGTGTCATGACGTGGGGCTGGACGCGGGTGACGTGGTGGTGGGCAGCGAGATCGAACCGCTCTCCGACGACGCGCTGGCCGCGCTGGCCCAGCGCACCACGCTGTTTGCCCGCCTGACGCCGATGCACAAAGAGCGTATCGTGACGCTGCTTAAGCGCGAAGGGCACGTCGTGGGCTTTATGGGCGACGGCATTAACGATGCGCCCGCGCTGCGCGCGGCGGATATTGGTATCTCCGTGGACGGCGCGGTGGATATCGCCCGCGAGGCGGCGGATATCATCCTGCTGGAAAAGAGCCTGATGGTGCTGGAAGAGGGCGTGATTGAAGGACGCCGTACCTTCGCCAACATGCTGAAGTACATCAAAATGACCGCCAGCTCCAACTTTGGCAACGTGTTTAGCGTGCTGGTGGCGAGCGCGTTTCTGCCGTTTTTGCCGATGCTGCCGCTGCACCTGCTGATTCAAAACCTGATGTACGACGTGTCGCAGGTGGCTATCCCGTTTGATAACGTGGACGACGAGCAGATCCAAAAGCCGCAGCGCTGGAATCCGTCCGATCTCGGCCGTTTTATGCTGTTCTTTGGCCCGATCAGCTCCATCTTTGACATTCTGACCTTCTGCCTGATGTGGTTCGTGTTCCACGCCAACACGCCGGAACATCAGACGCTGTTCCAGTCCGGCTGGTTCGTGGTGGGGCTGCTGTCGCAGACGCTGATTGTGCATATGATCCGCACGCGCCGCATTCCGTTTATCCAGAGCCGCGCCGCCTGGCCGCTGATTATCATGACCGGCCTCGTGATGGCACTCGGTATCGCGCTGCCGTTCTCGCCGCTGGCGGGATACCTGCAGCTGCAGGCGCTGCCGCTGAGCTACTTCCCGTGGCTGGTGGCGATCCTCGCGGGCTATATGGTGCTGACGCAGATGGTGAAAGGGTT